>QAMW01000033.1 GCA_003150235.1 Bacteroidales bacterium
GCGCCGATGGTGAGCGTCAGTTCGGTCTTGTCAAGAGTGATGCTTTCGGCGAGTATCGGGTTGACTGTAACCTTACAGGTCGCAGACTTGTCACCACACTTTGCGGTGATGGTTGCCTCACCGACTGCAACGGCGGTGACATTACCATCAGCGTCGACTGTGGCGATTGACGCATCGGAGGTCGACCAGGTGACGACCTTGTCGGTGACATCACTGGGAAGGACGGTCGCAGTCAGTTTCTCGCTCGCGCCGATGGTGAGCGTAAGCTCGGTCTTGTCAAGGGCGATGCTTTCTGCAAGTATAGGGTTGACGGTAACCTTACAGGTCGCGGACTTGTCGCCGCAAGTCGCGGTGATGGTTGCCTCACCGACTACAACAGCGGTGACATTACCATCAGCGTCGACTGTGGCGATTGACGCATCGGAGGTCGACCAGGTGACGGTCTTGTCGGTGACATCCCCGGGGAGGACGGTAGCGGTCAATTTCGCGCTCGCGCCGGTAGTGAGCGTCAGTTCGGTCTTGTCAAGGGTGATGCTCTCCGCAAGTATCGGATTGACTGTAACCTTACAGGTCGCAGAAAGACAAGATCCGTCTACTGTAGAACATGTTATGTTTGCATCTCCCACAGAAATTGCCGTCACCAAACCCAATTCATTAACAGTGGCAACATCGTTATTATCACTTATCCAAACAAGATGTTTATTCGATGCACTTTCCGGATTAATTACTGGAGATAACCTCATCGTATCACCAACAACCAACACTTCATGTGCAGCAAGACCTAGTTCTTGCACTAAATTAACTGGATATGTTTCTATAGAATTAAACTTTTGCCAAGCATTCGATTCCATGTAACTTTTAAGTCCATTATCAGGGACTATTAGTTTTGTCGACTCATAGTATTGAGTTACGAATTCGCCATCACACATGGGAGGAAGAGTAGATTTACATTCTAATTTTGAGGGTGGCAAATATCCTAATGTGTTAAAATAAAATGCATTTTTTCCTATTTTTTCTAATCCGCCACCTAATGTTATGCTCTCTACATCTTGCATGTGAGCAAATGCGTAATCTTCTATTTCTATTACATTATCAGGGATTATCAAATTTTTCAAATTACAATCAATAAATGCTGCTAGTCCAATTTTAGTCAATGTTTGCGGTAATTTCAATTTTGTTAAAGTTGTTCCTTTGAAAGCATAATCTCCTATTTCCATTAACCCCTCATTAAATTCAACTGTATCTAAAGACTTGCACAAATAGAATGCAGAATCTGCAATTTCCTTAACACTCGAAGACAAAATTACGCTTTTCAATGATGACCATCCATAAAAAGCACGGTTTATAAATTTAACACCTTCAGGAATAATCAGATCTGTAGTTTCTTCACCATTTACATATAATTGACATTGCTTCACCTCGTCACTGTAACCGTTGGAGTTTAGAGGGCCCCCAATTCTCGAAAATCTCATATTACACCAATTTGCAAGGTTGTCTATGTACACTTTTCTTATTTTGGCGACCGGCCATCCCAAACCACAATATATAACACTCGATGGAATATAAATTTCAGCTACATCATTATCGTCGGTAGAGGAAACTGTTGAAAAAGCATTATTACCGATGATAGTTACTGAATTTGGAATATATATTGGGAAGTAGCTACATCCTGAAAATAAATAGTTGGGAATTTCAGTTACGCAATGACTAAAATTCACACTTTTGAGAGACTTAATACCTGTAAATGGAGACCGAGCTTCATTATCAGTTGTATAATTTAAATTTCGCCCAACATTAATTGATGTCAAAGGAGAATATTCAAACATTGGATACTTTCTCCCGCCAGGGATATATGCACTTCCATTATTGCTATTAACCCCAATGGAAAGTGACTCATCAGAGTCCTCTATATCTAAGATGTTTAACGAAGAACACCCAACAAAGGCATCGTCTGATATCTTTTTTACTGTAGCTGGAATTATCAGTGTTTCCAAATTGTCCCAACCAAAGAATGTATAATTCTTAATTGTATCTATTGAAGAGGGAATTTCTAATTTAGTAATAAGATTCCCGTTTAGATAAGCCTTTTTAAGTTTCTTCTTGTCATTAATATTTTTTTCTCCGAATGGAGAAGAATGCTGATTTTCAAAGATAATTTCACACCATTTTTCTAAATTACCAATATGCAGTTCTGCCAGACTATCACACATAAAAAATGCCGATTCTCTTATAACCTTCAATGTAGTAGGAATAGCAACGCTTCGACACAAAGAGTATCTAAAAGCGGATTGTTCAATTTCTTGAATACCCTCTGAAATAACAATATTTCTCGCTTTGCAAGATTCAATAGCGTATTCTCCAACACGAACTACCCTGTATATCCCTGAACTAAATGCAGCTTCGCTTGGCACAATCAATGCTTCGCTTTTTTCGTTATTGGTCAATTCAATTACCTCACATGTTTTCTCTTCTTCAGATATAATTTCAAATCTGAAATTACCATAATCAAATGTCTGCGCGTAGCCGTGAAATGACATCATCAGCATAAAAAGTAATAGCAACTTTTTCATTTACAATAAGGTTAAATTCCCTACCGGCTCCAGACAGAGATGTTTTTACATAGCAAAAAGGCGTGAAGCCTCGTCGGCTTATCCATCATTCTGAGGCCTTCGCATTGCCTGATTTACATGGATAAGCAACACGGAAAGCCCACGCCGATATAATCAATCCTCCCTCACGGAAGAATATAGATTACACCACATGGACATCCTGCTGCATTATCTTCATGTAAATCGGAAAGTTGCGAAGTTTCAGAATGATGAAGATAAAGCGTAGAACGCCCTAAACATAAATACCGCCACCCTAACCCGCCTCTGCGAGCTTTCCGTGGGTGACAGATACAAAGTTATGAATATTTTAAAATAAAGTGGCAGATAATCAGAATTTTTTATTCATTATTAATGAAAAGGCGCAAAGCGATAGCTATGCAGCGATTCAAATCTACCGGTTACAGATATGTCGCAGGGAAGGTTCCCCTGACGGGAATAGGCGTTACACAAATTTGTAATTACGGGATGCAGGACAGTGGGGATAGCCGAAGCAAAGAGGGGGTAATTTTGGCTGGGTATTGATTTTGGCGGCGATTATGAGTAAATTTGCAGCGTATTTATTGCATGTTACGATATGTGTGCGAAAAAAATCATAATGGTCACCGGCGGTCAGAGGTCGGGTAAAAGTGAATTTGCGGAACGCACCGCCCTTCACCTTTCCCCCACACCGGTCTATCTTGCCACGGCACAGCCTCTTGACGATGAGTTCCGTCACCGCGTCAAGCTCCATCAGCTGCGGCGCGGACCGGAATGGACCAATATCGAGGAGCAACTTTACCCCGCCGACCATGAACTGTCGTCGCGCACGGTGCTTGTCGACTGCGTGACCATGTGGGCGACCAATATCTTCTTCCATTGCGACGAGGATATCGACCGGTCGCTTGAGATGTTCCGCAACGAATTTGACCGGCTCATAGCCATAGACGCGACATTTATCTTCGTCACCAACGAGATAGGTCTTGGCGGCACAAGCGAAAACGCCATGCAGCGACGGTTTACCGACCTGCTCGGATTTGTCAACCGGCATGTCGCGCAACATGCCGACGACGTGCATTTTCTTATTTCAGGAATCGACTTAAAAATAAAATAAAGCGATGCGACCATTCAACATTATCACACCCGACAATTCAATACGCCGACAGCTTGTCGACAAGATAGACAATCTCACCAAACCGAAGGGCTCTCTCGGAAGACTCGAAGAACTGGCTCTGCAGATAGGACTCATCCAGCAAACCCTCTCGCCGGAGCTGCGTAATCCGTGCAACATACTTTTCGCAGCCGATCACGGCATAATCGAGGAAGGGGTGAGCGTGTCGCCCAAAGAGGTGACATGGCAGCAGCTCGGTCACTTCGCCAAGGGAGGTGCGGGAATTAATTTCCTCTGCGAGCAACATGGATTCCGCCTCGTACTCGTGGATGCCGGCGTTGACTATGACATCCCGGCAGGTCACGGTATAATCGACAAAAAAATACGCAAGTCGACCCGCAACTTCCTCCACGGTCCCGCCATGACCCTTGATGAGCTTGACCGGTGTATCGAGGCGGGAGCGGAGATTGTCGACATGGTACACGGGGAAGGTTGCAACGTGGTAAGCTTCGGCGAAATGGGCAGCGGCAACACATCGCCGTCGTCAATGTGGATGCATCTGTTCACCGGAATACCCCTCGACCGCTGCATAGGAGCCGGAGCGGGACTTGACAATTCAGGTATAAGACATAAGCTCGATGTACTCACCCGTGCCCTCGCCAACTATACCGGGGGCGACAGCGTGGAAGAGAAGATGGCATGGTTCGGCGGTTATGAACTTGCCATGGCTACCGGCGGAATGCTCCGCGCAGCCGAACTCGGCATGACCATCATCGTCGACGGATTCATCATGAGCAGCTGCATCCTCGCCGCATCGCGGCTCTATCCCGAAGTGATGCATTACGCGGTGTTCGGACATCAGGGCGACGAGTCGGGTCATCGCCTGCTTCTTGAGGCAATGGGAGCAAGACCGATACTCCATCTCGACCTGCGCCTCGGCGAGGGCTCGGGTGCGGTGTGCGCCTATCCTATCCTGCAGTCGGCAGTAAGGATGATCAACCGCATGGACTCCTTTGCCGATGTAAATGTGACAAAATATTTTGACTGATGAAGCATATCTTCGCCGCACTCACATTTTTCACGCGACTCCCTTTCTGGCGGCTCGGAAGCGTCGATAAACGCTACTACAAATCGGTGGTGCCCTACTGGCCGTATACAGGCTGGCTGACGGGGGGAATAATGTGTCTCACGCTCTGGCTTGCATCGCAGGCGCTCCCCTACTTTGCGGCAATCATCATGGCACTCATTGCAAGATTGCTCGTCACCGGCGCACTTCATGAAGACGGTCTCGCCGACTTTTTTGACGGAATGGGAGGCGGCACTACCCGCGAGCGCACCCTATCCATAATGAAGGACAGTCACATAGGCACTTACGGAGTAATCGCCCTGATATCATACTTCCTGCTCGCCTCATCGCTGCTGCTTGCCTTCCCGTTGGAGACGGCTTGCTGCATAGTTTTTGCAGGCGATGCGTGGAGCAAGCTGTGTGCATCGCAGATAATCAATTTCCTGCCCTACGCCCGAAATGAAGAGGAAGCGAAAAATAAGCTTGTCTACGACCGCATGACCGGCAAACAGCTAATCGCCGCCATCATCGGAGGCGCATTGCCGCTCGTGTACATGCCGCTTCCGCTGCTCGGTGCGGCGATATTCCCGGTGGTCACAGTGACAGGACTGATATTGTTCATGCGGCGACGCATCAACGGCTATACCGGCGACTGCTGCGGCGCGACTTTCCTTCTCGCCGAACTGTCATTTTACCTCGGTGCGGCAATATTATACCGGTTATGGCAATGAAGTTACTGTTTATACGCCACACCTCGGTAAACATGGAAAGAGGTATCTGCTACGGACATTCTGACGTGGATGTCGCCGATACCTTCCCGGGAGAGGCGGTCGCGGTAAAATCCGCGCTGTCAGGATACACTTTTGACAAAGTGTATTGCAGTCCCCTGTCACGTTGCAGAAAACTCGCGGCGGAATGTGGATACCCGTCACCGGTAATCGACCCGAGACTTCTTGAGATGAACTTCGGGGCATGGGAGATGAAGCGTTACGACGACATCACCGACCCGAGGCTTCAGGAGTGGTTTGACGACTACATAAATGTCGCCCCCACCGGAGGCGAGTCATTCATGGAGCAACAGGCACGATTTCTCTCGCTGCTTGAGGACCTGAGGAATAGCGGTGACAAATGCGTGGCGCTTTTCACACATTGCGGCATACTGGTGCAGGCACTCGTCACGCTACGCGGCATGACACCGGCAGAGGCATTCACCAATCCCCCCGCCTATGGCTCGATACTTGAAATAGATATTGACTGAACCGACACCACATGATTCACTTAAACATAGCAAAAGGGCTCAAACGCCAGCTTGCATCGCTGACCGGCCCTATATTCATCGAGACACTGCTCATCATGACCCTCGGCGCGGTCGACACTGTGATGTTGTCGCGCCACAGCGACGCCTCGGTCGCTGCTGTAGGTGTGGTCAACCAGATTGTGATGCTCTGCTTTCTGGTATTTGAGGTAATCAATCTCGGCACATCGGTGCTTGTGAGCCAGTATATTGGCGCACGCCTCAACGACCGTGTGGAAAAGGTTGTGGGTGTCTCGCTGCTCGTCAATCTGGTAATCGGACTCGCCATAAGCGCCATGCTCTATTTCGGTGCGACAACGATTCTCAGGCTAATGGGACTCAACGACCTTCTGCTTGGAGAAGGCAGAGGATACATGCGCATCGTAGGCGCATTCGCTTTCTTCCAGGCACTCTCGCTCACGGCATCGGCAGCCTTGCGGGCATCCAACCGCGCCATATATCCGATGGTTGTGGTCGGAATAGTCAACATACTTAATATCGCCGGCAATTATATACTAATATTCGGACGGTTCGGCGCGCCCGCGCTCGGTGCCGAGGGAGCGGCGATATCCACCGCCACGAGCAGGGCGATAGCAATGGTGATACTCAACATCATACTGTTCCATACGGTAATAAAACGGTTTCCCTGGGAGATATTCCGTCGGTTTCCCACCCGTGAGTTCTCCAATCTGTTGAAAATAGGACTCCCCTCCGCAGGCGAGCAGTTCAGCTACAGCTCCGCGCAGATAGTCATGACCTTTTTCATCAACATGCTCGGGGTCGAAGTGCTTGCCGCGCGCACATACGTGGTCAATATCACGATGTTCGGCTATCTTTTCTGTATCGCCGTGTCGCAGGGCGGTGCAATCACTATAGGTCATCTTGTGGGCAAAGGGAAGATACACGGGGCATTCATACTCGGAAAATATGTCATGCGTCTGGCACTCGTCATCACCGTCACCCTTTCAGTTGCCATAGCCTCGTGCGGTCATAGCCTGATGTCGCTTCTCACCGACAATCCGGAAATCATCTCCATAGGAGCAGCGCTTCTATGGTTTGACGTACTGGTGGAAATCGGGCGTCCGGTAAACATATTCGCCACCAACGCGCTCCGCGCCACGGGCGATGTCAATTACCCGTTTTATGTGGGGCTTATAGTGATGTGGTCACTGCAGGTCGCAGGCGGCTATCTATGCGGCATATATTTCGGGCTCGGCATCTATGCCCTCTGGCTCATGATAGCTTCTGACGAGATAACCCGTGGCATAATCTTCACACGCCGCTGGTGGAGCATGAAATGGGCAGGCAAGAGCTTTGTCACCCAATAAACAGTATCTCAGAACAGCAGTGCGACATTGTAGACAAGCCATGCCACAAGCCACGCCACTATTGTATTGTAAACCACTGAGAACGCCCCATATTTCCATGAGCCTGTCTCCCTCACGATTGCCGTAACGGTAGCCATACACGGGAAATAAAGCAACACGAACACCATAAGACTCAACGCGGAGGCAGGGGTAAAGTCAGGTTTACCGGTGACCGGGTTAGGCGATGTAAGACGCGCCGAGAGTGACTTGTCATCAATCTCCTCATCACCGGTATAAAGCACACCGAGCGTCGATACAACGATTTCCTTCGCGGGTGCTCCGGCTATTGCGGCGACAGTCGAGCGCCAGTGGAAACCAAGCGGCTCCATGACGGGATTGACCGCCTTTCCCATCATTTCAAGATAAGAGTCGCGTGATGTGTCGATTTTCGAGTCATCGCTCATCATCATAGCCTCGGTAGCCGGGGTGCTCGACTCCTCGTCATGAAGCGGGAAATAATTCAGTGCCCACACTATTATACTTGCCACAAGGATAATGCCTCCCATCTTTTTGAGATACTGCTCTCCCTTCCCCCACATATGACGCAACGAAGCTTTCATGGTCGGGATGCGGTAAGGAGGAAGCTCCATGACAAACGGAGTCTCATCGGTCTTAAACCAGAATCTTCTGAGAAGTCGCGCGGTAAGCACGGCAACAAGGATTCCAAGAAGATACAGACCAAGAAACACAAGACTTGCATGGCGGCTGAAGAATGTGCCTACAAGCAGCACATATACCGGCAGTCGTGCCGAACATGACATGAACGGGTTAATCAGTATGGTGATGATGCGGCTGCTCCGGCTCTCGATAGCGCGCGCCGCCATGATGGCGGGCACATTACAGCCGAAGCCCATCACAAGAGGAATGAACGACTTTCCGTGAAGCCCAATCTTGTGCATGATCTTATCCATGATGAAAGCGGCACGTGCCATATAGCCCGAATCTTCCATAAAGGATATAAAGAAGTAGAGTATAAGGATATTGGGAAGGAACACAATCACGCCTCCCACTCCACCGATTATACCGTCGGCGACAAGGTCTTTCAACGGGCCTTCCGGCATGGTCGACTGCACGACCCCGCCAATCCAGTTGACAGCCGCCTCTATCCACTCCATCGGATAGGAACCGATTTCAAACGTACACCAGAATATAAACAACATTATAATCAGGAAAATCGGGAAGCCGAAGAGCTTGTTGGTCACAAAGGCATCGATTATACGCGTTGTCTTCGCCGTCTCCTTTGTCGACTCGGTAAGAGTCTCGGCAAGTGCGCCTGTTATGAAGCCATATTTTTCATTGGCGATAAGCGATGTTATGTCATCGTTGTTGCGCTTTTCTATAAGCCCCACCTCCTCGTCGCGCAGCTCAAACAGTTTTTTATGGTCGGGCGAATGGCTCACCATGTCATCTACCTCACGGTCGTGCTCCAGCATCTTTATGGCAAGATAACGCGGAGAAAAATGCGCGCCTATCGAGCCGTCTTTCTTGATTTCGTCTTTAATCACCTTTACACCCGCCTCTATCTCCTTGCCGAGATTGACATGAATATGGCGCACTGCCTTGTCGCGTCCCTCATAAACGCTTATCACGGTGTCAAACAGTTCATTGACGCCCTCGCCGGTACGCGACACGGTAGGTACCATCGGCACACCAATCATCTCACCAAGCAACTTATAGTCGAGTACCGCTCCGCTACGTTCAAGCTCGTCGTACATGTTGAGGGCTATCACCATCGAGCGGTCCATGTCGATAAGCTCGGTCGTGAGGTAGAGATTGCGCTCAAGGTTGGAAGCGACCACGACGTTGATTATCACATCGGGCATCTCGTTGCGCAGATAACGGCGCACATAAAGTTCCTCCGGTGAATATGACGACAATGAATAGGTGCCGGGCAAATCAACGATGTTGAACCTGTAGCCTCCATACTCGAAATGACCTTTCTTGGCATCGACAGTCACACCGCTGTAATTGCCCACGTGTTCCTTGGAACCGGATGCGATATTAAAAAGAGAGGTCTTTCCGCAGTTTGGATTACCGATAAGCGCCACATTGATGGTTTTCATGCTTCCTTCCACATCATGATGGATATCAGCGATCCGGTTATCCTCTTTTGGCAAACCCGACTGAGCGCCATCACTCCCGCTATCTTCCGCATTCAGAGGGAGCACCTCCACCATATCAGCCTCGCTGCGGCGCAACGAAAGCTCGTAACCCATTATACTGTATTTGATTGGATCTTTCAGAGGTGCATTGAGCAACACTTTTATCACCTGCCCTTTTACAAACCCCATTTCAATGACACGTTTGCGGAAAGCCCCGTGTCCCAATATCTTGACTATTATTCCTGACTCGCCTGTCTTAAGTTCCGAGAGTCTCATAATATGCTTGAATTTATCAGTTAATATTTTTTCAGTGCAAATATCACAATTTTATAACAAATTACGAAACAAATGCGGCATTAATTTAAAATGATTTTAAATAAGGCAGATAACCGACACCAAAAAATGCCGGACATGTCAGGCTCAACTATCACGACGGTTATTTCGTATCTTTACCGGCGGTATTGATGCGGTCAATCAGGCGTTGTATGGATGGGAGAACGGGCAGCGCATTGTCCGGGATACGGAATTCCAGTTTATTATGCTCTTTGCGCTGTTCCTTGTATTCATCGACCGTGAGATAATTTATCTCGACCGGATATACCTCTACATTGCTGTCAATTTCAACCGGATTTTTTGTCTTGAAAGCTTTCTTTATCCATTTACCGCGCCCGAGGATATTTGCTGAAGATATTTCATATAAAAAGTCATGGATAGCGTACTTACCTGAAGGATTTGCCTTGTAAGCAAAAGAAAGATTCATCTCCCTAATATCAATAGTCAATCCAAAAAATTTAAAAACATTGGGTGAATAAACATGATTTTTATGATTGCTTAATGCATCGGAGGTGACAGTAAGAAGTTCAGGCGTTTTCTTATAAAAAATACCGGGGGAATAACGTCCCTGCACAGTATCTGTCAAGGCTCCATTCTTAATTGTGTCAGGTTCTTCAAACACATCAACCGGCAAAGAGACAAGAAAATTCATAAATGATATATATTCGTCATCCTCAGGAGTTGCCACGCTATCGCGACCGTCAGCTCCTGTATAATGTGCAAACCGTCGCGTTCTCCTTGCAGAGGGATAGGCATCATATTTATGATATCCCTTCACCTTTGTGCCTTCATCTATGTGATATGACTCAACCATATATTCGGAATACATCTTCAGGGTGTCGCGATCAGTGGCTCCCGTACTGTATTCCCTTACATAACAGACCACGCGGGTTATAGGACGTTCACCAGGCATGACTGTGACCGGGGGCAGGTCGTATGCAGCGGCATTCATCATCAATGTATCGCCCGGTGTAGCGGCAATACCTTCCTTATATCCAAGCGAATGTATAGTCAATGGATATGACGCCTCATTCACATCCGGCGTGTTACCATCGGCATCGGTAGCCCCGAGAATCAATCCGGATGAAGAAAACACGGTAGCACCTATAACCGGACTGCCGTCAGAGCCATCTACTACAATAACACGCCCGGCAATCATAACCGGAATAAATAGCACAGAGAACGCAATAAATGTGATTAACTTTTTCATACGAGTAATAAATTTTCAGCAAAAATATGAGAAATATTAAATAACATTATGCAAAATTTCACAAAAGTATTTAATCTGTTCAAGACAAAGTCAAATTTGATTCAATAAAATCTTGACAAATATTTCATTTTATTTGTTTTTCTTCGTATTTTTGCATCGGATTGTCATAGTCCTGTTTATAGTCGTCGAGGTCTGACGAGTTCTTTCATGATGACAAACGGGGCTGCCTACGCCGTGCATGGTATGACTGAGTCACAAAAAGACAAGCATTCCAAAGCGGGTAATGGGCAGGGAATGACATCCAGACATATTGAAGGCGTTTCCTAACGCTCTGTTTAAGGCAGTCTGTAATCTAGCAAATTAACAGTTATCATAGTCTTGAACAAAGCCAACGGCAGATGTCCTGGGTGTGATTATATCACTCTTGCGGAGTCCTCTAAGCATGGATAGTACCCGTTCCGGGTACTATAAAATGTTTTTTAAGGACTCCAATGGATATGATTATTCATATCGGCGTGGGCTCTGACGTTGTCTGTTCAACTATGATAGGCAATTGCTAGAGCCTCAGACTGTGGAACAGACAACAGATGTTTCCACGCTTTTTTTTTTGCCAAATATCCAATCATAAACATATAGTAATATGAAGAAGTTTTTTATGTTAAAAACGACGGCACTTTTTATCCCGATACTCTTTTTGAGTATTGCATTTAGTGCTTGCAAGGACGATAATCTTGAATTTATTCAAGCAGAAATTGAGTTACCTGATGACGCTAATCTCATGGAACTTGAACAATGGAGTTACTCCATTCCATTTGAAATAAAAAGCGATTCAGAGTGGGAAATCGATTTTTCGTTCGATGACGGAAAATACATCTGTTATGCCTATCCAAATAAAGGAGTCGGTAATGCCACGGTAAAAATCTGCGTCCTGGATAACTGGACCGATTATCGACGCAACGGTGAAATGTATATCACTTTTCCCAAAGATGAAAGCAAAAACCAGGTAATAAAACTTAGTCAGAAATGTAATCTTGACAACGATGAAAATCTGACTGAGATAAAAGATGGAGACCGAATCTATGCAGTAGGTTACGGATATAACTTTTTAGGAGAATATGCCTCTGCAAATTCCGTGTCTCTAAACCCGATTGTCATGATTGACGCATGCAGTGACAGGGTGAATACAGGAGGCGTCAACGCATCATTTGAAGCCAAAACCTACTCAGGGTCAAGCGTTACTGAATTGATGAATGAATTAAATGCTGACGCAAAATTTGAAGGTAAATATTTCGGGTTCAAAGGAGAAGTCGGGGCAACCTTTGGCATGAGGGATTTTAGCAATAAAAATAACGAGTATGCAATATCCTATGTTGAAGTGGCACAGCAGAACATATTTCTACAAATGAACCGGGATGAAATAATCATGGATTACATGACTGATGCCGCTTATGAGGCAATCAATGGTCTTCCTCATAAGGGTAAACGCGGGGAGATACCGACATCATATCCTTCTACTCCGGAAGGATTGAAGAAACTCGTCCAAGATTATGGCACTCACCTGATACTTAAAGCAAGGCTTGGAGGCAAATTAAAATACCGTATGACCGTTGATGTCAGTAAGGTAGAAGGTAGTTATGATTTGAAAGCTTTTGCAAACTGCAGTTACAAAAATAGTTTTATTAAAACATCAGCAAGCGTTTCTGACAGTTTACACTCATCCTATAATCAAAACAGCAAAGCCTGCGAAGTAAAAGTTTTTGTTCAAGGGGGAGGAAAAGCTGAGGCACTCAAGTTAGGTTCAAACGGAGGTGATAATGATGCCAATCTAAAAGCCTGGCAAACATCTTTGACCGACATCAAGAATCAGACATTAGTGGGATTGGATATCAACGATGGCATGATACCTTTATATGATTTAGTTAATACCAACATAGAAGGCGGGAAAGCTCGTTATAACGTGTTAAAGGCGTATATAACAGGCGATACGGAAGGTTTGGAAGCGGCGACTTCAGAAGCGTTAGGATTAGACCTGAATTACGAAACCGGGACCGTAGCCCATCTGAAAGAAATCCCGATTTTTGATGACAGCCATGCAAGCAACTCCCTGATAAAAGATGTCTATATACAAGGTCAGAATGTTGCACGAGTTTGTGAAGAATTCATTCCTGTGATTGACAAGACAAAGCGTGTGACTGTGATATATCCTGTCGTGTCAAACAAGGTTAAATACAATATGGGCTACTTTGTAGGAGATGCAAAGCATAAACCGGCAAAAGTTTGTTGGGACGGGATGAGCCTAAGTGTTGTCGAATGTAAAGATCAACCCATCGGGAAAAAGAAGGAATTATATATCAGAGGTGCAGCCTTTATGGATTCAAACAAAGGTGACGAGCAGCTTGAAAGCACAGTCTCGGAATATAAATGGTCGGCTCCAGGCTACAACGGTTCATATAAATATTCACTTGTGAAAATATTTAACAAGATATGGATGAGAGAGAATTATAAAGGCAACCGTAAAGAAGATGGCGACAAATTTGGAAACAATTATAACCTTGAGCCTGTTTGGGCTTCATGGAATGGCAGCTCCCAATGCTATTACTCCGAGGCAATGGTAATGGAAAATCCAAATTCCAGATATCCTTTTGCTCCGAAGAATTGGAGAGTTCCATACGGTGAAGATTATCAGAGTATTATCGAAACATTACAAGAAAATCAAATTCAATTATCTACTGCAAAAGCTTTCTATCCCGATTGGAGAGGAGGAATCCTCGGTTTCCATCATATCTACGTAGGACACAGATATGTTGCTGATCCGAATATAGCTTGGAATGTAGAAACGACATGGTATGCCATCATCAAGAAAAACAATTCAACCAAGTATGAATGGGATGGTGTATTTGCTTTTGATGAAAAAGAAGAGTCAGTAGGTCAGCATTGGTGGATATGGGATGACAGATGTATCCCGGTTCGTTTTGTACAAAACATACAATAATGCATAAGTACCTGAATTTCATTTTTGTTTTGGCAGTATTGTCTTCTTGTTCCGACAGCAAAGACAATGCTGCCGACATATTTGATACTGCTCCGATTATAACTCTTGTCACATCGACAAGCGGCGCTGGCGATAATGGTTATAACGACGGAATCATAACCGGAGTTATGAACTTCTATGAGAAAAACGATGTGAGACTCTCACTTGTACATCCTGGCAGTTTAGATGAAGCCCGTACTGTCTTACAATCCTGGATTAATAATGATAATGCTGAGCGACAACTCCTTATATTGGCAAGCAGCGAATATGAGCAAATTCTGCGAGGGGACACCCTTAAACTGGGTGGGAATAAAGACATTTTGCTTTTCGAGAGCGACCATGTCCCCAATGTGTCAACATTCCGCATCCAAAGATATGGAGCAAGTTTTTTGGCAGGTTGTATAGCTTCACCACATGCGGAAGCTACAATAATCGGTGCACATCCAAACGAACCGATTATAACCGATGCCATCAAGGGTTTTACCGATGGTTACGAAAAATACAACACTGCAAAGGTAAACATAATATATCTTGCTGACGATTATTCGGGTTTTGCCATGCCGGACAGTGCATATCGTTTGGCAGGCACCTTGGGAAATTCTTTTATTTATCCATTAGCGGGAGGGTCAAACAACGGGATATATAAATATTCACGAGAAGAACCCTTCGAACTGATGCTTGTTGCAGGAATGGATGCCGATTGCTCGGCATATAGCAACCGTATTCCATTTTCCGTAATAATAAGAACAGATAAAATCATTGGAAATTATCTTAATATGTGGTTAAGCACGCAAGAAATGCCACACCATATTGTTTATGGTCTGGAATCGGGATATATCGACATACTTGTCAGTCCGCTTTTTAATGAAATGTCTTATATTTGGGAGGACTATTACTTAAATCCCGATTATTGGAAAGACGCTTATGACTCATACAAAGAAGAAGCACTAAAAAGGGAAAAGGAATATGAAGTTGAATAAATTATTGTATCTGTCTTTGGCACTATTTCCAATCGGATGTTCTACTGATGAAATTTCTGAGATAGAGGCATCGGAATGTAAGGATTACAAGGTGGCTATAATCATGCCAAAGTCTCAACAAATCAGATGGGAACGCACTGCCACTTGGGCTGTTGAGAATATTGCCCATGCTCAAAAAGGTTTGTCAAAAACAATCAAGATTGAAATTGAGTGGAAAGACGAGGAAGCCGGAGACTTAATGGAATATGTCAAGCAAATATCTGAAGATGATACATATTCGGCAATAATCGGCCCATATCATTCGGTAAACGCAGAAAAGGTTGCAGCCGCATGTTATTCCCGGAAAAAATGTATAATCCTCCCGATTGCCACTTCAACTGAATTCCAACGTATAAATGCAGCCAAAGGACATGTATGGAATATGGTTCAAAGCGATATTACCCAATGCGAAATTCTTTTGACACAAGCCAAACTTTCCGGTGTTTCTTCTGTGGACCTACTTGCAAATGATAATGATTATGGTAAAAGTTTTAGTGACTGGTTTGCCTATCAGGCTATAGAATTAGGACTTGATGTAAACCATATTTCCATCTTCAGCAACGAGCGCGAACTACGAAATGCCGTCGAAGAACAACATAAACAAAAACACAATTACGACCGGGCATTGATTTTCGTACCGGGTTCGGAAGAAGACTGTGTTGTATTTGATAATGAAATCGGAAGATTAAAAGGTGAGGATGACTATATTGACTTTCCAATGTTATTGTCATCCGATATAATGAATTCTTCGTCATTAAGTTCTAAAATCAGTAATTTGTATTATGAAGGAATTTCACCGTCGACAAATCCTCAATCCGGTTTTGTCAGTGCATATACCGCTAAATTCAATGAGAATCCGGTAAACGGAGAAGCCCATCTTTTTGATTCGATTTTGCTTTTGTCATACGCATTGACAGCCATGGACGAAAACGAATCTATTAACGATGCCATGCTCAGGGTTGTTGACGGACGTACGGAATGGCATGGGTCTTGGCTTCCCGAAGATATGAAAACGGCGTATCAAATGTTGCAACGGGGCGAGACTCCTGATTTGGAAGGAGTAACCGGTGATTGGACTTTTGATGAAAAAACGCATGCTTCAGTTTTAAATACGACTTATTGCCATTGGATTTTAATTGACGGGAAATATCATACTATTGAATATTTATCAACTGACGGCTCGGGACGCACAACATCCACTATTCAAGCTTGGGATTGGCAAAACCGAAATATGCAGACATTTAGCGAGCCACAAACAGAATTTACATATCCTGAACTTAAAGGACAATGGGCTGTAGTTATCGGGACTTCAGACAAATGGTCGGACTACAGACATCAAGCAGATGCCCTGGCAATGTATCAATTATTGAAACGGCACGGATACGACGATGAGCATATCATATTGATTATAGAAGATAATATTGCATATCATCCACGTAATATTTATCCTGGAGTTGTGAAAGTAAGAACTGATGGTGAGAACCTATATAATGATGTGGCGGTTGATTATAAAATCAGTGACATAACTATTTCTGATTTGGGAAAAATCCTCATGGGTGAATCATCTGAAAAATTACCACATGTCATTGCTTCCGGCAAAAATGACAATATTATTGTATTTTGGTGTGGACATGGGAATTATGACGCTCTCGCCTGGGGGTCAAAGGCCAACGTATATGGCAGCCAGATAAATAATATTTTACGAGAAATGAATGAGGGACAAAAATATCGAAAAATATTGTTTTCAATGGATGCTTGTTTCAGCGGTTCTATAGGTGAAGCGTGTGAAGGTATCCCGGGGATATTGTTTATAACATCGGCAAATGCACTTGAAACCTCTAAAGCTGACATTAAAGATCCCGAGATGGGAATCTGGCTCTCTAATGGATTTACTCGAGCTTTCCAAGAGACAATCGACGACAATCCCGATATTTCCATAAGGGATTTATATTATAAACTGGCGCGGCAAACCGTTGGCTCACACGCAACTGTATATAACATAGAATCTTATGGAAGTGTCTTCAAAAATAGCATGTTGGAGTATTTAAATCCTGCACGACAATAATCACATTTCTACAAAAAGTATTTAATGTCATTAATTCATGTAATGCGGCTCATTGCTTCTCGGTAAGGTATTTCCAGAATCTTACCGGCATATCCTGACGCTGCTTGCGCGGATTACTACGCTCCTTGATGGCGATAGCCTTGAAATAGGTGCGCCACATATCCTGTAGCAGCAACTCATCCTTATCCATCATTTCGGGCGCAAGACGACCGGTGGCGATATGAGGCAGTTCCTCCTGCAGCGTGACATGACGCGTAACCTTACCGTCATAATAGCAGCCGAAGCCTCGCCGCTTGTCATAGAGCAAAAACTTCATGGTTGAAAAGCGGTCGACAAAATGCGGTACCGCAAGGGCAAGCACGTTGTAAAGCGGTTCGATAATCCCGAAATAGGAGCCATCGGCAGCCTTCTGAAAGCGTACAAACTGCTTCACTCTCTGCGCCTCGCCGCGTACACGCCTTACCATGCGCGTCATCTCGACTACATCGGGGTCGCTGAAATCGGTCTCGATGCTTACCGGAGAGTCAACCGTCTTGCGAAGATAACGGAACAATACCGTGTCATAATCGGGAATCTCGCAAAGAAAGCTCGCCACTACAGCTGACAAAGCCTCACGTGACAGTTTCTTTTCAATTGCGCGCCACACGCGCCCCGACTTCTCTTCATCAGTAATCACCTCGAAGCTGTCATCATAAAACATTGGCAACACCTCGCCGTCCCTGACAAGAACTTCAGGAAAACAACGTCGTGCGTAGGCATCAAAAACAGCTGTCAGCAATCCGTCGAAAGTGCCGTCAAATATATATAGTGTCATTCTCCGAAATCCAGTGTCATCTGTAATGGATTGTCGCCTTTAAGAGCCTTGCGCGGCTGTGCGGTAAGCTGATTGCGCACATACTCCGGCGAAACATCGGCGACACACGATGCCTCGAGCTCCCCACAGGTGATGAAATATTTCGCGCGTTTCATGACCACGCCTATCTTGCGAAGATGGTCGGATGTAAGACGCCTGAACCGTCGGGCATTTACAATCATAGTTGCCGATTTCACTCCCACACCCGGAATACGGAGTATCATCTCATAATCAGCTCGGTTGACATCAACCGGGAAAGCCTCGGGATGGCGCAATGCCCATGACAATTTGGGGTCTATTTCAAGTTCGAGGTCGGGATGGGAGTCACCGGCTATCTCATCGGCGGTGAAATGATAAAAACGCATAAGCCAGTCAGCCTGATATAACCGGTTTTCCCTCACCAGCGGAGGTTGTTTCAAAGCCGGAAGACGCGGGTCGTAAGTATTCACAGGCACATATCCCGAATAATATACACGCCTCATGGTTGGAGTGGCATACAGCGCCGACGACAGACGCAGGATATCTCGGTCATGCTCCGGTGACGCGCCTACAATCATCTGTGTGCTCTGACCGGCGGGAACGAAACGCGGCACATGACGCATACGCTTGCGGTCCTCGACATTTTCGAGCACACCCCGGCGTATGTAACCCATCGGTTCATACACGCTTTTGAAATCTTTCTCCGGAGCGAGATATTTGAGCGACGTTTCATTCGGAATCTCGATATTCACACTCATGCGGTCGGCATACCGACCGGCGAGATTAACAAGTTCCTGCGATGCCCCGGGGATGCTTTTCAGATGGATATACCCGTTAAACCGATGTACGGTACGCAAGTCCTGCGCCACCCTCACGAGACGCTCCATGGTGTAGTCGGGATTACGCACCACACCTGAACTTAGAAACAATCCCTCGATATAGTTACGCCTGTAAAACTCCATCGTTATGTCGACCAACTCCGACACCGACAAAGTGGCTCGCGGTATATCGTTACTACGCCTGTTGATGCAATAAGCGCAATCATACATGCACACATTGGTCAGCATCACCTTCAAGAGTGAGATACAGCGGCCGTCATCAGCAAAACTGTGGCATATACCCACTCCTCCGACAGTGTTGCCTACACCGTCACCTTTCTTTCCACGGCGCACAGTGCCGCTCGACGAGCATGACACGTCGTATTTAGCCGACTCGGCAAGTATCTTAAGTCTTCGGAGTGTATCTTCTGTCATAGTCGCGATTCAACTTTAACAAGCAAAAGTTGAATATACAAATTTACACATTCCCCGTCATATTGCAAAATCACAAGTATCATATATCAGGATTATTTGCTAATTTTGCAATAGATAATATGGAAGATTATATAAGCAAATTAAATAAGCAGCAACAAGATGCCGTGCTCTACACCGGCGGCCCGCAACTTGTGATAGCGGGAGCCGGGTCAGGCAAGACACGTGTGCTCACCTACAAGATAGTACACCTGCTCACACAAGGTTACGAACCTTGGCGTATCCTGGCGCTGACGTTTACCAACAAGGCGGCAAAAGAGATGCGCGAGCGCATAAAAAGTGTTGTCGGCGAAGCTACGGCGTCAAAGCTATGGATGGGCACATTTCACTCCATCTTTGCCAGGATATTGCGCAGCAACGCGCAGCTCATAGGATTCAAAAGCAATTTTACCATATATGATGCCGCCGACTCCAAGTCATTGTTAAAGTCAATTATAAAAGACCTCAACCTTGACGATAAAATATACAAGCCGGGGGTCGTTGCTTCGGCAATTTCATCAGCAAAAAATGCCTTGATATCACCTGACCGCTATGCACTTTCCCACGATATCATGGAAGCTGACCGAAGGGCAAAGCGTCCGCGGCTGTACGAGATATACCGTATCTACCGTGACCGTTGTTTCGTGGCAGGTGCAATGGATTTCGACGACCTTCTGTATTATACCAATGTGTTGTTGCGCGACAATCCTCAGGTGCTCCATCACTATAATGAATTTTTCCGTTACGTGCTCGTCGATGAGTATCAGGACACCAATTTCGCCCAGCATCTCATAGTATCAAAACTCTGTGAGGCAAGTAAAAACCTGTGTGTGGTCGGAGATGACGCGCAGAGCATTTACTCATTCCGAGGTGCTAACATACGCAACATACTCAACATGAAAAATGCGTATCCCGACCTGCGGATATTCAAACTCGAACAAAATTACCGTTCGACACAAAACATCATCAATGCAGCAAACTCGCTCATTGCCAAGAACAATGAGCAGATACGCAAAAACGTGTTCTCGCGCAATGATATAGGGTCGCGCATAGAAGTAGTGCAAAGTTACAGCGACTACGAGGAGGCGTATCTAATATCCAACCGCATTTCACAGCTGAAGATGCGGCAACAGGACAGCTACGAGGAATATGCCATACTTTACCGTACTAACGCACAATCGCGCATACTTGAAGAATCGCTTCGCAAGCGTAATATTCCCTACCGCATATACGGAGGGTTGTCATTTTACCAGCGCAAGGAAATCAAGGATGCGATAGCTTATTTCCGACTATCGGTCAATCCAGATGACGACGAGGCACTGAAGCGCGTCATAAATTTCCCGGCGAGGGGCATCGGCGACACCACACTCAACAAAGTGCTACGTTGCGCCATAGAAAATAATGTAAGCGCATGGCAGGTAATCAGTAATCTTGACAAGTATGATACAGGTGTAAATTCGGGCACAGCAAAGAAACTTATGGGATTCCGCGACCTGATTCAGGAATTTATCGACAAAAATTCCACGGGAGAAGACGCGGAGAGCGTGGCACGGTATATCATAACGCGTACACAGCTTCTCAGTATGCTGCTGACCGACCGTACACCGGAAAGTGTGTCAAAACAGGAAAACCTTCAGGAACTCCTTAACGGAGTAAAGGAATTTGTAGCAAACAAAATCGAAGAGGGCGTAGAGGGAACTTCTCTCACGGATTTTCTCGGAGAAGTTTCGCTTGCCACCGACCAGGATGACACCGACACCGGTGAGGCATCCATCACGCTCATGACCGTACACGCCGCCAAGGGTCTGGAATTTAACAATGTATTTATCGTCGGTGTGGAGGAAGAACTGTTCCCGTCGGCTATGAGTTGCGACTCACCGGCTGAGATTGAAGAGGAGCGACGGCTGCTTTATGTGGCTATCACCCGCGCGAAAACGAATTGTACCATAAGCTACGCGTCTTCACGGTTCCGCAACGGACAGACCAAGACATGTCAGCCGTCGAGATTCCTAAAAGATATAGACAGAAGCTATCTGCATCTCGCCACCGGAAATGACTTTGTACATCCCGACACGTTCATAAACCCCATTGACAATTACCGGGCATCCATGACACCGCCCAAGCGTCATACGTTCAGTCATCCGCTTGTCGACTCTCCCACCGTTACAGCTCCGAAACAACCGGCGCCATCGTCAGGCGCAACAGCCGAGGGACAACATGCAGCGGGAGAACTACAAGAGGGTATGCGCATCGAACACAGCCGATTCGGCAAGGGCACCATACTCGCCGTTGACACCGATGCGACCGATGCACGTATCGAAGTAAAATTTGATACTGTCGGGAGCAAGAAGCTACTGTTAAAATTTGCCCGTTTTAAAATCATTGAATAATGAAAGCCAACGATATCCCTACCCCGTTTTATATAGTATATGAAGACAAACTCCGTCACAATCTTGAATTGATAAGCAAGGTTAAGCGCGAAGCCGGAGTTAACATAATAATGGCGTTTAAGGCTAATGCCCTTTGGAAGACATTTCCCATCATCCGCGAGTATGTGACCGACTCCACGGCAAGCTCCCTTAACGAGATGCAGCTCGGCAACGAAGAGCTGCGCGGTAATGTCCACAGCTATTGCCCTGCATATACGCCCGACACTATCGGTCAGTTCATCGCCGGAAGCAGTCATATCACTTTCAATTCCATAAACCAGTGGAAACGGTTCAAAGCCGATATTGAGGCATGGAACGCAGTGGATAGCAACCATCATGTGTCACCGGGATTGCGTGTTAATCCGCAATGCTCGGTCATCGAGACCGACATATATAATCCGGCTCTCCCCGGCTCACGATTCGGGGTGACAGCCGACATGATAGGCGACTCCCTGCCTGAAGGCATCGAGGGGCTGCATTTCCATTCGCTTTGTGAATCGGACTCCCACGCGCTTGCAAAGGTGCTCGATGCCTTTGAGCAACAATTCGGCAAATACCTGCCACAGGTAAAATGGGTAAACATGGGGGGCGGACATCTCATGACCCGCGAAGGCTATGATGTGAATCACTTGATTCAGCTGCTCAAAGATTTCAAGTCGCGCTACCCGTGGCTTGAAGTGATAATGGAACCGGGGAGCGCCTTCACATGGCAGACCGGTGACCTGGTGACATCGGTAGTTGATGTCGTGGAAAACCAAGGGGTAAAAACGGCAATCATAGATGCATCATTTGCTTGTCACATGCCCGACTGCCTTGAAATGCCATATCAACCAGCGATAGCTGAAAGTTGTGAGGAAGCGACTGACACCATCGCCTACCGTCTCGGAGGAAATTCGTGTCTCAGCGGCGACTACGTAGGCGACTGGTATTTCAGAAAGCCACTCACCGCAGGCGACAGGCTTACGCTGAAAGACATGAACCACTACACGACGGTTAAGACCACGATGTTTAACGGCATCCAGCATCCGGCAATAGTATTTTGCGACAAAACTGGCGAGTGCAGTTACCTTCGCCGATTCGATTACAATGATTACAAAACCCGCATGAGCTGATGAAATATTCCATAATAGTACCCGTATATAACAGGCTTGACGAGGTTG
The DNA here is from genome assembly GCA_003150235.1 of Bacteroidales bacterium. Taxonomy (GTDB): domain Bacteria; phylum Bacteroidota; class Bacteroidia; order Bacteroidales; family Muribaculaceae; genus Muribaculum. Next base: position 22,894 of record QAMW01000033.1, read on the forward strand.
AGGATCTTCTCGCCAGTCTTTCAAGACAGACATTCAAGGATTTCGAGACAGTGATTGTGGAGGACGGCTCCACTGCTCCATGCAAAGATGCCGTAGACCGTTATGCCGACAAAATCGACGTAAAATATTACATGAAGCCTAACGAAGGACGCTCCATTGCGCGAAACTACGGGCTCGAACGTGCCAAGGGCGACTATTTCATATTTTTCGACTCTGACTGCGTGATTCCTGAACAATATTTCGAAAAACTCGACAAAGCACTTGCTGAGCATCCGGCAGACTGTTTCGGCGGACCCGATGCGGCACATGAATCATTTTCCGACACTCAGAAAGCCATAAACTACTCGATGACCTCATTTCTCACCACCGGCGGCATCCGCGGAGGCAAGGTGAGTCTTGAAAAATTTACCCCGCGCACTTTCAACATGGGTTTCAGTCGCGATGTATATAATAATGTGGGTGGATTCAGGGAAATGTTTTCAGAAGATATCGACATGAGCACCCGCATAAAGAATGCCGGACACTCTATCACCCTTATCCGCGAAGCATACGTGTACCATAAACGGCGTGTGGACTTCAAGAAATTTTTCCGTCAGGTACATGTGTTCGGCATGTCACGCATCACCCTCAAACTGTTATATCCCGGCTCGATGAAACTCGTACATTGGCTGCCGGCAATAGCGGTCATCGGTGGAGTGACCCTGATTGTACTCGCACTCACAGTCAGTCCGTGGTTCTGGCTTCCGCTCGCACTGTACCTGATTGCCGTATGGCTCACGGCACTGTTCTCCACCAAGAGCGTCAAGATAGCCACCCTTGCCATCCCCGCCGCCATCATCCAACTCGGCGGCTACGGCACAGGATTCATAAAGGCATACGTGACCAAAATCATATTTGGCAAAGGGCGCGACATCAACGAGGAAATCCTCATCCGCAAAGGAAAATAACCATAATATACAATAAAGGCGCACCATAAACGATGCGCCTTTATTTATGCTTTCTTTGTTTAGAAGAGCGGGAAAGTCGAGGTCGTGTAGACGTACTTGCGCTCAAACTCCTGTTGTGACATGGTAAACATCAGTATTCCCTGAATAAGCCAGATAATAGAAGGAATACCGCACGTACATAGAGAAACTATCAAAGAAATTATACCTGCAGTACTCTTTCCAAGATAAAAATACTGAATACCGAGACTGCCGAGGAAAATAGCAAGGAGTGCCGCAACTCCACGGCTTCTTCCGGACGGTCCGGGAGAAAATACGTTATCCGGATAAGGAGGAGGGCAACTGTTAGGATTGGTTTGCTGATTCATATCATTTAAATTTATGAGTTTTCTTTTAACAGATTGCAAAGTAAATAAATAAATCCGGTTAATCGACAATATAACGATAAAAAACTACCGTTTGTCGACATTTCCTTCAAAAAAGTTTATATATGCCTTGTTCACAAGCCTTATACCACCCGGTGTAGGATAATCGCCCGAAAAATACCAGTCGCCCGGGCATGAAGGCACAGCCTCGTGTAATCCTTCAAGTGTCTGATAAATTATCTCTACCTCGGCTTTTGTGTCAGGAGGGGTAAGCATTTCAGCGATTTTTGCCGAAATGCGTTCTTCTGAGAACGGAGCATAAATAGCCTTGACACAGTTGACAAGTTCATCGTCAGGCACATTTTCCTGCGCAAGACATTTCTTATAGACATCTTCGAGAAGATGCTCCATGCCATTCTCCTTAATCAACTCCACTGCGGCACGGAATGCGCAGAACTCTCCCATACGTGACATATCGATGCCGTAATAGTCGGGATAGCGAACCTGCGGTGACGAACTTACCACGACAATCTTTTTCGGATGCAGCCTGTCGAGCATCCTGATTATCGACTGGCACAGTGTGGTGCCGCGTACAATCGAGTCATCAATCACGACAAGTGTGTCACGGTCATTCTCCACAATACCGTAAGTGACATCATACACGTGGGCTGCAAGGTCATTGCGCGACTCACCCTCGGCGATGAATGTGCGGAGCTTGATGTCCTTGATTGCCACTTTCTCTATGCGCAACTTTGTACGCATAATGTCAAATAGCGCGTCACGCGACAAGGCATCGTTCTGCGACAATTCATATATCCGGTCAGCCTTGGCACGGTCCAGATATTTTTCAAGACCTTCAACCATACCTATAAACGCCACTTCCGCGGTATTCGGGATGAAGGAGAACACCGCATGTTTTAAGTCGTATCCTACACCCTTAAGTATCTTGTCGACAAGATTTCTGCCGAGTGCCTTACGCTCGCGGTAGATATCGGCATCGCTTCCACGTGAAAAATAGATGCGCTCAAACGAGCAACGCTCATTTTTACCCTCTCCAAGTATATCTTCCACGCTTACATCGCCCTTCTTGTTGACAATCACGGCACTTCCCGGAGCGAGTTCATGCACGGCACGGCGCGGAACATTCAACACAGTCTGGATTACAGGGCGCTCCGATGCCACGACAACTATCTCGTCATCGGCATAGTAAAATGCAGGACGTATGCCATGCGGGTCACGCAACGCCCACATATCGCCTGAGCCGAGGGCACCACATATCACATAACCGCCGTCCCATCCGGGCGCCGTCTGCGACAATACCTCGCGGATATCAAGATTATCCTCGATAGCCACTGCGCGCTCGATGCCGTCAAGACCTTTCCCTGTAAATTCATGATAAAGCCGGTTGTTTTCCTTGTCAAGGGCATAACCGAGCTGCTCAAGTATGATGACCGTATCGGAGTATATGCGCGGATGCTGCCCTTTCTCCACAACTGACCTGAATATGCTGTCGACATTGGTCATGTTAAAGTTGCCGCACAGCATAAGCGAACGCGAACACCAGTTGTTACGCCTCAAAAAGGGATGCACATAACTGATGCCGCTGCGCCCTGTGGTCGAGTAGCGCAGATGCCCCATATAGACTTCTCCGATAAACGGGGCATAGGCATCGACCCACCCGGCATCATGTTCGTTCACATGAGCCTGATCTACCTGACGGTTTATAGTTGAAAAAATTTCCTGTATGGCATTGGGACCGAGAGCCCTCTCGCGGAACACATATTCGTGTCCCGCGGGAGAATTCATCTTTATGACTCCGGCACCGGCACCCTCCTGCCCCCTGTTGTGCTGCTTCTCCATAAGCAGATACAGTTTATTGAGTCCGTACAGATAAGTGCCATATTTTTCTTTATAAAATTCAAGCGGTTTCAGCAGGCGTATCATAGCCACGCCACACTCATGCTTAAGTTGTTCCATTATTTTGATTTAAGAAATGCGTCAATTCCTTTTGCGGCATTGCGACCGGAAGCGATACAGCGCACCACCAATGAAGCACCTGTGGAAGCATCGCCCGCAGCAAACACCTTCTCCACGCTGCTCTGTTGTGAGGCGTTGACTTTTACATTGCCACGGGCATCTTTTTCCACACCAAGCTGCTCAAGCAATCCTTCAGCTACCGGATTGGTGAAACCCATTGCCAGAAGTACAAGTTGCGCGGGGATACGCTCGATTTTCCCGGTGTGGATAAGAGTCATTTTTCCTGTCTGCGGATCTTTTTCCCAGTTCACTTCCTCAACCTCCACCTCATCAACCTTGCCATCCTTCCCGATAAACTTCTTGGTATCGAGAAGCCAACGACGCTCGCATCCTTCAAGATGAGAACTTGATGTCTTCAAAATCATCGGCATATTGGGCCACGGAGTATCGGGATTCTCGCCTACAGGAGGCTTCGGCATGATTTCAATCTGGGTCACGGAGAGTGCGCCCTGACGATTAGCCGTACCGACGCAGTCACTGCCGGTGTCACCGCCGCCGATTACGAGCACATGTTTCCCTTTGGCGGAAATACGCTTGTCACGCGGAATCTCCACTCCGGCGTTCACACGATTCTGCTGCTGGAGGAGTTCGAGGGCAAAATGCACTCCGTCAAGGTCGCGCCCCTCGACTTTAAGATCGCGCGGCACTTCAGAACCGATTGCCACACATATTGCATCGTAACCGTCAAGGAGTTCCTGAGCTTTTATGTCGACACCAACCTTGATGCCGGTCTTGAACTCGATACCTTCCTCTTTGAGCAGTGCCAGACGACGGTCAATCACGCTCTTGTTGAGTTTGAAATCCGGAATACCCAGGCGCAGCAAGCCGCCGACAGCCTCGTTTTTCTCAAATACAGTAACCGAATGACCTTTCTGGTTAAGCTGATTGGCGCAAGCAAGTCCGGCAGGACCCGAACCTATAACGGCAACCTTCTTACCGGTGCGGTGTTTCGGAGGACGTGCATGCACATAGCCTTCATTATAGGCGCGCTCCACGATTGCGGCCTCATTCTCTCGTATCGTGACAGGCTCATGCTGCTTATTGAGCACACACCCTTTCTCACAACCTGCGGGACATACCCTTCCAGTAAATTCGGGAAAGTCGTCAGTGGCGATAAGCAACGCATAAGCTCCTTTTATATCATTCTTATAGAGGCGGTCCTGCCATTCCGCCTGACGGTTGCCGAGCGGACAGTTCCAATGACAGAACGGCACACCGCATTCCATGCAACGGGATGCCTGCAGGCGGCGGTCCTCGGGATTAAGAGTCTGTTCAACTTCTCCATAGTCGCGCACACGGTCGCTTACCGGACGATAGCCGGCTTCCTTACGGGGAACAGTCAAAAACGCTTTAGGATTTCCCATATATATTGTAATATTAAGCGGTTCAAATTAAATTGTTATCAATCACGCTCTACACTGGCAAGACGCTGCTGCAGACGAGCCATCTTCTCATCATGAAGCACTTTCTTGTACTCGATGGGAATCACCTTTATAAACTGCTCCACATATTCCTGCCAGTTGTCAAGCATCCTTCCGGCAAGCGGACTGTGGGTGTGTTTATAATGGTTGCCGATGAGACGGTAAAGCTCACGGTTATCAGCCATATCCTCGATAAGTGACAGCTCGACCATCTCCATATTACAGAAATAATCGAAGTTGCCGTCGGGATTCCACACATAGGCGACACCTCCGCTCATACCGGCGGCAAAGTTACGACCCGTAGTGCCAAGCACAACTGTTCTTCCTCCGGTCATATACTCGCAGCAATGGTCGCCGACTCCCTCCACCACAGCGGTAGCACCGGAGTTTCTTACACAGAAACGCTCGCCCACGCGACCGTTGATGTAGATTTCACCTGCAGTCGCACCGTAAAGAATCGTATTGCCGGCAATGATATTATCCTGTGGTGCAAATGTACTGCCTGCAGGAGGCACGATAACAATCTTACCGCCGGAAAGTCCCTTACCCACATAATCGTTTGCATCGCCTTCAAGACGGAAAGAGATACCGTGAGCGAGGAACGCACCGAAGCTCTGACCGGCAGAACCGTGGAATGTGCAGGCAATCGTGTCATCGGGCAACCCGGCATCACCGTAACGCTTTGCGACTACCCCGGAGAGCATGGCTCCTACCGACCGGTCAGTATTGGCAATCGGGAACTCAAGCCCGACAGGCATTTTTGACTCGATAGCCGGGAACGAACGACTGATAAGCTTACGGTCGAGCACATTGGCGATATCATGCTTCTGGTCAACCACATTCAATATGGCATTGGTCTTAGCCTCGGCAGGCATATACAGAATCTTGGAAAAATCAAGATGAGAGGTCTTGGGCGTATCATGGGAGGGCTTGACAAAAAGCATGTCGGTGCGACCGATAATTTCGTCAAGTCGACGTACACCTATTTCAGCAAGAGTCTCGCGAATCTCCTGGGCAAGGAACTTGAAGAAGTTGATTACATATTCGGAACGACCTACAAAACGCTTGCGAAGCTCCTCATTCTGAGTGGCAACGCCAACAGGACATGTGTTAAGGTGACATTTACGCATCATCACACATCCAAGCACAATAAGCGCACTTGTTGCGAAGCCGTATTCCTCAGCCCCGAGCATAGCCATGATGATTACGTCACGCGCTGTCTTTAACTGTCCGTCGGCCTGCAGTTTTACCTGTCCGCGAAGATTATTCAAGACAAGTGTCTGCTGAGTCTCTGACAGACCGATTTCCACAGGCAATCCGGCATACCGGATTGAACTTGCCGGTGACGCGCCCGTACCGCCGTCGCTTCCGCTGATGGTGATAAGGTCGCTTTTTGCCTTCGCCACACCGGCAGCAATAGTACCCACGCCGCTCTCCGACACAAGTTTCACACTCACCTTTGCATCGGGATTGACATTTTTCAGGTCAAATATAAGTTGCGCGAGATCCTCTATCGAATAAATATCATGATGTGGTGGAGGTGATATCAGAGATATGCCCGGAATCGAGTGACGCGTCTTGGCGATAATCTTGTCAACCTTGAAGCCGGGGAGCTGACCGCCTTCACCGGGCTTGGCGCCCTGGGCAATCTTAATCTGGATTTCATCGGCATTCACAAGATACTCGGCAGTGACACCGAAACGACCCGACGCTACCTGCTTAATCGCAGAGCGAGCCGAAGAGCCGTCTTCACGAGGCTTGAACCGCTCCGAATCCTCACCACCTTCGCCCGTATTGCTTCGCGCACCTATTGCATTCATTGCGATACCGAGCGCTTCGTGCGCCTCACGGCTGATAGAGCCAAACGACATGGCACCGGTAACAAAACGGCGCATTATATCCTCTACCGGCTCGACTTCATCGACAGGGACAGGTGTACCCTTCTTGAAATCAAGGAAGTCACGTATAAATATCGGTTCAGGCTTGTTGTCGACAAGCGATGTAAACTCTTTGAACTTCTTATAGCTGCCGAGACGTGTAGCAAGCTGGAGCGTGGTAATGGTCAACGGATTCCAGGCATGTGACTCGCCATCTTTCCTGAAAGCATACTGACCGAGGTGACGCAACGGCAATTCGCTGTCGAAATCCTCAGAGAAAGCTTCAGAATGAGATTTCAGTATATCACGGCAGAGGTCGTCAAGATCGATACCGGAAATCTTACTTACCGTATTTCCAAAATAACGCTTCACGAGCTCATCCGATACTCCGATAGCCTCGAATAGCTGCGCCCCCTTGTAACTGGTAATGGTAGATATACCCATCTTCGACATCACCTTAAGCAATCCCTTATCGATAGCCTTGATATAGTTTTTCTCAGCTGTATGGAAGTCAAGCTGTATCTCCTTGCGGTCAACCAGGTCATTTATCACGGCGAACGCGAGGTAGGGATTGATGGCACTCGCTCCGTAACCTGACAAGAGAGCGAAATGCATCACCTCACGCGCATCGGCAGTCTCTACGATAAGAGCGGTCTGCACACGCTTTTTGCAGTCGATAAGATGATGATGAACAGCGGAAGTAGCGAGCAGCGAAGGTATCGGCGCACGGTCAGCACTAACCCCACGGTCGCTCAATACTATATAATTGCACCCCTCGTCAACAGCAGTTTCCGCATCACGGCACAGACGGTCGATAGCATCAGCAAGACCCTGTGTACCCTCTGCAACGGGGAATGTCATGTCAAGTTTACGGGTATTGAATCCCTTGTAACGGAGATTACAGAGGAGGTCAAGCTCGCGGTTGGTTATGATAGGGCGTTTCAGAAGCACCATCTTGCACAGTTCCGGATTCGGTTCGAGCAGATTAAGGTCAATCGCACCGATATAACTGTCAAGACTCATCACAAGCTCCTCACGCAGCGGGTCAATAGGCGGGTTGGTCACCTGTGCGAAATGCTGACGGAAATAGTTGTAAAGCAACTGCGGCTCTTTGGACAGTACGGCAAGCGGAGTGTCGCACCCCATCGAATTGACGGGTTCCTTTGCCTCCACCACCATCTGAGTGATGATTTTCTCCACTTCCTCACGATGATAGAAGAAGGCATGAAGCAGACGCTCAAAATCCTCAACATTATATGCGACCTTACGTCCGCTGCTTATTTTGTCAAGAATAATGCGGTTACGCGACAGCCAGTCACGATAAGGGAACTCCGACGCGAGTTTTTCCTTCAACTCGGCATCGTGATATATCACACCCTTTTCCATGTCGACCATCAGCATCTTTCCCGGTCGCAACCTACCCTTTTCCTTCACCTCCGATGATTCAAACGGGAGCACACCCATCTCGGATGCCACCACCATAGTGTCATTGTTGGTAATGAGATAACGCGCCGGGCGCAGACCATTGCGGTCAAGCATACCGCCGGCATATCTGCCGTCGCTGAAAAGAAGTGTTGCCGGACCGTCCCACGCCTCCATGAGGATTGAATGGAACTCATAGAACGCCTTGAGTTCAGGCGATATAGGATTTTTATCGTTAAATGATTCCGGCACAAGCATGGCGAGAGCGTGAGGAAGCGACATGCCGCTCATCACGAAAAACTCAAGCACATTGTCGAGCGAAGCGGAATCGCTCATGCCCGGCTGTATTATAGGAGTGAGGTCGGCACCGCCGAATTTGGTAGGATGAAGCACACATTCACGAGCTTTCATCCACATACGGTTACCTTGTATCGTGTTGATTTCACCATTATGCCCGAGCATACGGAAAGGCTGCGCAAGCGCCCATGTCGGGAATGTATTGGTACTGAAACGCGAGTGTACAAGCGCCATACCGGTAGTGAAATGGGGATTCATCAAGTCAGGGAAATAATAGCGAAGCTGCAGACTTGACAACATGCCTTTATAGACGATTACACGTGATGAGAGTGACACGATATAGAACGCCTCCTTTCCGGGAAGAGTCGAGGCGGCAATTTTTTTCTCAACCTTGCGACGAAGCACATACAGACGCGGCTCAATCTCGTCATTAGTTTTTTCATCGGCGACAAAAATCTGCTTTATCGCCGGTTCAGCCTCACGAGCCACGACACCGAGCTGCTCGTTGTTAACAGGTACGTCACGCACCGCTATCAATGACAGACCGAGTTCAATCGCCTCACGCTCGATGATGTCAAGCATAATCTGCTGCGTATCCTCATCTTTAGGCATAAAGACGAGACCGCTGCCGTAACGCCCCTTTTCAGGGACCGCGATACCTTGCAACAGAATAAATTCATGGGGAATCTGCACCATAATGCCGGCACCGTCACCGGTCTTGGGGTCGGCGCCTTCCGCGCCACGGTGTACCATGTGTTCAAGAACCTGTAAACCTTGCTCCACGAGCTGATGGGACTTTATACCCCTGATGTTTACAAGCAGACCAACTCCACACGCGTCATGTTCAAATCGCGGGTCGTAGAGTCCTTCAGGTTTAAGAATCGGACTTCTCATACGTAATAAACTTCCATAAAAAAACAGACCGGCACGCGATGTCATCGCTATACGACACCACGTGCCGGTTAAATATATAAATATTTCAATTAACGGATGAACAGCAGTTCACGATATTTGGGCAACGGCCACATCTCGTCGTCAATCATAAGCTCAAGCTTGTCGATATGATAACGGATGACATCCATGCAAGGCACAACTGTATCATGGTATGCGATAGCCTTCTCACGCTCGTTTTCGATACGGTTAGCCGACTTGCGCGCATTTACCATCTTCTTCACTTCTTCCATGATAGTAGCCATGTGAGCCGACATGCGCTCGATAGTGTCGAGGTCAAGCTGTGCGAGCTTGTCACCCTTTTCGTTGGGGAACAGAGTCTTCAGCTTGAATACATTGTCGGTAAGCACTGACTGATAACGGATAGCCACGGGGATTACATGATTTACGGCAAGGTCACCGAGCACACGAGCCTCAATCTGAATCTTCTTCGTGTACATCTCCCACTTAACCTCGTTACGTGCCTCAAGTTCAACCTTTGTAAAGACACCGGTCGACTTGAACATATCGATAGATGACTTGCTAAGATAAGCATCAAAAATCTTCGGCACACTTGTCTCACAGTCAAGACCGCGGCGGGCAGCCTCCTCTTTCCACTCATCGCTATAGCCGTTGCCGTCGAAATGAATCGGCTTGGAGTATTTGATAAGCTCTTTTATCTCAGCGAGAAGAGCGTGAGTAAGATCACCGCCGGTGGCGAGACGCGCGTCAACCTTCTTCTTGAAATCAGAAAGCTGTTCTGCAACTGCGGCGTTAAGGGCTATCATAGCCGATGCACAGTTGGCTGAAGAGCCGACGGCACGGAACTCAAAGCGGTTGCCTGTGAAAGCAAAGGGCGATGTACGGTTACGGTCGGTGTTATCGACAATAATTTCCGGAATCTGATCTACATCGAGTTTAAGCCCCTTCTTGCCGGCGAGATTGAGAAGGTCACTGTTGTCACTTGACTCAAGCTTTTCAAGAATTTCGGCAAGCTGCGTACCTACGAAAATAGAGATGATTGCAGGCGGAGCCTCGTTGGCTCCGAGACGATGGGCGTTGGTAGCCGATGCGATAGATGCTTTCAGAAGCCCGTTGTGGCGATATACGGCAGCCATCACATTTGCCACGAAAGTGATAAACTGGAGGTTGTCTTTGGGAGTCTTGCCCGGACCGAAGAGCAGTACGCCCTTGTCGGTACCGAGACTCCAGTTATTATGTTTACCGGAACCATTAATGCCGGAGAAAGGTTTCTCATGAAGCAGCACACGGAAATTATGACGACGTGCGACTTCAGCCATTAACGACATCAGCAACAGGTTATGGTCATTGGCAAGATTGGTCTCCTCAAATATCGGGGCAAGCTCAAACTGATTGGGGGCAACCTCGTTGTGACGTGTCTTTGCAGGGATACCGAGTTTATGACATTCAATCTCAAGGTCAAGCATGAATGCCTCGACGCGCGAAGGGATAGCTCCGAAATAGTGGTCTTCAAGCTGCTGGTTCTTTGCACTCTCATGCCCCATCAGTGTGCGACCTGTCATCACAAGGTCGGGACGTGCAGAATACAGCGCCTCGTCAACAAGAAAATATTCCTGCTCCCATCCAAGATAAGAGTTGACATGCTTCACTTCCGGGTCAAAATACTGAGCTACAGCAGTCGCAGCCTTATCAACACTATTCAGGGCACGCAAAAGAGGTGTCTTGTAGTCGAGTGACTCACCGGTATAAGAGATAAAAATGGTAGGGATACAAAGCGTCTTGTCCATAATGAACGCAGGCGACGAAATGTCCCATGCCGAATATCCACGCGCCTCAAATGTGTTGCGGATACCACCGTTAGGGAAGCTCGAAGCGTCAGGCTCCTGCTGCACGAGTAATTTGCCGGTGAACTCTTCAACTACACCGCCTTTTCCGTCATGCTCGATAAATGCGTCATGCTTCTCTGCCGTGCCGTCGGTAAGCGGATGAAACCAGTGGGTGTAATGGCGCGCCCCATTATCGATAGCCCATTGCTTCATTCCGGCAGCCACGCTGTCGGCGACTTCACGGGGCAGCGGCTTTTTGTTGTCGATAGCATCAACCAGCACATCGTAAGTATTCTTCGGTAGGTACTCAAACATCTTCTGACGATTGAACACATACTTTCCGTAATACTCTACCGGGCGAGCCGCCGGTATATCCACCGGCATAGCCTTGCGGTCAAATGCTTCTTCTACAACTTTAAATCTCAACTTTGACATAAATAATTTTAATTATATGATGAATATTATGCTGTTTTCAAAATTTCAGTTTTTTCAGCCTTGCGACTGCCTCAACCGTATTTTCATACCGCCCGAATGCAGTAAGCCTGAAATAGCCCTCGCCTGACGGACCGAATCCCGAGCCGGGGGTACCCGCCACATTACATTCCGACAAGAGCAAGTCAAAGAAATCCCACGATGACATTCCGCCGGGAGTCTTAATCCAAATATACGGGGCATTGACACCACCATACACGTCAAGACCCGCTTCAGCCAGCCCATCGCGCAACACCTTGGCATTACGCATATAGTAACCGATTGTCTCCTTTACCTGACGCTGTCCTTTGGGTGAATACAGAGCCTCTGCGGCACGTTGCACAACGTAGCTCGCACCGTTGAATTTGGTACATTGACGGCGATTCCACAGAGCGTTGAGCGACACCTCGTTACCTTCGGAGTCAACCCCTTTCAAGGCTTTCGGCACGACAGTATAGCCGCAGCGCAGCCCGGTGAATCCCGCCGTCTTTGAATAACTGCGGAATTCTATGGCTACTTTTTCGGCACCCGGAATCTCATATATGCTGTGGGGCACGTCATCCTCAGTGATATAAGCCTCATAGGCTGAATCAAACATGATGAGCGCATTGTGGGCGAGCGCGTACTCAACCCACTTGGCAAGCTGCTCGCGATTCAATGTAGTACCCGTAGGATTATTTGGGTAGCAGAGATATATCACATCAGGATTTCCAACAGGAAGAGCCGGTATAAAATCGTTTTCAGCCGTGCACGGCAGATACTCGATATGATCCCACCGACCGCCGCAAAGATTACCTGCACGACCGCTCATGACATTGGTGTCGACATAAACGGGATATACGGGGTCAGTAACCGCTATCTTACAATCCACAGAAAGGATATCTCCGATATTTCCCGTGTCGCTTTTAGCTCCGTCGCTGATAAATATCTCATCAATACCGATATTCACCCCGCGGCTTTTATAATCGTATTCCGAAATCTTTTCACGCAAGAAAGAATATCCCTGTTCCGGACCATAACCATGGAACGTGAACTCCGACAACTGGTCATCGGCAGCACGGTGCATAGCATCCACAGCCGCCTGACAAATCGGACATGTCACATCGCCTATGCCCATACGTATTATGTCAGCTTCCGGATGTGCCTTACGGTAAGCATCGATGCGACGGGCGACCTCTGAAAAGAGATATGCCGCAGGGAGCTTGCAAAAATTATCATTAACCTTTATCATCGCTAAAACAATCTTTCTTTATCTTAAAACCTAATACCGTCTTTCATAAGTACCTTCAAAAACCGTGGTCGCTCCACCCGTCATATAAACATGGTTGTCATCGGGGCGCCACTCGATAGTCAAGTCGCCGCCCCGCAAATGGACTGTGACCGTTCTACCGGTCAATCCGTTCAAGACGGCGGCAACGACGGTGGCACATGCACCCGTCCCGCAAGCCATGGTCTCGCCACTGCCTCTCTCCCACACTCTCATCTTGATTTCAGAAGGGGACAGTATCGATGCAAACTCTATGTTTGCCCTGTCACGCCACATCGGGTGACATTCCAGAGCCGGACCGATATTTTCAAGCGGGAGCGTATCAGGGTCACCGCCAAAAATCACTCCGTGAGGATTACCCATCGACACAGCGGTCAGACGATAGCCGGTGCCTTCTGAAACGACAGGCGCGTCTATCATCGAATCGCCATCAAAACTTACAGGTATCTCGGGAGGGAATAACACAGGCTCACCCATATCTACCGTTACCGTATCGACCATACCGTCGCGCAGATGAAGGTCAAGCACCTTCACTCCGGAAAGAGTCTCGAGAGTAACGCGGGTCTTATCGGTAAGACCCTTGTCATATACATATTTTCCGACACAACGGCTACCGTTGCCACACATCTTTGCCTCAGAGCCGTCGGCATTGAATATACGCATTTTAAAATCGGCGATTTCAGAGGGACAAATGAGAATGATACCGTCGCCTCCTACTCCTGTGTGACGATCACTCATCTCGATTGATAACTGCGGCGGGCAATCGGGCTGACCATTCATACAGTTAATGTATATATAGTCGTTACTGATGCCGTGCATCTTGGTGAATCTAATCGGGTTCATCGACATGATCGTAATCGTATTTCGATGCAAAGATATACATTTTGTCATTAACTACAATATTTTTTGAAAATTTTTCTTCAAAAAACTGAATTATTTTGACAAATAGCATTTTTGACCATCAAAACGATTGAATATTGCCACCAATAAGCGCACTTTTAAAGCATATTGTCACTATACCTTCAACATTTTCCCTTTCCCGACATTTACGGGCAAAGCACCGAGAAGCGAATAAGTCTCCTGCACCACACCGTCAACTGCACTGCGGTCAATATGATGCTGCAGCATCACTTCATCAAGTGCCGCTGCATAATCACGCTTATGTGAAGCGTTAAGCTCAGTCCAGTTTATATCCTTAAAAAGCTCGGCAATATTTCTGTCGAGAGGAAGACGACCCTGCAGCATCAACACAGCAATCACCGGATATCCGGCATAACCTTGCCAGTAGGTAGCATTGTCATTGGAGGTATAGTCTTCCCCTTGCCATGTGACGGTATATGTCTTCTTACCATCGGATGATGTAACTTTTGCGACACCCTGCGCGGTAGGCATCAGACAGCCTTCCTCAGTGATGAATTTAACTCTGTCATCGGCTATGGCACTTAGTGCCTCATAAATCTTCTCAACCGGTCCAATTTTCATAATTTCCAAATTTTAATCAATGAAATAACATCATGACAGCATGAATTGTTCCATCACGGGAAATTGTTATCGGGCAAGATTGAGATTGAAAGTAAGTCCGTAACTGCTGTTGGTGGTAGGGAACGCACTCGATGAAATCAACGGCGTATTAATCTGATGGTCGAAAAAAGCACCGAGTGTCACGCGACGGCTCATTATGTATTGAGCCGTGACATTAACGCTTATCGAGCGTGTGCCGGAAGTCGCCTGGGCGTAGTTGCTTTCAATGCGTCGTATCAGTGCATGGCTCTGTGCAAGCGAGAAGTCGGCATTTACAGTTAGGTCGTTGCTTATGCCCCTGCCCGAACCTTTCATCTTAAGCACGGTGTTAAACCCGACAAACTTGTAACCTGCGCCGACGGTGATATTACGGGTCTGCGCCTCTACAAGCTGACCTGCATCAGAATTAAGGGTAAGTGTGCGACTGTCGCGGTACTCCGCATTAAGTTTCAAATCGTTTTTAAGAGTAACCTGCACACCGAATAGAGGCGCAAATTTCTCAGTTATCGCAACCGATGATATATTGTATGGCGACGATGGCACAGGAGCACCGGTGAGTTCATCAATCGTGAATCCGAGATCACCGTCTACCTCCATCCAATTAAGGAATGAAGAGTAACTCCCCACTGAATATGTGCACTGATAGGCGTGGGTAAGCGTGATATTCTTAAATATGTTGCTGAGATTACCCATGCGTATCAAGCCATCGTAAGTCACCCTCCAGTTAGGAAGCATCTGGGCGAGCGAAGGGAATGGAGTAAGATATATCTTTGACGCATCCACTCCGGTATATGCAGCAAGGAATGCCGGAATAAGCACATCACTGCCCGCGCGGTTGACAGTCCCTACCTCCGGATCAAACGGGCGACCGGCATTCGGATTATCCTTCATGAAGCCGCCTGTAGGATAGTTCAGACCTCTATACCTGCTTTCTATACGGTCGGCGATTACCGGTATATTGGCAAGAAACTGATCAAACGCGGCACTGTGATATCCGTCATCAGCCTTGGCTGTGCGGAGTGCGGTGGCAATCGCACAATGAGTCTTTGTATAGCTACCGCTCCGGGTCACGGGCATGTTGTCATACATGAACTGTGTCTGTGAGTTTCTGTTGTCAGTGCGGTTGTTAGTCAGTTTTATCTTCAATCCTCTTATCGGTTCAAGATCGACCTCAAAATTAAATTCATTGGTATTGGACCATATTGAAGGTGATGTCTGAGTGTCATTACAGATAAGCCAGCCTCTTTCCTTAGCTTTTTCAACATATCCTTCGCCCACAAAGCCGAAGGCAAAGTCAAGTCCGGGCGCAAGGGGTCCGTAGCTGCGCGTCTGACCGAATCCGTCGCCTATTTCAGGAGCAAAGAGGGGTATTGAAAGCGAATGTGATGTGCGGAAACGCACATTGACGCTCCTTACTAGCATGGCAAAGCGTGTGGCATGTTCCCCTATCTCGCGCCAAGTGGACTTCTCCTCTTTAAGCTGCTCGGTTATGGTAAACTTTATATTCTGGTCGCCGCGTGTAAGCACCTCGACAGTGTTGTTGTCCTTGACGACAGTCTTGACAGCAAACGGCTTTCCATCGGTGGTAGTCGCAGAGACCTTGACTTTCTTATTGCGGAGATTGTGCTTGATTACAAGCGATGTGTCGGGCAACAACTTGAATGTACGCTCAAACTTTTTCGGCTTTGTCGCGGCAGTGGGACGACGTGTAGAGCTGAAGCGCTGGTTGACCTTCTTAAGGTAACTGAACTTATTATAAAGCCCCTCGAGATTTATCCTTCCGTCGACATTCCATGATGCCTGATTGGCGATAGTGTTACCTATATTCACGCCATCGACGGTCGCGCCACGGTCCCAGCGATAAGTGGCATTATAGCTTACTGACCCTGAAAGGAAGTCGACAACCGGAATACGGTTGAACGGCGCACGATATGACGCGACAAAACTCTGGTTGTAAGCCCACGGAGTACCGAGATGTAATATGCTGTTGAGCACAGTATCTTTCCATTCCTTATATTTATCAGGGAACAGTTTACGGTTTACCGCGCCAATCGGTTCCTCGATGCGCGCCGACGTATTGGATGTAAACGACACATTCAGCGACTTGGTGAGATTCCATGACAGGTTCAGCTGGCGGTCCCAGATAAAGTTTTTAGATACCGATACCGGCAGCTTGAATATCTGGTCAATCTCGCTGCGAGTCTGCTGCTCGTAGTAGTAACGCGACATCGTGGTAAGGAATGAGATGTTGGCGGGAAGATAATTGATTTCCCACTCCTTCAGGAATTTCGCATTCTTAGACTTGGATTTCACCCAACCGAATGGCTTGACACCTTTCACATAGGGAGTCCAGGAATACTGGAACGACCCTCTATAGTCATTGGTATTCTCGTATTCGGTGGTAGGATTCATCTCGTTGCGCTTATTAAACGAAAAATTAAATGTAAAGTTAGCCGGATCCCATGGCATAGGATTTGCACTCTGAATGTCAAAACGCAAGCCCGAAATACTGAAACTCTGCACAGTCGACCGGTCAACAGAATAATTGGATATAGAGTCACGCTCCTGCTTGGTTGCCGCCTCGTCAAGAGCATCTTTCAATAGCACATCCTGGTCGAGCGGATTATATTTCGGAGAGGTCTTTTCCTTTGAAATTGAATAATATATAGGAGCCTTGAGTTTCGCCTTTTCCGGGATAAAACGTCCTAAATCTGCCTGTACGGCAAAATTATACTGCTCATAGTCATCCATACGGCGCGCGTTAAGCGGCTGGTCAACTCCTCCGAAACCGGCAGTCTCCTTATGCACTCCGAAATTAAGGGTGGCGATATCCGACACGCCGAGATTTACGTTTGCCTTGGCTGCCCATCCGCCGCTCTCATCGAAATCGGTGACCTTCAACTCATTGACCCATACTATACCGTCACGCGTCGAACTGGTGTTGTTACGCACACCTATGAGCATCACCCTGACATCACTCAGCGACGGATTTCCCATAACCGCCATGCGATTCTGTTCATTGTCAGGGTCACGACCGGTATATAAGGTGGTGAAGCTGACAGTGGAATTTGCCTGATGACGCTCCATATTACGCTCCTTTTTCAAGTTGACAAGATTCTGCAAGGCAAAGTCAAGACGATTGGACAACGGCCACACCTTGTACTGGTCCTCGCCTGTGTCATGATACTTGTTAGCTGAAGTAATATGGGGTGTGAGCGTGAGCGGTATCTCATACTCGTAGTAGTTGTTCTTTATGTCAGTACCAAGACGGATAAATAGCGACAGCTCACCCGACTTTAGATTGGTGGCATCATCGATAAGACTCTCGGCGTGTACCCACATCTGCATGCGCTTGTAGTTGCGAAGGTCATGGGAAGTGTTTCGGTACACACCCCGTGCATCTCCTGCATGAAGTCCTGTAACCTTCAGCGACATCGACTGCTCGTTTAGCTGGGTTATCTGCGACTGTCCCGGGTCGGTGATTCGAGTCACGCCCGGAGGCAACACATAGTTAACCGGTTCCCTGCCGGCATTTTCCTCGATGTTCACCACCGAAACATCAAGCTGCCCTTCGGCAGGAGCGTCACCACGACTGTTAAGGTTGAAATCATAAGGACGCCATTCGCCTCTCACCAGTTCAAGCGTGGCGAAACGGAGATGTGTCACCTGCTTGAATCCGGTCATGAACATTCGTGCAAAACGTATCGTAGAGAAATCGTTGATTGAACCGACTACACGCTCATAATCATCCAAAGGTATCTTAAACTGATACCACTCTACTTCCTGGTCGCTTCCGTCACGGGTCCTTACAAGCGACACCTGCTTGTCGGTAATGTAGTTCTTTCCCACGACAAGGTCCTCGGGACGTATCGACACCTTATATTGGAAATAACGCTCATACTCGTTGAGGGTGTTGTCTTGATTTATATCCTCCACATCAGGCGATGTGCGTGCCGACTGATACAGCGGGTCGGGAGCATCGTCGGGAGACAGGGAGTTACCCTCGACCCCGTTGTAATGCTTGTAGCGTTCAAGTATGGAAAGCCGCTCTTCGTCGTAGTCATATCCGCGATAGAAATGGTAATTATCGCCCGCCGGGTCATTGAATGGAGAAAATTGGTCAGCCTGCATACGCTCGATAGCTGACGGAGCAAGTTTATTACGCAGCTGGTCAAGATAGTTGGAATATGAGTCAAAATGAAACTCTTCGTCATTTTTCAACCCGTCAAGACCGACATCCTGCACAAGACGCGCCCCGGCATTGTTATCGAAAGCGTAGGTCAAAGAATTCTGCTTGGAAACTCTACCCCATACAGTTTCGGTAAGGAACTGGTCGTTGCCGTCATAAGGAATACCGTTTTCATACGACTTCAATCCGTCTTTCAGGATATCCTCGCTTATCTCTCCGAAATTGAGGTAAAGATCGCCTCCGTCGTAATTGGGATTCTCCGGGTCAAGGAAAGGATTCATCATCCAGAACTGCACATATTCAATATTAGCCTGCTCGAAGTTGGTGTTGTCCATCTTCCTCATGATACCACCCCACCGCGATTCGGGGTTAAGCAATTCACCCTGGTCGTTTATGTTTACGGCATCAAGGTTGTAAGGTCCGCGCTCCGTCGGGTAATATGAAAGATTAAGGGTCTGGATTATATTGGACTCTCCGTAAGCGAGCTGACGGTCAGGGAAAATCTCTGTGGATGTCACCTCTCTCACATAGGGATTGGAAAGCTGGGCGAGATCCGCGCTGATATAGCCTGGAGCAAGCGATGAATTACGCTGGGTAAACATCCTGTCGATATAATACCATGACAGCAACGCACGATTTTTACCGTAGTCCACATTATTGGAAAGAGCCGCTTCGGGGAAAAGGGCGTTTTTACCCGATTCATAAGGCGTGGAGGCAAGCACCCACGCATAGGGTGAACGTAGGTCTATACCGGTCTGTGTAGACTCGAAATCATCAATGTAGGAGCTGCCCTTATTTGAACCGCTTTTCTGTTTGTGCGGCACAAGCTGCGCAAATTCAGCCTGAACACTGAACGTCGACGGCTGTGTCGCATTCACTGTCGGTATCTTGTTGACAAGATTGGTGAGCCACATAAACTGGGTGTTATATGCGAGGTTAACGCCCCACATGGTATTGTTTATAAGCTCATTGCCTATGTTGACTTTTTCCGTAAGCGCTTTTTCCGAAAAGTGCATTATCGTGGCACCGATATTGAAATCCTTATTAAACTTGTAGTTAAGGTCGAGTCCGAGCAATGTCTTTCGCTGGGTGCTGAACATCGACTGGTTTTCCAGTGTCACGCTTATGCTCTGTCCTGAATCGATAATACTCTGATTGGTAATCGTGACGATACCCATCGAATAATCGACCGTGTAATCGCTGTTTTCAACCAGGCGCACACCGCCTGCCATAACCACTACCGAACCACGCGGCACATTCATAGCGTTAAGGCGTATCTGCGAGCCGCTCGACGCCTGATACTCACCGGTAAGTATAAACTTGTTTTTATCGGCAAACTGACGGGCTATGACAAGCGTGGAGTCATATAACTCCTGATAGAGATACTTGTCTCTTACAGCCGCATCCGGAATCACTTTGGCAAGATGAGAGCCAAACGGCTCGACAACCGGGAATATCACCTTTCCGGTCGACGACAGTATAGTGTACCCCTCAATGAAGTCAAAAAATCCGTCGGGATTAGAGTTCTCGCTGGCATCAATACGGTCAAGGTTCATCACCTGAAGCAATGACTTGTCGGAAAGCCCGGCAATAGGCAGATAATTTATCTGAGTACCGGTAGTATCGTTGAGATACTTTATGTTAAGACGGAAATTGGATTTCTGTATCTGATATGCTCCGAGTGAATACACATTCTTCATCATAAGGTCCCACATCGGGAGCTTCGGCGCGACAGTGGTGCTTTTAAGCATCTTGACATAGAGCGACTGGTCGGTTGTGGTGATGTCGGCAGAGAATTCACCTACCTGATAGACCTGTCCGCGATATGTGTATTCGTATGCCACACCAAGCACCTCGTCGGCATTCAGGGCAGTCTTGATGGAAATGTAGCCGAGAGTCGAGTTAAGGGTGTATTCCGATGACTGTAGCAAGCGGGCGCTCTCTACTTTCTCATAGTCCTTGCCGCCCTCTATACCATACGCGGCGAGAGGTTCGAGTGCCTGTGTAACCGTATTGATGTTACGTGCACCGGGATAATCATTTTTTATTACCGACAACAGGTTATTGGAACTGTTGCTCGGATTGGCATTTGCCTGATTGGGAATCCAATAATCATTGGCAAGCACACGGTTTTCGCCAAGGTCCATGAACGCCACTATGTTACGCGACTGATTGTAGTTGCCGCTCTTGTTAGTGACCCAAACCTCCACACGCGTTATATTCACGCCCGAACTAACGTAGGGGAGTTTAGACGCAAATGAATCATAATTATCCCTGAAGAAATGACCGAGAAAATAATGGCGGTTCTGGTCATATTCATCGGCATTGATACTGAAATCGGTGGTCTGCACACCACCCTTGGTATTGACAGTACGCGACTCACTGTTTTGCTGTGACACAAGTGCCGTAGCCGTCAACTTGCCAAACTGTAGCTGAGACTTTATACCAAAAAGTGCCGTGCTTCCTCTTATGAGCGAGGAACCGGTAGTCATGCTCACGTTACCAGCCTCGATACTCTTGACTATATCATCCTCAGTACCCTCATATTGCAGCTTGATATTCTTAGAGTCAAAATCAAAGGTGGCATCGGTGTTATACGACATGTTAAATTTCATCCTGTCGCCTACCGAGGCATTGATAGTTGCCTGTATTTTCTGGTCGAAATCAAAATATGTCTTGCGACGCGCGGTAAGCGACAGTGCCGGGTTATCGGTCTTGTTACTTTTAACACCTGCCGAAATCTGAACGGAGCCTTGTGTCTTCAACTGCACACCTCCGGGACCGAATATCTTTTCAAGCGGGCCGAGGGCAAAATTCATGTCAAGCACATTGAACGGCTCCTTGTCTTTCTCGCCCTGGAGCAGTTCGGAATTACGCTTGTTGAAATAAGTACGCATCGATTTGCGCAACTCCATGTTGCCATACTGTTCCGGAGTGAGCATGAAAGGAGTTGCAACCTCAAAGTCGCCGACTTTTGTACGGATAATGTAACACCCCGATTCTATATCATATTCCGCTTCGGTGCGCACGTTATCAGGTGTCGAGAGATCGGCGGCAAGCTCATCTTCAGCGAGAGCCTCATAATCAGGGGGTATGGTTGGCTGAACAGGGAATGGTGAGCCTGTGGAATCCTGGACCACTACAGGTCCTCCCGGAGGAGGCGGGGGCGGCATCAGACTTGATTCATGATACTGCGCACGTACAAAAAAACCGTTAGCCGAACCTAAAATGAAGCCCGGGACAACAGCACATAGCAATATCTTTGTAAGTCTACGCCTAATTCGTAACATCGCAAGTGGATTACCACCAAAACTCTCACCGCGACATCCCGCGACTCGACGGCTAAAGCATCGACAGCGCTTTTTTTATGGCGGTCTCGACCTTTAAAGCCGGGTCAGCATCAAAGAGCTTTTTAAGCACTTTCTGCGACTGCGGGCGCGGAAACCCGAGCATCATCAAGGCGGCAAGCGCCTCGTCAAACGACTCGTTGGTAACCGGCGGCTGAATTAGTAACGCGTCATCACCCGGTTTTATTTTATCCTTCAGGTCAACAATTATTCTTTGTGCGGTTTTTATGCCTATACCTTTCACATTTTTCAACCGCGCATGGTCGCCTGAGGTTATCACGATTTCAAGTTCCGCGACAGGAATCGATGACAAAATTATACGCGCAGTGTTTGCCCCGACGCCCGACACTCCTATCAACAACCGAAACAAACTGCGTTCACGCTCGTCAATGAAACCGAACAGTATATGTGCATCCTCGCGTATGACTTCGTGTACAAGTAGCTTGACATTCCCTGTGCTACCCTCCAGTGCAGTATAGGTTGTGAGGGATATCTCGAGAAGATAACCGATACCGGAAGTCTCTATCACGGCATCGGTAGGGGTCAGCGACGCAAGCTGACCTTTTATATATTCAATCATCGTATTCTATATTTATTTTGTTGTAAAATTACTTGTTTCTATGACCGGCGCGGTCTTTCAATATTGCCGCCATATTCTCTTTTGCCCACCCGATTAGTGAATTGATGTGAGGAAACAACGAACGTGTCCGTTCGGTAATGCTGTATTCCACTCTCGGAGGCACTTCGGCATAAACGGTGCGCGTCACTAACCCGTCATCTTCAAGCGTACGAAGCGTATTGGTGAGCATCTTCTGTGAAATGTCAGGTATCTCCCGTCGCAGTGTATTGAAACGCATAGTCGGCTGAAGATTCAGCGTGTAGAGCACCAACAACGACCATTTGTCGCTGAAACGCGCAAGGATATTGCGTATAGGACATTCGGGATATAATTCTTCGTTCATAACATCATGTCACTTAAATTACTCTACAAAGGTAACTAACATTCCGGAAGTATGCAATATATATTTTTGGCTCCAGTTAAAAATCGTTAATTCAAATTTTATAAATAATTGGTTCACTACATTACTAACCTCGATGAAACTATCTGTCATTCAAGTGCCTTCTTGACTTTCGGGTTTTTCAGATGTTATCTTTGCAACAAGAAAATCAAAAATTATTGATAATATGAAGAAAACAGCACTCATCGGCGCAAGCGGTTTCGTAGGCAGCGCCATCCTGAAAGAACTCCTTTCACGTGGTTATGAAGTAGAAGCTCTGGTTCGTAATCCTGAAAATGTAAAGGTTAATAATCCACATCTTACAGTGAAAAAGGTAGATGTTGCCGACACCAAGGCTCTCGCAGACGACCTCAAAGGTTATGACACTATAATAAGTGCCTATAATCCCGGTTGGACAAATCCCGACATCTATAATCTTACCCTACAGAATTATCCGCGTATTCTTGAAGCCGCCAAAGAGGCGGGAGTAAAGCGGCTGCTTATAGTCGGAGGTGCCGGCACCCTTTTCTGTGCCCCGGGACTCCGCGTGGTTGACAGCGGCGCAATCCCTGCGGAAATCATGGGCGGAGTGAAATCTCTCGGAAAATTCTATCTCGAAACCCTCAACAATGAAAAGGATATTGACTGGGTATTTTTCTCGCCGGCAGGAGTGCTTGAGCCCGGTGAAGCAACCGGCACATACCGCCTCGGCAAGGATGATCTAATTGTCGACAGCAATGGTAACAGCCATATCACCGTAGGCGATTATGCCAAGGCGATGGTGGATGAACTTGATACGCCTTCCCATCATAAGGAGCGCTTCACGATAGGATACTAATCCGACCATAACAGACAACCTCGCATCCCCGCCGGTCACCATAATCCGACGGGGATGAATTTTTATACTTTGAATAATATCTATGTATTTATCTATGCAGTAATTTTCGGTTTTATAATGATATTGACCCGGAGAATGAATGGACTATCACCGTTTAAGCATGAATCAATCGAATTAAATTCCGAACGCATCCGAATATCTGACCGTGCCTTCAGGCAATGGTGGATTTAATGGATATACCATATAAAATTGTGGTGGAACGTCAAAAGGCGACATGATACCAAATGTTGAGGCGGGAAGATAACCGCTCTTACTGTAATATCCCGGAGAGCCAAGTACTACCGAGCAACAATAGCCCATCTCTTTGGCTCGCTTATGCGCGGTCATTATAAGCGTCTGTCCGATGCCTTTATTTTGAAAAGATGGAATTACCGCCAATGGAGCCATAGCCAAAGCGCAGACATTTCCAATGGATATTCGTGAGAACATTATGTGTCCGACAATCATTCCATCGACTTCGGCGACAAGCGACAACTCCGGAATGTATTCATCAGTAATACGCAGTCGGTCAACAAGATTATGTTCGTCGCCGTCAGTATGTTCCGCGCCTGCAAAAGCCGCTTTGACAACATTTCTAATCGCATCGAAATCCCTCTCTTCTTCTTGCCTGATAGTTACTAAATCATTCATATCCACAACGTCATTTGTCTTAATAATGCCTACAATTCAATAAATCTGCATCTTCCCGTCTTCCACGACCGACAATACTCCTTTAATGCCGTCGTAATACTTTGTCGCCTCCTGTATTGTTTTACCATCGGGGACAGTCACGGCAATACCGTTGATATTTTTATAAACATACAAGACATCAGAGCCATATTTTTTCGCAGCTTCAATCAATTCACTATTGCCGCCTTGAGGGTCATAATATATTATGAGATTTTCATGCCCTAAGATTTTCTGCGTCGATTTAGTTGTACTACAACCTGACATTGACATAATAATTATAAGCGCAAGCAAATTGGCAACAAATAGTCTGATATTCATAAATTTATCCGTATAGATTATCTCTATTTATATATGATTATTCGTAGTCGATTCGCTCGATTTTGAAGATTACGGGACGCGTACCGTCGTTGCAACAGGTAATCATAGTGTTCTCGTCGCGCATCCATCCTTTCATTATAGAGCCTCCCTGCAACCCCGTGTAGATATAACGCGATATGGCATCCCAAGCCTCGGAGCAGAAAGGTTTCTTCGGACCACCGGCAATCTCATCAGGATTACAATCGGTTTTTATGAGGGTGTTTAGTCCGCAGTGCCAGAAATCATCACGCTCGTCGTCGCGATAAAATATAAACTCATCGCCCTTGTTATATACCGGACATTTCCCTGAACAAGGATTGGCGCAATACTGCTGCTGGTATTCAGGATATAATTTGGTGTCAAGCACCGTCACTTTCACTTTATGCTTCATATTTCGTCCAAGCTTATTAATGCAAATATACCGGTATATTGGAAAGAGATGACGTTAGTATCTGTTAAATTTATAAAATTGAAGTATAATTTTGTGGCTACGCCAGAGAGCTTTACTACTTTTGTTTAAATTTTATATAATCACGTTGCAACTTTTTTACGGGTTTACGCATCTAACCCATAAAAAAGCAGGAAAAGTAAAGCTA
The DNA here is from genome assembly GCA_003150235.1 of Bacteroidales bacterium. Classification (GTDB taxonomy): domain Bacteria; phylum Bacteroidota; class Bacteroidia; order Bacteroidales; family Muribaculaceae; genus Muribaculum. The sequence continues at coordinate 48,308 of QAMW01000033.1, forward strand.
TGATACATCTTTCCGACATAAACAAGACCTATCCCGGTGCAGTGCCGCTGCACGTATTGAAAGGTATCAACCTTGACATTGACAAAGGCGAACTTGTGTCAATCATGGGAGCGTCAGGCTCTGGAAAATCCACACTACTTAACATATTGGGCATACTCGACTCATACGACACAGGTGAGTACGTACTTGACGGCACCCTGATAAAAAATCTAAGTGAAAACAGGGCGGCGGAACTTCGCAACAAGCTCATAGGATTTGTATTCCAGTCTTTCAACCTCATCAATTATAAGGATGCGATGGAAAATGTTGCGTTACCGCTATTCTATCAAGGTGTGCCGCGACGCAAACGCAATAAACTGGCACTTGAGCAGCTTGACAGAATGGGGTTGAAAGAGTGGTCCCACCATCTGCCGAGCGAACTGTCGGGTGGTCAGAAGCAGCGTGTGGCGATAGCACGTGCCCTCATCACCAATCCGGCAATCATCCTTGCCGACGAGCCGACAGGTGCGCTTGACAGCAAGACTTCGGTCGAGGTCATGAAGATATTCCGTCAGCTCAACGACGAAGGTATGACCACGGTGATAGTAACCCACGACCCTAATGTGGGCGCACAGACCAACCGCATTATCAGAATTTCCGACGGACTTATAATGGATTGACCCGATGCTCGACCTTATAAATGAAATATGGCAGACGATGCGCACCAACAAACTGCGCACGATACTGACCGGCATCTCCGTCGCCTGGGGCATATTCATGCTCATCATGCTCGTAGGGCTCGCCAAAGGTGTATTGAACTCCTTTGAGGATGGAGACTTTGCCAAACGCGCCAACATAATACAGGTGTGGCCGGGATATGCCTCGTTGCCATATAAAGGATTAAAAGAGGGACGCGTGATAAATATCCGCAACACCGATCTTGAGAAAATCGAACGCGAAAATGCCGATATGGTCGATTATGCCGCCGCACAATTAAGCATGCCGTCAGCCAACATATCCACATCACGCGATTACGTGAACAAGTCTTATACCGGTGTGTTTCCTGAAGCACAGGAGCAGCTTGTCATGAGTCACGGGCGCTTCATCAACGACCATGACCTTGAGACGCAACGAAAAGCGATAGTTCTCGACAAGAAAAGCGCGGAGACGCTTTTCGGCAGCGCGGACAAGGCGGTAGGCAACATAGTCAACATGACCGGGCTGTCGTTTACGGTAGTAGGAGTATATGACCACCAATGGCAAAGCAGCATCTATATTCCTTACACTACGGCAAGAGCATTGAAGGGATACGACGATAAACTCAGCACCCTGCGTGTATCCGCTTCCGGCATCAACACGCTTGAAAAAGCTGACGAGCTTGAGAAAAAAGTACGCGCGACATTGGGCAAATCCGAATCGTTCGATCCCGATGACTCCAGTGCCGTGTGGGTATGGAACCGCTTTTCCAACTATATAAGCAATCTAAAGGTAACCGACATATTAAACACTGTGATGTGGGTAATCGGACTGCTTACACTGATAACGGGTATCGTCGGCGTGAGCAACATCATGTTTGTATCGGTAAGAGAACGTACCCATGAAATCGGGATACGTCGCGCCATTGGTGCAAAACCGGCGCGCATACTTAAGCAAGTGATATTGGAAAGCGTGGCGATGACAACCGTATTCGGCTATTTCGGCATACTTCTCGGCACAATCGGTACAGAGATTCTTTCACGTATGTTTGCCGGTTCGGATTTCATAAAAGACCCGACGGTCAGTATATCACTCGCCCTTGAGGTGACGCTGGTATTGATTGTTGCCGGAGCACTTGCCGGACTCTTTCCGGCACTCCGGGCTTTAAAGATACGCCCGGTAGAGGCATTAAGGACAGAATAAAGAATGGCGCAATATGAAAAATCCCGTATTCGACATAGACAACTGGAAAGAAATCACCGCCACACTCGGCAGAAACAAGACGCGCACCTTCCTGACCGCGTTTGGTATATTCTGGGGCACGGCTATGCTTGCGATGCTGTGGGGAGGAGCACAGGGTTTTCAAGATCTGCTGCGAAGAAATTTCGCCGGATTCTCGACAAACACCGCTCTCGTGTTTGCCGGCAACACAAGCATACCATACAAAGGATTCAGTAAAGGGATGTGGTGGTCACTGACCCAGACCGACATAGACAACATGCGTAAGAGCATTCCGGAGATAAGCGCGTCATCGGCAGTCACTACCTATTCGACCACGGCTATCCATGGCGACAAGAGCTATGCCACCCAGATACAAGGCATCGAGAGCCAATATCCTCTTATCAACAAGCCTGTCATATATGAGGGCAGGTTTATCAACGACTCCGACGGCAGCAATGACCGTAAGGTTTGTGTACTCGGCAAACGGGTTGCGGCAGAACTGTTCGGCACAGGTTCTCCGATAGGAAAATTCGTTGCACTCGACAACATCTATTATCGTGTTGTCGGAGTTGCCGGACAGACTTCCGAAATAAACATCAACGGTAAAATTGACGAGATGGTACTCGTGCCCCACTCCACTATGCAGCGCGCCTATAACATAGGGCAGAATGTGGGCATGGTAATCCTTTCATGCAAAAACGGGACAACCCCCACATCCATCCGTCCGCGAATAGAGCGCATCATCAGGGCAAGCCATCCTATCCATCCCGAAGATACCCAGGCAATAGAATTCTGGGATGTCTCGGAGGAATTTGCAATGGTGGAGAATGTGTTCAGCGGTGTCGACATCCTTGTTCTGTTTGTAGGCTTCGGGTCGCTTCTCGCGGGAATAATCGGAGTTGGTAACATAATGTGGATTATTGTCAAGGAGCGCACCCAGGAGATAGGTGTAAGACGCGCCATAGGCGCCAAACCGCGCGACATAATCATGCAGATTCTTTCAGAAAGTATCGTGCTGACAACTGTGGCAGGTATCGCAGGTATATGTTTTGCCGTGATAGTGCTCCATATTGTTGCGATAATGACAACCGAAGACGGCAATACGCCCGGATTCCAGCTCACTTTCATGAACGCGATGACCATACTTGTCGTATTCCTGACCCTGGGCTCGGCGGCCGGTATCGTACCCGCAATCAAAGCAATGAGAATAAAACCCATAGAGGCTCTTAACGATAAATAAACAAAACTTCATCACAATAATGAAAAAGGTAATTCGCATTTTAATCTGGACTCTTGTAGCCCTGTTGTTTTTAGGCACATTTGTCTATCTGTTCTACAATTCGAGGTCAAAGACCACAGTTTATGAGATTGTGACACCGGAGATAGGCAACATCGAGCGTCGCACAGTACTTACCGGCAAAATCGAGCCGAGAGATGAAATCGAGATCAAGCCTCAGATTTCAGGTATTATCTCGGAAATAAATGTCGAGCCGGGCGACCTTGTAAAAGAGGGCGACATCATTGCCAAAATCAAAGTGATTCCCGAGGAGTCGCAACTGTCATCGGCACAAAACCGCGTGGAAGTGGCACGAATTTCGATGAATCAGGCACAAATCGAACACGATCGCACAAAGTCGCTTTACGACAAAAAGTTTGTAAGTCGTGAAGAATATGAGCAGTCAGGTGTCACACTTGACAAAGCGCGCGCCGAATATGAATCGGCTGTCGATGCGCTCTCAATCGTAAGAGACGGTATCTCGACAAGCAACGCCCAACAGAGTAACACCCTTGTACGTGCCACAATCGACGGTCTTATCCTTGAAGTGCCTGTCAAGGTAGGTACTTCCGTAATCCAGGCAAACACAATGAACGATGGAACCACGGTGGCAAAAATTGCCGACATGACCAATCTTATATTCAAGGGTAAGGTAGATGAAACCGAAGTGGGATTGCTCCAGCCCGGCATGACCACCACAATATCTATCGGAGCGCTTCCCGGAGTATCGCCCAACGCAGTGATTGAATACATCGCCCCGAAAAGCACGGAGGAAAACGGCTCAAACACATTTGAGCTCAAAGCTGCAATCGAAGTGCCCGACACAGTGCAGTTGCGCGCAGGCTACAGTGCGAATGCCTCAATACGCCTGAATCATGCCGACAGTGTGCTTACCATCCCGGAAGGAGTCATCGAGTGGGCAGGCGACAGCACATTTGTATATTGCCTGACCGCCGAAGAACCGGCACAGCAGTTTGAGCGCCGCAGCATTGTCACCGGACTATCCGACGGCATCAACATAGAGGTAAAGTCGGGTATTGACAAGACCACGCGCCTCAGAGGTAATGAGAAAAATGATTGATAAATCCATTTTACGACTGTCATGAAGCATCTGTTATTATATCCGGCACTGTTATTGGGCACGTTCCCCGCTATTGCCGAGACCTGGGATCTCGACCGGTGTATAAGCTATGCCGTAGAAAATAATATCACAATCAAGTCGCGGCAAAACGATGTCGCATCCTCGCAGCAAAATGTCACCGACGCTAAATCACGCTATCTTCCGACTCTCTCGGCTAATGCCGGGCAGTCATGGAACATCGGGCGTGGACTTACAGCCGAGAACACGTATGCCGACCGCAACACATCCAATTTCCAATGGGGCGCATCTTTCAATCTGCCCATATTCTCAGGTCTGTCGACAACGCGTCAGGTAGCGTATGCCAAGGCAAATCTCGCCACAGTCACCGAGCAATATGAAGCGGCAAAAGAGGACATCTCGCTCAATGTAATCACTGCATACCTTCAGGTGCTCTACTGCAAGGAGCTTAATGAAGTGGCGATAGGGCAGGTCGAACTGTCGGAATACGAGCTTGAACGACGCTCGGCACTGCTCGAAGCCGGTAAAATACCGGAAATCGACATGCTTGAAGCGAAGTCACAGCTCGCCCAGGATGAGCTGAACCGGACACAGACCGCAAACGACATACGCCTCGCCCTTGTGGATCTTGCACAACTCCTTGAACTTGACGACATCGACGGTTTCGACGTAAGCCCGCTTGATGACGACTCTTCACTTCTTACATTGACGCCTGAAGATGTTTACGACGCGGCGTTGCAGCATAATCATACAATACTTGCGGCACGTAACGGTATCATCGCTTCAGATAAAAACATTTCGCTTGCCAAGACCGGCTACATACCCACTGTAAATTTCAACGCCGGTCTCGGAAGTTCCTACTACAAGATATCAGGTATGCCCAATGACCCGTTTGGCAAACAGATGAAAAACAATTACAGCACCTATTTCGGATTTTCACTGAACATACCGATATTTGACGCACTTAATACACGCAATTCGGTAAACCGGGCAAAAGTACAGAGTGTGACCGCGCGCCTTCAATACGATGATGCATGCCAGCGGCTTTTCAAGTCAATCCAGCAGGCGTATTACCAGGCTGATGGTGCCCGACATAAGCTGAAGGCAAGTGAAGTGGCGGAAGATGCAGCACAAAAAGCGTTCGAAGCAATGAGGGAGAAATATAACCTCGGAAGAGCGACACCGAGCGAATATGAGCAAAGCAAGACAAAAGCACTAAGGGCAACCGCAGAGCGCATACAGGCAGGCTACGAGCTGATACTGCGCACCCGTCTGCTCGAATTTTATGCTACGCCTCACTGATTAGTATCGCCGTATTGCTCGAGGTACGCCTCACATGCCGTGACAAGCTCGTCGTACCATTCTTTGCCGAAATAACTTGTAAGAGGGTCCTTAAGGAATTGATAAAGCCTTATGCCCTCTTTTTTTCCGAGTATCTCGGCAGCCTTGCATATTTTCCAGCGGTGATAATTGACAGCCGTAAATGAGGGATATTTGGTAAGCCTAACAGGGTACAGATAACATGACGCGGGCTTCCTGAAATCGGCTATCCTTCCTTCCCGATAAGCCTTTTCGATGGCACAGTGGCACATGCCTCCCGGCTCGTAGCAGGTAAATACACAGTTCCTGCCGTCGACAATGGAGGTAACAAGGTCGCCTTCCTCGTCGATATACCCTACTCCGTGCTCGTCAATCTCTCGTTGCGCCGCCGGTGTAAGATCATCGTACACTACAGGGAGTATCTCTTTCAACTTGTCATACTCCTCACGGGTGATGGGTGCCCCCGCATCGCCTTCGATGCAACATTCGCCAAGACATTTGTCTAAATCGCAGCAAAAAAAGCGCTCGATAAGGTCAAGCGACACGAGCGCATCCTGTATCTGTAACATAATTTCTTCCGTTTCCATTTATTTACCTGAAAATAATACAGTGGTGCCGAGTAGACGGTCATACCGACCACCCGGTTCACGGTAATACACCTGTATCAGATATTCATTGACCGTAGGATAAAAATCGCCCTCCACTATTCCGGTCATACCGGTCATTGTTCCAGCCGGGACGGCAAGATACTGATAATTATAAGAACCCTGCTTTAACAGCATGGATGCCTTATAGGAATTGTCGGTATAATCATAGTGCATGCGGCTTTCAGGATTAAAGCGACGGTTGGTGAGATCACCGTCGATAAAGATGTCATAACCCGTCATGGGCGGTGTATTGAGTTTGAAATGCACCACCACGTAATCAGCCGCCACATCACTGTAATCGGAGTTGTATTCGCGTATTTTGAATCGTCCGTTCTGGGTCATGTCGTAGACAAACTGCGTGTTGACACGCGGCACGTCGTCATAGAGCCTGAGATGATAGAACGGGTCGGCATACACAATCTCTGCGACATTCATTCCCGGATAGTTGACCGATACCGTCTCGAAGCGGCGATATTCGTTGCCGGCGGGATATATCAGATTGCGCAGATGCTCATAATATGCCGTTGTGCCCGACACCCGCTGAGGTGCTGTTATCATCTGCCGGTTGTCATCCCTGCCATTCTGGGTGATGACAACTTTCAGGTCGGTGTAGATATTATGTATCGGCTCGCGGTCGACGTCAACCATAAAGTTCAGTTGCTGGTGACGGTCATTATAATCGATATCAGTGCGCGATGTCGCCTCACCGGCTATTTTCACGACATTCTCATTTACCGAGAACCGCGCCTGAAGCAATGCCTTGTCGGGATTATCTTCGCGGTAGACACGCAAGAGATAATTGCCGGAAACGGTGAAACGCATCTGCTCGTTAGGCAACACGATGCGATAATGCACGTAATTGACAGTTGTGGCGTCGGAATACTCGTAATCCTCGACATCTCCCTGATTAAACCCATCTAAAAACTCGCTTTCAACAAGACCTGACGGTCGCCAAAGAGCATCACAATGAACAAGCGAATAACGCAGATAGCTGCGTTCGCTTGCCAATTCATCAAAACTGATAACTATGCGGTCGTTGCTTCCAAGTATCAATATAGGCTGCTGCATCTCATAGCCCTCGACCTTTACCTCCAAGGTACGGAAGCCGGGGTCAAAGATACCGTTTTGCGTATCCTCGGAAAAAGCGCTTATTACGCAGAAAAGGCATGAAAAAAACAGCAACAGTCTACTCTTCATCAATGTGACGGTGAAGTATGGTGATTGAATCCACGATATATTCCATGCAAGGCTTGCGGCGTGGAGTGTCGGCGAGGAGTTCGGCGCATACAATCGAGCCGTTCCGGGCGGCAAACTCCGCGCAGCAGCTCTTTATAAACGAATACACGGGAATCTTGCTTTTTGGATTATTGTCATATATCAAATCCCCCGCCACAAGGGAAAGAGCCGACACAGTGCCGCACACATTATGCTGTCCTCCGACTCCGCCTCCAAGACCGCACGACACGGCTGCGGCTTTTTCCGGAGAAAGACCGTGTATGTCATCAAATACCATATATACACACTGAGAGCAGGTATGTCCCTCTTTTCGCAACTGCCGCGCACGTTCAATGCGCGATTCAAGTGTCACACTGTTTTTCATCGCCAGTCAATCGGTGTTTCGTTATGTTCTTTCAAGTAAGCGTTTGCACGGCTGAACGGTTTTGAGCCGAAAAAGCCGCGATAAACGGAGAGAGGCGAAGGATGAGGCGAGGTAATCACGCAATGACGGCTACGGTCAATAAACGCCCCCTTCTTTATTGCATAGGAACCCCACAGGATAAACACAAGATGTTCGCGGTCATTATTCAGACGCATAATCACTTCATCGGTAAATGTCTCCCAGCCTCTACCCTGATGGGAGCCTGCCTGATGTGCCTGCACGGTAAGAGTCGAGTTAAGTAACAACACACCCTGACGAGCCCAACGGGAAAGGTCGCCGTCAGTAGGACACGCGTCAAGTCCGAGGTCATCCTGCACCTCCTTGAATATATTTATCAGTGACGGAGGCAACGGCACACCGGCACCTACCGAAAAGCACAGTCCGTTTGCCTGTCCGGGACCATGATAAGGGTCCTGACCTAAAATCACCACTTTGACCTTATCGAAAGGACACTCATCAAATGCAGCAAATATCTTAGCTGCAGGGGGATATACCGGATGAGTCCTGTCGCTATATTGCCGACGCACAAAATCGGTCAACGTCACGAAATAGGGCTTCTCCCATTCCGCAGCAAGCTCATCGCGCCAGGTAGCATCTATTTTTACATTCATTTATGATTGTTCCTATACTTACATTTGCAAAACTACAAAAAACTTTGTACTTTTGCACACGAATCATCCAGAAATGTGCCCGTAGTTCAATGGATAGAATTACGGATTCCGGTTCCGTCGATTGGGGTTCGACTCCCCACGGGCATACAGAGCGGCTTCCACGCCGCTTTTCTTATACCCCTACCCCACAGGTACTTACGAGCCTTTCATTGTAACCAAGACATAGCAACGGCATAGATTTATGCAAAGGCGCAGCTGCATGAGGGGATTACCAAAGAGACAAAGACACACCTCCAAAAGCTAAATTAGCGGGAATCCCCATCGCTTTGAAAGCCCGGGCAATAGTCGAAAAGTTAAGATTTTTTCCGCTTTCTATTTTGGAAATCTGTGCTCTTTGCACCCCCATCAGTTTTCCTAATTGCTCCTGTGTGAGGTTCTTTTCCTTTCGAGCCTGTTTAATAGCCTCGCCAATATGATAGGCGCGTATCTCCGCCTCTACATCAGCCTCAAAAGCGTCTCTCCACGGAGTACCTACTTTCCCTAAGTCCTCGTCTAATACCTCGTCAAAAGAGTATAGTTTCATATCGCCTATTTGTTTCATGTCATTGACTATTTTTTGCCTCGAAGTATTTACGCCTCATCTCCTCGGCTCGGGCTATCTCCTTAGAGGGCGTTTTTTGAGTTTTCTTTACTATTCCGTGGGTCGCTACTACAAGCGTCCCGGAATCCTTATCCCAAAAGGAAAAGAGCCTATAGGCTGTTCCTTGGTATAAGGTACGGAATTCCCATATTTCAGAGTTCTCCAATTTCTTGAATAACTCATTATCCCTGACACCTCCTTGCACTTTCTTGATATTGTAATATATCTTATTCCGAGCTTGTATAGGGAGGGTCTTAAGGAAGTCTCTCGCTGCTTCTAATAAAAGCAATTGAAATAAGGGGATGTCCATAATTATTATTTATAATGCTACAAAGATACCTAATTGTTCCATATCGGGAAACATTTTAACTAAAAATAATTTATTTGAATAGTAAGGACATATACAAGTATGGGAAGAATACCCAGTTGTCAAGCAAGAACCAATCGAGGAATAGCGGCAGGAAGCCAAAGCTATATACACTTGTCAAGAAAATGTTCAATAAGTAAAAATAGAGTAAGTATAGACAATTTGTGTGAGGAACAGATTTGATTTTGTTAGATTATTTTTATATCTTTACGGAGGTTAACCTCAATCTGTCCTTACCATGCGCGATTACATACTCATAGAAGACCTTGCCGCCGACGACCGCCCACGTGAAAAGGCGTTGCGCAACGGCATAAACTCACTGAGCAATGCCGAGTTAATAGCCATCATATTTGGCAATGGCATCAAAGGCAAGTCAGTGCTCACCATGAGTCAGGAATTGCTTGCGCGCAACAACGGCAGGTTGTCGGATATCGCCCGTAAGGGCATCCGCGAGATTGTAAAGGAAAATCCGGGAATAGGACCCGCGAAAGCCATATCACTCGCAGCCGCAATCGAACTTGGTATGCGCTGTCAGGCTGAAACACCGACCGAGCGCATAAGAATCACCGGAAGTCAGTCGGTCTACGACATGATGCGCTCCAAGCTACAGTTACTCAATCATGAAGAGTTCTGGATTGTTTTGCTCAGTCGTGCCAATCTTGTGATAGACACCATGCGGCTAAGCCAAGGAGGAAGTGCCGGTACGGTCGTAGACACAAAACTACTTTTCAAGAGAGTATTGGAGTATGGCGATGTAGTCGCGGGAATAATCTTAGTACATAATCACCCGTCGGGCACTTGCCGCCCAAGCCGGGAAGACGACATGCTCACCCAACGAATAAAAAACGGTGGCGAGCTACTTGACATCAGAGTGCTCGACCACCTTATAATAACCCCGTCGTCATACTACTCCTACAACGACGAAGGACGGATGACATAGCCTGTCAGACGGTGACAGCGACAGGCTCTTTCCATAACGCACCGGCAACATCAAGCAGAAGCCTTATCTTATCCCATTGCGACTGCCAGGTAAGTGCCAAAGCCTCGTCGCTGTGAAATCCACATCGCGGACTTATGCCAAGTTTGTCGCAATCTACATATCTTGATGCCTCCGCTATGCTTTCGGCAAGCATCTGCGGACTTTCCATCTGAGGATAATGCGAGGCGAGAAGACCAAGCACCACTTCGGTACCGGCAGGTATATACCGTAACGGGGCAAAGTTGTTGTCAAGAGTTATATCAAACTCGACAAGAAAACGGTCGACATGCAACCCGGCAAACAACGCCGGCGCAACAAACTCGTAATCACCGGCAGGACTCCATGCCGTATGGTGATTTCCGCGACAAATGTGGCAAGCCACAAACATATCACCCGGAAGCGCATCAATGACCCGGTTGTTAATATCAACAAGCCGACCTATGACAGCCGTGACATCCTCACCATCGACAATCAGACGGTCAAGAGAATCAGGATCACAAAATCTGCCCCAGCAGTTGTCATCAAACTGTATGTGGCGGCATCCAAGCTCATAAAAACGGTTCAACGTCATCACGTAGGCATCGACAATATCATGAATCAAATCATCGTCAGAGCCATAGTAATGCAATATATTGCCATTGTGGGACTTTAGGGTCATAAACAGCTGAGAAGGTGCGGGCACTGTCTGCTTCACCTTACTGTCACCGGCTATTCTGCTTACAAACTCAAAATGGCTGAAAAAGGGATGAGCGGGATTGTAACGCACTTTCCCGGAGAGCAACGCGAGGTCGCACATCACCTCCTGCGGCTGATACAGATGCCCCTCGGTGATTGTCACCTTTTCTATACCCTCAAGCCCGTAAAAGAAATCATTAGCCCAATGACTACGACGGTATTCCCCGTCAGTAATCACGGTAAGACCTGCAGCTTTCTGCTGCTGGACAAGCCCGGTGACACATTCATCCTCGATTATGCGCAGCTGTTGACTGTCAATATTTCCGGAAACATGCTGCGCTTTCGCTTCCTTCAATCGTTCAGGCAGTAAAAAACTGCCAATTATCTCGGCGTGACTCAACGCCGAAGTAAAATTATGAAAAGTTTTTTTCATGACAAATTACTGTTTGTCAATTGAAAAATATTTTCGTATCGTGCATCTAACCCACGAGAATTACACGACCTTTAAGAAAAGGCAGGTCTTCTGACTTGTTCCGGAGTGGTAAATCCTTCCCAAACATCAATTCATTCAGTGGATATTTCTCACCATCCTGCGATAGAACATACAGCAGCGGGACTGTCCGGGATTCTCACCCGGTTCCCTATTAATGCCGTCAAGGCAACCTTTTCTGTCTGCAAAATTATATAATCCCCAAGAAAGCCCCGTCAACTAATCGCAAAAATTAGTTAACAGGGCTTCCGTGATATAAAATTTGAATTTATGTATTATGGACAAGTGGCTGAATGGAGAATCTCGGAAAGCGATGGATGGGCATGGATAGTTGAGGCAATCGCATCGACAGGAAGTGCCGATGACATGGCAAGTGCCGCTTCCTGAACCAGGTCGGCGGCGTGTGCCCCACAAACATGGCATCCAAGAATAAGACGGGTGTCGGCATCGACTATAAGTTTCAGCAGACCGTCAGTCTCCCCCATCGCCTGTGCCTTTCCATTTGCACGGAAAAGCGATTTCGTGACCTTGTAATTCAGCCCGGCTTCCTTGCACTGCTCTTCGGCAAGACCGACCATCGCACATTCCGGCGAAGTAAATGCCACAGCAGGCATGACACCAAGATTGACATCAGCACCCATGACCGTCGCACCTTGTGCCGACGCCACATGAGCAAGCATCATGCGGGCGTTTACATCGCCTATGGCATACACGCCGGAAACAGACGTGGCAAAGGTATCATCGACAACTATCGCACCACGGCTAAGGGAGATACCTATTTGTTCCGCACCTTCGGGAATTACCGGGCGACGACCGACAGCCATCAGCACTTCATCGACCTCAACGGAAGCCGGCTTTCCCTTTACAATGTATTCCACACGCTTTTCCGGTGTTATCTCCGTGACCTGCGCGCCCGTGATTATCTGCATGCCCTCACGACTAAGTGAGGTACGGAGACGTTTCGCTATATCGCGGTCAAAGTTTGGCAAAATCTCCTTGCAATATTCAATGACTGTCACGTCCACGCCGAAAGCCGAAAGGATGCAGGCAAATTCCATGCCTATTACTCCGCCTCCTATTATCGCTATTGACGAAGGCAGCTTCTCCAACGCCAACAACCTGTCGCTGTCTATCGCAAGAGCAGCACCGGGAATATCGAGCGATGCAGGTCGGGAACCTGTGGCTATCACGATACGCGGTGCCGTATAAACCTCACCGTTTACCTCAACCCTATCAGACGCAGTAAAACGCGCCTCACCGGTCACTATTTCGGCATTGGAAAGCATCAGCGCCACATTATCACGCAGAGCCGCAACAACGGCATCCTTACGTTCAGCCGCTTTCGTGTAGTCGAGACAAACCGAGCCGACGCTCACGCCAAATTCCGAAGTACAGCCAACCAGGCGCATCATCTCGGCTGAGCGGCACAAAGCCTTTGTAGGGATACATCCACGGTTAAGACACGTGCCACCGAGGCGGTCACGCTCTATCACCGTCACGGAACGCCCCTGCTTCAAGGCACGGGAAGCAACTTCCATGCCTCCCGGGCCGGAGCCTATGACTATAATCTCACTCTTGTGCATTTTCCTTCAATTCTTTATACGTGACCACAGGATGCAGGGCAGCCGCAGTATCATCGGGGTGACGCACAGGCGTATTATGGGGCGCATCTTTAACCAACTCCGGAGTTTCTGCCGCCTCACGCGCTATCTTGTGCATGACCGATATAAAATCATCAAGCGTCTCCTTGCTTTCAGTCTCAGTAGGCTCTATCATGAGCGATTCATGGAAAAGCAGAGGGAAATAGATTGTCGGGGCATGGTAGCCGTAATCGAGCAAGCGTTTTGCCACATTGAGCGTAGTGACACCTGTAGACTTATCGGCAAGACCGTCAAATACAAACTCATGCTTGCACACCACGTCGACGGGGAGCAAATAATCGTCACGCAACGACTCTTTCACATAGTTGGCATTAAGCGTGGCAAGAGGACCGACCATCTTCAGTCCACCCCTACCAAGCGACAGAATATAGCATAGCGCGCGCATCGCTACAGCGAAATTACCGAGTGTACCGGTAACCTGACCGAGTGACGCATCGGAATAAACGATGTCAAATGTACCGTCATCTTTCTTTACGACACGCGGATTGGGCAGCAGATGTTCAAGACCCTTGCGTACCCCGACCGGACCGGCACCGGGACCGCCCCCGCCATGTGGGGTTGAAAAGGTCTTATGCAGATTTATGTGCATGACATCGAATCCCATGTCGCCGGGTCGTGCCACCCCGACAAGCGGGTTTAGATTTGCCCCGTCATAATATAATAATGCTCCTGCATCATGCACCAGAGAAGCTATTTCCGGGATGTTGCGTTCAAATATTCCGAGGGTATTGGGATTGGTCATCATCACAGCCGCCACAGTGTCATCAAGCAGAGGGCGCAGGTCATCGACATCCACGGTGCCATCCTCGCGGCTTTTCACCTCCACCACCTTAAGTCCGGCGACAGCTGCACTGGCGGGGTTGGTGCCGTGAGCAGAATCAGGCACAATTACTTTTACACGCTTGTCATCACCCCGTTCTGCATGATAAGCGCGTATCACCATCAATCCCGTAAGCTCACCGTGTGCACCCGCGTATGGATTAAGCGTGAACTCGCTCATGCCGCCAATCTCGGCAAGCATCTGCTGAAGCGTATAATAAAGTTCAAGCGCACCTTGAACGGTTGATGCAGGCTGATAAGGATGAAGCGATGCAATCACAGTGTCGGAGGCAATTTCCTCGTTAATCTTGGGATTATACTTCATTGTGCATGACCCGAGAGGATAGAAGCCTGTATCCACACCAAAATTATTGGTGCTCATATTATTATAGTGGCGCACGACAGCCGGTTCGTCAACCTCAGGCAGCTCCGGAGCATCCCCACGAAGCAAAGCCTCCGGCAACTCATCGATAGACGCGGTACATCCGTTTGAGGGCAACCGATATCCCCCACGCCCTTTTCGTGAGAGCTCAAAAATCAGTTTGCCGTAGTATTCTCTATTCATAACAGTAATGACTTTCGTAATTAATTATCTGTGGTTTCGCCCGACAGCGATGAAACAATCTCAACATAACGGTCAAGGTCGGCGCGCGACTGCATCTCGGTAACGGCAATCAATATCTCATGGTCACCGAGTTTTACACCGGGGAGAATCCCTTCAGCCACTCCGGCAGCAATTATATCATCCACTTTGTCGACAGTGGTCATTACAAATTCATTGAGAAAACTTGTACCCGGATAGGTCAATCTCATCCTGCCCGTAGAGGCAAGCCGTTCGGCAAGATAGTGCGCTCCGGCATATCCTATCCGGTTTACCTCTTTAAGCCCCCCGGTACCAAGCAACGACAGATACACGCTTACAAAGAGAGCCATCAACCCCTGATTGGAACATATGTTACTTGTGGCTTTCTCTCGGCGTATATGCTGCTCACGTGCCTGTAGGGTGAGCACAAACACGCGTTGCCCGCGGTCATCGACAGTTGCTCCGACTATACGACCCGGCATCTTCCTCATGAGCGCCTTGGTTGCGCAAAGATAGCCAAGATACGGACCTCCGAAATCAAGCGGCATTCCGAGCGACTGTGCATCACCCGCAGCAATATCGGCACCCCACTCTCCCGGCGACTTTATTACTCCAAGAGCGGAAGCGGGCGAGTTCATTACCAAAAGAGCCTTGGCTGAATGTACCGCATCGGCTACCCCCGAGAAATCCTCAAGTATGCCGAAACGATTTGGAGAAGCCACAATCACTCCCGCAACGTCGCCTTCGGCAAGCATTGCGTCGAGATGTTCGCGCGAAGTTGCGCCGTAACATTCCGGAATCAAGTCGAGCCTGACCCCGTGATAACGCGCATAGGTGTCGACAACAGCCTTCACCTGCGGAAGCACCGTGTCGGATATCAGCACACGATTGCGATTGCGTGAAGCAGCCACAGTCATGAGCATCGCCTCGGCTGTGGCGGTGGCACCGTCATACATCGAGGCATTTGACACATCAAGTCCCGTAAGCGACGCCATCATTGACTGGTATTCAAATATATATTGAAGCGTACCTTGCGATATTTCCGGCTGATAAGGCGTGTAGGCGGTAAGAAATTCCGACCGAGCCAACACCGACTTCACCACAGCCGGCGTATAGTGGTCATAATAACCGGCACCGGCAAAACAGGTCAAACGGCGGTTATTGTCGGCGAGAGACCGGAAAAAATCACGCACCTCCTTCTCACTCATTTCATCGGGGAGGTCGTAGTCACGCTTCAGGAGCAGTTGTTCCGGGACATCGGAATACAGCTCGTCAAGCGATTTCATGCCACACTTGTCAAGCATGGCAGTGATATCCTCAGTCGTATGAGGCAAATAACGATGTAGCATAATTCTACCCGAAATTATAAGATCTCACCTGAAGAATCAATGACATATTTCAGCGTATGCCGCCTCGTCAAGAAGGGCGTCAAGCTCGGCAGGATCGTCAATGCTTACCTTTATAATCCAATTAGCCATCGGATCCTTATTGATAAGTCCCGGCTCGTCGACGAGGGCGAAATTCACCTCCTCAACCTTACCGGTGACAGGGGAAATGAGATCGCTTGCCGCCTTTACACTCTCGATAGCGCCGAAATCCTCGCCGGCAGTTACATCGTCGTCAACTTCAGGTAAATCGACATACACTACATTGCCAAGCTGTTTCTGTGCATAGTCGGTGATGCCGACAAAACCTGATGTGCCTTCTACTCTGATATATTCATGACTGGGGGAATAATAAATCTTGCTCATTGTAATATGTATTAATTTTTATAACTCTTTTTGTAAAATTTCTTCTTGACAACCTTTGCCGGAAAAGTCTTGCGACGTATGCGCACCTGAAGCGGGGTGTCAATCACCGAATATGCCGCCTCGACCAGGGCGAGCGCAATACTCTTGTCGACCGATATGGCATGGTAACCGGTGGTGACAACGCCTACAGGTTCACCGTCGGCATTCAGCACTTCGTAGCCATGACGCGGAATCGCACGGTCAAGCAGCTCAATGCCCACAAGTTTGCGTTTCACTCCATCCTGCTTGAGTGCCATCACCGCATCCTTGCCGATAAACTCGTCCTTGTCAAGCTTGACAAAAACACCGAGTCCCGCTTCAAGCGGTGATATGTCATCGCCAAGTTCATTGCCATAAAGGGGCAGCCCTACCTCAAAACGCAGGGTATCGCGACATCCGAGTCCGCAAGGCTCCACTTTTCCGGAGGAAAGAAGTTTATCCCATAACGTGTTTATCAAATCGGGCGATGCATATATCTCAAAACCGTCTTCTCCGGTATATCCGGTACGACTGACAATCACGCTCTCGCCGCTGATATCAAGGGGCTTGAATGTATAGAATGTGAGTTCGGCGCAATCCAGCCCCAATACACCGGTCAAGACTTCTTCCGAAAGCGGACCCTGCACCGCAAGTTCACCGAAACAGTCACTCATGTTGTCGACCATCACATCGTAACCTTCGGCACATGAGCGTATCCACGCCACATCTTTATCTATGTTGGAGGCATTGATGACAAGGAAAAAATCATCGTCATCTCTCTTATATACGAGAAGGTCGTCGACCACACCTCCTGCAGGATTGAGCATCATGCCGTAAAAGCATTTCCCCACAGGAGCATCAGTCACATCATTGGTAAAAATATGATTGACAAATTTCTCGGCGTCGGCACCTGTCACCGACACTTCTCCCATGTGGGACACATCAAACACACCACATCCATGACGCACTGCGTTATGTTCCTCCACTATCCCTTTGTACTGTATCGGCATCACAAATCCGCCGAAAGGACTCATCTGCGCCCCGAGAGCGACATGCTTGTCATAAAGGCAGGTCCTTTTTTCATTTTCCATTATTATCAGGTATTATAATATTTAAAAGTTGTTGTCGTTTTAGAGAAGCAATTACTTTAGAGGGGTCAATGCCGTCCAGAGCCTTTTCCACTGCCTCGCGGGTATATATCACACCACGCAACGGCTCTATTATCTCCTTATCTATATCACCCACCGGGAAATAATCGCCGGCAAGATTGAGATCAGTAATCCTGTCACCCTTCAATTCAATCTCCACCCAAAATTCACCCGTGCCTTCCACTCGCAATGAATGGCTGCGCGAGCATTGCGGATTCTTGCCATAAATCCATTTGTCAGTGAAATAAGGGCGCGACATTTCTTCAATTTTTGCAATATCCGCAGCGTCAAGGACTATTTCACCGTCACACATCGAAGCCCGTACGTGATGCTTAAACTCGTCAAGCGACATATCTGTATGCTCTCGTAACACTGTTATGTGGCTTTTAACCGAATCTACTCCTTTGGAACGGAGCTTAGCCCCTGAAGGAGAAATCGCTGCCGACATGTGGGCGATATCAGTATCGTATAGCATGGTGCCATGCACGATACTTCGCCCGGGGATATGATAAAACGCATTGCCCGACACTTTTTTGCCATCTATCGTAACATCATTTCTGCCACTGCTTTTTGCGTCAATGCCTATTTCCCGGAGCATCAAAGCCACTCTTTCAGTATAATCCGAGAAAGTAGTCACCACATTATCACTTGAGACAATGTAACTGAACATAATATTGTCCATATCGGCATATACACATCCGCCTCCGCTCTTTCGGCGATAAAACGAGATGTTGTGATCACGGCAATAAGAGAGATTCACCTCATTGTCTATGAGCTGGTTTCTGCCAAATATTACAGTGGGCTTAACCTGCCACATGAAAAAAAGCTCATCAGGAAAGCGACGAGCCACATATTCCTCCATCGTGAGATAAAAAGGAAGAGGCATCACGTCATTATCCGGCAAGGAAACGTATTTCATGGGCAAACGTGTTTTCTTGGTTAATTTTAACTTTTCCAAAGATAGGTAATGTTTTTGACATTTTCAATATCCGAAGCAAAATATATTCATATAAAACGAAAATCCGGATACGCTCTCGCGCCGCCGGATTTCAAACCTATGATTCACTTATTTGTTGTTGCTTCGTTATTTACAAATCAATATCACTTTTCCAGTCACCCTCCGGCAACCGGGAAAACTTATTCGGAATGTAATTCGGAATGTGTTTTATCGGCATCGGATAGGTTGACGCAAATATAGCTTCTGCATTTTAAAATTACAAACACAGAAGCTATATTTAATAAATTTTAACTAAATTTCTATTTAGTGCCGAGTTCTTTGATTGCTCCGGTCACAGGATTAAGCAGCAGATAAGCAGGTGCTTTCTTATCGGTAAACATCTTGGGGTCAAGCCCGAATGTTATCCCATACTGTGCAGCATCAATGCTTCCTTCCCAGAATGTCTTGCCATTATAATCAATCTCCAATGACGCAGTCCCGGGGATACAATAGGCTACACCACCCTTGGGAAACTCTTTCTCCTCCCCCTTGTCATTCAACGGCATTTTACCGCGGGAGGTGATGTCAAGCGTCAACATTACCGGATCACCGGAAAGGTCGGAAGCATCAACAATACCATCCAGAGCCGAAACTCGTGCGATAACATGATTCTTCACCTCGTCACCCGGCACGTATGTAAATGTGCGTACGGTCGTGGAATGTTGCTCCGTACCGACAAACATCGCGGTAAGCGCGGCTTCCTGTGCGGTAATCTGATCCATGACAAGCTGCATCGCCGTGCCATCCGGAGGCATCTGGTCAGCCTGACCTGTGATAAGGTCGTTGCGACTCTGACGCAACTCATATATACGTTGGGCGGCAAGTTCGGCGCGTTTTGCCGACGACTGGCTTTGCAACATTTCCTCGTTCACTACCTGACGTGCCGCAGAAGTCTCCAATGGCGTAGGAAGCGGTTTCACCGGTTCGGGAAGTACCGGCGACTCCGGCAACTCCACCTCTTCATAATTAATCGCAAGTGGAAGATTGTTCTCATCCATTATAAGAAACGGCGAGAAACCGCCCTTGAATTCCATCAGATAACGCTTGTCATCGTCAGCGACACCGCGCGCGTTGACAACCACCTGTTTAACCGACCATGATTCTGACGGTTCAGTAACAGGATTATCCACATTCAGGTATTTTTTGGCATATTTATAAAACTCACCGGGTTTCTTCACTACTCGTTCAGCCTCAATGGTAATATCAAGCACGGTTACAGGCAAAGAGTAGACCAGCCCGTAGTCGTTAGCTTTCGTAGCAGTGAATTTCTGGGTTGTCTGCGCAGTGACAGCCGAGGCAAAAGCCACAGAGCAAGCAAGCATCAATACAGTTTTTTTCATAATCGGCAATTTATCATTTGCTGTAGTTATTTCTATCTCATTATATCGCGCAACGCCATGCCTACGCAATCAGCGACATCCGATGCCAAAACACCATATTCGCCATGAATCTCAGCGGCAAGCGAACCTGCATATCCATGAATGTACGCGCCAAGCGTGGCGGCGAGATCGGGCGAATATCCCTGGGCAAGCAACCCGGTAATAATACCCGTAAGCACGTCACCGCTTCCCGGAGTGGCAAGAGCCGGAGTTCCGCTTGCAGTGAAGAACAGGCGGTGGTCAGGGCGTACAATGGTCGTATAATGACCTTTGAGGAGTATCACAATATTATAAGTCTGAGCTTTCTGCATCGCAGTGACAATACGCGCTTCATGTGATAAATGTTCACCGAACAACCGGTCAAATTCCCCGGCATGAGGTGTAATCACCGACATCGGCGGTATCATGTCAAGTATCATGGGACGCTGCGCGATGCAGTTCAACCCGTCGGCATCGATAAGCAACGGTTTTGTCGAATGGTTGACAAAAGTCTCAACGGCCCGGACAGTGAGGTCATGCGTTCCAAGGCCCGGACCGAGAGCAATCGCATCATATTCATGACGCAGATTAATCTCCGTAATACCGCTGTCATTGTGGTCAACCTGCACCATAGCTTCGGGGACAGAGGTCTGCATAACGGTGAATCCGCATCGGGGTACATGTACTGTCAGCTTTCCAAGCCCGGCACGTAACGCGCCGCGAGCCGCAAGCTGTGCCGCACCGAGCATCCCGAAACTGCCCCCTACAATCATTGCCGAGCCATAATCGGCTTTTGAGGTGAACTCGCCGCGTGGACGTAACAATCTGCGTGCGTCATGCTTCTCAAGCAGGAAATATTGCGTGACGGTATTTTTAATTTCTGTTGAGCTCAGCCCTATGTCAAGCACCTTCCATTCGCCAAGGAACTCGGCGTTATCGGATATAAAGAAAGAAAGGCGCGGGAACTGTACGGCAAGAGTGAGGTCGGCATGAATGATGTTGCGGCGCAAATTATCTTCATTCCATTCGGCAAAAAGCCCTGACGGCACATCAATCGATACAATCTTTGCCTTTGAATTATTGATATAATCGACAAGCGAACGGAATCCGCCGGTAAGCGCCTCTCTCAGCCCGGATCCAAAAAGTCCGTCAACGACAACAGCCCCGGGAGTTATCACCGGAGGAGTGAAATCGCCTGTAACTTCAATAAAATTGACATCACCGAGGTCGAGAAGACGTTTACGCGCATAGGCACATCCATCACTCAACCGATTGAACACATTGAAAAGCAAGGTTTCAACAGTATAGCCACGTTCGACAAGCATACGCGCCACGACAAGCGCGTCGGCACCGTTGTTACCGTGACCGGCAAATACCCATACCTTTTTGTCGGGACGCCACCTTGCCGTAATCTCCGCCGTCATCGCAGCGGCAGCCCGTTCGATGAGTTCATTAGACGACACCCCCTCTTTCTCTATTGTATATTGCTCGATAGCTCTTATCTGGTCGTTAGTAAATATTTTCATCTCCGATAAAGAATATTTAAATGGTTCATGCGAAGCCAGCCACAAATTTACAAAAATATATGGCGAGAAATGGCAAAAAATACGTAAATTTGCGCAAACAAAAAGAACGATGGATAAAGTGACCTACAACGGCTTGACATTTGAGCCTTATATCACTCATGAAACTATACAGTGCCGTATCAACGAAATAGCGGCACAGATTACCAAGGATTATGCCGGAAAACGGCCTCTGTTTCTCTGTGTGCTGACAGGTGCGTTCCCGTTTGCCGCCGACCTCTTCCGGTCGATAGACATTGATGCCGAGATATCTTTCATCCGCCTTAAAAGCTATGAAGGGACATCGACATCAGGCAAGGTGAAAGAGGTCATGGGGCTTACTGAAGACCTCACCGGACGTGACATCATCATCGTGGAGGATATCATTGACACGGGTACCACCATCAAAAAGCTAACCGAAGATCTCCGGGCAAAGAATCCGGCGTCAATCAAGGTAGCCACCCTGTTGCTGAAGCCGGAGTCGCTGCAGCACAAGCTTGCGCCGGACTATGTGGGATTCACGATAGAACCGAAATTCATAATCGGATTCGGTCTCGACCTCGACGGACTTGCCCGCAATCTACGCGACATATATCAGCTGAAGCAGTAATAACCGAAACCGAACCTATGTTTTTCTCAACTAAAAATTGAGATTATCTATTCAATATATTTTTAATTCTTGTCATGTTTAATATTGTAATTTTCGGTGCCCCCGGGAGTGGAAAAGGCACCCAAAGTGAACGTCTGATTGACGAATACGGATTATATCACATTTCCACCGGGGAAGTACTCCGCGACCATATCGCCCGCGGCACCGACCTCGGCAAAGTCGCCGAAACCTATATCTCACAAGGGCAGCTCATACCCGACGACCTTATGGTTGATATACTCGCCCATGTACTCGACAACA
Source organism: Bacteroidales bacterium (assembly GCA_003150235.1). Taxonomy (GTDB): domain Bacteria; phylum Bacteroidota; class Bacteroidia; order Bacteroidales; family Muribaculaceae; genus Muribaculum. The sequence continues at coordinate 70,775 of QAMW01000033.1, forward strand.
ACCCGGAAACTTCCAAAGGCGTTATTTTTGATGGATTTCCCCGCACTATCCCGCAGGCAAAGGCTTTGAAGAAAATGCTTGCCGACCGCAATTCCAAAGTACATGCGGTAGTAGGGCTTGAAGTCGACGACAAAGAGCTTGTCGACCGTCTTATCAAGCGCGGACAGGAATCAGGTCGCAGCGATGACAACCTCGACACCATTAACCGCCGCCTCGAAGTGTATCACAACCAGACCTCACCACTGCGTGAATATTACCAAAGCGAAGGTAAATACCACGCCATCCCCGGTAGCGGCAAGGTAGACGAAATTTTTGACACAATCAAAAGCTCCTTGAAAAAGGTGCAGGAATAAAAATAAGATTCATCATGGAAGAAAGTCCGGTCAACGCTGCAATTTCAGGCATATATTCAGCCTTGTCACGCAACGAGCTCGTCGAAGCGTCAATGCTTGCGGAGGAAGTGCTGGGCGACATCTTCCGTCAATGGCAAAAGCACAAAGGCGACAACGAGGCGTGTGAACTCGTTGCCGCCACTTGTGCGTATGTCGCGGTCATGACGGCAATGCAACGCCATCAGGAGGCATACGCCGCTTGCATGACGGCATTTGCCTATACCGCGCCATACAAAGTCGAGCCCGCGGGACTCCTGTCACTATGCCTCATGACATGGAATATCCTCGAACAGACCCTTAATTCGACGCGTCCTGCCGACAACACCGCGGCGCGTGACCATGTATCGGCAATCACAACATGCTTAGGCAGCCTTATGTATAAATATTATTATGCGACAGGAAATGACAATCCCGATGATCCCGCACTTCCTGACGCTTATCATGCCTTACGCGTAATCACCGGGCTTGTCAACATAGACCCTGCTCTCGCCGACACTAAAAAGGCGATCAGCGACCTGCTGCGCCACAGCGAGGCAATAGGGCTTATACAATAACAGCTGTCATTTTTTCAGATTTTCCATTATCCACCTGTAGTGACCGCGTTCGGTTTCTTCCGATGTCCAATGCTCATTTACAGGAGTGAGCAGACACTCCTTGGGCGATGGTATGATATTATAGACAATGTAGCTTGTCGAAGGCGGACATGTATTGTCGTTGTAACCCCACGTCATTCTTACAGGGCATTTAAGATTACGGGCGAAATTAACCACATCATAATACTGATAGGTACGCAACAATTCCGGAGTGGCAAACGACGGGTCTTTGCGGATATGATGAGGATAGCCACCGGCTTGACCGCTGACATAGCGTGACATATCGGAGAGTGCGGGATGATTTGCGGCACAACCCGTGACACGCGAATCGAGCATTGCAGTGGTTATGGCAAGTGCGCCTCCCTGACTGCCCCCCTGGGTAAAAAGATTTTTCCCGTCCCACTGAGGAAGTGATGTAAGAAGATCAAGAAAACGGCGACATCCGAGATATACATCTTTCATATAGAATGAATCGGGATGTTCGACCCCGGTCATCAGATACTCCCCTATTTCTTTGCGGTGGGCAGCAAACTGTTCTTCAGAAAGTTCGGGGTGAAGTCCGTGAATCTCAATTTCAAGACGTATCGCCCCTCCTTCACCATAATAGCGATGACGCATCGGTTCCTTGATTGTCTTTACTCCGGCGCCCGGAGGAGTAAGCACCGCAGGATACCTCCCGTCACCCTTGGGGATAAACAGATACCCGTACATGGCGCGACCTTCAGGATTTAATTGAAGTTTGACAAGGCTACATGACATTTTATCGGTAGAGTATTTCTCGACAGGCTCGGAAGTGTATGTCAGCGGAAATTCTTTATCTTTCGCTACCGCATCACTCCAGTATTCAAGGAAATCATCAGGCTGCTGAGTGTATGGAACCAGTCGTTCCGGTGAAAAGCCAACCTTGACATGATGGGAGGTACGTGCGCCGTCAATAATCGCAGAAAGACGCAAATCACGGAAACCCGGCTCGGTTAATGTGCCTATATCAAGTATCCCTTTACCATTCTCGATAAAAACAGTTCCGGATGTGTCGGCAGGCATTTCGTCATCGCCGATGGCGTAATCTATGGTAAGCGTGTCTACCGGTATTCCATAACGGTATAATTGAATGTCGATGACAGCATTTTCTCCTGTTTCATAAAGCCAGTCGGGATGGTCGGGCGTTGTCACCCAGAGCATGTCATCACGATAAGGATAATTTTCGGCATTTACTCCAGTCGCGGCAAGCAGCGACAGTGTGATTAATGAAGTTTTCAACAGATTCATGGTCAAAAGATTATAGCGATTATAATAAAAACATAAGGACACGCACCCACGTGCATGTCCTTATTTATGATATCATTTTATTAGAATAGATAAGCTGCGGTAATAGTCCAGAAACGGTCATTTCCTTTTACTCCGGCATTACCCATTTCGGAATCAACATATTTTACAGCATCATTTATACCAAAGCCATAGCTTGCAGCGACTTGAAGATGTTTGAGAAGTTCAACTCCAAGACCAAAGTTCCACGACACATCACACTTTTTATTCTCCATGTCTTTTACAACACTTTTACTACAAAGGAAATCAAATTCAGGTCCGGTAGTAATAAACGGAGTAATTATATGACTTACAACAGGTACATTGATTTTCCACTTCAAATTAATCGGAATACCGACATAATCACGATTGTTTTTAAACGCATCGCCGTTTCCATCCACACCTTCTCCGGTACGACGTACATACATTACAGAGGCATCAAGACCGACACCAATAACAGGCACAGTAAATTCAGCCATAAGACCTCCGGTAAAACCTGCACGATTATCCCCATCAAATGTTTTCATATCCAGATGTAAATCATTTACAGCCACACCTGCGCGGACACCAAAACGGAACTGGGCGGCAGCCGGAAGAGACATACCTGCTACCATGACGATAGCCAATAAAAGAGTCTTAATAGTCTTCATAATATAAACTAAATTGATTATAATTGATGATTATGATAAGTCTTTTCTAAACAATGACACGACCGCCCGCTTTTATAGGGGCGATCGCGCCATGATAAGTTTTGAAGATTTCTAACAAATGAATAGGAGCTCCCGATTAATTGAGCTTATTAGAGATCTCGGCACCCGGCTTAAACTTAACAACTTTACGTGCCGGAATGTTGATTGTTTCTTTAGTGCGGGGGTTGATTCCGGTACGGGCTGCCTTTTCACTGACAGAGAAAGTACCGAAACCGATAAGGGCTACTTTGTCATTGTTTTCCAATGCGCCGGCAATAGCTTCAAGGCAAGCGTCAAGGGCGTTTTTAGCATCTACTTTTGTCAGGTTTGCCTTTTCAGCAATTGCATTGACGAGGTCTGTTTTGTTCATAACTGTGTTTTTAAAAATAGATTTACGTTGTGTTAATTGTCACAAATATAGATGTAAATTTTTAAATAAAAGTATTTTTCTTAAAAAAAATGCGAATTTTCTTGTGAAAAAGGCTCAAAATAGATATGACACGGCAAATAACGGGATATTTTGAGTAAATTTGCACCCAGTAAATAACCAAACAAGGAATTAGATGATACGAAACAGCGGCTCATTTTTTAGCGCGATACCTCCGGTAACAAAAAATCTCATCATTATCAATTTCATAGTATGGTTGGCAATGATGCTGATGCCGGGAAGTATCGGAGCCAATTTCACCGAATATGGCGGACTTCATTACATCGGGGCATCGGATTTCAATATCGCCCAGATTGTCACGTATATGTTCATTCATTCGACCAACGGGATAGCCCACCTGTTTTTCAACATGTTCACCCTGTTCATGTTCGGTATCACACTTGAAAGGGTACTTGGAGGAAAACGGTTTCTGTTTTATTACCTGTCGTGTGGTATCGGGGCAGCTATAATCCAGGAAGCGACCTGGGCGATGATGATTAATTCGTTTGTCAACGACAATCTTGAGATGACAATAGCCAATTTTGCTCATGCCAACAATCTCAGTATGGAGCAGGCTTATCACTATGTCAGCCCGTCGCAACTTTCGGCACTGCGCTCTTCGATTGAAAACGCGCTCGTGACAGTCGGTGCGTCGGGTGCAATCTACGGAGTGCTTCTCGCTTTCGGAATGATATTCCCCAACCGCCCGCTATATCTCATGTTCGTGCCTGTACCAATCAAGGCAAAATGGATGGTGATAGGTTACGGTCTTATCGAACTTGCTCTCGGTCTCGGTTCGGCAAAAGACGGCATAGCCCACTTCGCACATCTCGGCGGAATGATATTCGGTGTATTCATGATACTTTACTGGAAACATAAAGGAATAATCAACAAGAATGGGTATTATTGACAAGCTGAAATATCAGTGGATGACAGGTTCAATGTTGGTGAAACTGATTTTCATCAACGTAACCGTCTTTGTGCTCTTACACCTTACCACTCTCATATTGATGTTTACCGGCATTGATGCAGGCACGGTGCTCACCGAAGTGGAACTGCCATCCGACATGACGGCATTGCTCCGCCGCCCGTGGACACTGTTAACATACATGTTTGCGCAGTATGATTTCTTCCATATCCTGTTCAATATGCTGTGGCTTTATTGGTTTGGAATCATTTTCCTGCTTGCCGATACATCAAAGCGTATGCTTGCCCTCTACATATATTGCGGACTTGGGGGCGCACTGCTCTTCATGGCATATTACAATCTCATGAACATGTACGGGCTTCTCATAGGGTCATCGGCATCTGTAATCGGCATCGTCACGGCAACAGCGATAAGACATCCCGATTATAAGATGGGGCTTCTCTTTATCGGTGAAATTTCTCTTAAATGGCTGGCGGTCATTACTATCGCCATCGACATGTTCAGCATCGGCGGCAGTAATGGTGGCGGACATGTAGCTCACATAGGGGGGGCTCTTACAGGAGCCCTATACGCTGTGGCTCAGAAAAAAGGGGTCGACATCACGCGACCGTTCAATGCATTGATTGACAGCATTGTCAACCTTTGGCGCCGTATCACCACCAAACAGGCTAAAACGCCGCGCCAGTCACAGCGCTACAACAAGAAAGGGACGAGTCCGGCTGACGAATCGACTCTTGACGAGATACTTGACAAAGTAAAAAAATCAGGCTACGGTGCTCTCACCAAAGAAGAAAAGCAAAAATTATTTGACATAAGCAGAAAAATAAAGTAAATGAACAAAGTGTTGCACATAGGCAGAACGACATTCCGCAGCATTTGGCTTACCATCAATGTGGCCGTTGCTGCAATGACGGCAGTGTCCGCCTACTGTGGCTATATAAATCCCGACCGGCTTGCAATAGCACAGGTAGCAAACATGCTTTATCCCGCCTGGGTGCTCCTCTCTGTCATACTTTTTGCGGCAGACTTTTTCATCTTACGCAAGAGCATGTGGATTGCGGCAGCCGGCATATTGCTCGGCACCGGTCCGCTACTTGATTTTTTCCCTTTGAATGCAAGAAGCGTAAAACTTTCGCCGGCTGAAGAGTTACGCACATTCAGCGTCTTGACCTACAACACCTATGCTTTTGAAGACAATCAGGGAATCAACCCCGAATGGGGCAACCGCACATTGTCAAATATACTCTCCTCTGAAGCCGACATAGTGTGTCTTCAAGAAGGAAATAACATCACCGGTAAAAGACATGGCATCGGGAGCCCCGCACAGCGCGACTCAATACGCGAACGCTATCCTTATATAATAGACACCCCTGAGCTCGCCAACGAAATGCTGCTGTCGAGATATCCGGCGCGTCAGGTTCCGACTCCGCAACCCGATTGGGGGACGGGGAAATATGCCGCATATATCCTTGACGTAGAGGGTCACGAATTGCTCGTCATCAACTGTCACCTCCAGTCAATAGGACTTACTCCCGATGACAAGGAGGCTTATCGCGAACTCACCGATAAAGAGCTTCGTCCTACCCGCAAAGAGTTGTCGCAGGTAAAGAGCGATGTAATGCCGAAGTTGCTTAGTGCCTTTAAGACACGCGCACAACAAGCGCGACATATAAAACAATTTATTGACAGCATGAGCATTAAAAATGTATTGCTTATGGGCGATTTTAACGATGTCGCCGGCAGTTATGCTTACCGCACAATCAGAAGTTGCGGTCTTAAAGACGCTTATGCGCAGACAGCTTTCGGTCCGACAATCACCTATAATGCCAGTCGCTTTTATTTCCATATCGACCAGATACTTTATCGCGGAGACCTGCGTGCCGTGTCGATATGGCGTGGAAAATCACGCAGTTCCGACCACTATCCCGTTTCTGCGACTTTCCTGTGGGATGACAACACGGATGAATAAAATTCAATTACATCATATCATTTAAATACCAATGAACCATCATTTTCTAAAATTCGCAGCAGCCACATTGCTTGTCACAGGCTTAGCGGCAACACAATCTTGCAAAATGGAAAAAGAACATCAGAATCCATTTATCAGCGAGTATGACACCCCGTATGACATACCTCCATTTGACAAAATCACGTATGACGACTACATCCCTGCTTTAAAAGCGGGTATTGAACAGCAGAAAGAAGCAGTCGAGGCTATAGTGAACAATCCGGCAGAACCGACACTGGAAAATACGATTATCGCCCTTGACCACAGCGGGCCGATACTTGAACGGGTATGCAACGTGTTCTTTAACCTTGACGAGTCTAATTCCACTCCGGAAATGACCAAAATCGGGGAGGAATTCTATCCGCTTTACTCAGCACATACCGATGAGATTTCGATGAACCCGAAACTTTTTGAGCGTGTGAAGAAGCTGTACGACAATCGTGACAACATGAACTACACCACCGCGCAGAAGCTGATGATTGAAAAATCTTATGAAAGCTTTGTACGCAACGGTGCCCTGCTTGACGATGCGAAAAAAGAGGAACTCAAAAACATCAACGGCAAGCTCGCCGACCTGTATCAGAAGTTCAACAAAAACCTGTTAAACGCCACCAATGCGTTTGAGCTTGTTGTCGACGACGAGTCGCAGCTCTCCGGACTTCCTGCCACAAGTATTGCTGTAGCGGCAGAAGAGGCAAAGACACGCGGCAAAGAAGGCAAATGGGTGTTCACACTCCATGCGCCGAGCCGCCTTCCGTTGCTTCAGTATGCCGACAACCGCGACTTGCGTGAGAAAATGTATAAAGGCTACACCACCCTTGCATCATCGGGTGAATACAACAACTATCCTGTGATAGCAGAAATACTGAAGGCACGTGTAGAGAAAGCAAAACTGCTGGGATATGACAACTACGCCGCTTACATGACAGCTAACGTAATGGCAAAAAATGTCGAAAATGCCGAAGAGCTGTTGATGCAGATATGGAAACCGGCAATCGCGCGTGTAGGTGAAGAAGTGGCTGAAATGCAGGCATTGAGCAACAAGGAAGGCAACACCTTCACCATCGAGCCGTGGGATTATTACTATTATGCAGAAAAAGTGCGTAAGGATAAATATAATCTTGACGAAGACGAAGTGCGCCAATATTTCCACGTCGACAGTGTGCGCAACGGAGTGTTCGAGATGGCTCGCCGCCTCTATGGAGTGACATTTACGGAAATGCCTGACGCGCCCAAATATGATCCGGAAGTGACTGTGTATGATGTAAAAGACGAGGCAGGCAATCATGTCGCTGTATTCATGACCGACTATTTCACCCGTGCGAGCAAGCGTCAGGGTGCATGGATGAGCGAGTTCAAGGGGTCAGGCTCCGATTATGAGAAGGTTGAGCGACCGGTGATATTCAATGTGTGCAATTTCACCCATCCTACCGCCGACAGCCCCTCTCTTCTTACACTTGACGAGGTAGAGACCATGTTCCATGAGTTCGGTCACGGACTCCACGGTATGCTCAGCCGCGCAAAATACAAGAGCCAGGCAGGTACAAATGTAGACCGTGATTTCGTAGAACTTCCGTCACAGATTCACGAGCATTGGGCAATGGAGCCTGAAATGCTGAAGATGTTTGCCCACCATTATAAGACCGGCAAGGCAATGCCCGACTCTCTCATCGAGAAACTACAGGCAGCGTCGACGCACAATCAGGGATTCACAACCACAGAACTTGTGGGCGCGGCGCTTCTTGACCTGCAATGGGGTCAGCTCACCGATACGACCAATATCGACGTGGAAGGCTTTGAAAAGGCAGTTGCCGCCAAACTCAATATGCCGAAAGAAGTGCAGTACCGCTACCGCAGCCCCTACTTCAAGCATATCTTCGGAAGCGACGGTTATGCATCAGGCTATTATACCTACCTTTGGGCAGAAGTACTTGATGCCGACGGATTTGAGCTATTCAAGGAGAAAGGTATCTTTGACCCGGCGACGGCAAAGTCATTTAAGGAGAATGTGCTTGAGGCTGGAGGAAGTGCCGACCCGATGGACCTTTATGTAAAGTTCCGTGGAAGGAAGCCCACTCCCGAGGCATTGCTCCGCAACCGTGGGCTCATCAACCAGCCAGCGAAGCCTGGCAAAATCAATATTCCGGAAAGCAAATAATATGACTGTCAGATGACTGAACCACAAAATGAGCGCTATTGCCGGCAGATAATGTTGCCGACATTAGGTCTTGAGGGACAGGAAAAAATCAGCAAGGCAAAAATACTTGTAATAGGTACCGGGGGGCTTGGCTCCCCGGCTCTTTTCTATCTTGCTGCTGCAGGTGTAGGCACAATCGGTCTGGTCGACGATGACACAGTGAGTCTAAGCAATCTAAACCGACAGATACTTCATACAACCCCCGAGATCGGCAAATTGAAAACCGCGTCGGCAGCTGAAAAGTTAGGGCTGCTTAATCCGGATGTCAAGTTGAATGCATACCCATTCCGGTTGACCGCCGACAATGGCGTTGAATTGATAAAAGATTATGACTTCATAATCGACGCCACCGACAACATCAGGACAAAATATCTTATAAATGACCTTTGCGTCAAAGAAAAGAAAGCATTTTCTCATGGCGCGATATGCGGTATGAAAGGTCATACATTCACATACGTGCCGGGTGCTCCATGCTACCGTTGTCTGTTTGGAATGAATGACGGCATACCGGAAAATGGCGCTCCTGTCGGTGTGCTGGGAACAATAGCAGGTATCATCGGCGCAATCCAGGCGACAGAAGCTATAAAATATATCACAGGTATCAATGGACTTCTCATCGGCAAACTATTACAATTTGACGCGCTAACTATGGAGAGCAAAATCATCGGTTTTGCACAAAGCGCGACTTGTCGCTGCAGGCACTGAACAACATTCACCAATCATGACAAAGGGCGGAACACATCATGTGTCCCGCCCTTTGTGATACTGTCAGATAGCACTACTTTTTCACTACTGGTTCCAACATGACAAGATATTTACCATCCTGTACTACCGTCGTATCGGCAGCTGCATACTGGGATTCAGTCACTTGAGGCGTCTCCGCCTTAAAAGCCTCAATTGCGTGTGTGTGATTAAGCACAGCCAATACACCGGGCAGCATATAGACCATGCCTACTAAAATAATTGAAATTCTCTTCATAAAGATATCGGTTGAATTTTTCAAATCAAACATTTTTAATTAGACACAATCATCATTCATAATGACAAATCTATCTGTAAACATCCAACCGCCGAGCGAAGCGAATTGTTCACTCTGCCGGGCGAAATAATCATATTGACATTTATAATAAGATGATTAAATAGTGTCATATATGTAAATTTACTATTATTTGTGTGTGCATCATCTAACCTCTTAGGAAAGCAGCAATCGCAAAGTTAAGAAACTTTTTCGTAAAAACAGTAAAAAACACAAGATAATATGTTAAAAAATAAATCTATGGAAGATTTGCCTCTCATGAGGCACTGTCATAAACTCGGAATCAGGAATTGAAATCACGCAAATCATATGTGACCACATTACTCTAACGAGTTTAATTCTAAGTTGGATTTTTAAGATTCACAGAATTTATCAAATCTCTACATAAGAGATACTTAATCTTGTGCAAAAGTACGAAAAAAATCCGAACCATAGCGGAAAACAGCTTAATAAAAGTGACAAAAGCGTCTTTTAAAGTAAGTATAAATGTGCCATTGCTTAGCAAAACGGTTTGGTAAGGCAAGTCAATACGCTGGACTATAGGGAGATACAGATTTAACAAATCTCTTATGTAGAGATGCCTATTTAAACAGAGATCTTCCTAAACCTTTATGGTTGGTCTGAGCCATAACACCACATCTTGCAAACCCCTGAATTCAAGGCATATCGACGAATCAGGGGGTCGGTAAGAGCACTCCTGACTTTCCATAAAGTTAAATGTCACAGAAATCATTGATGACTGAGACAGAGCGACATAGCACACACGACTTAATTGAGTTTTTCCAATCACGCGTTGACGGGATACACTCTTCGACACGGCAGTCTTATCATAAAGCACTCGCTACGTTCGAGACATTTCTGACAAATCGCAGCGTCGACCCTGCACACATCTCCGACAACTTACTTGATGATTGGCTTGTCGACATGTGTCTTCGTGGCATGACTTTCAAGACGGCATCACATTATTTCGACATAGTGGCGAGCATGTATAACGCAGCCGCAAATGAAGGGCTATTTGCCGACAGCAGTCTCTTTAAACATCTGAAAGAGAAACTTAAATCATTGCCGCCGACATCATGGGCAGTAGCTGTAACCGATGCCGAATTCAAGCGCATGGAAAATGTCACCCGCACAGCCCCTTATCAGAACGGCGACACGGCAACCGCCACCGACATGCTCCTCTTTTCTCTGCTTAACGGCGCCATGAACATCTATGCCGTGGCTCGGCTCCGCTGCGATGCCGCGCCGAAATACAATGCCGAATCCACCGACATAATCCGGCGGAATATCGCGATAAAGCGCCGATATGTGTTCAATCTCCATCAGTCTATGCAGACTCCGCGCCAGCTCGACCGCAACGTCAACGAGCAGATGCTCTCCCTGCTGCACCTCCGCAATCTCCCCATATTCGGCACAATCAACGACACAATCGAAACATACTGGGCATACGCCGCGCTTAGCTGCGGATATACAGGAGGCGACATCACAGCCGCGCTCGGCCACGCACCCAAAGGCATCCCGGTACTGTCACTCTGCCGAAAAACCGACTTGACACAGCAAAGCCGCGATGACATCAGGGAAGCCGTGTCACGCCTCTTTGTCGCCAACCCTATGCGATGGTATGCCATGCGACTGCGCCCCGCCGTGAAATTTGACGACCTCCACGCCCGGTTTCAATATCTCAAAGATGAGCTGCAGCAACCCGAGATGTTCTACCCCTGCGACGAAATAGTGCGCCGCACCGGCAAAAAAATCATCGCCGAGCGTCGCCCCGTCATCGCCGACGTGGTATTCTTTCACTGTCGCGTAACCGACATATTCCCGATGTTCTGCAAAATCGGCGACCTCGCATGGTGTTACACCACAGGAGCGACAACCGGCACGGCATACGCATCAATTCCGGAAAATGATTTCCGCAACTTCCAGCTCGCAATCGGGCAGTTCACGCCCCAATTTGAGGTGGCACCCATCGGAGGTTTCACCCCCAAAGAAGGCGACCGCATAGTAGTGGTCGGCGGCATGATTCCCGGACAGACAGGCGACATCGCAAAAATAGAGTCCGACCACTCCGAAAACATCATCTACCGCATAAAATTCGGTACACAAAACGGCTTCAAATGGGACTTCGGCGTAGATGCCCGGATTACCCGCGCCGGAACCACATCATAATCACATGACCTGTCAACTCCCTGACATCTCGCAGGTTGACTTCACCTGCGCCGCCGATATCGAAGGCAGCGCATCGCTGATATTCACCCTCGCCAACCGTCTGCAGATATTTCTCCCTGCCGCCTCACTCGCAAGAGAGAAAGCAGAGCTGCGCCGACAGGCAAAAACATGGGTCAACAACGTCGAGCGTCACCTCGGCTCGCTCACCATGGGCGACTCACTCACAGCACTAGACTATTACGACCTCATCCACCGCATAGCATTCAATGCACCCGCCGACAGCGGTTACCTCAACCGCCACAAGCTCAATGCATTTGATTCATATATGCGCGGCGACACGACCGTAAACGCCTACACGCTGCAACACACCATCGCGCAAGAGATACGCCGTCGCAACCGCGCCTTCTTCGGGCGACCGCTCCGGTGGGAAAGCGTCTGCCTCGACCGCTGGCATAAGCAGTTCCGCGACGGCAGCAGCATAACCCCGCTCGGCGACTACGACACCCTCCAGCGCGTCACCCTGCTCTTATCCGCCGACCTTTGGGCATTCGAAACACGTAACGAGGCAGCTTACAAACGCCGTCTCTTCGACTCCCACGCCCGCTACCTCGACCACACCAACACGATGGACACCCCCACCCTCTCCGCCCTCAACCGCTTCCTCTCCGCCGGTGCCCCCTACCTCACCTCTTCCGACTTCCTCACCCGCGAAGCCACCATCGCCCGCTCCCTCCTCTCCCACCCCGACCTCAACCCCTACACCCGCACCGCCCTCACCATCGCTAATATATCTTCTTGATTCATGACTGACACCACCTCTGCCAACAAACGAATAGCCAAAAACACTTTATTTTTGTATATCCGTATGCTGATTATTATGTCAGTGACGCTATACACTTCAAGAGTTATATTAGAAATATTAGGCATTACTGATTATGGAATTTATCAGGTTGTTGGTGGTATTGTTGGTTTCCTCGCATTTCTGAATGTGGCTCTTAGCACGGGAACATCACGATTTATAACATTTGACCTCGGTCGAAATAATGAAGATACTCTTTCAAAAACTTTTATCACATCGGTAAATGTACACATCCTCTTAGCTTTAGTAATCGCGGTATTAGGGGAACTCATAGGTCTCTGGCTTATTCACAATAAGCTCAAGATTCCTCCCGCATTGATACACAGTGCTATCATTGCCTTCCATTGGTCAATCATGACTGTCGTATTTTCCGTAATAACCGTCCCTTATAATGCAGATATCATTTCTCACGAAAGAATGAATATTTTTGCATATATCGGAATTGCAGAAGCATTTACCAAACTCGGAATAGTTTATTTGCTAAAATTCAGTGAGTCATCACGACTTGAGCTCTATGCCTTTCTACTTTTTTGTATACAATTCCTTCTATTCTTGTGGTATTTGATTTATTGCACTAAGAATTTCAAAGAATGCAGCTATCGTTTTTATATTGACTGGAAGAAATTTAAAGAAATCGCCTCTTTCTCCGGATGGAGCTTGTTCAGTTCTTCCGGTATAGCACTTAATAATCAAGGAATACTTATACTTTTAAATATTTTCTTTTCGCCTGCTGTAGTTACCGCAAGGACTATTTCACTACAAGTAAACAATGCGGTTAATCAGTTTGTGAATAATTTTAGAACAGCGGTTAATCCGCAAATCGTCAAACTATATGCGGCAGGTGAACAAGAAAAATCACGCCATCTCCTTTTAAATTCCACAAAATACTCTTATTATTTGATGTTGCTTCTTTGTCTTCCTTTAGGATTATTGGCAAAACCTATTCTCTCATTATGGCTAAAAGAAGTACCCGAATATACTGTTCCATTTTTACAGCTTGTCCTCATTCAAAGTTTGATACAAGTCTTTGATAATTCATTTTACACAGCTTTATATGCGAAAGGACAACTAAAACAAAATGCTTTACTATCACCTCTCTTTTTGTTTATTATGTTTCCTATTGTATTTATCCTGTTTAAACTTGGATTCTCCCCATTAGCTCTATCATGGGCAGCTGTGGTTACATTCGCAATAATTGCATTCATAGTGAAACCAATTTTAATTATAAAATTAGTGAATTATACATGGAAAGACATCCGTTCAGTAATTCTCCCGTGTATTAAAGTCTCATTGTGCGCACTACCACTCCCTATTATATCAGTGTATAGTTTAAATGAAAGTTTTTGGGATTATATACTTATCGGAATAGTAAGTTTCATTTCTGTCTCTTTGTCAATCTATTTAATTGGAATAGATTCGGATATCAGGAAAACAATAATCAAAACTATTAAAACACGAATCTTCAACCCACAATGAAAATATTATTTATTGGTGGCACAGGTGTGTTAAGCACTGACATCGTAAAACTCGCCATTAAACAAAAACATGAGGTATTTTTACTCAATAGAGGCACCCATGTGGAAGATATCCCGGCTGAATCTCATCTGATTATTGGAAATATACGTGATACAATATCATGTAAAAAAGAATTATCTAACTATAAATTTGATGTTGTTGCAGATTTCTTATCTTATACGCCTGAACAACTCAAATCTACCATTGATATTATTCAAGATATTTGTACGCAGTACATTTTCGTATCATCGGCTTGTTCATACCGTAGAGACAGTACAGATTTTCCAATAAAAGAAAATAGTGTTCAACCAAACACGAATCTTCCTTATGGAATAAGTAAATATGAGTGCGAGAAACTCCTTAAATCTCTTAATTGGAAATTTAAATATACAATCGTACGTCCATACATCACCTATGGAGATACACGAATACCATATGGCATCGCACCTGCCGCACGTTATCACGGTACAATAATTGCACGCATCCTCTCTGGAAAGCCGATGTTTTATTGGAATGAAAATGGTCACATACCCGTTTGTAATCTTACTCATACCCGAGATTTCGCGGTCGCATTCTGTGGTTTATTTCTAAATCCGTTGGCATACGACGAAGATTTCAATATCGTAGGCGATGAAACATATTCGTGGAAAACCATGGTTGAAACTCTTTATGAAGTATTAGAAATGCAAAACAAAAACATCATTAATATTCCAGTTCAAGAAATTATTGATGTATTTACCACAGAAAGAGATTTTTTCAAAGGGGATCGAAATTTGGATGCAGTATTTGACAATACAAAAATTAAAAATGCAGTTCCGGAATTTAAGACAACTATATCATTAAAAGAAGGAATACTGATGACCGTAAATCATTATAAAACTCACAATTATTTAAGTGGAATAGATTATTGTTATGACGCATTGTGTGATAGGCTTCTGAATAAACATCAAAATGGAATTTATTTTAAAGATTACCTGCACAACGCATCGCTTATTCAAAAGATAAGATATTGTGTCCATCGGTATTTGAGCGACAAAGAAAAACGCCTCTTATCTAAAATCAAAAAAGCGATAACCAAATAACAAGCGAATTAATATGATTGATATTAAAAATAAAATTGACTGCTGTGGATGCAGGGCCTGTGTAGAAATCTGTCCTGTGGATTGCATATCATGGCACAATGACATTGAAGGATTCAAATATCCAAAGGTCGACATACAAAAATGCATTAACTGCAAATTGTGTGAAAAAGTATGCCCTCAATTACATCTTGATAAGAAAGAGGTAAACCGGGATTCACCCAAAGTATTTGGCGGATATGTCAATGAAGATGCCGTGAGAATTGACAGTACGAGTGGAGGGATGTTCTCAGTACTGGCAGAACAAGTATTAAATCAAGGCGGATGGGTTGCCGGTGCTGTCTTTGATGATGAATTCAATCTGAGGTCTTTACTCACTAACGACATAAACGATTTATCTCGTATCAGAAGCTCAAAATATCTTCAAAATGACCCTCATACACTTTATAAAGACATTGAGAAATTATTAAAAGACGGGAAAACAGTCTTGGCTTGTTCTACTCCGTGCCAGATAGCTGCGCTGCAAAACTTTCTTAAACGACCTTATGATAATCTCTATACTATCGACTTCATCTGCAAAGGAGTTAGCTCGCCCAAATTTTTCCACGCATATCTTGACGCATTAGAGAAAAAATATAGGGCAAAAGCTGACAGCGTAAAATTTAAATACAAAGATGCACAGCACCCTTGGGGACATCTTGCGACAAAAATTACATTTAAAAATGGAGCGATATACCTTAAAGACAAGATTGATGACCCATATATGACTGCATTCCTTGACACTGGATTGGTTGTAAGACCTTCTTGTCTTGAATGTCCTTTTAAGGGATTCCCACGATTTGCCGATATCTCATTAGGTGATTTATGGGGCATAAATCATATATTCCCCAATATCAAGGATACGGCAAAAGGCTATTCCTTGGTGATTTCTAATAATGAAAAAGGTGACAGGCTTTTGGATGCCACTAAAGCTAATACAACATTAAAAGAAATTGAATTAAGCAGTGCCACAAAAAATAACATTCACCTTATCCAACCATATGATCCAGCTTACGGAGCATCAGAGAGTATCAGAGAAGCATTTTTTTCCGAGTTGGACAAAATTGGTTTTAATGCTGTAGTAAAGAAATATCTCAATTTTCCAAGACCGCCAAGGCTTTTTAGAGCGTGGCACAAGCTATATCCATTGGTTCGGCAACTTTCACTAAGGAGTCTTTGGCAAATGATATATTATAATACCAATGTGACTATTCATAAAAACAAGTCACATGCAAAACTTATCATTTTCCGAGGTACAGCTATTGACATAGATAAACGAGCTGTGATAGAATTGAATGCGTCATTGATCCTTGGTCAACGGAGAATCCCCTCAACACGGTGCTGTACAAAACTGCAAATGGGACCTCTTACAAAATTTATTGTAAATGGAACATTTAGTATAAATGAGAATGTGAATGTGTGGATTACCCAATCCGGTATTTTAGAATTAGATGGAGGTTTTGCTAATGAAAATGTGACAATAACATGCGCAAATCATATTAAAATAGGTAAAAATGCCCATATTGCCAGAGAGGCGGTAATTAGAGATTATGATGGACATTATATCGAAACCCCCGATTATCGGACATCAAAACCGGTAATTATCGGAGATAATGTATGGATTGGTTATAGAGCTATGATTCTTAAAGGAGTGACAATTGGCGACGGTGCTGTAATCGCAGCCAATTCCGTTGTGACAAAAGATGTTCCACCATTTTCAATCGTTGCCGGTAATCCCGCAAAAATAATCAGGAGTAATATAAAATGGAGAAGCGTACAATGAGTAACGACAAGCCTAAGATAGGATTGATTACCTATCACGCAGCATATAATTTCGGGTCGGTTCTTCAAACATATGGCACGATAAAGACCATTAATGACCTTGGCTATGATATAGAGACCATCGACTATCGCACCCCGAGTCAGACATTCTGGTATCAGACCGACTTTTCGCGAAAAAAGGGACTGCGGGGAATGATAGACAATTTTGGTTTCCAATTTATCAGGTCGAAACGAAGCGAGAGAGCGAAGAGATATGAAGATTTCATTGCTACATTTCTCCGACCAACCACCCGGCGCTACACACGGTATGAACAGTTTAAGGATTCCACATTTGATTACGACATATTGATTTCAGGAAGCGACCAGGTATGGAATATTGGTTGCGGCGAATTTAAATATGAGCCGTCCGAAGCCATACTGCCCTATTTCCTGCAATTCGGTAATCCTCAAAAAAGAATTGCCTATGCATCAAGTTTCGGGGGACAGACTTTACGAAATATACGTAAATACAAAGACTTGTTAAGTCAATACGACTCACTTTCGACCCGAGAACCCATAATAAGGGAGTATATAGAAAGAGTCACCGGTCGCGATGTGGAGCTTGTATGTGACCCGACATGGCTCCTGAATAAAAATGAATGGCTTTCACTGCCCGGGATTTATCAACCTGCCGCGGGACAGAAATATATATTCGTTTATGCCCTGTATTGGGATTTCAGGGCACTAAAGCGTTGGCTTCCTAAAATAAGCGCGCTCGCTGATCGTTACGGCATGGAAGTCTATTGTATGTCTCCGCTTAATTATCATCGAGATAAGAGAATCCACATGATTCAAGAGGCAGGACCGGTAGATTTCCTCTCCTATATGGCACACGCATCTCTGATAGTGACAAACACTTTTCATGGTACAATATTTTCCATGAATTTTGAAGTCCCGTTCTATAGCTGTTGTGTACAACCCGGCTCACGCCAAGGACAGATGCTTGCAATGTGCGGACTCGAAGACAGGATTATTAATAATCCGCAGGAATTATTGGAAGACAGTAAAATTGAATGTGATTTCACTGAATCAGCCATTACAATAAATAACCTTAGAAATAATTCTATAAAATATTTGAAAAATGCACTCAGATAAAGCAGTTCAATATTCAACTCGGCGCAACATGTCTATAGACATGATAAAAATTATCGCCATGCTCGGTGTTATCATGTTGCATACAACACATGATCTCATGTCGACCAACGGTCTTGACATTGCATCTTTCATGTATAAATCGGCAGTAATATCAATACCTCTCTTTTTTATGGTAAGTGGATATCTGTTGTTAGGACGCCCAAATATCGACTATCGCTATTCTATAAAAAAGATATATGGCATACTACGATACATGACTTTCTTTTGCGTCTTTTATTGGATTGTCTACAGTATTTTTAAACATGGATTTTCGTTAGAACGATTCTGGCAGATTTTTGGAGGTTCTTTTAATGCGCAAGGTCCTTTTTATGTATTTTGGTATTTTGGAGTCATGATTATCATATACTTACTCCTTCCACTACTAAATACTTGTTATCTCAGATATCGACATGGATTCATGTTATTGACTATATTCATGTTAACTCTACAGAGTATCGTGTTTTCACTTAATTTAACCATAGGGGGGGAATTATTGCCACCATCTCTTAAATTATACAACTGGTTAACTTACTTTTTACTAGGCGGGATGATAAAATATAAATCTTTTACATTCGGGAATGCCATAATTGTAACCATCATGTGTATAATTAACTATGGATATCAAGTTTGGCTAATTCCAGAGATAAAGACTGATTATTGTTCCTTTTTCTATAGTTCTGTCCCAATTTTAGTATTTGTCGTTTCGGTATTTACATTCATTATATCAATTCGATTTTCAAATGACAACAAGCTAATAAAAATGCTATCCAAACTGTTTTTGGTCGTGTTTACAATACATCCTTTTTTTATCGATAAAATTTCATTCTATCTTGGAGACATACAGCATGTTGGACCAATATTAGTATGGTTGACAGTTTCAGCAATTTCAATTTTCTTAAGTTGGTTGCTTTTTAAGATTCCTTACGCCAACAAAATTTTCCGAATATGAAATATGACTATCTGATAGTGGGTGCCGGGCTTTTCGGCGCCACGTTTGCGCATCTTGCCAGGAAGCAGGGGAAGCGGTGTCTTGTCATTGACAAGCGTCCCCACGCCGGAGGTAATATATATTGCGAGAATATCGAGGGAATCAACGTACACAAGTACGGGGCGCATATCTTCCACTCCTCTGACAAGGAGGTGTGGGATTTCGTCAACTCGATAGTGCCTTTCAACCGCTACACTAACTGCCCGGTGGCACAGGCTCCTGACGGACGGCTGTACAATCTGCCCTTCAACATGAACACGTTCTATCAGATGTGGGGCGTGAAGACTCCCGCGGAGGCGCAGGCTAAGCTCGACGAGCAGCGGCGCGAGGCGGTCGGACGCATGAAAGCCGAGGGAGTAACCGAGCCGCGCAACCTTGAGGAGCAGGCACTGACACTTATCGGGAGCGACATCTACGAGCAGCTCATCAAGGGCTACACCGAGAAGCAGTGGGGACGCAAATGCACCGAGCTTCCGGCGTTCATCATCCGCCGTCTGCCGGTGCGCATGACCTTTGACAACAACTATTTCAACGACTCCTATCAGGGCATCCCCATCGGAGGCTACAACCGCCTGATTGACGGTCTGCTTGACGGCGTGGAGGTAAGGCTCGACACCGATTTCTTCGCCGACCGTGCCCATTGGGAGTCAATCGCCGACAGGATTGTGTTCACCGGAAAAATCGACGAGTTTTACGGCTACCGCTTCGGCAAGCTCGAATACCGCACGGTGCGCTTCGAGACCGAGACACTCGACGAGCCAAACCATCAGGGCAACGCCGTGGTCAACTACACAGCTGCCGACGTGCCTTACACCCGCATCATCGAGCACAAGCATTTCGAGACCTTCGGCAACGCCGTCTACGACAATCCCCGCACGGTCATCTCCCGCGAATACTCTACCGAGTGGACCGACGGCATGGAACCGTTCTACCCCGTCAACGATGCCCGTAACCAGGCTGTCTACGAGCAATACCGCGCCCTCGCCGCGCAGGAATCATCCGTAATATTCGGCGGTCGCCTCGCCGAATACAAATACTACGACATGGCGCCAATCATCGCCCAGGCACTCAATCATTTCAAATAAACTTTATGAAAATAGCGGCAAAATTTTTTTAGAAATATATGGATAATTAAATATCTCCCCTGGAGTATATATTTCAATTTTCATTATTTTGATTTAAAAACAGCCATAAAGTTACCTGTAATTCTCAATCGCCCGAAAATCAAAAATTTAGGTGGGGAGATTCAGCTTAATGGAGTAGTAAAGTTTGGAATGATAAAGTTAGGTCAATATATAATCTCAACAATTCCTGATACAGGTATTATCTTAGACATTCATGGAATCATAATATTTGGTGGCAGTGCGACCATTGGTTCCGGCTCAGCAATATGTACAGGTGAAAATGGATACCTAAATATCGGAAACAATTTTTGTAGTACGGCCACTTTACGTATTTCTTGTTTTCATTATATTCATATCGGAGACGATAATTTAATCTCATGGGACTGTACTATTTCTGATACAGATTTCCATTTACTTAAATCATCCAAGAATCAAAATATATGCAGTCAAGGTTATGGGAATGTCCATATTGGAGATAATTGTTGGATTGGTCAAGGATGCCATATCTTAAAAAATTCCTCTTTAGCTTCATTTACGACAGTTGGAGCCTTTACTGTTATTACGGGCAAAAAGATTTCTAATGAATATTCTGTGATATCTAATAATCTCGAGATACGTGTGATTAAAACCGACGTACACTTGGACCGTAATCATGAAATAAAATATCCACTACATAATGAACAACAATCATAAACGCCCAAGAATCAAGATACTCGTTGCGTGCCACAAAGCCGACCCTAATATCCGTCAGGATGACATCTATATGCCCATACAAGTAGGCAAGGCACTCCATCCCGAACTCAACCTCGGATTCCAGTGTGACAACACCGGCGACAGCATCTCCGAGAAAAACGGCTCTTACTGCGAGCTCACAGCCCTCTACTGGGCATGGAAAAACCTCCAGGATGTCGACTACATCGGACTCTGCCACTACCGCCGCTACTTCGATTTCAGCAAGAAAGGAGAGGTTAATGTATATCAAAACATTAATCAGCTGGATTTTCATCACGACAATAATAAAATTATTGATAGCCTGAGGAAATGTAAAATCATAGTACCCACTGATTCAATACTACCGACTTCTTTATTTGCCCATTATAGCTATTTTCACAATAGTGAAGACATGAGAGAAGTTGAACGAATCATTGATAGCAAATATCCTGATTATGCGGATTCGTTCAGATATGTCATGTATCATAATAATAAATTTCATCAATATAATATGTTCGTGACAAGCTGGGAAATATTCGATAAACTATGTAATTGGCTATTTGGAATATTATCTCAATTGGAACAAGTATTACATATCGAATACTATAATCCTATTCAACGACGAATTTATGGGTATATATCGGAACGTCTCCTCAATGTATATATATATCATAATAATCTGCCAATTATAAATTGCCCTATTGCCTTCATAAGCGACCTAAATATCAGTCCCACAAGGATGAAATTAGCCCATTTAAGAGATAACTTAATATTTAAAGTCTCAAAAAAATGAATATTCTATTTTTTACCCGAAACCAAGTCTCGCCTAATATCGGAGGAACAGAACGTGTTACACTCACTTTAGGCTCGGGGTTAAGAAAATACTATAATTATAACTGCTATTCTGCTTACATTCATCCGAACGAGGGTAATAATCAGGTTTTTTGCGGAGAAATTAAACTTAGAAGGAGTATTCTGACTAATGATATTATAAATTATATCGAAGATAACGCAATCGATTGGCTTATATGCCAAGGAGAATTCCGAATTGCCATAAAAATTAAAAATGCTCTTAATAAAAGAGGAAGTAAATGTAAAGTTATGGCAGTACATCATTTTGCTCCCGGTTGGGAAGAAAAATTTGTAACCCCTCAAATTATTATAAGCAAATTAAAGTCCCATCAAAAAATCCAGGCATTTAAACAAATTATATTATATCCCTATTTAAAATGGCAAGCATTAACCAATGCATCTGTTTATAAAAAAGCCTATAACTCATTAGACTATATCTCTTTACTCTCAAAGAGCTTCATTCGGGAATTTACGGATTATGCAAAAATTTCAGATACAGGTAAGTTTAAAGTCATCCCGAATCCACTTTCGTTTGAAGAACAATTAAGCAATGATGAAATAGCTCAAAAACAAAACATTATTCTAATTGTAGGAAGATTAGAAGAAAATCAAAAACGCATTTCTCTTGCTTTAGAAATTTGGAAGCGACTAAATGAAGAATTAACCGAGGCACATAATTGGTCTTTACATATAGCCGGAGAAGGTCCTGATAGAATTAAATATCAAGACATCGTTGAATCTAAATCCATTCCAAACGTCGTTTTCCTCGGTAAAATAAACCCTCTGGAAGAATATAAAAAAGCGTCTATTTTTATTATGACAAGTCGATATGAGGGTCGACCGTTAACAATTACTGAAGCATTACAGTTTGGTGTAGTACCCATAGCAATGAATTCCTTTTCTTCCCTGACCGACTTGATAGATGATAGCGTAAATGGATATGTCATTCCAAATAATGATTTAGATTCCTTTATAAAAAAATTGTCGGACCTCATCACCAATCATACAACACGAAATGAAATGGCAAAACAAGCAGTTTTAAGTGCTAATAAATTTTCAATATCAGAAATAGCAAAAGAATGGGTGACAATATTGAATAACCGCTCTATTGAATACTGATCTAAAATTTGAACAAGTAAGATTCTACAAGTTTGAAGATTTTATCCAAAATGGATTTAAAGCAAAATATAATATTGCATCAGCAAACTGGAATAAGGAATTTTCCTATTAAACTTGCATTTTATATTTTACCCGTTCTATCAGCATTTTCACAATTATTTCTGAATATAAGACCTAATTATGAAGTGGTTTGGGGGATACTTCCTATATTAATCATTCTATTTGCAAGAAAAAAACTTAATAAATATATTTTCAATGTATTATGCATAACTACGATTCTAATTATATGTAAATACATTATTCCAATTTTTTATACAGATAATATAGTATGGAGAGCATGGCTAATGGACATAAAATGGCTGTATTATCTAATAATAGGACTTCTTTGGATTGGATATTTTGGTGCGATAGACTCAAAGACAATCATTAGAGGAGGACATTTTTTTTGCTATGTTTATATAACCTTTATCATTTTAATGACATTAAAGACCGGTCATTTTTCAAGAGGAAACTCAGGTCTTTTAGATGAATGTAACTATGATTGTTTTCTCGTTCTGATTCCTTTTTGTTATATATACCAAAATAAGAGCTATGAAAGAAAACAAATCTTACCATTCATATTATCAGTCTTAATGTCTACATCCAAAACCGGTGTTATGGCATTAGGAATCATAATGGTTTATCCCTATTATAAAAAGAGCAAATTCAAAATATTGTATTTAGGAATAATCGGAATTATTACAATAATATGGCTTTACATATTCTTCATCAAGAGGGGTGTCACAGATATCGAAAGTGTAGATAGAGCAATTTTTTTCGCTCAATTCTTCAATTACGTCTCACAAGCATCGTTCTGGGATGTTATTTTTGGCTATTTCCCCGGGAGACCTATGTCAGGATCAATAATTGATTCATTTGTATGGTATATTAGTGAATTTGAAGGACGAAATAATATTATAGGATGCTATCCTTTCTACTTCCATTCAACTTATATGAGAATCGCTATCGTATGGGGAATCCCCGTTGCTTTAGCATTAGTATATTGGCTTATCAGATTAGTACGAAAAAGCAACTATATTCCGCTAAGAAATTTGGCATTATTAATGTTATTGGAAAGCATTTCCTTATCCTCCCTAAGCCTTGTAAATGTCTCTGTAATTTTTATTCTGACATTTATCAGTGCTATAATGACATCAATTCGTAAAACTAAAATTTCACGTAATGATACCCAAGATAATACATTACTGTTGGTTAAGTGACGATCCTATTCCCGATAGTCTAAAAAAATGTATACAATCATGGCATAAATACATGCCTGAATATAAGTTTATAAAATGGGACTTCACGATTTTCCCGATGGGAACATCAATATGGGTTGACCAAGCATTTGAAAAAAAGAAATATGCTTTCGCGGCAGATTATATTCGATTATATGCTCTATATCATTATGGTGGAATATATCTGGACAGTGATGTTGAAGTTATGAAATCTTTTAATCCATTTTTGGAATTGGATGATATGGTATGTTATGAAAACAGTTCTCGAAAAGGTCTTGAAGTTGCAGCTATCGGAGTTTCAAAAAATAGAGCTTGGGTTAAACAATGTCTTAATCACTATGATGGTAAGAAGTTTGACTTGGGAAACGGCTTATTAGATACTCAAGTAATGCCGGAAGTAGTCAAAAATATATTAAACGAAGAAAAATGGAAACTTCAAAATGTTGAGAATATCAATGACGCGAACAGAGTTGATTCTTCCAATACTATTGCGGTATTCCCTCATGAATTTTTTAGCCCGAAATCTTATGAAACGGGAGAGATAAATATGACTGAAAACACATATTCCGTACATCATTTTGCCGCATCATGGCACGGATCTAAGGAAAAGATTTATAAGGCGTTAGGAAAAATCATAGGGAAAGCCAACGCAAAAAGAATAGCAAATCTAATCAAACGAATACTTATCAGACATTAAATGGTCTGATATCCAATCATTTCTGTTAATCTACTTGTTTTTATGAATAATCGTGAGTTTGTGCGGAAAATCGCAAACTCCGCCTCTGCATACCCCGATAGGATTTTTGCCGTCGGTGAGGGGCGGGTATATACTTGTGTCAATCCATATTCTTATCACCTTGTGCGCCATCACAAGGAATTATATTACTCCATGGATGGATTGTTTGTCGACGGTATGACTATGTGTTGGCTTATCCGGCTATTATGGGGCAAGCGTGTACCTCGACTCAGCTTCGATATGTCGGCTATGGCAAAAGATTTGTTCACTTATCTGAATAACCCGGACATCAGGCGTAGCATTTATTTCCTCGGCACACGCCAAGATGTGCTCGAAGAGACAATCGGTCAGTTTCGCAAAAGTTACCAAAACATGTATATTGCCGGCTTCCGCAATGGATATTTCATTGATGCCGATGACCGAAGAAAGGCAATATCCGACATCATACATTCTGATAGCAATTTTGCAGTCATAGGCATGGGATCACCGCTTCAGGAGCAATTCGCCATTGATTTGAAAAATGCAGGTTACAAAGGTGTAGTCTTTACCTGTGGCGGGTTCTTGCATCAGACAGCAAATGGCATTAACTATTATCCCGACTGGATTAACCGATACAATCTTCGCGCCTTCTACCGTCTATTCCACGAAAAAGGACTTTGGGGCAGATTATATAATGTATTGATTGAATTCCCGATACTGTTTACATGGGATACTCTCTTGACAAAATGTAGCAATCTACATTAGCAATCAATCGTCATATCCCATTTCAAGATAAAAAGCCTGAGAGAGAAATTCTTCCTCAGGCTTTATTTTTATGTACTGTTCAGTTAGCGGTGGCGGCGAGGGAAGAGGCGGCGAATGGCGGTGAGATGGGGAGCGATGCTTCCGCCGACGATCACAAGGGTGACGGCGGTGATAATCAGGACAAGCCCACACACGTCACGGACTGTAAGCAGCTCATGAAATACAGTGACCCCGATTACGACAGCGGTCAGCGGCTCCATAGCCCCGAGTATTGCCGTTGGTGTCGAGCCGATATAGGTGATGGCAAGCGTAGTGCAGAGAAATGACACCGCAGTCGGCAGCAACGCCAACGCGCATATACGACTCCACTCTCCTACTCCTGCAGGCACAGAAAGATGTCCGCTTATAAGGATATTTGCCACAAATATCAGCAATCCGAAAATGAGCACATAGAAGGTCACTGTCAATGTAGGCACCCGCGCAAGCTCCGTCTTATTGATTCCAACGATGTAAAGCGCATAGGAGAGTGCCGACAGCATCACAAGCGCCGTGCCGGCAACGCTCAATGTCGCCCCACCCTCTCCTTTGTAAAGCAACCCGATTCCTACCAGTGCTGTTGCAAGGCTGAATATGGTGACGGGCTTTAGCCGTTCATGAAACACCGCCGACATTATAATCGCCACCATGAGCGGATAGACAAACAACAGCGTCGATGCAATGCCGGCATCCATGTACCGGTACGCCTCAAACAGTGTGACCGATGACAGCCCCACAAGCAGCCCGAACACAAGCAGCAGCCACGCCTGACGCCATGTCACTTTAAACGATTTACCGCGCGCGACCATCATCAGCGCCATTATCGGGATGGCAAACAGATAGCGGAAAAACAGTATCGACGGCGTACCCATTCCGTCAGCCATCAACGGCAACGCAAACAGCGGGTTAAGCCCGTAAGTCGCAGCCGCTATAAATCCGAGGGCATATCCCTGTATCTTTCGTGAATCCATCTTTCTATTTTCGGGTAATAACTTTCTTTATACGCAATATCGACACAGTGCAAGCCGCGACAAATATCACTCCCATAGCAGCATAAGACACTATCGTATCGGGAATATAGGAACAGAGGAAAGCCCCTCCTCCAGCCGCGACAGCAAACAGTGCCGACTTTACGGTAGTCCGGTCATATCCGTAGCCATACAGACGCCGGTTGAGGATATAATAAATCAGATAAGCAATAAGGCTGCTCGCCACAAGACTCATTCCGAGACCGATAAGACCGAAGAAATAGTATGCCACACAGCTAAGCGCAAGATTGAGCGCATTGCCAAACACCCCTTCAAGCCAGAAAAACAGCCGCTTGTTATCCTTCGCAAATGCTATGTAACCCATCGGATAATTCAGTCCTTTGAGTAATATCCCGAATCCAAACCACCTCATCAGCGGCATCACGCTCATAAACGACTCTGTGAGCAGCAATCTTATTATCACCGGTGACGTAAGTATCAGTCCGATAACAAGCGGAGTGAGTATCAAGCTCACGATTTCCGTCTGCCGGTTGACCACCCCTCGCATTTTTACATTATCACCCGCAATAGCGGTAAGCCTCGGGAAAAAGTCCAATGACATAGCACTAAACACGACCCCGACATATTGATTGGTAATCGAATTTGCCGCCTGATACAGACCGACATTATCCACCGAACCGAAACTGCGCACAAAAAGGTTGATAAGATAATTGGTAAATGTACCGATAAGCGATCCCGCCATCAACACAAGTCCCAGTCCTATCAGCTTCATTATCAACGGTCGGTGAGTCGACCACACAAACCTCACCTTGTCAACTGCGATGCTCTTCCTTACCGAATAGAAATAAAATACAAACATGGACAGGGAAAGCACAATCATCGCCGGCACAATACCGGCAGTCCCGAAAAAATAGTAGAGCGGAACACCGACAAAAAGTCCTGTAACACCTCCGACAATCGATGCCTTTGAAAGACGCTTCACCGCATGCAATCCCTGAAGCAACGACATTTCCCCCGCCGATGATATTGCGAAAAACACCATAACGGCAAGCAGCATGAATCCAAACGTGTGAGCATCATCACCAAAAGTCCACCGGCTGAGAAGCGGAGAAAGCAACAGGCACACTACTGCACCTAGCAATGCACTCATAATTATCAACCGACGCGCGACAGCAAATACGGTCGACACTTTCTCATGCTCATCGCGGTTAGCCGCCACCTCTTTCACTATCGCCAGGTTAAGCCCAAGCGAGGCAAACTGCTGAAGAGTGTTTGCTGCGGTAGTGTACAGTGCCGCGACACCCATTCCCGCCGGGCCAAGCAATATGGCGACAAACTTCCCGCGGATAAGAGCCAGAAGTATCTGAAACACCTGTACGCCGCCAAAAGCCGACGTACCCTTCAAAATACTCTTATAGCTATTTTCTTCCTTTGACGCTGCCATAAACCATCATTGCAAATTTAAGCGGACCGATTCCTGTTCTCAACAATATTGATTTTATACGACTCACTTTCCCTTCGATAAGTTGCCAGTCGATTGAACATCGTGCACGCTCTATCAAGGAGTTTATTTCAACCTCATGCCCTCTAAGGCAATCCCGGTGCTTCATCATGAAAGAAATCATCCCCGCCGTATCATTGAAAAGCTGTACATTTATAAGTGTACGTGATTCATCACCTGAGATATAATTATCATATATAAGTTCTTTCAGCCTTATATCCGTATATAATATATCAAATCGCCTGTGACTTATCTTACATGAAACCGAGTCAGGATTCACCCGGTAGCGATACTCCGCGTCACAAAACGCAATCTTCGGAGCAGCAATCACAAGTTGACGAGACAATAATTCGTCATCGTTCATGCAGTTGCCGGCAGCCGCATACTTTTTCATAGTGTCCACGTATAGCCTACGCTCCACACATCCGTTAGGCGCGATTTTCCATCCTCCTATAGTGTGCTGCAATAAATCGCGCCCCCTATATACAGCGGATATATCAAATCCCTGTACAGGCAAAATCATGTCACCGTGCACAAGACGGCAATATACTGCCTCAGCACCCGTATCAGCAATACGTGAGTATATTTTTTCGAGAAAACATGCTTCAAAAGCATCATCAGCATCCAGCGGCACTATATATCTTCCCTCCGACAAAATAATCGCCTCTTTTCGCGGCGTGTAGGCACTTCCGCTATTGCTGTCTCTTTTACATAGCCTTATGTTATTGTGACATCCGGCATACCGGGATGCTATATCCCGGGTATTATCAGTCGAGCAATCATCCACAATGACCAGTTCCCAGTCATCAAATGACTGTGCAAGCACACTCTCAATAGCCTCGCCGATAAAAGGTCCTGCATTATATGCAGGCATGACTATTGAAAAAAACGGGAGCTTTTTAATAGTACTGTCACTCATAGATGCTGCTTCATTGTTGACCAAAACAAAGTTAGCTCAAATACTCCGATTATACAACAGTGGACTAAACTGAACCTGTTACCAATATCCTGAGAGGAATAATTTCATCGCTGCAGGATGACGAGCGTGGGGGTCTCGTCAGGCGTCACCGCAAGATTGCGCATGATTACGTAACGGCTTATACGTTTTATAGCCGTCTCGATAAGCTCGGCACGACCAAGAATATGCTTCATCTGATCAATATTGACAGTGGTTATCCGCTGCTCCGGCGCTACCACAATAATGCCCGATACAAATATCGTCGAATGAATCTCCCCGTCAAAACGACTAACTGCGACACGTGTGCCGTCAAGCTCCACAATAGACTGCCGGTAAACTTTTCCGCCATGCATCACAGCGTGGGCAAGATATCTCACCATATTAATCCTCGCTCTCCTTTTTCCCGTTGGAATAATGCTTGACCAATCCGCGCTTATATGAGTCAGGGCTAAAACGTGTACGCACAAGGGTTATACTATCGACATAGGCGATTTCGCCACGCTTCGGATTAAGTTCCATCATGCCATATACATACCGTAAAGTCCGGGCGGTATCAGCTGGAAACTCCACTTCGTTCCAGCCGTCGGAAGTGATGGTGGTAGTGATGTAATCGGTTGTACCGTCATTATAGTCCGCTCCGATGGTGACACGCAGCGGCGACTGACGATTGCTGACAAACATACGCCAAGTATATACATCGCCTTCCTCCCAGTTTTCGTCACGGCGAAATGAGAATTTTAAGTTGTCAGCCGGAGACCCATAGGCAAACCGGCGGTAACGGGTATCATTCCATGCATCCACGGAGTCTCCTATTGCAGCAAGCTGCACTTTCTCGCCTGCAGCAGCAACATCGGCATCCTTCAACTCTTTCTCAAGCTGCTCAATCACCTTGTCGTAGACTTCGATATATTTCTCTATGTTGTGTCCATACCATTCAAGGGATGTGTCCACCTGTTCAGCCGTAACTCCATGACGCATATAAATCGATTGCTTAAGCACTTTTCGCGCCGAGTCATTACGATAAGCCGAACTGTTCAAATCCACCACCCCTTCTCCCTTATGTATATCCACAAGCAGCGATGCCATGTCGTCAGGTTTGATAACATAGTCGGGAGTACGGTCGCATGATGAAAACATCAATGATGCAGCCGCATAAACAACAGGCAAGACCAACAGTCCTCTCATATTCATTTTCCCTCTCCGGAAGCTGCATCACCGCCATTCTCCCTGACAGGCAACGACAGATATTTAGAGTAGAATATTATCAGCACAAGTATGCCGACCGTGATTGCCGCATCGGCAATATTAAATATGGGCTGAAAAAACAGGAAATAGTCGCCACCGACAAAAGGCACCCAATCAGGCCAGTAAAAACTGAACAGCGGGAAATAGAGCATGTCCACTACCCTGCCATGAAAAACGGGCGCATATCCCCCCTCCGGAGGAAACATCACGGCAACCTCCGGAGGATAAGGATTATTGAATATCATCCCGTAAAAAACCGAATCGATTATATTGCCGGCTGCTCCGGCAGTAATCAACGCGCAGCATACAATGTAGCCGGTTTTTATATCGGTGCGGTTCTTGATGCGACAAATATAATATATGAGCAATCCCACGGCTACAATACGGAACATTGTGAGAAACAGCTTGCTGCCAAGCTCCATACCGAATGCCATGCCGTTATTCTCGATAAAATATATCCTGAACCAATCGGTGATTACAAATTCCTGACCCAGATACATATGGGTCTTCACCCAAATCTTGACAATCTGGTCGATAATAAGCACACCGAGAATGATAATCGTGGCAATTGCGCCCTTGGATAACTTCATTTATTGCTCAATTACGATAATATAAATGTCACTTTACGGTAAAAATCATTTCTTTTTGCCGCTTTCCTTTGCCTCTACACTTAGAGTGGCATGAGGCACGGCAAGCAGTCGTTCACGTGGAATCAGCTTGCCGGTCTGACGGCAGATACCGTAGGTCTTGTTCTCGATTCTTACAAGAGCGCCCTGCAGATGCTGGATAAATTTCATCTGACGTTGTGCGAGCTGACCTGCCTCCTCCTTGCTGAGAGTGCTCGCACCCTCTTCAAGGACCTTAAAAGTTGGAGACGTATCGGCTGTGTCATTACCGTCGCTATTCATCACGTTCGCCTTAAGCAACTCGTAGTCGCGCTGTGCCTTGTCAAGTTTCTGGAGTATCAATTCCTTGAACTCCTGCAGCTCCTCATCTGTGTAACGTGTCTTTTCACTCATAACAGTACTGTTTTAGGTTATATGTCAGGGTTTAATAAGTTCAATGACAGTCTTGACTTCCACACCGTCAAGGTCAAGAGTCTCCACTAAGGCATCGGCAGCCAAGGGAGCTACGTTGATGGATGTAGCGAGTACCTGGCGCGCCATGTAGTCGCTGTATGCCTTAATCGCCTCGTCGGTAGCGGCATTTGGTTCAAAGGTTATGGATATCTTGTCTACGATATCATACCCTCTGCCTTTGCGGATATTCTGTACACGGTTCACGATATCGCGGGCTATGCCCTCACGGCGAAGATCGTCGGTAAGAGTAACGTCGAGTGCCACGGTCAGATTACCATCGTTTGCAACCTGCCATCCGGGGATATCTTCCGATATAATCTCAACATCGCCAAGCTCTACTGTCGCGTCGATTCCATCGACATTGAATGTAAACGAGCCGTCGCGCTCAAGCTCCATTATATCATGCTGCTCCATCTTTGCCACCTGCGCGGCGAGAGCCTTCATTATCTTACCATACTTCGGGCCAAGCTTCTTGAAATCAGGCTTGACACGCTTTACAAGCACACCCTCGTCATTACCGACAAACTTGATATCCTTGACATTCACCTCGCTCAATATAAGGTCAGCCATCGACTCGATCATGGCTTTCTGACGGTCGTCAAGCACCGGTATCATGAGTGTGCCGAGCGGCTGACGCACCTTGATATTGACCTTACGGCGGAGAGCAAGAACCATTGAAGTTATGTCCTGGGCAAGTTTCATGCGCTCCTCAAGCTCCTTGTCGCTTTCACCGGCGACCGGGAAGAGGGCAAGATGCACCGAGGTAGTGTCGCCGGTAGTAGCCGAACGCAGGTCGGTATATAGACGGTCGGAGAAGAAAGGCGAGATTGGCGCCATAAGCAATGCCACTGTCTCCAGACAGGTATAGAGAGTCTGGTAGGCAGCAAGTTTATCTTTGTCCATTTCTCCACCCCAGAAACGCTTACGGTTAAGACGTACATACCAGTTGCTGAGATTGTCATTGACAAAATCATTGATGGCACGTGCCGCCTTTGTAGGCTCATAATCGTCGAGTGCCTCCTCTACCTCACGTATAAGAGTATTGAGCAATGACAATATCCAGCGGTCAATCTCGGGACGCTCTGCAACAGGAACTTGCGGAGCACTGTTATCAAATCCGTCGACATTGGCATAAAGTGCAAAGAAAGAATATGTATTGTAAAGTGTCGCAAAGAGTTTACGCGAAGTTTCCCTGACACCCTCCGGATCATATTTCAGATTATCCCATGGCGACGAGTTGGCAATCATGTACCAACGCAAGGGATCGGAACCAAACTCATTGATTGCCTCAAACGGATTGACGGCATTACCCAGTCGCTTTGACATCTTGTTGCCGAAACGGTCAAGCACAAGACCGTTGGAGATAACGGCTTTATATGCCACCGAGTCAAAAACCATGCCGGCGATGGCATGTAGAGTAAAGAACCATCCGCGTGTCTGGTCGACACCCTCTGCAATGAAGTCGGCGGGATAAAGTTCGCCCGAATCAAGACCTTCCTTGTTTTCAAACGGGTAATGAATCTGTGCGTATGGCATCGCACCTGAGTCAAACCACACATCTATAAGGTCAAGTTCTCGGTGCATGGGAAGCCCCTTCGACGACACAAGCACTATATCATCAACATAAGGGCGGTGCAAGTCGATTTTCTCATAGTTTGCCTTTGAGTAATCACCCGGGACAAAGCCTTTTTCCTTATAAGGATTAGCCTTCATAACGCCGGCAGCTACCGCCTTTTCGATTTCGTTATATAATGTCTCAACGCTATCTATACACAATTCCTCGGTGCCGTCTTCTGTGCGCCATATAGGAAGCGGAGTGCCCCAGTAACGGCTACGCGAGAGATTCCAGTCCTGCAGATTCTCCAACCATTTGCCAAATCGTCCTGTACCTGTCGACTGAGGTTTCCACTTTATTGTCTCATTCTTTTCCATGAGACGCTCACGGGCGGCTGTCGTACGGATAAACCAGCTGTCAAGGGGATAATAGAGCACAGGCTTGTCGGTACGCCAGCAGTGCGGATAGTTGTGCACATGCTTCTCTATCTTGAACGCTTCACCTGCCTGCTTCATTTCAAGGGCGATAACCACATTGAGGTCCTCGCTCTTTTCGGCAGCCTTTTCGTCATATTTTCCGCCTTCGTTAAATTTCGGGTCATAGGCGTTTTTCACATAATCACCGGCATGTTTCTCGTAAAGGGGCACATTGACACATGCCTTCACAAACTCGGGGGCACACTCGTCAATGGTATAATATTTACCTGTAAGGTCAACCATCGGACGAGTCTCGCCTTTCTTGTTAATCATGAAGAGCGAAGGTATCCCGGCAGCTTTTGCCACGCGCGCGTCATCCGCACCGAAAGTCGGAGCGATGTGCACGATACCCGTACCATCATCGGTTGTCACATAATCGCCGGGGATAACGCGGAAAGCCTCATCGGCAAGTTCTACAAACTTGTCTTTACCAACTTCAAACACTTTATCGGGAGCAGCCGAAGCATAATCAGTCACAAATGCCGGAGAGTTGACGCTGACCTTTTCACACGGCTTCACCCACGGCATAAGCTGCTGATACTTGATGCCCACAAGGTCATTGCCGGTATATGTGGCAACAATACGGTAAGGCACCACCTTGTCACCGGGTTTGTACTCATCAAGCGGCAACTCGGCGCCCTCGGGCTTAAGGTAAGCGTTTAGACGGTCCTTGGCAAGAATTGCGGTTACTTTCTCAGCTGTATAGGGATTATATGTGCGTACGGCGACATACTCGTATTTCGGACCTACACAGAGGGCAGTGTTTGAAGGCAATGTCCAGGGAGTAGTGGTCCATGCGAGGAAACAAGGTGTACCCCATCCTTCCAATTCGGGGAAAGGAGCGATGATCTTGAATATCGCGGTCACGGTAGTATCCTTCACGTCGCGATAACAACCGGGCTGATTCAGCTCATGAGTGCTGAGTCCCGTTCCGGCAGCCGGTGAGTAAGGCTGTATCGTATAACCCTTGTAAAGATATCCTTTATTGTAAAGCTGATTCAACAGCCACCATACCGACTCGATATAGCGGTTATCGTATGTGATATAAGGGTTGTTCATGTCAACCCAGTATCCCATTGAGTTGGTCAGGTTTTCCCACTCTTTAGTGTACTTCATCACCTCACGGCGACATGCCGCGTTATAGTCATCGACCGAAATTTTCTTTCCGATATCTTCCTTTGTTATGCCGAGTGCCTTCTCCACCCCAAGCTCAACCGGGAGTCCGTGGGTATCCCAGCCTGCCTTACGCTTCACATGGAAGCCTTTCATGGTCTTGTAACGGCAAAATATATCCTTGATAGTACGTGCCATAACATGATGGATGCCGGGCATACCGTTTGCCGATGGCGGTCCTTCATAAAACACGAACGACGGGGCGCCCTCACGCACTTTCATGCTCTGCTCGAAAAGATTGTCAGCATTCCAACGCTGAAGCACTTCCCTGTTGATCTCGGAAAGATTGAATTTATCGTACTCGTTGAATTTCTTTTTCATTTCAATGACTGGATTTGTCGTACTTAAAAAATTTTTGCAAAGTTACAACAAAATAGTCAGAAACGAGCCACAAATGCGCTAAAAATCATTTTACGTCAGAGAGCATACGGAAAAACTCATCCCGGAGTGCCGGATTTTCCGCAAATTCACCTGTATATTCAATCGTCGAAGTACTTGAATCATGTTTTTCCACTCCCCGCATCTTCATGCACAGGTGCTGAGCATTGCACACCACTATCACGCCCTTGTTTTTCAGCGATGAATCCACAGTGTCACATATCTCGGCAGTAAGACGCTCCTGTACCTGCAACCTGCGGGCATGGACATTCACGGCACGGGCAAGTTTAGACAGTCCTACCATCTCGCCGTCAGGCAGATACCCGATTGACACTCTGCCGAAAAAAGGAAGTATATGATGTTCACAGAATGAATAAAACTCGATATCTTTCACTATCACCATGCGCGAACCGGCATAATCAAATATAGCCGACTTTATTATGTCGCCGGCATTTTGCCGGTAACCTTGCGTGGCATAATAGAGTGCTTTTGCCGCGCGCACCGGTGTCTTTTCGAGTCCCGGACGGGTTGGGTCATCACCTAACAGGCGTATTATACTCTCGTAATGATTTGCAATTTCGGCGATTACCTGTTCTTGTTCCATTGTCACCTTTTTTCTAATCACCTATCACCACCCGGTCACGCACCACCCTTATCTCTTTGCTATAACGCGGGAACGCCTCTTTCAGCTCATGTGCCGCCTGGTTTGCTTCATCCTGGGTACGGAAATTGCCGACACGCAAACGCCAATATGGCGAACTGTAGACTACGTATGTGGGATATTGCGGAAACTGTGCGCTGATATTTCTGGCACGTGTACGGGCTTCCGATTTCGCGGTACGGGCATTATTATCGGAAAATACCTGAATGCGGTATCCCCCCATCTTACCGGTAAGGGGCTTGACATCTTCCTTTTCAGCGACATATTGAACGCGATTGAGAAGGGCATCAGGCATTTCAATGGCAATCTTGCCGCTCTCCTCTATATGGTCTATAATCGTCGGACGTTCTTCCGGCACGTCGGGTGACTGCGCCACTGATGAGAAAGCCATCATGACCACCGCCATTGCTGTAATATATCGACGTAGTTCCACTTATGCAGACAATTTTGATTAACAATACAGGCATTTCAAGACATGTGTCTTAAAATAAAAAAATCCTGTAAGTGAACTATCTACAGGATTTTAATTGAAACCTTGGCGGAGAGGACGAGATTCGAACTCGTGGTAGGATTGCTCCTACGTCAGTTTAGCAAACTGGTGGTTTCAGCCACTCACCCACCTCTCCTTTGCGAGGGTCATTTCTGACTTAGCGGTGCAAAGTTAGGCATAGTTTTCGATACTTGCAAATTTTTCTCATGTTTTATCAAAGAAAGTTTGAATTTAGGTGAGATAATTCTCAGGTCATGAAAATGCATCTTCAATAGTAATATCCTGACTTAAACTGTATTAAATCATTTTATCGTTTTAACTTCTTTTCAAGCATCTTGATATAATACCCTCCTACTACCGAACGCGCCTGAAAACCTTTCTTGTCAGCACGGTCGGTAAATATCCAGTCACTCATAGGCACACGTTGCGGAGTTTCATTCATGAATCTGTGTACCGGACTTATGAATTCCATAAATGTAGCTTTATCCGGAGCCATTGTTGCCGTCCACATAATCCAGTCGGTTTTAGAATATGTCTCGCGATTGTCAAGAGGAAGCCCATATTCATTTTGCTTGCTGAGATAATACGGAATCTCCTTACTCATTATTACAGGTGAGAATATGTTGTAGCCAAGAAGCTTGTCCCACACAAGATTATATTTTTGACTCCATGTGCCCGGCTTATCGAATGTAAGCCTGTAATGATCGCCGTCATCAGCAATTTTTTCCCATTCCGCAGCCATTTCACGAGCTTTTGCAAAATACTTTTCAGCTACACTTTTTTTACCAAGCATTTCAGCGAGCCTTGCGTATGAAGCAATGCCAAGTATAGCCTTGATGGAAAGGTTGGCATTATGGGCGAAGTGTCCGGCGAAGTCGTCAGTACACAACTGGTTTTCAGGGTCAAGTCCATTTTGAGCCAGATAATCAGCCCAGGTTGATAGAACATTCCAGTGCTTTTCGGCATAATTCGCATTTCCTTCCACTGCAGCGAGGGCACCACATAGTATAAGTATGTTCCCCGACTCTTCTATCGGCATGTCACCATTATAAGTCTGCCCGTTAGCCAGCGGATATGTGCCGACATCATGAGCGGCAAAAGGCTTGGTCCATCGACCGCTCTCAGAATAATAAAATATATGATTAATCATTCCTTTGACGAGCTCGGGATTGTAAAAGAGATAGAGCGGCGATGAAGGATAGGTTATATCAACCGTCCCGATTGAACCGTTACTGAAGTTTTCCTTCGAGAGCCAAAGTAAATCACCTTGAGGCGACTCCACCAGCTTATGAGCGGCAATCGACTGCCGATAAGCCAACGCACAAAGTTCAGCATACTCTTCGCCACCGACGGCACAAGCATCTGACATGAGACCACGGTCAAACTCGCGTGTTGCTTTCATCACTCCATCATAATCGTCTGCAGCAAGTTTCAACTGGGCGATAATGTCGGAATTACCCTCGCGGTTCCAGTACGGGCGAAGATTTTGATTGAAATACTGGATAGGACTGATATCATCGTAAGCAATCATTATATATCCGGAAGCATTTTTGCATTTTCCTTCCGAAATTACAAGACCCGCTCCGAGGGCATCGGGGACGGATTTTACTTTAACATGGGAAACAAACGACTTCCGTGCACTCTTCGGATCAGCAGTCCATGCCTTGCATTTATCTGACACGGAAGCCATATAGAATGTACCCCAATCAATGCGGATACCGTCACCACTTTTGCCAAGTACATTCTGGTCAACACTTGACATAGTCGCCGCCACGACCCCATCAATATCGACC
This sequence comes from Bacteroidales bacterium, assembly GCA_003150235.1. Lineage (GTDB taxonomy): Bacteria > Bacteroidota > Bacteroidia > Bacteroidales > Muribaculaceae > Muribaculum. The sequence continues at coordinate 108,851 of QAMW01000033.1, forward strand.
ACTGAAGCGACCGACTTCTGCGACACATCGTCTATACACCATTCACGACCCGCCTCAAAGTACAGACTTACATCGTGAGACTTTCCGTCTGTGCTGGCGAGTTTGTAACTTATATAGTTGACGGGGCGACTCAGCAGGTCAAGGTTATCAAGAAAAACAGGAGCCGTGAAACTTAGATTAAGCGCGACAGGACCACATTCAAAAGTATAGTCGGTATTCATAGGAAATACCGTACACGACATCTGCCGGGCGGTACCGGCGAGTTGACGGGAAGCAGTATCCTCTATTTCAAGTCCGAAGTCAAGGAAAGCGACTCCGCCACGATCACGACACCAGGCAGCAATCAGATTCTTGCCTGGGCGCAACGATTTACGCGCTTCACCGGAGAGCAGCAGACGCACACCTTTATGCCACTCATTGCCGGTGTCCACGACTTTTATACCATTAATATATATTATCGCATCATCATCGTGAGAATAATTTAGATAAATTGGTTTGTCGCCAAGTTTCGAAGGAAGTGTCACCTCTCGTCTCACCCAAATTTCGTCTGTATTCCACAAAGTTTTTGCCAACGGCTTTTCAGAGGCACTTCCGAAACCGCCTGAGGCTGTTTTCCACGAAGATGCGTCAAATGAGGGTTCAAACCAATCGGCCGACGGCTCCGACATAGTGTATTGCGCAAGCCACGCTTCGGCATTAGCCGTCGGGGCAAGAGGCAACAACACCGGCACTTCCCTTCCCATAAACCGATATTCATGACCATCGACACTTACCACCCCTATAAGGGGAAACTCTGTCCCTGTCCAATGACGCGTGACATCGTCATAAAGGTTGTCTGCCATCGACCAGCAACTTGAATAAGGGTCAAGCGTCACAAGTGGTACTGCGGGAGCACGTAATTCAGCGGAGACAGAATTTGCGGCAAGCAAAGCTGTCGCTGTCAGATAAAAATATAGCAATTTATTATTCATAATGTGTTGATTTTAAATTCAGTTTTCATTGTTTTTTCTCATGGTTCTGGGCGTAACGCCAAACCGCGACTTAAACAAACGGTTAAAATATGTCACATTTGCAAAGCCGATATCATAGGCTATCTCCGCAATATTGTCATCGGTATGCCGTAACCGTTCGAGAGCCTTTTCAAGACGATAGCCGTTGACATATTCCGAAAATGATTTTCCGCAATGACGCCGCATAAACGTACAGAATGCCGACTTGTTCATCCCTGCATAGGCTGCAATCTCATCAAGCGTGATGTCGCGGGAATAATTGCAGGAACAGAACACGCGTATCCTCTCCATACGCCGTTCCGACTTACCAAGATTACAATTCGTGCCGACAGTACGGCAACCTGCCGTATTTGCAGCCATCATAATCAATTCAATCATCATCGGTAGCCGCGCTTCCTGACTGATATCGCGCATCGACCATAACAACCCGGATATGCGTTCACGGATCTCACCGGCGTAAGCAATAGCCCCGGCAAGAGATTTCAACCGGTCAACAGCCGGCTTTGACTCAGGAAAAATGAGTTTCATACCATCGAGTACCGACGGGGCAAAGAACACTGCGATATTAATTATATTACCGTCGATATCAACCGTAGACGAATCAAAATTCCACTCGTGAGGTATGCCGGGAGGTATCAGGATGACTTCACCCTCAGCCATCGGCTCTGTCTCATCTCCTACAGTACGGCTGCCGGCACCACATATCACATAAGCCAACTCCCATGCGTGATGTGAATGTCTTTCGATCTGCCTGCCGGGAGGCAAACACACATAATCGTATGTAAATGCCGCTTTCATGTAGCAAATATAGCCTAAATATTTCAAATCAGCCTTGATAAAGCGCAACAACATAACACTAAACACTTTTATATTTACCATTTTTACGGATTATGGCACGGGGGCTTGCAGGATGAAAAAATTTGTTACTAACTTTGTATCAAAACGAAATCGCCTCATGGAAAATATCTCCCGACTTAAATCAATCGATGAGTATAACAGGATATTAGGTACGCGCACTCAGCATCCATTGGTATCGGTTGCCGATTTTTCAGAAATCGAGCGTATTCCTCACGTATGCAAGGAGTTCAGTTTTTACTGCATATTTTTCAAAGAGCTGGAATGTGGCACATTCCAATACGGACGCAGCCAATATGACTATCAGGAAGGGACATTGCTGTTCATCTCTCCGGGACAGATTGCAGGGGTCAACGACGGCGGCTACACCTATAATCCCAAAGGGCTTGCACTGATGTTTCATCCCGATTTCCTGTACGGCACTCCCCTCGCCAACCGGATGAAAGACTATTCGTTTTTTTCCTATGCGTCCAATGAAGCGCTCCACATGTCTGACCGTGAAAAGGAGATCATAACAGGCTGCTTCAAGCAGATACGTGAAGAGCTCGACCATACTATTGACAAGCATACGAAGCAAATTATATCTTCTTACATCGAATCGATGTTGAACTATTGTGAACGCTTCTACGATCGTCAATTTATCACCAGGGAAGTCAGCAACCGCAATGTCATCAGTAAATTTGAACGATATATTTCCGACTATTTCAACTCTGCCCTGCCTGCCTCCGACGGAATTCCGTCGGTACAACAATGTGCGGCTCACGTGTGCCTGTCACCCAACTATTTTGGTGACCTTATAAAACGCGAAACGGGTATCACACCGCAGGAGTATATACATAAATATATTATAAGCCTCGCCAAACATCGGCTCTCGGAGGGTGAACTGAACGTAAGTGAAATAGCCTACGAACTTGGATTCAAATACCCTCATCACCTCACCCGCATGTTCAAGAAGATGACGGGGATGACACCTAATGAATTCCGGAATTCAACTTTCGTAAGCGAAAGTTGAGGGTTATCGGGTTATGGGATGTTATAGACACAATGTCACTAACTTAAGTATTTTGCCCGCAATGGGCAAGATAAAGTTAACCGCGGGTAGTCCCGAATGGGGCACCCGTGGAAAGCAAGACCACAACAACGACGCAACCCTGAAACGGGTTGCATAAATATATGTTAATCAGGCAGCTAGGCAACCCGCCCGGGGTTGGTTCAAGGAGAGGGGCACTTGAGCCACGGGTATGCCTTCGGCATTACCCGCGGTTACCGGGATGAATCCCCTTGCGGGGATTTATTGCCTTTTCGCTTAGGTTAATGACATTGTGCCAAAGGCACGTCGCTACGTCTTGGCGATAAACCCCAAACCTTAAACCATAAACTATAAATAGAAACTTAAATAACTAAGATTTATGTCTAAGAAAGTATTGATTTTATCAGGAAGTCCGCGCCATAGGGGCAACTCCGACATTCTTTGCGACCAATTTATGAAAGGTGCGCTTGAAGCGGGCAATGAAGTGGAAAAATTCTTTATCGCCGACCATAACATAGGATATTGCTCGGCATGTTACTACTGCCGTCATCATGACGGGGAATGTTGCAAAAAAGACGATATGCGTCTTCTGATGCCTAAACTGCTTGAAGCCGACGTGATTGTACTCGCCACGCCGGTCTACATGTACTCCCTCTCCGCTCAGCTCAAGGCTGTAATCGACCGCGCGGTAGCACAATATGAAGTAATCCGAGACAAAGAGATGTATTACATCATGACAGCTGCCGAAGACGAGCCTAACACAATGGACACCACACTCGGCTGTCTGCGCGGATGGGCTGACTGCATCCCCGGCTCCAAGGAGATGGGTGTGATATATGGCAAAGGCGTCTACGAAAAAGGCGAAGTCCTCTCCACCCCCGCCTTCAACGAAGCATACCAAATGGGCAAATCCGTCAAATAATCGGATTATGCGGCGGCGATTGAATTGTGCAAAAGAGTGACAAACTCACCGACTTTGTGGAACTTGCCGGGGAAGATGATATCTTCATCGGCATCATCAAAGGGAGACTCGTTGAGAAGCACGTCAACCTGAATATCTCCATTCTGACACACATAGTTGAGGATGCTTTCGAGATACTCCTCTTGCTCCGATGTCAACTGATTGGTTGAAATAAAATCAGTAAATATCTCAACGGCTTTCTTTCTGTCAACCCCTTGAAGTTTGCGGATAAATCCACCGATGGGGATGTCAGAATCAAGCTGTTCACGTTTAAGGAAGTGCTCATAATCTTCTTTCGTGCCCAACTCTTTCCAGAATATACGTTCAAGCTCATCTACATCCTGAGATGTGAGTTGTTCGATATTCTGGATTTTTTGAAGCACCGGCATATCACGATGTTCTGCAAGGAAGTCGAGAACCTTCTGACGATATGTCATTGTAGATTTGAGTTGTCCTGCTTCTCCGGCAAAAGTCACATCATCGTCAATATTTACGTCAAACGTACGCCCCGATTTACCGGTAAGGAACCGGAGCAGATCACGAAGCTCGACACGCATGTGTTCAATCGAAGAAAGCGACTTGTTTTCCCAATAGTTAGGAGTCAGTATCTCATTGATTAGGTCGATTTTAGCCATGACCTGCGGAACTGTTCCAAGCTTTGACAGTCCTTGGGATATCATGGTTATCTTCTCCTCATAGCGACTGGCATCAAATGTGTCATCAAGAAGCGACAACTGCACGTAGAGGGAAAGCATATCGAATTTAAGCGCGGATTCATCGTCACCCATCGCAGGGAGCAACGGTGCAACCTCGCGTTTAATATCATCGACACCCACCGCATTAAGGACTATCCAATTTGCCTTGTTTCGGTAATACGCCACGGTTTCCCAATGGTTTCTTACAGAGACATGATTGTCGTTGAGCTGCATGATTTGGGCATGAAGATTGTCCTTCAGCTCATCATGCCAGTTCTTTTCCCAGCTTCCGTCAATCTGATATTGTGCAGACTGAAGCAGCAATGCGATATCGGCTCTAAGTCCGAACAGACGCTCGGTAAGCGACTGTGTTCTCACCGGTTCAATTCCTTCAGGATGCTCCCCGAAATAATCGAAATTGCCACACCAGTCAAAGATATAGAACTCCTCCTTGTGGCGACCGGGACCGAAAATATCCTCCGATAGACGGGTGCCACGCCCAATCATTTGCCAGAACTTGATTCGCGAGCGTACGCGCTTGAAGAAAACAAGATTCAGAATGTCAGGGACATCAATACCGGTATCAAGCATATCGACTGAAACCACCACCTGCGGCATTCCTCCTCTGACCTCAAATTTCTCAATGATATCCTGGGCGTATCTGATTGAATAGTCTATCTGCTTGCAGAAATCCGGGCCGAGATGCGGAAACAGGAGATTGAATCGCGCGACAATCTTTTCAGCATGTTCACGGTTCATGGCAAAAATTATCGTCTTGCCAATCTTTTCGCCACTTTCAACCTTTATGCCTTTCTCCATCAGCTCCGTTAGCATCTTGTCGATAGTCGAGGTATTATATACATATTTGAAAATCTCGGAGTTATCGATGTCGCGCGGTTCCGGGACTTTATCGGGATCGGCGGCATCCTGAACGGCCTCCCATTCCCATATCTGCTCCATCTGCTCCCGCTCTTCGGCAGAGAGGTCGGCATATCTGATACCATTCTGCAACACCTCGGAATCATACTTCAATCCTCTGAACGGGCTGAGATAGCCGTCATCAACCGCTGTCTGATATTCATAGGCATAGTTTGGTTCGCCCTGTTCGAGTTCAAAGATGTCGTAGGTAGAGCGGTTTACCTGGTCTCGGGGAGTCGCCGTCAGTCCCACAATAAAGGCATCGAAGTATCGGAAAATCGCCTTGAACTTATCAAAAATGGAGCGATGTGCCTCGTCAACGATAATCAGGTCAAAACGACCTACGGAGAACGGCTTCTCATCGGCATCGACATAGTTTATCATTGTCTGATATGTAGACAAAAGTATGCGGGCGTTCTTGTTATGATCCTTGGCGGTAAGGTCGGAGCACGTAGTCTCGGACAGATGCTTGTCAAACGCTCTTTTAGCTTGCTTTACCAGCGATGTACGGTCTGCGAGAAACAGCGTGTTCTTGACCCAGTCGGCACGAGTGAGTAGCTCGACAAGAGAAATTGCAGTTCGGGTCTTGCCGGTTCCGGTAGCCATGACCAGCAAACCACGCCGATGCTTGGTGTTGAAATGGCGACAGAGCGCATGGATTCCGGCAATCTGGTAATATCGACCTGAAATCGCCGTGTTGACCGACAAGTCAGTGATGTCTTGGCGACCTTGCCGACGTTGGAGCAACTGAAGGTCGTCAAGGCTATGGAAAGCGGCTATCTGTCTTTTCGGGAAACCAAGGCGGTCAACCACGAAATGCTTGAAGCCGTTGGTAAAATATATCACCGGGCGGACACCATACTTCTTTTCAAGACAGTCAGCATACAATTCTGCCTGATGTTCTCCGACCACAGGGTCAATGCTTGTGCGTTTTGCCTCTATCACCGCGAGTGGCTTACGGTCAGGTCCGAATAGGACATAGTCGGCATACCCCTTTCCCTCAGCATTGGGCATACCTTCGACCTCAACCTCTATACACGCCTTACCGGGCTGTATATCTCCCTCCGTGTCAAGGACATCCCAACCTGCTTCGCGGAGCAGGAGGTCGATGAACCGACGGCGCGTCTCAGCTTCCGAAATATTATCCCATGAGATTGCAGGTCCTACAGCCGGGGCTTCTGAAACCGCCGTCTCTTCTATCTGTTCGGCAAAACCGGTTGAAGCATCAGGATTAACCTCCTGTGTTGGGATTGACACGACGGCAGCCTTTGGCAACAGCGCGTCATTGAATGGTGCCAGCGTTGCCAACACACGGAGTTTCAGCAATACGCCACCGATAAAATTATATAGATTCAAGACAGCGAAGTAAGATTCTCTTCTTTTCACCTGTCCCGTATGGGCACCCGCATTGCCTACCTTTCGGATATAATGCACCGCCATCATCAGCCGCTCGTCATTAACAAACTCGGTGAAAGTCGGGTCGGTCACCATGTCGAAAAGCGAGCATCTTTCCGGAAGCTCGACATTCTTCATTTGAAAGATGGCACGTGCCATCCATTCTAGACCTCTTCGTGCATTCAGAGCCGACACATCAGGGTCGGCGTATTGATTCCTTTCAGCAGCATCGCAATAACGATGTAACGTCGAAAGTTCCGGTATATCTTTAAGGTAGTCGAAGTTCATCATTCTTAAAATGGTAAAGTTTCACCAAATATAAAGTTACCACTATATTTAAAGAATTTCAGCAGACCAGTCTTTATAGTCTGTTTTAATTCTTCGTTATTATTTAGTATCTCCCATTGTTCTATTGATAGAGAGTTACCACCTCCAATATCAAGAGTTAGTGTATGAATATCAGTATAATAGGAATACCATATTTTATATTTATTGGCATCTATACCAACATTTAATAATTTCTCTACATGATATCTCACCCCAAAACGTATTGAGTCTTCAAAATCCTTCCAAAGGATATTAATGCGCTCTGGAAACTGAAATATATTTTCGTAAAACCCGTTAAGAAACTCAGTCAGATACTTCGTGTTTGCAGAGTGGAGGATATCGTAAAGTTTCAGCCGATAATCAAAATTATCTTTCGTTGTAAAGTCAACAATATAGAAATCATCGACATTGTTAACAATATGTCGATTAAGATATTTTATGTCAACTACAGAATCGATAGTTTGAGAACCATCATTCTCAAATTTTGATTCAATTATTTCTCCATCGAAAACGGATAGTGCATAAAATAAATAGCATCTTTTCGACTTATTGTTATATTTCTCAAATCTTGACTTTTTTTCAGAAGAGATGGCTTTGATTGTAGTTATAATAGAATTATACAGGTCCGTATTCTCCTTTACACATAAAGCTCCTCTTTTTTTGTCATTTTCTTTCTTCGATTTTTGAAGGATTTGAAATGCAAAAACTTGATTTGTGAAGGTATATAGATGAGAAAGGGCTTTATGATCCATATACTTTTCAATAAGCCGACTATTTTGCGTCTCAAGAATAAATTTAAATCTTTTGTCGGTTGAGCAAAAGTGGAGAGGTGACCAATTTATATTACCATCGGCAGTATCAATATCGCGTGTTAAAAAGCACCATCTATTCTCTTCGCTCTTTTTACAGCTTATTACCAATGTTGTAATATACTGAACGTCATCAATAATATCTGATACTTTATAAGCGATGATATCTATTTCTCGTTCAGTACCCTTTACATCATCAATATAATATCTATTGGAGATTATATTCCAATGATGATTCTTTAGGACATTACAAATGTAATGTTCTAAAGGAAAACCAGTATGGCTTATTGCCTCCGATATTTGCTTTTTAAGTTCTTCTGTTATCATATCTCATTAAACCAATAATCCATGCGGCTTGCAAATAGAGTCCGCAAGTCTTTTATAGACGATTTGATCAGTTTCTTTTGTTCTTCAATCGCTTCAAGTTTAGCCGCGAACTCGTTTTGCAATAAGATTGGAGGAAGGAATATCGTATAATTCTTTACAAGAGACAGATTCAGATTCTTTTGATTGCATCCTACCGCAATGCTCCTTAATGATTCGTAAGATAAACGAAGGAAGGCATATAGAAAAAGAGGATGCAATTTAGGACATGGTAAAATAGCAGCACAAGCTTGGTTTGTACAAGCTTCTATTTTTAATCTAGCAATCTGTCCTCTTGTTTTTCCTTGTCCATACATTGCAACAATAATCGTATCGAGTGGGAACAGTTTGCAATTAGAGTTTTCTAATGCGTTTCGCGAAATATGCTCTTCTGTTTCATAAATATCACAATTCTGAACTTCAGTGGTTTTAACCCAAGGGATATCTCCAATATAATAATCACTAATCTCACGACTTGGTGTTGCTCCCGTTTGGACAGATGCAACGTCTCCGATTGTTGAGTTTTCCCATCCTTTGGGGTTGGTGATTGGATCGCCGAACATTTCATAAAAGAGAGATTGAGCGAGCAAATCAAGGTCGGCAAGCTGACTGCGTTTTATTTCAATCAACTCATTGATTTTATCAAGTTCTGAGGCTATTCGATTCTGAATCTCCTTAGAAGGTAAAAGGATATAGTGTCCGTTCATTACATCCTTCCCCACGGCCTTAAATGTGGACCCTGTGCCTTTTTCAATAATTTTATTTAAAGAACAGATCAAGGCATAATATACATATCTTTGATTATCGCTCTTGGGAGATATCGAACAAAGACCTCGTCCTATGCAACATTTACAATTTGCGAAATTCATTGTTCCAATCGGGGCTCTTACAGAAAATAAAATATCATTATTCTCTGCGATTCTCGTTGGTGCAGAACAATATTTTGTAACCCTTGGAAACATTACTCCAAAATCTGAACATCCTTGAAAAAACGGCATCCCATCTCCAGTATTATTATATGAAGATGATTCAGGAGATTGTCCCATAGTTACTTTACAGACATCACCGAGTCTTTTCTTTTCCCATCCGTGATTCATTCGGCAAGCATTTTTTGGAGTTCAACCATACCACGCAGGAATGTCTCTTCAGTAGTGTGGAGCCGGTTCATGATTGAGGATGTTGCCTCAAACTCCACTTTTTCACGTATAGTCTCCTTATACGTATTAAAGGCAAGGTCGTAGCCGTTGCCGATAATCTCGCTTTGCGGAACGAGGAAGGATTGCTCGGTGCGTCGGCGGTCGGCTTCCGCTCCTTTTCGGTCGTGAAAGCGGGAGATTATATAAGGAATGTCGTTATCTGCAATTTCATTGCGTTTCTGGTCGAGAGAGAAGCCGTCGGCTCTCATTTCGTAGAACCACACCTTATCAGTACCTCCGGCATTAGTCTTGGTAAAGACAAGAATAGCAGTCGATACATTGGAATATGGAAGAAACACTCCCGCCGGCATAGAGATGACAGCTTCAAGGCATTGATTTTCAACCAGCTCCTTACGCAGGTCTTTGTGAGCCTTGGATGTGCCGGTAAGGACTCCGTCGGGTACAATCGAGGCACATCTGCCGCCCACTTTCAGTGACCGTATAAACAGTGCAAGAAACAGCAGCTCGGTCTTTTTTGTCTTGGCAATGGTCAGCAGACTCTTGGAAACCGCATCATAATCGAGACTTCCGGCAAATGGAGGATTTGCCAGAATCAATGAATATCGCTCCGTGTCATTGTTCTCATCTGACAAGGAATCCTGCCACGACACCTGAGGATTGTCAACATCATGGAGCATGAGGTTCATCGCTCCGATGCGAAGCATGGTCGCATCGGTGTCGAAGCCGTGAAGCATCCGGTTACGGAAATGCTCTTTCACGGCTTTATTAGCCAACTCCTTCTTAAAATGCTCCTGCACATACTTTGCGCTTTCCACGATAAAACCGGCACTACCCATAGCCGGGTCGCATATCACATCCTCAGGCGTCGGCTTCATCAATTCAACCATCATGCGTATAATATGGCGCGGTGTTCGGAACTGACCGTTGGTGCCACTTGCCGCCATCTTGCCGAGCACATATTCATAGACATCGCCCATGGCGTCGCGGTTGCTCATGTCAAGTTCGCTGATACCGTCAACCACTTTCACCAATGTGCGGGGATTCTGAATCATAAACACGGCATCCTTCATGAATCGCGAGTAGGCTGACTGCTTTCCCTTGTTCAGGTTCTTGATATAGACAAATACATCCTGGCTGACGATACGGAACATTTTATTAGGTTCAAAATGCCGGAAATTACTCCAGCGCATATCAGCCATAGGCACATCTTTGTCCGTGACCGGATTATGCCAGGTGCCATAGTCAAACATCGGCTCGCTGACGTGCGTCCCGAGAGCGGATGCCTTGTTCTCCTGACGAATCTGAGCATCGTCAAGCATCCTCATGAACAGAAGATAAGTCATCTGCTCGAGAAGGGTGATTGAATTTGTGATACCTCCGGTCCAGAAGGTCTCCCAAATCTGATCTATCTGATTTTTTATTTGTCCTGTAATCATACTTTTTCAAGTCCTGCAAGCCCGGTTTATGGTTGATGGTTTAGGGTTTAGGAAGTCCAGCGGTATGTGAACTCCGGGACTGCGTGATACTTATGCGAATTTACTAAACTTTTCGGAAAGTCAACTGCGAAATGGGAAAAATTAATTTAAGTTTCGCGTTGCGAAACTTAGCGAAACTTAAGGGTTATAGGGTTAAAAGGTTATAGGGTTATGAGGGCAACACCACACCTGCAACGCGGGCGGACTTCCATCCGCCCCTACAGCTACGCTATATTTTCTGGGGGTAAAGTGGATGCTCCGGGGAGCATCCCTACCTCTGAGTAAACTCCTTTCCCCGTAAGGGGGAATGAGTTGTCAGATGTCAGTTGTGGGGGATGGAGCGCGTAACTGTAGCGGTGACCGGGAGGGCATCGCCGGTATCGCGCGAAGTAAAAAAGAAAGAGGGATATCAAAATCTTGATAACCCTCTTCTTTTATAAGACCACACCAAAGGATGCGATGAAACTCCGAATGACAGGATTTGAGCGCTCGCCAACCTTTGTAATCCGCCTGGGTTATTAGCCACCGCTCCGGAGAGCGGTCGGGGCCCGCCATCAGTCGACTAAGCTTGTCTCGGTATTTCACGTAAATTTGATGAGTTTCCCAATCTACTTTGATGTGGTAAATCGTCGGCTCTCTTGCCTTTGTTCTTATAACACAAAGATACTTCTTATTGTTGAATTTTGCAACTTTCCAAGCGATTTTTTTGCAATCGGGTGCGCCGTAGATACTTCCGAAGAGCTGAATATATCTCAGCAGGAGGGACATCGCTTTGCGATGTGTGATTAACACCCGCACACAGCGCGCAGGCAACTCTCTACCTCGCTGACACCCTTTCGGGCACGCAACAGCAACGCGATGCTTTCAATGCGGGAAAACGGCTGCACCATGGTACAGCCCTACCATTGGATGCTCTCAAAACAACTCTGTTCCTTTTTACCTTCTGTCCCTCTGTATCTCTGTACAACATCTGACGACAACTGACGACTCCAAAATAAATTTGGCATTACGCCCGGCTTATTTGTATCTTTGCGGCATATTAAACATTTATATCTATCGTATGAATTTGTTTCTCAATATTATCTGGATTGTATTTGGCGGATTTTTCGTGGCTGTCGAATATGTGGTGTCGAGTCTTGCGATGATGCTGACCATAATTGGCATCCCTTTCGGACTGCAGACATTGAAACTCGCAGGCGTAGCATTGGTGCCGTTCGGAACAAAGGTACTCGACAGTCCTACTTCCAACGGATGCCTCAATCTCATTATGAATGTAATCTGGTGGTTTGTCGGCGGAATACCTATTGCCTTGACTCATGTCGGATTCGGAATACTGTTCTGTATCACCATCATAGGCATCCCATTCGGTGTCCAGCATTTCAAACTTGCAGGACTCGCCTTTATGCCCTTCGGCAAGACTCTCGTCTAATCGGCATTGCTGTTATAGCGCACATGATTCAAGGCGCGGAGCACATTGCACAATATGCGACTCCAGTAAGCCCCGAAATCTTCCTTGACAGCGGCAAGACCCATTAATATCAGCTCTTCCGGCACATCTTTCACCGTATCAAGGAAATTGTACAACACCTGAAATATGTCGGCAAGACCTTCAGATATCGATGCGGCGATAGGCGTGTCGGAATATTTCATATCTTCCTCAAACACTTCAAGATACGTATCGTCGGGACCAAGCAGATTCTCGACACTGCGGCGCACTGAATCATAATAGTCTTCCTCCAGCGTTCCCGCTATGTAGGATTCCTCGACTACCGCAGCATCGGCGTTGACATCGGTCGCCGATATGTAGATACGCGGCAACAGGCGCAGCATGGTGGCTACAAAATCATCGCGTTCCATCTCGCGGGCATTTTCAAGTGCCTGGCAATACTCATTGCACAATGCCATAAAGGCAAGAGCATTATTATTTATCATTGAACTGCTCATAACTCAGATTGATAAAGATGATGTTGACATATATATTTATATACCTCCGGCGGCAAGAAATAGTTCATATCCTTCCCACGCGCTATGCTATCCCTTATAAAGGTTGATGATATATCTATCATAGGGGCATCTATGACCTCGACTCTTGGATCAGTAACATCACCCATAGGATAATCTCTTCTGGGATAGACTATGACACCGAAGCGGTCAAGTATCTCTTCCGATGCGCGCCACCGGTTGAATATCGCCCAGTTGTCACTGCCGATTATTAGTTTATAATGTATTTCCGGATACCTTTCTTGAAGGCACGTCAATGTGTCGATAGTATAAGAGGGACGCGGCATCGACAGCTCCGTATCATCGGCATCGACAACCGCCGACGTTTCACAGGCAAGCCTCAGCATATTGAAACGATCGGCATCAGAAGCCATTGCCCTGTCACGCTTCAACGGATTGCAAGGCGACAGCATCATTTTCACAGCATCCACGGGACCGAATTGAGCGATATAGGAAGCGAGCATCAGATGACCCGAATGGACAGGATTAAATGACCCTCCCAGAACGCCTATAATCTTCTTGTCATGTGTCACTTTGACAAAAATTCGGTTATAATCCTGTGAGTTTCTTCAACTGCCACGGCAAGATTATCGTTCACGACCGTGACATCATATCTCGGTGCAAACTCAAGCTCGAAAGCCGCCTTTCTGACTCTTTCGTCAATAACCTCGGGCGCGTCAGTCGCCCTGCCTTCAAGACGCCGGCGCAACTCATCGATCGACGGGGGCATGATAAACAATGCGAGTGACCTGTCACCGTAAATACGCTTTACGTTCATGGCTCCTTTCACATCGATGTCAAGCACCACATTATGCCCGTCGGAGGTGATACGGTCTATCTCACTCTTCAATGTGCCGTAGAAACGCCCGGCATACACCTCTTCATATTCCACAAACTCGTCACGGGAAATACGGGCACGGAATTCATCCTCTGTAAGGAAATAATAATGTACGCCGTGCTTTTCCTCTCCACGCGGCTTACGACTGGTCGCCGACACGGAAAACTGCAAGTCAATGTCGCCCCGCTCAAGCAATGCGTTTATTATGGTCGATTTACCACATCCGGATGGAGCCGACACTATGATTATCTTGCCTGCCATAATCCACAATTACATCACGTTAAGCACCTGTTCTTTGATCTGCTCAAGCTCGTCTTTCATCTTGACGACAATCTTCTGCATATCAGCGTGATTGGATTTTGAGCCGAGGGTGTTTATCTCGCGACCCATTTCCTGACTGATAAATCCGAGTTTCTTTCCCTGACCCGGAGCACCGTCCATCGTCTCCATGAAATAATTCAAGTGTTGGGCGAGACGCTGTTTCTCCTCGTTGACATCAAGCTTTTCAATATAAAATATCATCTCCTGCTCCAGGCGGTTTTTGTCAAATGAAACACCGTCAATCTTCGAGAGATTCTCCTCTATGCGAGCGCGAATCTTTGCCACACGTTCCTTCTCGTAAGGCTCGACACCGGCAAGCAAGGCACGTATATTCTCAATACGGCGCGTAAAAAATTCCGTAAGTTTGACCCCTTCCTTCGCACGGAATTGCATAAGCCCGTCAATCGCCTCGCTGACTGCCGCCATCAAAGTAGCGGAATCTTCCTCTGAAAGGGCAGCGGGCAATTCACTCTTCACCGTCTCCGGAAACCGGAGCAAAACGCTATACCAGTCATCAGGCCATGCAAGCCCGAGCTGCCGCGCCATCTCCTCGACCTGCGCCTTGTAAGCCGCCATCAGAGGTATATTAAGGGAAACTGTTGTCTCAACGCCTACCGACTCGGCATATATCTGGAAATCCACCTTTCCGCGTTCCAGACGGGAAGCGATAAGATTACGAAATTCAAGCTCTTTCTCGCGGAAAGCGGCAGGCACGCGCGACGATATGTCAAGCTGCTTGCTGTTCAGCGATTTAATCTCCACTGTGATTTTCTTGTTTGGGATTTGGGCAACCGATTTGCCGAATCCGGTCATTGATAGTAACATGGACAGATATTTTCTTATAATTTAAGTTTCGCAAGCTCACTTAAAGGTCTTGGGTTAAAGGTTAATAGGTTAAGATAACAGCTGTCGGCTGAAAATACCGAACGGACAGCGGCGCTATAACCTTTAACCGACTTGCATGGCAAGCATTTAACCTCTTAACCTTCAACTTTCGCTTACGAAAGTTGAATTACAAAATTACAAAATCTCCCGTTAATACGTATGTTTAACACAAAAAATCGTATCTTTGTATAATAAAAAATGTCACGCAATGGCGGTAATACTTAATATAGAGACCTCTACCAATGTATGTTCGACAGCCCTCACCTACGACGGGCATGTAATAACCCAACGCGAAGACTATCATGGTCACAACCATGCTACTCTTCTCAGCGGCTATATAAAGGATTGTCTTGACGAGGCAAAAGCCAAGGACTTGAAAATCGACGCCGTGGCAGTAAGCATTGGTCCGGGCAGTTACACAGGTCTTCGTATCGGTCTTTCCGAGGCGAAAGGTCTTGCTTATGCGCTCGATGTGCCGTTAATCGGCATCGACACCCTTCAGATTATGACAGTCGCCGTAATGTTCAGCGACTTCTTTGACGAGGACGTGATGTTTGCGCCGATGATTGACGCGCGACGCATGGAAGTGTTCACTGCAGTGTATGACTATGCCCTGCGCCCGCTTCTTGCCCCTACCCCCCTCATTCTGACCGACGATAGTTACCGCGAGTTTCTTGACAAGGGACCGGTGATATTTTTCGGCAACGGTAGCGATAAGGCGCGTGAGCTTCTCTCACGACATCATAATGCCAATTTTATCACTGAAATTCATCCTACAGCCGCTAATATGATGGCTCTTGCCGACAAGGCTTATCTGAA
Organism: Bacteroidales bacterium; assembly: GCA_003150235.1. GTDB lineage: Bacteria > Bacteroidota > Bacteroidia > Bacteroidales > Muribaculaceae > Muribaculum. The sequence goes on from QAMW01000033.1 coordinate 124,710, forward strand.
CAAGGATTTCCTTGATATCGCCTACTCCACACCGGCATACCTCAAAGAATTTCAGGCAACGGTAGCGAAGTCAAAACTGGGCGTTTAGCTCTTTTATTATTATATGTATTCTGTCAATGAAAGTCACCGATTTGATAAAAGCCAACGGCAAGACCGGCTTCTCTTTTGAAGTGCTTCCACCTTTAAAAGGCAAGGGAATCTCGCAACTGTTTCGTAATATTGATATACTTAAAGAATTTAAACCGCTATATATCAACATCACCACTCATCGCAGCGAGATGGTGTACAAGAACACGCCCGACGGGCTTTACCAGAAAGTAAGCGAGCGCAGCCGCCCCGGCACTGTTGCGGTAGCGGCGGCTATTCAGCAGAAATATGGTATACCCGCCGTGCCTCATATCATCTGCAGTGGTTTTTCGCGCATAGAAACAGAGTATGCGCTTATCGACCTCAATTTTCTTGGCATCACCAACCTGCTTATATTAAGAGGCGACAAGGCAAAACATGAAAACCGCTTTATCCCCAACGATAACGGATATTCCCACGCCACAGAGCTTCAGTTGCAAATTAATGAGTTTAACCGTGGCTATTTCATTGACGGCACAAAGATGGATATCGTGACCGGAGAACCCTTTTCATACGGTGTCGCCGGATATCCCGAAAAGCACGAGGAAGCACCCAATATCGACATTGACATCCAGTATGCCCGACAGAAGGTTGACAATGGAGCTGAATATATCGTGACACAAATGTTTTTTGACAACAAAAAGTATTACGATTTTGTGGACCGCTGCCGCCGCGCAGGCATCAATGTCCCGATTATCGCAGGGTTGAAACCTATTACCACAATGAGCCAGCTTAACCTGCTCCCGAAGGTGTTTCATGTAGACCTGCCAATGGAACTTGCCACAGAGTTGATGAAATGCCATACCGATGCCGAAGCCAAGCAGGTAGGTGTCGAATGGTGCCGGATGCAGGCTGCCGACCTTATCGCCCACAATATACCAAGCATCCACTTCTATTCGCTCAATGCCACGCGTAGCGTCGAGCAGGTGGCAAGGGATGTATATTAATCTCATCATTTCTTCCAATATGAAATTTGCCGACATACCATACCACGAACATGCCAAAGAGCGGTTACGGTCAATGATTGACAGTGACCGCATACCCCACGCGTTGCTTATCGAAGGTCCGGCGGGTATCGGTAAATTTGCACTTGCGCGCGCCGCCGCGCAATATATCCATTGTGAAAACCGCAGCGGAGGTGACAGTTGCGGAGTGTGCCCGTCATGCCTGCAGCATCAGTCATTCAACCACATCGATACCCATTTCGCATTCCCTATCATAAAGAAAAAAAGTGACCGTGCGTCATATTGTGACGACTTTATCGGTGAGTGGCGTGACTATATGTCGGCAAATCCGTATATGGATTTTCAGAAATGGGTGATTGCCCTCGGGTCACCCACTACCCAGCCCCAGATATATGCCGATGAAGCCGATGCGCTTATACGTAAGCTAAGCTTCACATCCCATAGCTCCCGCTATAAGATTGCGATAATGTGGCTTCCGGAAAGGCTTAATGTGACAGGTGCCAATAAGCTGTTGAAACAAATCGAGGAACCCTACCCCGACACTATCTTCATATTGGTGAGCAATAAGTCTGCGGAAATACTTCCGACCATATATTCCCGCACACAGAGATTACAGCTAAAACGCCTTCCCGACCATGTCGTAGCCCGCTATCTCAGTGATAATTTCTCTGTCGACATCACCGATGCGACGGCTCTTGCACATATCGCCGAAGGAAACATGATAAGCGCCGTCAACAGCCTAAGCCTGAGCAAGGAAAATCAGAGTTATCTGGACAGCTTCATGTCGCTCATGCGTCTTGCATATCAGCGCAATGTGAAAGAGCTTAGAGAGTGGGCGTCGGAGGTAGCGGCACTGGGCAGGGAAAGCGAACTTCGTTTCCTCGAATATTGCCAGCGGCTTATCAGGGAGAATTTCATATATAATCTCCACATCACGGAACTTAACTATCTCAACCGCGACGAGGCGGCGTTCAGCCGTAATTTCGCCCGGTTTATCAATGAGCGCAATGTGTTGCAGATAGCCGACCTGCTCGACAAGGCGGCGATAGATATCGCAGGCAACGCCAATGGCAAGATTGTAATGTTTGACGTTGCCGTACACATGATTCTTCTGCTTAAGCAGTAATCCACATATCGCCTTAGGAAAAATAGCCATGAAGTCATTTCTCCAGCGCATCGCAAAAGCATATTTTGACAACGAGAAAGATAATCTTGCCGAATATTGCTTCATCTTCCCCAACAAACGAAGCGGCACCTTCTTTCAGCATTTTCTAAACAGCATGAACGATGAGCCGGTACCGGTGTTTGAACCGCATATAACCACCATCAGTGACTTCATCGCCGATTTTTCCGATTACGTGGAGGCAAGCCGTTACGACCTGCTTTTCACCATGTATAACGAATATGCGCGCCTGTCACCCGACATCGAGGATTTCGACCGTTTTGTATTCTGGGGCGACATGCTCATATCCGACTTCAACGATGTCGACCGTTACATGGCAGATGCCCCGATGCTCTTCAAAAATATCACCGACTACAATGAGATAAGCACCGACTTTCTGACCGATGAACAAAAACTCATCGTGAAACAATACTGGGGTGTCGACCTGCCTCTGGGAAATCCGGAATCGTTCTGGTCACACCTTAATGAAAAGGGCGAGCCACGCACCAATCGCGACTCGTTTGTGAAATTATGGGAGATTCTCCACCCCCTCTATGCCGCCTATCGTAAAAACCTTGCCGACCGCGGTCTATGCTACTCAGGCATGCAGTATAAGGAAGTCGCCGACCGCTTCAAGCTCATGCAGGCTGAAGATTTTCCTTACAAACGCATAATCATCGTTGGATTCAACGTGCTCTCGACCTCGGAAATAAAGATATTCGAGCGTCTCCGCGACCTCGGCATAGGCGATTTCTACTGGGATTACGACCTTCCTGATGCTTTCAAGGAAAACCGTTCCGCGACATTCTTCCTGAAAAAGTACGTCAGAAAATTCAGGTCGCTTTATGACATCTCGCTTGATGAAGTCCCGATGCCGGAGATTGAAATAATCAGTGTACCATCCAATGTAGGACAGGTCAAACTCGCCGGCAAGATGCTTGCGGAAATGGCGGCTGACGGACAAATTTCCGATGCCTCCAATGCCATAGACACAGCAATCGTATTACCCTCGGAAAACCTGTTTATTGACCTGCTCCATTCTGTTCCCGAGTCGATAAGTTCGGTCAATATCACAATGGGGTATCCGCTGAAACTCACTTCCATCGCTACATTGATGCGCAATATCACGATGATGCATATCAGGGCAAAGAAAGTTCGCGACACATGGAGTTTCTTTTATGAAGATGTCAAGGATGTGTTGTCCCATCCGCTTCTGAAAGCCATAGCAAGCGATTCCTGTAGGGAAATCATCAGCCTGATTGATGAAAATAAGATGTTTACCATACCCGTCGACTGGATTAACGGCAATTTTGAAGACCTCTCGACTGTATTTTTCCCTGTCGAGGACCAGCAATCCGGCGATTCGGTGTTTGAATATCAGTGCCGTCTTGTCGACTTTATAGCGGGACGGCTTAAAGAACTTGATGACAACGGGTCAGCGGCGATGGAACTCGGTTTTCTTACCCGTTATCGCATATCTCTTGACCTTCTCCATAATGCAATCAAGAAATATGACATAAAGATGAAAGAAAATACATTCTTTCATCTTATCGAACGCACCATCAATGGCGAAAGTGTCAATTTTATCGGTGAACCTCTGAAAGGGCTGCAGATAATGGGTGTGCTTGAGACTCGCGCTCTTGACTTTGACAATGTAATACTGTTGTCGATGAACGAGCGCATATTCCCGCGCAAGCATTATACAAGGTCGTTCATTCCCGACATACTGCGCCGCAGCTACGGATTGTCAACGCTTGAATTTCAGGAATGTATATATGCCTACTATTTTTACAGGCTCATTGCAAGAGCTACCCGCGTCAGGCTCCTCTACGACTCACGCACTTCAGGATTGAAGGGAGGTGAAATGTCGCGCTACCTCTATCAGCTGCTCTATCTTTGTGACAGCAGCAATATTGTGCGCAGTAACGCATATTACGACATGCCCCCGCTTAAAAACGCCGAGGGGCTGAGCGTGGTGAAAACCGATGAAATCATGTCGCGCATCAACCGTTATCTCTCAACAGGTGATGACCGTATATCTCTGTCAGCGTCGGCGATAAAAAAATACCTGAATTGCCCGCTTGAGTTTTATTTCCACTACATTGAGCATATCAGGCAGGAAGATGAGATTACCGACTACATGGACGAAAGCACATTCGGAACAATCGTACATGAGGTTTCGGAATTTTCTTACAAGCGTCTTAAAGGTAATCGACCGGAACTCGAAGTGACCGCGGAGATTCTTGACAGTCTGCAAAGGGAGGTGACCGAACTTGAAAAGCTCATCACCTCGGCAACAAACCATTATTATCATCATCTTCCCTCCCAAAGTCCGGAAGGAGAGCCTTATCTGAACCTCACTCCGCTACATGGGGAGGCAAAGGTTATCGGAGAGGTGATACGCGAGTTTATCATAAAGATGTTTGAACTGGAAAAAGCCCTCGTACCATTCTATTTCATCGAAGGAGAACATAAGTTTAACGCCCGCATACCTATTGATGAAACCAGGGCATTCAACATAAGCGGGTCAATAGACCGCATAGACCGGCTTGCCGACCGACGCACCCTTAGAATCATCGACTACAAGACCGGAGGCGACGACTCTACTTTCAAGGATATCGATGAACTGTTTGACGACAAAAAGGCTATCCTTCAGCTTTATCTATATTGCAACAGCCTCGCCGGAGAGCTGAAAAAGGATATACCGATGCAGCCGATACTTTACCTGTTCAAAAAATTCAGCACCGAGGGAATCACCCCTGTAAAGAAAGGTGGAGAGCCTGTCACTGACTATCGCGAACTCAACGGGGAAGTCATGGCTATGTTAAAAGAAAGACTCTCTCCCCTCTTTGACCGTGAGATACCGTTTGAACCCGATCCGAGCAAAGAGCATTGTCATTTCTGCAACTACCGGGAAATCTGCGGACAAGCGCAATAACGATATGGCAGGGCTTTATATACACATACCGTTCTGTCACTCGAAATGTATCTATTGTGACTTCTATTCGATGCCTCGCGCCGATGCTGCCGATAGCTATATCGACGCTGTGATAAAGGAGTGGCACATGCGTCGTACCGAAATCAACGAGCCTTTCACGACTCTTTATATCGGAGGGGGTACACCGTCAATCCTTCCCGCATGCCTGCTGAAACGGCTTACTGATGGAATTGCCCTTGAAAATCTTGAAGAATTTACAATAGAAGCCAATCCGGAGGATGTCACGCCTCAATGGGTGAGTTCGATAAGGAATATAGGTATCAATCGTGTAAGCATAGGTATCCAGTCGTTTTCCGATGCGGAATTAAAAGTCATAAACCGCCGACATACCGGTGATGATGCGGAAAAAGCGCTGCATACACTGCGTAATAACGGCATCGACAATATCAGCGGCGATCTTATCTACGGACTTCCCGGACAAACTGTCGAATCTTGGCAGCAGTCACTTGACCGGTTGGTATCTATAGGGGTGGAACATATATCGGCATATTCACTCTCATTTGAACCCGGAACCCGTCTTCACACCATGCTCATGACCGGGAAAGTCAAGGAAGCCGACGAAGACACGGTTAATGAAATGTATTCGCGGTTGACCGATACGCTGCACGATGTCGGATATGAGCATTATGAAATCTCTAATTTCGCGCTACCCGGACGACGTGCCCGCCACAATAGCCTGTATTGGAATTTCACCCCCTATCTCGGATTGGGGACTGCCGCCCACAGTTTTGACGGGAAAGTGCGACGCGCCAACCGTACCGGAATAAAACCCTACATCACTGACATCACGGCAGGGAGGTCTTTCTTCGATATTGAGAACGAAACAGCCGATTCGCTTTACAACGATTATATAATAACTTCTCTGCGCACAGCCGAAGGTATTGACAAGCGGCATTTTGCCTCGCGATTCGGTGATAGTGCCCTCGACTCTCTCCTTACCGCATCACGGCAGTTTATCAATGCCGGAAAAATGACTGAAACGCCGAGTTCACTCTTCATAACGGAAACTGCATTTCTTATTTCCGACTCAATTTTAGTTGAACTTATCCACTGACCTCACCATGCATATATTACTCGCCTGTGCCAAATTAATGAATGACGTGATGCCCTCACGACATGTCGCCGACACTACGCAACCACGCTTTAAGCGTAACGCCGACATGATTGCCGCCGAACTTGCCCGATATTCTGTCGATGAACTTCAACACATCCTCGGCACCAACCGTGCTATTGCGGTTGAAAATCATTTGCGATACCGTGATTTCGGCATCGAGGCTACACGTCGACCTGCAGCCTTCCTGTATGACGGCATGGTATTCAAAAAGCTGATGTTTGAGAACTTCAGTGATGATGACCTCGCCTACGCCAACTCCCGACTCACGATATGCTCTTTCCTGTACGGCATGTTGCGACCGCTTGACCTCATAAATCCATACCGGCTTGAAGGTAATGTCGAATTGCCCTGCACCGGAGGGAAAACTATGTTTGAGTACTGGCGTCCATTGTTGACCGACACACTTATCGAAGCGATCAAAGCCTCCGGCGGAACGCTGGTAAATCTTGCAAGCGCGGAGATGAAAGGACTCTTTGACTGGAAACGCGTCATGAAAGAGACACATGTGGTGACTCCGTCGTTCAAGGTATTGAAAAACGGCAAAGAACGTAATGTGACAATTTATGCAAAAATGTGCCGTGGTGAAATGGCAAGGTACATATTAAAAAACCATGTCAACGATCCTGCCGGACTCGCTGGATTCGAATATGAGGGATTCCGCCTTCACGACCCCGACACTTTCACTTTTCTGGTTCAATAACGCGGATTACGCGACACGGATTACCGGCGGCAAGCGACCACGCGGGAATATCGCGGTTGACAACACTACCGGCTCCTATGACGCAATTATCTCCTATCGTGACACCGGGCAACACTGACACGCCGGCACCTATCCACACATTGTTGCCTATCGTAATCGGGCGCGCATATTCAAGTCCACGGTTACGCTCTACCGGGTCAAGTGGATGTCCTGCGGTATAAAATCCGCAATTAGGCGCCACAAATACATTGTCACCGAAAGTCACTGGAGCACCGTCTAAAATGACCATGTTGACATTGGAATAAAAATTCTCACCCAAATGTATATTGTAGCCATAGTCACAGTAAAACGGCTGCTCGACAAGGAAATGTTCCTTAACGTCGCCCAACAACTCTCTCAACAATGTCTCTCGAGCCTCAATGTCTGACGGTCGCAGATTGTTATAGTCCCGGCACATATCCTTACACTTTATCCTTTCTTCTATAAGTTCGGGATTATAATTGGCATCATATATCATGCCATTAAGCATCTTCTCTTTTTCTGTCATGTTATCTAAGCTTCGCAAGCTCGCTTAAAGGTTAAAGGTTAGAGTTTAAAAGATTATCGCGTAGCTGTAGGGGCTTGTGGAAGCAAGCCCCTACCGTCATCCTACATCTCAACATTATCTCATAACCTTCTAACCTCATAACCTTTTTCCGCATTTTATGCGGAAAATTAATAACCCATCATTGTCAATTCTCGTTGCGAATTGACAATGATATTAACGCGAATTGACGATGATATTATAAAAACTTTCCGGAAGCCGGACATTGTATAGTTCAACGGCATCGGCAAACAATGGCGCAATCTCCTCGTCGGTAAAACCGGCTATGCCACATCCTATACGTGTAACATAAAATGTATTCTGATCCCACTCCCTCGCAAGAGCTATGAACTCGTCGACATACGGTTTTATTTCCTCAACCCCTCCATGCATTGTAGGAATAGCGTAGGATTGTCCCTGAATCCCCACTCCTTGCCCCATTATGGCACCAAACCGTTCGTATGCGACACGTGCCGCACCGCCCGCATGAATACCGGCAAGATTGCTTCCAAACACAAATATCTCATCCTGTTCAAGCGATGTGATATTTTCCGGTGTAAATTTCAACATATTCGATAATTTAATTAATCCATCTCAAAGATAATCAAAATCCTGTAACTTCAACAATCCCATACATCCCGTTTAACAATAATCACTCCATTAGGAGCAATTTTAATTCGGTGATTTATTAATGAACAATCGGGCAACCCCTATCGTTGATACATCAACTTTCACATGCCCCGTCTATGGTTGAAATCACAAATCTCTCATTATATTGGATTAATACTCCTGAAAATCTTGCCGCCCGATATATTGAAAGCGTGGCGAGGGACTATTTCACGTGTCACGACGAAATAGAGGGATTCTTTATTATTGTTCCATCCATCTATACATTTGACCGGATACGTAATGATATTGATATCGCGATATTTGGAGGTCTCAGTGGCATGACAGCACGGGAAGGATATCAGATTGATTCTTTCGCCATGATTATAGAAGTAAAATCACATCCGGAGGAAGATATCTGTATCGATTCGGGACATCATTACCATGTAACGTACCGTGACGGGATAAAGGACGTCACCCGACAGGCATTATCGGAAGCACTATCTCTTAAAGAGCATCTGAACGACTCGGGAATTGAATGTGATTTTGTAGTCCCGGCTATATTTTTCCGTTCAATTACGCAACAATCGCTCTCGACATTGCAAAACCGAAAGACTGACAACGCACTTGCAGCATCATTTACCTTTGCACAACTGCTCGATATTATCGCCACACAGTTTAAATGCAGGGACATGCACGATCCGTTGAAAGTCAACAATCATACGCGCGAAAGCCTTCTTCATCTATTCCGTCATGCCTCAGCACCGGCAATCTTGCGCAGTAAATTTGAATTACTCTGTTCGGAAAGCCTCGACCCGTGCCTTGACGACATCAACCGGAATGAATCAAACACGGTGATAAAAGGTCGTGCAGGTACAGGTAAGACACTTCTTCTCCTGAAGGAAGCATTGAATCTTGCCGAAGACCCCGAAAACGAACTGATGTTTCTCACCTACAACCACGCGTTGCTCAATGATATAAAGAAACTTGTGGGGTATTTTCCATCCGGCAAGCTTACCAATAACAATTTCAAAACCATAGATTCATTCTTTCAGGGACTGATGCTTAAATATAAGATTATAGAAACGTCAATCAATCCTGATAAGTCATCCGACTACCGCAGGGAATATCGTAATGCCTTAAAGCTGCTTTATGATAATGTAACCGATGAGCAGAATGAAATAATCTCACCCGTCCCGACTCATTTTCTTATTGACGAAGCGCAAGACTTGAGTGAATATGAAAAAGAGATACTTTGTTACCTATACCCGGCATCATCAATACTTGCCGCCGAAGGGATAGATCAGCTTGAAAGAAATGACAATGCACCGGAATGGACGATGACGCGGATAGTGCCTCTCGGTTCATGCCGACGCATGTTCTCCAATGTAGCAATGTTTGTCAATAATCTTGCCGAAAGACTTCAGTGTGACTGGCATGTCGACTGTCGCGAAGCATTTCCCGGTGGCAAAGTCATGATACTTGACAACTATGACAAAGAAATTCACGACGAACTGTTGGAAAGACAACGAAAACATGGTTGCGACGACTATGATATGCTCATGCTTGTCGGAAGGCAACATTCATGTTATCAAAACATGTTGGATAGTATTGAAGAAATATATGACGGAAGATATCAGGAAAACCGCAAGAATGAACCTTGCGACAACCAACCGCGCCTGTACTATTATCAGTCATGTCGGGGAGTGGAAGGCTGGACTGTAGTTTGCCTCGGACTTGACACCTACTACGAGGAAGAACTCATCAAAAAGGAAACATCTCTTAGAAACGCTCAACTCGTTAACGCAAGAAAGAAAGTTCAAACCGACACCGCATTAAAAATGATGACACCGCTCACCCGAGCAATTCACACACTTGTAATCGTACTATCAGGAAAAGATAACAATTTCAGCAAAGCCTTACGCTACACAGCTGAAGCTTTTCCCGATTTCGTCACCTTCCGTTCATGACTCCTCAATCAGATGTTGTAGCGTATATGCGTCGACATACGATGTACCACGACGAAGCCATGAGCGTAATCTTCCGCAAGTCTTAAAACCACTATTGTGAAATGTGGCTATACTCGGAGCGTTATCTATTGCCACCACCGCCCAAAGCTGATGCATGCCAATAAATTTCCGCGCATAGTTTATCGCAATGTTCAACGCATGACTCCCGTAACCCTTTCCGGAATAATGCATGTCAACCAACAGTCCTATCCCGGCGCGTTTATTATGGGGATCAAAATCATATAAATCCAACATTCCTACCGCCTCGCCCGTAGCTTTCTCAACAATCATAAGGCGTAACTGACGAGCAGCATATATGTCGGGGGAATAGCTTTCTATGTAATCCCATAATATTTTCCGGGAAAATGGCGCGATACTGCTTCCCGCCTCCCAGAGAGATGTGTCATTCTCCCATTTATAAAGCAACGGAAGGTCCTCCGGCTCAAGAGCGCGCAGGCATAACTCTTTATCTTCAAGCAGTTCTTTCATTGTACCTCCTTATTAAACGACTCGCTGAAAAGAGTGCGGTTGACAATCGAGCGACCAAGCGTAATCTCGTCAGTGTATTCAATCTCGTTGCCTACCGACACACCCCTCGCAAGCTGTGTTATCTTGACCGGCAGAGTACCGAGTTTGCGATAGATATAAAAATTGGTGGTTTCCCCCTCCATTGTGGCACTCAGGGCAAGAATCACTTCTTCCACTTTCTCCTCCTCGACTCGCTTGACCAGCGAGTCAATCTCAAGCTGGGACGGTCCGATACCATCCATCGGTGATATCAATCCGCCAAGCACATGATAGAGACCCCGGAACTGACCCGTATTCTCGATACTAAGCACATCCTTCACACTCTCGACCACACACACAATCGATGAATCACGTAATGGATTGGAACAAATCGGACACTTTTCCTCTTCCGATATATTATGACACTTCACGCAATAACGTATCCCCTTGCGCAGAGCCACTATAGACTCGCCGAGGTCAATGCCCATACGTTCCTCCTGGCGCAGGATGTGAAGAGCAAGACGCAACGCAGTCTTACGCCCTATACCGGGGAGACGCGAAAGCTGGTTGACGGCATTTTCAAGCAAAGTAGAAGCGTATTCCTGTTCCATAGTCATCTGATTTCTATTGTAAAGTTACACTAAATGCCTCACCCTTACAAACCGCTTAACGCCATTTAACGATACAGGCGCCTCACGTTGCGGGGCGCCTGTATCGTTTTGTATCCTTCACAGCAAAAAAAGTTTTTTCATAAGATCGCGATTTTCGCATGATAGCTAATGTTCATGTAGGTTTACGAGGCGAATTGTGCAAAAAATGTATTTCATTAAGTTTAATATATGCAAACATAATCAATAGATTTAATATTTGCAAGCATTTTAAACAAAACTTTACTCCTTACGCTTTCTTTTATGAAATCATCGAGCCGTTATGTTAAAAAATAATGATTTTTAACCAAGACGCTCAAGCACATGGCGTATTTTTTCGTAGGTGGTGATACGTGTAGGCACCAACGGCAGGCGAAGCTCATTTTCAATAAATCCCATTGCATGAAGCAGACATTTCACACCTGCCGGATTGCCGTCGACAAACAACAGGCTGAACAATTCTGTAAAACGGTGATGAATCTTGAGCGCACGTTCATAATCACCTTGCAACGCAAGCCTTACCATTCGCGAAAATTCTTTCGGGAAAGCATTTCCGATAACCGAAATGACCCCTACCGCCCCGAGAGTAATCAAAGGGAAGGTTATGCCGTCGTCACCTGAAATCACCATGAAGTCCTCACGCTTATTCTTTATTATGTCATCCATCTGGGAGATGTTGCCCGATGCCTCCTTGACGCCTATTATATTATCAAATTCGGCAGCAAGACGCAATGTGGTCTCCGCAGTCATGTTTACGCCTGTGCGCCCCGGCACATTATATAATATAACCGGAATAGGCGATGCTTCGGCTATAGCCTTATAATGCTGATATATTCCTTCCTGCGACGGCTTATTGTAATAGGGCACGACTGAGAGCACAGCCTGAAATGGTGAAAGGTCGCTGGTTTTCAGCTCTTCGACAAGAGCCATGGTGTTATTGCCGCCAATACCGATTACGAGCGGCACACGACCGGCAACGCGTTCCACGATGAAGTCGCGGACCGCATGTTTCTCATCAACCGACAATGTGGCGGTTTCTGCAGTGGTACCGAGCACCACCATATAGTCAACCCCATTCTTAATCTGATATTCCAACAACCGGGCAAGCGCATCAAAGTCAATCGACTTATCTTGCTTGAAAGGCGTGACCAACGCCACACCCATACCTTTTAAGTTAATACGTGCCATATAGGTATCGTTTCATGCTTTTGCTTTCACAAAGGTAGATATTATCGCAATACCGACAAAGAAAAAAGTCCAAATAAAACTCAATCCGCATAATTTGGATTCAAAACCAAACCTATTCCCTTTAATTGGCGTTATATGATAAAAACAATATAAAAACAAAAGTCATGAGCGATTTTAATAATATCATTAAAGCCAGCAAACCGACATTGGTTGATTTCTATGCCACTTGGTGTGGACCCTGTAAAATGATGCATCCCATACTCGAACAGCTAAAAGCCAAAGTCGGTGATGATGTCGCAATAGTAAAGATAGATGTTGATAAGAATCAAGAGCTGTCGGCTCAATATCGTGTACAGTCAGTGCCCACTCTCATCATATTTAAAGACGGAGAGGTAAAATGGAGGGCTGCAGGCGTACACTCAGCCGAAGATCTTGAGGCAAAGCTGAAGGAATTTGCCTGAAAAGTATTAGGTTCACTTATTTGAATAAACAAATGCCTCCGGTGTCAATCGACACCGGAGGCATTGCTATTTTATCAAACCGTTCAAAAGCGCGTCTAAGCAAGACAAAGCACCAATACCTGAGCTGCTACTACTCGCAGGAACATCGTTAGCGGATATACTGTCGAATAAGCCACTGCCGGAGCATCGTTACCGGTACTGTTGTTAGCGTAGGCAAGCGCAGGGGGATCGGTCATACCGCCTCCGAAGAGACCCATGATAGTGAGAAGATTTATCTTATACACCCCACGCGCGATACATCCTACTATCAGCAGAGGGATGAAGGTAATCATGAAACCCCAGATAACCCACCACATACCGGTATTGTTGAATACGGTCTCGGCAAAGCCCGCTCCCGAAGCTATGCCTACCGATGCAAGGAAGAGACATATACCAATCTCTCTCATAAGGAGTGATGCCGATGAAGAGGTGTACGTGACAAGTTTAATCTTATAGCCGAACCGGCTTATAAGGATAGCGACCACAAGCGGACCACCGGCAAGACCGAGTTTCATCGGCACACTTACTCCGGGGAACGCGATAGGAATTGAACCGACCACAATACCGAGGAATATGCCGACAAACAGGGTAATCATGTTAGGCTCGTTAAGACGTTTCATCGAGTTACCGAGTTTCTCGGCGAGGCGTTTGATGTCAGCTTCCTGACCTACAACAGTCATACGGTCGCCGACCTGCAGACGCAAACCGGGCGAAGCAAGAAGGTCAACGCCGGCACGATTTACTCTCGTGGCATTAAGATTGTAACCCATACGCAGACGAAGCTGACCGATAGGCACACCGTTGAACTGGCTCTTGGTCACTACAATACGTCGTGACACAACCGGACTCGGCGTAGCCTCCCAGTCCATCTCGACCTCAGGACCGATAACAGCTTTGAATCGCTCCTCGTCTTGCGCCGACATTACTATGTAGAGCATGTCGTCAAGATGCACAACTGTCTGGGAATTAGGAATTATCACGTTGCCATCCTTATCCTTCAAACGGGAAATAACGAAATTGCAAGAAATGATATCATGAAGCTGCATGAGGTTTTTGCCGTCAATCAAAACATTGGTGACTTTAAATGTCACAATGTGCGGTTTTAACTGACTGTTAGCCGTCTCTTCATCTATTTCCTGAATCTCCTTATCTATTTTCACACGGAAAATAGCACGTACAAGGAACATAGACAAGATTATGCCTATCACGCCCAGCGGATATGCAGCCGCATATCCCATCGCCATTTCTTCCGAAAGCTGATAAGCGCCGGGATTCACCTGAAGTATAGCCTGCTGCGCCGCACCAAGTCCGGGCGTATTGGTCACCGCCCCCGACATGATTCCGACCAATGCTGTGATAGTGGTGTTGCCGTCAATGTAGAAAATAGCAAGCACTATCACCACGTTCAATGCTATGATAAGTACTGCAAGCCCGTTAAGCAACATGCCTCCTTTCTTGAAAGAGGAGAAGAAACCGGGACCTACCTGCAGACCGATGGAAAAGATAAACAGGATAAGTCCGAACTCACGTACAAAATGAAGTACTTCAGGATTTACCTTATAACCGAGATGCCCCATGACAAGTCCCACAAAAAGGCCAAAAGTGACACCCAGTGATACACCTCCGATTCTAAGTTTACCAAGATAAACCCCCACAGCGATGACAAATGAATAAAGCAAAATGGTGCTCGCCAACGCCATGTTGCCCGGTGCAAGTAATTGTTGAATCCAATCCATATTGTTCAGCGTTAAAAAACTGCCTTAGAAATTGAATTGCAAAGTTACGACTTTTTGCCGAACTCCGACCCCACTATCTTACTTTTTTATTACTAAAATTTAACCGACGGGGTAAAATAAAGGTTTATCTATCCCCGCTATGCGGTCATTTATTCCGGAGCAATGGCAATATCAAAGATTGCATCGGTGGTATTTACTATATTATCGGCATGATAAGCCTTCAGCTCTGTCATCGGGCGGAATCCCCATGTGACACCGACCGAATCGACACACGCGCGTCGTGCCGTCTCCATATCCACACCTGAATCGCCCACGTAAAGCACCCCGGACTTTGGTGTGGGCGATTTTGTAAGTATTTCAAAAACTATGGAAGGGTCGGGTTTTACGGGTATTCCTTCTTTCTGACCCTCGACCGCTGCCCACTCTATATCATGGAAATAGTAGTCTACAAGCCGCTCTACCGCAGCCTGATATTTATTGGACGCCACCGCAACCTTTATGTCATGAGCACGCAAGTCGCCAAGCAGCTGCATGATACCGGGATAAGGTGCAGTATGCTCTGTGCAATGGCTTTCGTAATATTCCTTGAAATAAACACGCAGACGCTCGACCTCCTCGTCAGTGTCAAGCCCCGACGGCAATGCGCGCTCGATAAGTTTTTTAACTCCGTTGCCTACCATGCCGGGATATGCCGACAACGGATGTGCCGGATAACCGCATTTTTCAAGCGCGTAATTTGTAGCACGTCCGAGATCTTCTATCGTATTCAGCAAAGTGCCGTCAAGATCAAAAATAACAAGTTTCTTCATCGTCAAAATTTTTTAGAACGGATATCCTACCGAGAAATGGAAAGTCGCGTCTCGTCCCCATCGGGGATGCAACAACGGCAATCGCTCCTGATTCCGTGCCGGATTATATGCCTTCATGCCAAGATCAAATCTCAACAGGAAGTATGTAAAATCAAGACGGATACCGGCACCGTAGGCTGCCGCTATCTGCTTATAAAATTCATTAAACTTAAATTCACCGCCGGGCTGATTCTCATACTTACGTATGGTCCATATATTGCCGGCATCTATGAAAAGCGCCCCCTCGATAACCCAGAACAGCCTTGCGCGATATTCGAGATTTATGTCAAGACGAATGTCGCCACACTGATTTATAAAATCGGTCACTGAATTTTTAGCGTCATAGCTTCCCGGTCCAAGGGTGCGCACACCCCACCCTCTTACACTGTTTGCACCCCCGGCATAAAAACGCTTTTCAAACGGCAGCATCGAGGAATTGCCGTAAGGCACACCTATACCCGCTCCTACATGAAAAGAGAGGGAATTACGGAAATCGAAGTTTTTCGTATAAGAATAGTCGGCATCAGCCTTGACATATTGCGCATACTGGATGCCGAACACCTTGTAAGCACCGTCATCCTTATGCTGTCCTATCGCCGAGGATATGGCATACAGCAGATTTCCCGCTGTCTCGATATTGGCACGTATGGTGTAGATTGACGGCTGAAGCAACGAACGCCGCAGCGAAGCAGCCGACGGGACTCGCTTGTTAGTGTGATAGTAACCGTAACCCAGCCGCATGATGAAGTGGTCTTCGTAACTGTAACGCAGCAACGGATTGGAGGGCGCGATCTGATTTATGAAATCAATGGTGCTCTTCGGGAGATACACATAGTTTATATCTATGAGGTCAAACCGGTGACGACGGGTATTGCCCCGGTTAGCCCAACGGTATTTCCAGCCCGCGCCGGCTATGATACGCGTGTATTCAGGGCGCTCCTGATAGTTAAACGACACGGCAAACTCGGTAGACGCCTTGACGCGTTTTTTGAAATTTGACGAGAGGAAAGGAGCCTCAAATTCCGGGAAAGTTATGCTGACTTCTCCCGCATACTCCATATAACGGTTGTTTATAAGCCCGCTGAAATCACCCGACAGACTCTCATAACTCGTACGCAATTTAGCCGTCAACAATTCCGAGCCGTGGGCAAGATTACGGTGCATATAGGTAAGCCCCACCCCAAAGCCGAGATCACCCTCCGAGTTTGTGCCCTCAAGTTCAAGCGAAACTCCCTGCTTTTTCCCTCGCGTAAGAAGAATATAGGCATCAAGCCAAGTCTTCCCGTCAATCGTGCCTACGGGTCTCATGTCGATATTGACATATTTCAATATTCCGAGCCTCCCAAGCGACTCATAGGTCCGGTCGACCTGCCATGCATGATATTTTTCGCCAGCCTGCATGTGACATGCGTCATACAACACCTTCGGGCGCAGATAGCGGTCATCGCCATAGAGGATGGTTATGTCCCTGTAATGCACCGTGTCGGAGGAATGATATCCATACGTGCCATAATCCTCTCCGGGATTATAATCCGTGACAAAGAAGATATTACGGAGAAAATATACCCTGTGAGTCAACGAATCGGGAGAGGAATGTTGCTGACCGCGCAGATGAGGTGGACGCAAGTTCATCGTAAGGTTGACCTCACGCGACCCTGCGGCGGTATCGGCGGAAAAGGTGATATATTCCTTATTGAAGGTATAGTAACCGTTGTTACGCAACAGTTCGGTAATCCTCACACGCTCCTCGTCGAGTTTGTTTCGGTCAAGGATATCGCCGGGTGACACCTGCAGTACATTGTCCGACGCTTTTATGAGCGCGCGTATCGAATCATCGGGGATATTATAGTCGAGCGTGGTTATAAAATGCGGCTTGCCGGTAGTGATATTATATGTGATGTCTATCTTCTTCCCTTTGCCATGAATTATCGTGTCGGCAACCACGCTCGCCTCCATATAACCACGGTTGACAAGAGCCTGACGCAACTGGAATTCCGACATGTCGGTAAGTTGCGGATCATATATGACAGGCGGCTGACCGAGACGGCGCACCCAACGGTTAAACCATTTCGTAGTGTCGGAGCCTGACATATTATACGTGGCAAGCTGAAGTTTCATAAAGCCGAGCACTTTATGATTAGGCGTCTGACGCAAATAGTTGACAAGTTCCGATTCCTTGACTTCGGAATTGTCAACTATCTTTATATCTACATTGTCGACAAGGTATTGCCCCTGAGGTACATGGCGGGTAGAACTACATCCCCACAAGGATATAGCGGCGCAAGCTCCCGCCAGCCACAGGACCCACTTGTGACACGACACCGACATGGGCACCGATGGTTATGCGTTCATCGAACGTAGCAATTCATCGTTATCACGGGTCTTCTCCATCTGGTCACGCATAAATTCCATCGCCTCGACCGAGGTGCGGTCGCTGAGATAACGGCGAAGAATCCACATACGCTGAAGTGTTTCGGGACGGAGCAAAAGATCGTCGCGACGGGTGCTCGACGCCATGATGTCGACGGCAGGGAATACACGCTTGTTGGACAACTTGCGGTCGAGCTGAAGCTCCATGTTGCCGGTACCCTTGAACTCCTCGAAAATCACCTCATCCATCTTCGAGCTTGTCTCGGTAAGAGCGGTTGCGATTATGGTGAGCGAACCGCCGTTCTCGATGTTACGCGCAGCACCGAAGAAGCGTTTCGGCTTCTGGAGTGCATTGGCGTCGACACCGCCCGAAAGTATCTTTCCGGAAGCAGGCGATACAGTGTTGTAGGCACGTGCAAGTCTCGTGATAGAGTCAAGAAGTATCACCACGTCATGACCACACTCCACCATTCGTTTCGCTTTCTCAAGCACTATGCTGGCAATCTTGACATGACGGTCGGCAGGCTCGTCAAATGTGGAGGCTATCACCTCTGCATTTACACTGCGGCTCATGTCGGTCACCTCCTCGGGGCGCTCATCAATAAGTAGTATTATAATATATGTGTCGGGGTGATTTTCCGCTATGGCATTGGCAATATCTTTGAGAAGTATTGTCTTACCGGTCTTTGGCGGAGCCACGATAAGTCCGCGCTGTCCCTTGCCTATCGGGGAGAACATATCTACGATACGGGTCGACAGATTACATGTACGGCCGCTCGTAAGGTCAAATTTCTCATCAGGGAAAAGCGGGGTAAGATGCTCGAAATGCACACGGTCGCGGATAAACTCCGGTGAACGTCCGTTGACCATGAGCACCTCGCTTAACGGGAAATATTTCTCACCCTCTTTCGGCGGTCGGATATATCCTTCCACGACATCTCCGGTTTTCAATCCGTTAAGCTTTATCTGCGACTGGGTGACATATACATCATCGGGCGACGACAGGTAATTATAGTCGCTTGAACGCAAAAATCCGTAACCGGCGGGCATCACCTCAAGCACACCTGAAGCGGTAAGAAGCCCGTCAAAGTTATATTGCGGCATCTGAGGCTCCTGCGGCTGTGCCATCTGGGGCTGTTGCTGGTTATTATTCTGATTATTGCGATTTTTCTTGCCCTGCCCCTGTTGCTGACGGTTGTTGTTGAGGGGCTGCTGAGCCTCCTGTCCAGGCTCCTGGATGATTATCGGTGCTGTTGCAGCCGCTCTTGCCGCCGCAGCCGCCGCTTCCTCTTTTTCACGCTGTGAACGGGGCACAAATTTACGGTCACTGCGGAAAAACGAGCCGAATGTCGAGTCTTTGGATGGACGGAAATCGCGACGACGCTCGTTAGGCATCTCGTCTTCAGGTCTATCACCGCCCTCAGTAGCATCTTGCGGTTCTCCCTGCGTATCGGCAACCGGCGCTTCATTATTCTCAGGCAGTAATCCGGCTACCGGCTCTTCCTTCTCATTCAATGGTAGCGGAGCCATAAGAGTAAGCTGGTCACGATGATCATCTTCTTCAGCAGCAATCTCCGGCAACGACGCCTCCGGCTCATCAAGCATAGGCAACATCGCAGGCTCGACAGCCTGACTGGCTTCGTTTCTTGCAGCCGCCTCAGCCTCTTTTTGCTGCTTTGAAGGGCGACCGCGTTTGCGGCGCGGAGCCTCTGCTTTAGGCTGACTGTCGGCTGCAGCCTCAGGCTGTGAATTTTCAGCTTTTACCTGTTCAAGCTCAACAACAGCGGTAGTTGCCGACTGTTGCTGCTGTTGCGATTCAGGCTGAGCGGGCTGTTTTTTCTTTTTCTTCTGCTGCTCCTGTGGCTGCTCGGCATCGTTCTTTTTCGCCTTAGGCTCTTTTCCACGGCGTTTCTTTTCTCCGGCAGAGGAGGCAAGGTCTTCAGCCTGCTTATCGAGGATTTTATATACCAGCTCTTCCTGGGAGAAAGAGTCAGCCTTCTTAATGTTCATAGATTCAGCGATTGACTTCAACTGGTTTTCGTCCATCGCATTGAGATCATCAAGTTTATACATTCTTAACTCTTGAGGTTATTATCATTTTCTCAGGCATTGTCACACTTCTTTTTCATTCAATGCACAAAACATCGATGAGAAAGGACAAGCCTTAATATTATTATCACTATGGGAAATAATCGAAAAACACGTATAATGAAACATGATTTACGAGTCGCTCGATTCAGACGTTGAAACTTTGCACAAAGATACATTCTTTACACAATCAAAACAAGCAAAATTACAAAAAGTTTATCCTATTGTTGATAAATAGCTCAAAATCGCTGACCGATGTCACCTTTATCATGCAGGCAAGCCACAAAGACCAAATATTGCTTGACAAATTGATAAAAAAATACAGGCACGGAATCCATTTGAGTTTCCGTGCCTGTATCAGTTAGTCAAAATCGTATCATTGCATGCGGCGCAATCCTTCCCAGCGCACATTCCATGTGCCGTCGGAAGGGAATCCCGGATTGCGCACTTCCTTGCAACCGTCCCAACCCGCACACATCATGGCGACTGCATCAAGCAGGCTACCGTTGCCGGGCAGGTAAAGACGGAGACGCTTCGGCTCCTGGTAATTATGACCGCTCACGAGATACGTGTTCTTACCTTTGTCTATCAAAAGAGCTTCAAGAGCGGTCTCGGGACGACCGAGACGGGCGGCACACATGGCAATCATTCCGTAATCCCATCCCCATGTGCTGTCCCAGTTCCAGTCAGCCATCACGCTGTCAAGCGTACGCCCCATCATCTCACGGTCGTAATGCCCCATGTCGGGTAGCAGTCCGCATGCTCCGAGCACGGCGGGATGATCGCTCTTGGACTTCATCAGGAAATCGGACTCTGAAATAGAGGAAGCTCCTTTTTGTGCAGCAGCAACGTATGGGTCAAAAGTCGCGTTGCCACGACGGCTGTTGTCAAACTTCTTCACCGGTTCACCGGCAACATACACTCCGTCGCGCTGAGGGAGCGATGAAAGGCGCGAGATAATCTCATCCCACTCCTTATGACGTTCCATGCCGCGACGTTCACGCCATTGCTGTGCCTTTTCAAGTCCGTAGCGCCAATAAGCGAGTTCAAAGGGGTGATTGCATGAAAAATCCTTTGACATCGACTCCTGCATGGCGGTGTGTCCGAAAAGTTTTATCGCGCCTTTTCCCTTTGCGGGAGCGCAGCTACGGGCATAATCAGCCATGAACGCGGCGGTTGCCTCAACCTGCTCGCCATACTTGTCGAGAGTCGTCGCATCGGGGTTGGCGCGGTACATCTCTTCCGCCATATAAATATAATGAGGCTGCTGCCATATCAGGAACGACCCGGTATTGGAAGGTGCCTCACCCGCCTGCGGATCGGTCATCTTCATCCAGCGCACACCCTCAAAACCCTGACGTGCGGCTATCTCCCGCGCCACAGGATAAGCCACTTCATTATACCAGTCGAGCATCTTGCCTACCGCAGCAGGGCGATTCCATAACGCGAAGTCGACGGCATGCCACCAGGTCATTTCGAGATGAGGGCGGCCGAACCATGAATTGCTTGTAAGTCCGGTTTCCTGCGGAGGCATGGACCCCATGCAATTTATCGCGGTAAGATATTGCGAAAGCACTGTACGGCGTTCAAGCTCTGCCGCGCGTGGGTCGGTACACTCCGAGAAATCCACGATAGCACCTTTTTTCCAGAATGACGGCCAGCTTTTCATGACCGCCTTCAGCGCGTGGTCATAAGAAAATGAAGCGTCACGGTTCTTGACAGGTTCCGGTGTGTACTCCACGGCAAAGGTAAGCACATTATCACCGGTCGACAGAGAAAAACAATGCGGCGCCACTTCCTTAAATGTAGCACCGCCCTCCCACTCTACCGTCACGTAATATTTCGTGTCGTCAAGTGTACGTTCGATCACGGCGCCGTGAGGCTTAAGGTCTATTATCTTCGACGAGTGGGCTTCGGGACGCGAATAATCGCTGCCGTCATCGGCATGAAGACCGGTGGGATAAGGAAATTTCAGCGTCACCGATGCGCGCCCGTCCGGTAGCAGTTCACTTTTGATCCTACCGAAAAGGCAATCGCGGTTCTGCATACACGAGGTCGTGACCTCGACGCGTTCACCGTCGGCATCAAACACCGTCTCTATTTTTCCGTCCCAGAGGACGAGTTCCTGTTTTACTCCGGTGAGTTCTTCCGGTATAAGGCGACGACCCGTACTGTCAGTGAGAAGTAGCCCCACATGCCCGAGATTCAGACGATGAGGGTTGACGCGGAAATAATCGGTAGCCTTGGCATTGCGGCTCCCGTCTTTATATTCCACAGCATATACCTCCTTGCGCCCGTGACCGAGATCCATCTCGCGCTGTGACTCGGAAGCCTGAAGGTTGTCTATATTAGGAAAAGAGTGCCAGCCCCACTCTGACATTGTGGAAACCGGCACACCTGCTTTATATTCTTCGGGATAGCTCTGGAGTCCTGTCAAGTCGACAGTGGCAGCAAAGCTGCCATTGCCGACTGATAGACTTGCAAGCGGGTCATAGCCCGTGACCACCGGATTATTACGGGTGACCACCGCCTGACGGTCGATAGGCTGCATCACATTGTCGGTGGTGAAGCCCATGTCTTCCATCTCAAGCGACGCCCAGATAAACGGGCCGATACCCTTGGCATCGTTGTCGCGTACCGGTTCGCTCAGATAATACTCATACGACCCGTCGCGGCGACGGTTTTCCTTAACCTTGGGAGCCGCCTTTTTCACTGATTCGCTCATGCCCGGACCGAGACCGGCAACCGCGCAGCAGTTGGTGAGCGAGATGGTACTGTCGGGATTGATCTTTATGAAATTATTTATGATGCCTCGGTAAGCCTTGATGCCTGCATCGCGGAAAGAAGCGTCGACATATCCTTTATTATATGATTTCAGCAATCCGTAGGCAAACATCGACGAAGCTGTCGATTCAAGATAATTGCCTTCGCGACCGGGGCTATCCATGACCTGATACCATACGCCTGTATCCTTGTCCTGCCATTTCACTACATTGGCAAGCACTTTGTTAAGCAATTCTATTGCCTCGCCGCGACGTGCATAATTTTCAGGAAGATTATCAAGCAGCTCCACGAGCGCCATCGTGAACCAGCCTTGTGCACGCGCCCAGCAGTGCTGCGAAAGTCCGGTCTCGTTGTCCGACCAGAACATGTCATGATTCTCGTCCCATGCATGACGGTTAAGACCGGTCTTGGGGTCGAGGGTGCGCTCGTATGTCTTTTTCATCTGGTCGACCGCATCATCATAGATGGCAAGAGCCTCCTTTTCCGGGAGGAACATGCCTGCCGTCAATGTCGACACCGGCAGTCCCATGAATATGCCGTCGAGCCACACCTGGTAGGCGTATATAGCCTTGTGCCAGTACACGCCCTCCTTGGTACGGGGCTGATTTTTCATCTGCTCCATCAAGGTGAAAAGTGCCTTGCGGTTTTTCTCCTCGGGCAAAAGCTGGTACATCTTGGCTACAAAATGACCGGTACGCACATTGTCGAGGTTATAATCGGAGAGCTTGTAATTGCGTATGCTTCCGTCAGGATTTATCATCGTGTCGGTGTACATCTTGCAATAGTCCAGAATTTCCTTGTTGCCATACTTTTTATATGTGTCAAGCATTCCGCCAAGCTCGATACCCATCACATAGCTCCAGCGGGGCTTCTGGGCAAAGTCAAGAAGGAACGACTTCGGCACGCGCTTCATTTCCGAGGCGGTAATCCACTCGCTGTAATGTTTGTAAGGATATTTGGTCAGACATAGGCTGCCGTTGACATAGAAATTGTCGTAATTGATATCCCTTACCTTGCCTGTGATTGAATTGCCGTCGGCAACACCATTGAAATGGCAGTCCTTGATATTTATGTCATAGACGTTGACACAGGTGTCAAGAGCGATTATCTGTACTCCGTATTTGCTCTTTTCGCAAGTCACGTTGTCGAGATTCACGTTGCGTACAATGGGGAGAAACCCGCGGCAGCATATCTCATTGTGCTCGTAATCAAGGTTAATCTTCAGTACCGACTCGCCGCACTGACCTACCTTTATATCGCGCGCATAGATATTCTCGATGACTCCGCCGCGACAGGTATTGGTCTTTATACGTATTACCCGGTCGAGGTTAGGGCTGTCCATGAGGTTGTTTTCGGCAAACACGTTACGGCATCCGCCTGAAATCTCGCTGCCTATCACGACACCGCCATGACCGTTTTTCATCTCGCAGTTGCGCACGATTATGTTCTCGCTGGGACGGTTCCACAGACGGCCGTCCATGTTTCTGCCGCTCTTGATAGCTATACAGTCATCGCCGGTGTTGAAGAAGCAGTCCTCTATTAATACGCCGTCGCATGATTCGGGATCACATCCGTCGCCGTTAGGACCGTCGTTGTTTATCTTGACCCTGCGCACTGTCACATTCTTTGACAGCAACGGATGGATCACCCAAAACGGCGAACGCAGCAACGTCACATCCTCCATGAGTATTCCGTCGCAAAGATTGAAGTTGATAAGTTGCGGGCGGAGTCCGTCTTCCGGTCCGAAACGGCGTTCATCCATGTCTACGCCATCTTCAGCCATCTTGAGCAGACGCGCGCGCGAGCCGTTGCGCTGACTGATAACACCCTCTTTCCAGCCATATTTGGGTGCGCCACACCATTTCCACCAGGTGTCGTTAGTTCCGCCGCCGTCAATCACACCTTCGCCGGTTATGGCGACATCGGTAGCCTCGTAGGCATAGATACACGGCGACAGATTCCAACAGTCAAGACCCTCCCAACGGGTTTTCACAATTGGATAAAGTTCCGGTTCGAAAACAAACTCCAGCGTGGCGCCGCGCTCAACGACAAGATTGACACCGCTCTTCAGGGTAATGGCACCGGTGAGCCATTTTCCTTCAGGGACGATAACCTTGCCGCCACCCTTCTTGGAGCATGTCTCGATAGCCTTATTGATAGCCTTCTGATTGACGGCTGCCGATGCTCCGGGTTTGGCTCCATACTTGGTAATCTTGAATTCCTTTTCCGGAAATTTCGGTTGTCTGATGTTTTTTTCAATTTCTGGATACTGCGTCGACCATCCGTCGCTCCATGCAAGGAGGGGAAGAATAAGTGCCGCAATAAAAAGACATAAATGCTTCATGGTCAGTTATTATGATTTAGTTTATTATTTGATGTCATGGCTTAGTCTGTACAAATTTAACACAAATTCTCGCAATGACAAAATATTAAACTTTACAAATTGCAAAAATCGGCGTGCAACATTATTTCGATGAAAAAGTTCATCAAAATTCAATTTTTCACAAAAATAAACACAAAATTAGTTGGTCAGCTGAAAAAAAGTGCATAACTTTGCAGCGAATAGAGACATTTGTTGAATTTTCTTAGGCTGAATAATTATTTTACGCAACATTTGAATTTACTCGGACTAAGGAAAAGGCAACAATTTTTCGACAACGGGCGCTGGGAAGCGGTCAGAGTCGGATAAAGTGAAGTAAGTAATACTTTCTCAACACTTTAAATCGCTATAAGACAACTATCTTTAGAATCACAGAATCATGCCTTTTGGCTTTAGTCCGGTTCCTCCCTGTTTGAAGGGAGGGGCGGGCAATTTTTTTATAAATCATTTTGATTATGATAATTGTTATCTATGAAAACGATTAGAATAATTCGCGAAAACTATCTCAAATAAGTAACTCGCGAAAATTAGCTGATATATAATTATGAAGTATTTACTATTATGAAGAAACTATTACTTACCTTGATGCTGGCGATAATCGCATCAACCACAGCATTCGCCTTTGTTGATTCTTATACAATCAAGCGTGAACAACTTCCGGAAGAGGCGCAACAGATGCTCGAGAAATATTTCCCGAAAGCGAAGATAGGAATGATCAAGATTGACCGGCATCTGCTAAAGAAAACCGATTATGACGTAAGGCTTGTAAACGGCACTACAATCGAATTTAACAATTCTGGCAAATGGACCTCAGTCGACTGCAAGTCGCGGGAAGTGCCAGAAGGTCTCGTGACAAAGACCATCCGCAATTATATTCAGAAGAATTATGCTGATGTAAAAATCGTCAAAGTGAAGAAAAAATCATCGGGATACGAAATCGGATTGTCTGACGGCGTTGACCTGAAATTCAATCTTCTCGGACAGTTCAAAGGTGTGAAAATGGAAGAATAACATCTTCCCCTATCCTGTCGATGCCCTGCGATAAAGCACTATCGCGATTATTATATACAGAAAATTGGGAATCCACATCGCTATGAACGGCGATGTGTAACCCGACACGGCGAAGGTAGAGGTCACGGTCATAAAGAGTATGTAACCGAAACTCAGCACAAGCCCGACACCGATATTCACACCCATACCCCCTTTCACCTTCTTTGATGAAAGCGACATGCCTATGATTGTAAGGATAAACGCTGCCGCACACATGGCATAGCGCCGTTCATTCTCTATTTCAAATGCCTTTATATTGGCGACACCGCGCGCTTTCTGCCGGTCGATATACTCGCGTAACTCGGCGGAGGTCATGGTTTCCTGGTCATTCTTGGAAATCAGGAAGTCGCGAGGCTCAAAAGGTATGATGGTGTCAAGCCTCGTACCTTTCTTGATTGACTCTTTCATCCCCTCGATGTCACGTATCATGTAGTCACGCACCTGCCAGTGATAAAGTGAATCCCAGCGTATCGTTGAGGCTGTGAGACGTGAAACAAGCTTTTTGCCGTCAAATTTATCCAGCGAAAACCTGTACCCTGTCTTTGTCGTGTTGTCGTAGCGGCTCATATAGGCTATCTCACCGGGAGCCACCATCATCTGAATGTTGTTGCCGTAATCGACACGCTTGTTTTTTACGTATGTGTTGGTATATTCGATACGCTTCACATTTGCAGGCGGTATGATGTAGGCACTCAGTATCCAGGTTGATGCGGCAATGACAGCCGCCGACACCATGTAAGGGCGCAAAAGCCGCCGGAAACTTACGCCTGACGACAGCATGGCGATAATCTCCGACTGGTCGGCAAGCTTGGATGTGAAAAATATACAAGCGATAAATGTGAACAGCGGACTGAACTGATTGGCGAAATATGGCAGAAAGTTCAGAAAATAATCAAATATGGTTGCCTTCAACGGAGCTTTCAGGAAGGAGTCAAGCTTTTCGTTGACATCAAACATGATTGTGATTGCCAGAATCAGGGCAATCGCAAACAGATAAGTTCCGAGAAACTTTTTTATTATGTAACGGTCAAGTATCTTGAACATCAGTCCCTGCAATTAAAGGCGTCGCGTGACGCGCTCAACCATTTCATTTTTCCACGGCTTGAAATCGCCGGCAATTATATGACGCCGGGCTTCACCGACGAGCCATAGATAAAATGCAAGATTATGTATCGAGGCAATCTGCATGGCAAGTATCTCGTCGGCGATAAACAGGTGACGCACGTATGCCTTTGTATAGAAACGGTCGACATAGCTCGGTCCATCTTCCTGCAGCGGAGAAAAATCGTCGGCCCATTTCTTGTTGCGCATGTTCATTATGCCGTGGGCAGTGAAGAGCATCCCATTACGACCGTTGCGCGTGGGCATCACGCAGTCCATCATGTCGACTCCACGGTCAATAGCCTCAAGGATATTGGCGGGAGTGCCGACCCCCATAAGATAACGGGGACGGTCGGCGGGAAGTATCTCGTTGACCACTTCAATCATGTCATACATCACCTCGGCAGGCTCTCCCACGGCAAGACCGCCGATTGCATTGCCGTCGGCTCCCAGGTCGGTCACGAATTTTGCCGATTCACGGCGCAAATCGGGATATGTACACCCTTGCACAATCGGGAAATATGCCTGGTTGTAACCATACAATCCTTCGGTCGACTGATAGCGGTCCCAGCCGCGCTTCAGCCAGCGCAGCGTCAATCCGAGTGATTTCTTGGCGTAGTCGTAGTCCGAAGTCCCGGGAGGACACTCGTCAAGCGCCATCATGATATCCGAACCGATTATGCGCTGTATGTCAACCACATTTTCGGGAGTGAACAGATGTTTGGACCCGTCTATATGGCTGCGGAACCATGCACCCTCCTCTTTCAGCTTTCGGTTGGCGGAGAGAGAGAATACCTGAAAACCGCCGCTGTCGGTCAGTATAGGCTTGTCCCAGCTGTTGAACTTATGCAATCCTCCCGCCTTGTGAAGGATATCGGTACCCGGACGCAGATACAGATGGTAAGTGTTGCCGAGAATAATCTGGGCATGTATGTCATCGGCAAGCTCGCGCTGATGCACAGCCTTGACTGTGCCTGCGGTGCCCACAGGCATGAATATAGGAGTCTCGATCTCACCATGAGCGGTGGTGATGAGCCCCGCGCGCGCATTACTCGCCTTATCGGTTGCTATCAGTTTAAAATCCATAATCCGGCGCAAAGTTACCACTTTTAATTGTCATCCGCAACATCTACGCGCCCGCCACCGCTATGTTAAGACGGTCGAGCGACAGATGTTCGCGCGCCACACGTGTCAGCAACTCCGGGGTAAGTGACTTGATCGCTTTCACCTGCTCCTCAAAATAATTAGACGGGATAAACGCCACAAGCCCGTTGATGTAATATTCCATTATGTCAAAAGAGGAATCAAGCGACGAGGCAAGTGTTGACATGGCATGTTGCTTAAGGCGCGATATCTCATCTTCAGTGAAGTCGCCTGTAGAAAGGCGTTTTATTTCGCTTATGGTCTCCTCAATCAGGGCATCTGCCGTTGAATTGTCGGTGGAACTGCTTATTCCGATAAGTCCGCCTTCTGGATAACCGAGCAGATACGAGTTGATACCGTAGGTATATCCCTTGTCTTCACGGATATTGCTCATGAGGCGGCTTCCGAAATACCCCCCGAGTGCCATGACAAGAAGTCGTAATACTATGTAGTCGGGATGATTTCTGTCAATGGCAGGCATAAACATCCTGACAGCACTCTGTAAGGCACCGTCGACACGCACACGTTCCTCTCCCGCTCCATTACATTCAAAAGGTATAATGTTAAACGGCATCGGCTCCCGCTTCTCAACCGGAATCTGCCCGAACAGGTCATGTACCATCTTCCTTATCTCCGGAGTGATACGCCCCGCAAGAAAAAGCGTCAGCGAACTCTCCCCCGACTCTCCGGTTACAGGAGGGAACACCCGTTCATGCCACCTTACAAGGTCAGCCCTTGTATATGCACGTATATCCTCCGGAGTTTCGGTTACGGCAAGCGGATGACTCGCGCCCATCACCATGCGGTTTACGGCGTTCGTAGCCTGAGTCTCTACTTTCGCAAGCTTTATTTCCTCATTCTTAGCCGCTTTCTCACGAAGTACCTCAAAATTTTTCTCCGGGAAAGTCGGATGGAGAATCATCTCCGGTAATAAAGGAAGCACATCAGCTGCCCGGGAATTTAGCGTGTACAGTTTTAATGTCGAGAAATGAGAGTCGGCTGACACAAACAGCTTAGCACCGTTATACTCAATTATATCGGCAATTTCCTCGCCGCTATGAGCTGTCGTACCCTCCCTCATCATCGAAAGCACGAGTGCAGGAAGCGCCTTGGCTTTACCCTCCGCAATTCCACCGCGCCACACACATGTGAGGCAACATGCCTCCTGACTCCCATGGTCAAGTTCATACAGGGAGATGCCGTTAGCGAGTACACTCTTTTCCACCTCCGGCATTACAAGATTGCCAAACTCCCTGATTTCCGGGGCTTTCGTTCGGTCAAGACTCATTTCCGGCATGAACCTGCATTTAATGAATTACACAATTCTATCGCGCGCTGAAGATCGGCGGGGGTATCAATCCCTATCGTAGGACAATCCGTGATTCCTACCTTTATCTTATAGCCGTTTTCAAGCCATCGCAACTGTTCGAGCGACTCTGCAAGCTCAAGACGACCCTGTGGGAGCGATGTGATTTCACCTAAAGTGGCAGCACGGTAGGCATACATCCCTACATGAGTGTAATATTGAACACCGGCAAATGGATCGTCAACGGTCTTATTCCTAACAAAAGGTATTACTGAGCGGCTGAAATAGAGCGCATTCATATCATTATCCATAACTACCTTCGGTGTGTTCGGGTCGCTCAACTCTTCATATCCACGCGAAGGGTCAAATGGTCTGACAAGTGTGGCGAGCCTTGTCGTCTCATCGTCGAAACAATGTTTCAGTGCGGCAATCTGGCGCGGGTCTATAAAGGGCTCATCACCTTGAATATTGATTATCACATCGGCATCTGACCCTACATTCCTGTATGCCTCATAACAACGGTCTGTTCCACTACGGTGAGCCGGTGAAGTCATCACTACCTTTCCCCCGAAAGAGTTCACAGCGTCGGCGATACGGTCATCGTCGGTGGCTACCCACACCTCGTCAAGCTCCTTTGATGCCTGGCGGTAAACACGTTCTATCATTGTCATGCCACATATATCGGCAAGTGGCTTGCCGGGAAACCGCGACGAGGCATATCGCGCGGGGATGATTCCTATAAATTTCATCTTTATGCTGTTTTTTCGTTATCAATCTGTTTTTTAGGAGGTCGGAACATCGACGGGGCAAGAAATACACCTACTATAAGATAGACGTAATAAGTGATTATACGCCAGAAGAGAGCTATGATAAGAGCTATGCTCCCGTTATGGAGCATATCGCCGTAATATTCCGTAAACAGCCATTCGCTCACGCCGCTGCCTCCGGGTGTAGGGCTGACCATAAGCACCACCCACACGACAAACTGCCTTCCGAACACGACGAGCTGGTCGGCTCCGGGTACAAACCCGAGAAATAGAGCGTTCACCACCAGATATCGCGATGACCAGGTTAACGCAGTGGCGCAAAACGCCTCCATCCACCACCCGAATGAGCGTGTACGCAATGATTTGGACGTGGCAACCATATTGTCACCGAGTGCTTGCACGGCAGGTTGCCATCTGCGCAAAGGCTTGAACTTGAATATAAATATGAGAGCGCGACGTATGGCATCGGGGCGCACTATGATGCCGAGAAAAAGTATCACGGTCCAGATAAACAACACTGCATAGACACACCAGAATACCCATCGCAATCCAATCATGAAGGATGATGTTGAATCGAAACCAAACAGTTCGGCATACGGTATTATTGCCACAATAATCGGGCATGACACCACAAAAAAGAGTTCGTCAAGAAATAGTGTGGTCATCATGAGCGTAGTCGCCCTTCCGAGATTTATACCTTCATGATGAAGGAATATCATTCCGAGCGACGAGCCGCCTACTGCCGACGGCGTTATCGCTGACGTAAATTCACACATGAAATTGACCTTTATCGCCTGCCACCACGTAATATCTTTGTCGGTAAGCGACCTGAATCGCCATGTAAGTCCGAAATCGCGACCTACCATGAAAAGCCACGCAAGAGCGATACATAATATTACGTGACGGTCAAAATGCACCTGACGCCACACATCGGGATTAAACTCCTTGTGAAAAAGCCATGCAACGACACAAAGCCCTATTACTACCGGGAGTGCCACCCGCCACCACATAGAGTGGCGCGACTTGTTATCAGGAGTCTCAACGGCGCCCATAGCGTTCGATGATTTCTTCATACCTGCCGACGACCTCTTCCATTACCTCTCGCCACGATCGCGTGAGAGTCTTCGATGCTCCTTCAGCGGCTTCTTGAATTGCCGACCGGTCATTGTAAAGACTCCTTATCCTTGACGCGTAACTTTCAGGCGATTCCTCGACAAGAAAACCGTTGAATCCGTCTTTTATTACCTCAGAAGCGGTCGAACCGGCGATTAGCACGGCAGGGGTACCCATCATCGCCGCCTCACGCACCACCAACGGGGCATTATCGTAACGCGAAGGGAATAAAAACATGTCGGCTGCCCCATAATAAGATTTCAGCACCTCCCGGTCACTTATCACCCCGTTCAATGTCACCTTATCCTCCAGATGAAGCTGTCTGATAAGATTCTTCATTTCCTCTGTCGCGTAACCTGTACCTATAAATTCCATCTTTACCGGAAGGTCGCGCAGCTTATCCATAGCCTTGATTATCAGTAATACCCCTTTTTCACGGATATGCTGACCTACAAAAAGAAGCACCATCGTTTCGGGCGTGTAGCCCAATTTCAGGCGCTGTTCCGCTTTGAAAGCCTTTATAGAGGCAAAATCCGACATTTCGAGGTCGATACCGTTCTCCACAACCGTGAGTTTTCCTTTATAGCCGTATTCTCTCACCGTCTCCTCAACCTTTGCCTGCGGAATCCACACCTCGTCGGCGGCGTCAAAAAAAGTCATGACCCGGCTCATTATCCGTTTCACCATCCATCCCGGAAGAGAATGCTCAAGGTCTGTACGATATTTTGAATGGAAAGTCGCAATCAACGGCACATGCTGTTTACGAGCGGCATAAAGGGCAAGACGGCCCGATGAAAACGGACAGTGGGAATGAACAAGAGCAAAAGGCACCGTGCGCATCTTGTGCCAGATAAAAGGGTCAAGTTTAGGATATCCGTATCGATAGGGCTTACGCGATGCGATGGAAAGCGAGAAATATCTGTAAAGATCGTATCCGTCATGAGACGGTTTGACAGGATTCCATGGCGTGACGACACAGGTACGCTTGCCGAATGTGGTAAGCCAACGCACATAATTCTGCACCGTCAGGGTCACTCCGTCAAGTACCGGCGGGAAACTGTCATTAAACAGTCCATATACTTTCTCACTTCTCTCCATGTAACCCTCAGAATGTCACTTTTACACTCTTCACTGACCCGTCCGCCATTTTTACCCTCTTGATATATACACCCTTTTCCGGTGTTATGACTCGT
The DNA here is from genome assembly GCA_003150235.1 of Bacteroidales bacterium. GTDB lineage: Bacteria > Bacteroidota > Bacteroidia > Bacteroidales > Muribaculaceae > Muribaculum. Next base: position 157,694 of record QAMW01000033.1, read on the forward strand.
CGTCCGGCAAGATCGATATAGGTTTCTTCAACTATGGTGGTGTCCTGCTTTACATCATTGATTCCGCCTGACACATTTTCCTCAACAAGTTTTGAGTAATACACCTTGTCGCCGTCTACATAGAAACTCTGCGCGCCTACCGATTCTATACCCTCGCTGAAAAGGATAAATGTACGCAACGAGCCTTCGATCGTTATGTCGCCGTTGAGACCGCCGTGTGCATCGGTAAAATCATACGGAATATCAGTAATCTCTTCCTTCAACATGTGATATTCATCGGGATAAAGAGTAAACTTGTCACCGTTGATATATACGTTGTAATACAATTTGTTTGAATCGAGCAACATCCCGTCGGTATTCAACATTGGTATATCAAAAGTAACGTAACCGAAGCCCATGGATTCATAATATTGAAATGCTTTCACAGAAGGAGCGGCGGGAGTATAGTCGCCTACTTTATTTTCTTTTAATAGCGGATTCTGGTACAGGTCCATATACCACAAATATTCGCTGTCCAAATCGGTGAAAGGAGTAAACAGTGCACAGGAAGAGCACGAGTAGCTTCCGTCATCGTTAAGGGTAAAAATGAGGTTATCATGCGTGGTGAACACGGGTATATCTGAATTGGACATCGCATCATACACATATTCCACATCACACGCATAAAAATAAGTAAGATATGAATTGTCCTCATCGATTCCGAGATATTGTCCCGAAGGGAAAGTGAGTGTGTTTCCCGTCTTTGTGCCGACAAGGGGTGCTACCGACCCGGTCTCGGTCTTAAAGAAATTATTGAGATAGCATTTATCTCCCTCAACAGCCATTTCCACGCTATGTCCTTGTCCGTCATAGACAAGAATCCAGTCGGCTGACGGAGTAGCACCGTCAGGCATCTTTGCTGCCTCGGCATTTACCGGGTCATAGCGCATATCCAGTTCACCGAATCCCTGCCATTCGGCATTCTCAAGTGTAAGACCGAGTATTGCATCGCCTGTCATGACCCATGATTCCCCTTCCTTAACAAATGTAAGTGTCTGATTCTCGGTCGGTATCATTTTTGTCCCGTCTTCTGAAAAATCAAGCAGGTAGGCGTAAAGTTCAACTACTTCATCTTCATCGTTTACTGAAGCGAAATTTTGCGGCAATTCTATAGAAATCTTGTCATCGGTAATCGTCCCTTTCAGATAAGTATCAGTCGGGAACAGACAAAATGGATTTTTAAGATACACATCTCCGTTATCACCTGTAACCATAACGCCCGCAAAACCATAATCTACCGTCTCCATCGGTACATCGTTTACCGGTTCTATGGCGAGGGAACTTCTCGAATATACTGTGACTGTCCCGGCGGGATCTGTTATTTTGTCGGAAACTGCCGTCTGAGACCTCTGTAACTTGGCTCCGGTCAACGACTTTACGGGAGAGACTGTAACTGACAATTCTTTGTCAAAATGTTTTTCTACATTTACGGCATTTGATGCAACAGGCATATTCATCACTACCGTAGCAAATGCCAATAACGTCATTTTAGATAAATTCATCGGTTTGATATTGCTAATAATTTGCAAATATACTCTTTTTAACCCATTTGAAAGCCTCAGCGATATAAAATAATTTTACTACTTTTGTAAAAATAAACTTAAATTGAAATCATGAAACCCATATTCCGTATAATGACAGTTGGCTGCATGCTCATGACTGCGTCTTGTCTTTACGCCGCGCCTAAAAATAAAATATTGAAAGTGACCGACAAAGAGTTTTTCATCACTGAAGAAGCGCGTAGGATAGGCGACCAGCTGCTGCTCTATCAGCGTGTGACCGGCGGTTGGCCTAAAAACATTGACATGGTACGTCCGGTTAATGCTCAGGAAATCGACAGCCTCATGGTCGAAAAACAGCGTCGCGATGACTCTACAATCGACAATAACGCCACTGTCATGCAGCTTTCATATCTTGCGAGGCTCTATCAGGCAACAGCCGATGCAAAATATAAGCAGTCATTCGCCGATGGCATAGAATATCTCCTGAGCGGACAGTATGACAACGGCGGTTGGCCGCAATTCTGGCCCGGACCGACAGGATATCAAGTGCATATAACATTCAATGACTATGCAATGACCAACACCCTCAACCTGTTTCGGGATATAATCGGCGGTGAATACCCTTATGACAATACCCTCGTCGATACAAAAACGGTTGAAAGACTGAAGACCTCTTTCGATAAAGGCATCGAGTGTATTCTTGCGACACAGATTGTCGTTGAAGGAAAGCCGACGGTATGGTGTCAGCAGCATGACCGCGACACATACGCCCCGGCAGGAGCGCGTGCCTATGAGCTTCCATCATTCTGCTCGCAGGAAAGCGCCGAAATAGTGAGGCTGCTGATGAGCATTCCGTCACCTGACTCTCGCGTGAAAGCGGCTGTCAATGGAGCGATGGAATGGTTTGACACCCATAAACTCACAGGACTCCGCCTGGAACGCCAAGGCACATACGGCACTGATGACTACAATACAGTTTTGGTAGCCGATTCCGAAGCCGGACCATTATGGGCAAGATATTACGACCTTGAAAAAGGAGAGCCGTATGTGTGTGACCGCGACGGCATTCCGCGTAAACGTCTTGAAGATATAGGCAGGGAACGTCGCAACGGTTACAGCTGGTATAATTCCTATCCCGCTGAACTCGTGCCCATTTACAATGAGTGGAAGACGCTGACAAGCACATCAAAAGCAAAGTGATGTAAATTTTAGACAATCTCTAAATCAAGCAACAGCCTCTTGGCATCAAGCCCTCCGGCATATCCTGTCAGGCTGCCGTCAGCACCCGTGACCCGGTGACAGGGCACAATGATTGACAATGCATTTGCCCCTACTGCATTTGCCACGGCGCGTACGGCTGTCGGTCTTCCTATTGCCGCAGCAAGCGCCCTATATGATACCGTCTCTCCGTAGGGAATATCCATCAGCGACTCCCATACTATTTTCTGCAAATCAGTCCCCGCTATCAGCAGAGGCAAGTCGAAATGGTGTCGCCGTCCTGTAAAATATTCTTCAAGTTGACCGATAGTTTCATCGGTCAAAGCTGTCGCCGACTCTACAATCGTAGCGTCAAGACATCGTGACAAGCGACGCATGACACTCTCGCGCCCCCAATCACACATACATAAGCGCCCGTCATAACATCCTATCACAAGCTCACCGCATGGCGATGCCCACCGCTTTGTCTCAATTTTATTCATCTCTACTTGATTATAATGGCAAATATAGTGAAAGATTTGTTATCTTTGACGTGGCAGATAAGTAACACTCATGAAAGTCATCCTTAATAATATTATCCCCTTCGGAAGATTCGGTGCCATAAATCTCTTTGGTGTACTCTTCGCAAAGCACACCATGTCACTGACTCCCGAAATCATAAATCATGAAGAGATACACACCCGGCAGATGCGCGAACTGCTTTACATCCCTTTCTATATAGTTTATGTACTGGAATGGAGTCTGCGCCTGATTAAAAATCGCGGCAACCTCTATCGAAGCTACCGCGAAATATCATTTGAACGCGAGGCATATAGCCATGGCGACGATTTAAGCTATCTGCACCGCCGGAAGCCGTATGCCCAATGGAAAAACACTCACGCCTAAACGCTTAAATATTTTCAAATATCATCATATAGGATGCCTCAAATGTCTCTCCGGAAGCAAGTATATTCACATGTTCCCTTTCGGAGAACTCCCCGTCAAAGCCTACCCTGTCAGCTCTACCATACCAAGGCTCGATACACAGGAACGGTGCTTCAGGCGACGGTGACCATATTCCCACTACCGGCGCACTGAAAAGCAGCGACAGGTAAGGTGTACGGGTCTTGTCAAGCACCGATATGCGGCGCACCTTTCCATCGGCAAGGATGATGGTGTTGATATCAAAGGTGTTTGCAGTCACGGGAAGCATGGAGTTCTCGTCAAGCGTCACCGGCATTTCCTCTTTCCCTATGCAACCCTTCTCTTTTATCAGCTGTGTGGTCGCTGGATTGCGGTCAAAAAGCAGGTAAGCATGTACCGCGTCCGACGGTCGGAAATCGGGATAATTGAACGCCGGATGCGCGCCTATCTGGAATATCATATCCATATCATCAAAATTCGTGACTCGCCAGGTCACCTTCAGCCGCTCGTCGACAAGCTGATAGCCGATCTCAAGACGAAACCGGCGCGGATAGCGCGAAAGTGTGTCATCATTGGCTTCCAGGCTGAACCAAGCCTCATCTTCAGGACAATCCTCGATAACGGTAAATTCACTGTCACGCGCAAATCCATGCTGCTTCATCTCATATTTTTTACCGTCGATGGTAATGGTGTTGTCCCATACCGACCCTACTATCGGGAATAGCACCGGTGAGCGTCGCCCCCAGTATTTAGTGTCGCCCTGATAAAGGTATTGATATGATGTACGATTGTTGACTATGCTTTGTAATTCCGCTCCGTGAGAGTCTATCTCCACGGTCAGCAGGTTATTTTTCAATATCTGTTTCATGAAAATCCTTTTTCTGGTAAATATATCGTTTTTATCGCTCGGCGCGCATGGGGTTATTGAGGAAGTCGGCGTAGGCGAGGCGTATGCCGTCGGGTAGCTCGGTCTTGTAGGTCCAGCCGAGGCGCGTCGCCTTCGACACATCGAGCAGCTTGCGCGGTGTGCCGTTGGGGCGCGTGGTGTCCCACAGTATCTCTCCCTCGTAGCCCACTATGGAGGCTACAAGCTCGGTGAGCTGCTTGATGGTCAACTCCTTGCCCGTTCCGGCATTGACGGTTTCGTTGCCGGAGTAGTTGTTCATCAGGAACACGCACAGGTTGGCGAGGTCGTCGACATACAGGAACTCGCGCAGCGGGCTGCCGTCGCCCCAGCAGGTCACCGACGGCGCGCCTGCCTCCTTCGCCTCATGGAAGCGGCGTATCAGCGCCGGGAGCACGTGGGAGTGTTCGGGATGATAGTTGTCGTTGGGACCGTAAAGGTTAGTCGGCATCACAGAGATATAGTCGGTGCCGTACTGGCGGTTGAGAAACTCGCAATATTTCAGTCCGGATATTTTCGCAAGCGCGTATGCCTCATTGGTCTTCTCCAATTCGGATGTCAGCAGGCAGCTCTCCGGCATCGGCTGCGGTGCCATGCGCGGGTAGATACATGACGAGCCGAGAAACTCCAGCTTCTTGCAGCCGTTGCGCCACGCGGCGTTAATTACGTTCATCTCCAGCATCATGTTGTCGTACATGAAATCGGCGAGTGCCGACGAGTTTGCGACTATGCCGCCTACCTTCGCGGCTGCTAGAAACACATATTCGGGCTTCTCCTCGGCGAAGAAGTCGTTGACCGCCTGCTGGTTGATGAGGTCAAGCTCGCTGTGTGTGCGGGTTATGATATTGGTGTAGCCCTGACGCTGCAGCTCGCGCACTATCGCCGATCCCACCATCCCGCGATGTCCGGCGACATATATCTTTGAATTTTTCTCCATCATTTTATTTCCGTTTATCAGAATGTATCTTTTCGTCTTATCTTTATGGGTATCACACCATCTTCCGGAATCTTTTCCATTACAAGCGCAAGATGACCTCCTCCGCCCGCGCCGAGCATCTTCCATGCGAGTGCCTTATCTCGCCACATGTCGATATATTTCTGTACACCGGGCTGCATCATTGCCGGAAACATCGCTACCTGAGCGTTAAAGGAATCACGGAACGCCTCGGCAAACGCCGCAAGGTCACATTGCAACATCGCATCCCAGCACCGCGCGGCGGCATCGGTCAGGTCCCTGACCTTTTCCGGGTTGATATCCTTCCCTTCCACTACCGAACAATTCTGCCGACGCGGAAACATAGGCACAAGGCATATATGCGACTCAAGCCATGACAACACCTTTTCATCATGACATGACTCAATTACCCCCGGCCAGTAATGCCCGTCATAATAGTGGCGGGTCACTCCCGACATGCAGATACCTATGGCATCCTGCGCGCCCGATACATGACCTTCGTTTTCCGGGTCGTTCTCAAAGCAGAAAAGCAGCCGCGCAAGCATCTCCTCGTTATATCGCGGCAGCTCGTAGGGCCATATCTTCTTTGCCGCGTTACGGGTCGAAGTCGACATGCCCCCACGTTCCATGAACTCTACTGTCGGCTCTATCGAGGCGGTTATCGCCCACCCTGCACCGTATTGCGACACGTAAGGCTGGTCAATCCATGTTCCCGCGATATCTATGCGGTAAGGAAGATGCGAAACCACTCCCTTGCGCAATGATGTGGTTGACCGCGCTTCAAGTCCTTCATCAGGCTCGCGTTCAAGCACCACGTATTCGATACCGCGCTCGCGGCAGAAATCACGCTTTACATCGCTGCCCCCGTCGGAGTTTACCACAAATATATCGGGCTTCACCCGCTCCACGGTCTCAATAAAGTCCATCATTCCCGACCCGGGATTGATAAAAGCGTCGGTCACGTAACGTATAGCTTTGACCATATAAAGACGCTCACGTTCTGAATATACTGTCTTGCGGTGCTTGAGAGCCTCGATTGTGGCATCGGAGCCGATACCTACATAGAGGTCACCGTACGCCGAAGCCTGACGGAAAAAGGCTACATGACCCGAATGAAGCATGTCGTAGCACCCTGATACAAATACTTTCTTTCTATTTTGTTGCATAATCTTTACGGATTATTCCTGTTGAATAAATCAAAACGACAATGAAACAGAGCAGCGCCACCGTGAACGACACCGATATGCCGGCGTAATCTGACACGGCTGCCTGGACAGGGGTGATGAGCGCCCCTCCGAGTATCGCCATTATGAGTCCCGACGCGGCTATTTTTGCCTGTTCGCCTCCTATGCCGTCGAGTGCTATGCCATATATTGTCGGGAACATCAGCGACATACATGCCGAGATGGCGACAAGCGAGCCTACTGCAATCCACCCGTGGCTGAATATGACGGTCACGGTAAATGCTATCGCCGCGACGGAAGCTGCGACAAGCAGTTTGACCGGGCGTATGTAGCCCATAAGCCATGTGAAGATAAAGCGGAAAAGTGTGAATGCCACGATGGAGTAGAAAAATACCATCGAGGCATCACGCTCAAGCACACCAAGCTCCTCCATCGCAAGGCGTATGGTGAATGACCACACCCCCGTCTGTACGCCGACATAGAAGAATTGCGCGACTACCCCGTAACGCCAGCGGCGGTTATGCCATAGGCTACGGAAGGTGGTCATTATCCTTGTGTGTGCCGCGTCATCCTTGACACCGGGCATCTTCACGCAGGCAATCACCACAAGCAATGCAAGCAGGATTATGCCGATGAGCATGTAGGTTCCCGATACGGCGGTAAGTTCATGCTCTTGCAACGCCGCAAGCTGCCCGGCACTCATCTGCCCTCGTTCTGCGGCATCGGCGCCATTCAGTTCCGAAAGTATGAAATGTCGGCTCAGCAAGATTCCGCCCACCGCCCCTATAGGATTGAAAGTCTGGGCTATATTTAGCCGTCGGGTAGCTGTTTCGGGCGCGCCCATTGAAAGGATATAGGGATTTGCCGTGGTTTCAAGTATCGCGCATCCGCCTGCCATGACATAGATGGCTATGAGATAAAAGCCGTAAGATGCCGCTTTCCCGGCGGGATAAAACAGCATGGTGCCGGCAGCGTAAAGTGCAAGACCGAGCAAGATGCCCGATTTATATGAAAAACGGCTTATGAACATCGCGGCGGGGAGGGCGAAACAGAAATATGCCCCGTAAAATGAGAACTGTACAAGCGATGTCTGCAGGTCGCTCATTGACATGATACGCCTGAACGCCGCAAGCAATGTGTCGTTCATGTTGTTTGCCACACCCCATAGCATAAACAGCAGTGCGACGAGAAAAAACGGTATGTGGTTCTTTCTTAAGATTTCTGACATGGAGATATTTCTTTATCCGCTTTCCGGTGCTGTATTTTTTACAAAAATAGGAAAAAAATCACAACAATGCCATATCTATCCCCTATCTTCCTGAGAAGGTTGTTGCAAAACTATGATTTTGCCCTCAATGTAGGGACATCGTTTTGCGATGTAGTATTGGTAATCAGTTCATTAATAAACCAAACCAAGACACGTCCCTGCGCGTAGCTGTAGGGCCACCTGGAAGGGCGCCCGCATTACGTGGGAGTTTTCAGTCGTCAGATTTCAGTTGTCCGACACGCCCCTGCGCGTAGCTGTAGGGGCGCCCGGGAGGGCGCCCGCGATTGAGGGTGGTGATGCCCGACAGGGCATCATCTTTGTTTAGCCGTGGGTTGAGCGCAGCGAAACCCACGGAAAGCGAGCAAAAAGAGAATGTTTCCCGACAGGGAATCATCCCCCGCACTCCAGATGATTCCTCCGGAAACCATCCCATTATGATGCAATCTTCCGGGGGTATCGCTACGCTCAACCGCCCGACTAAGCGTGGATTTTTCCCTGCGGGAAAATAGTCGTCAGATTTCAGTTGTCCGACACGCCCCTGCGCGTAGCTATAGGGGCACCCGGGAGGGCGCCCGCGATTGAGGGTGGTGATGCCCTACCCTGCTAAATCACTTCCAATCCGGCAAGAAACACGATGGCGATACCGGTGGGAGCGACATAACGCAGAAGGAATACTATCGTGGCGAGTAGTCGCGGATTCAGCTTTCCGGTGCCGCGCAGCTGCGCCTTTACCACATTACGGTCAAGAAACCACCCTACGAATATGGAAATGAGCATTCCGCCTAATGGCAGTAGGATGTTGCTCGACACATAGTCAAACAAGTCAAATATCGTAAGACCGAATATTTTCAATCCGCTGAGCGAACTGAATGACAGTGCGCAGAGGGTGCCGAGTGTCATGGCTATGCCTGCATTGAGTAACACCGCCTTCTTGCGGCTGAAACCGAGCTGCTCCATGAAAAAAGCTATTGCTATCTCGCTCATGGATATCGTGGAAGTGAGCGAAGCAAGGAAAAGTAGGAAGAAGAACAGTGACGACCACACTATACCGAACGGCATCTGATGGAATATCTCGGGTAATACCTCAAATACAAGTTTCGGACCTGCCGCCGGCTCGGTGTGGTATGTGAAAACGGCAGGAAATATAATCACTCCGGCAAGGATGGCTACACATGTGTCAAGTATCGCGGTTATCGACGCGCTTTTTACAAGTGGCGTCTTGTCAGAGAAATAGCTCGAATAAGTGAGCATGGTTCCAAGACCGAGCGAAAGGGAGAAAAACGCCTGACCGAGGGCGCCGATGAGCACCGAGGAGTCAACTTTTGAAAAATCGGGACGGAAAAGAAACTCAAGTCCGTCTTTCGCTCCCGGCATCAGTAGCGAATTGATGCAGAATATGACAAGAATCACAAACAGCACCGGCATAAGTACATTTGACACCTTCTCAATCCCCTTCTGTACGCCACGCAGTAAAATCACGGCATTACAGAGAAGGAACAGCAGTGTCCACACTACAGGCATATACCCTGTGGAGAAGGTGTCAAACACCTCGTGACGTGTACCCGACTCGACCGCATCAAGTGCCCCGGTAATCGACTGCACGAAATATTCTATCGTCCATCCGGCTACAACCGAGTAAAAAGAAAGTATCAATATGGAGGCAAGTATGCCCATATACCCTACCCATGCCCATTGCCTTACACCGTGGAGCATACGGAACGCGCCGAAAATATTGCTGCGCGAACTGCGCCCCATGATAAACTCGGCGCAGATGACCGGCACACCTATTATAAAGATGAAACCTATGTAAATCAGAAGGAAAGCACCTCCCCCATGGACACCTGCCTCGTATGGGAAACGCCAGATATTTCCGAGACCTACCGCCGAACCTACTGTAGTGGCAATCACCCCAAGACGGGTGGCAAACTGCGCGCGATTATTTCCCTGCATGACCGTTAGCTGAATAATTTGGCACACAAAATCACGGCAATCAGCACAGGTGCAAGAAAACGCACTACAAAAAGCACCGGTCTATAAATCTTGACCGACACTGTACCATCATTGGTAAGCTCCTTGAAAAAATATCCTTTCGGGGCGAACCATCCGAGATATATGCAGGTAAATATTGCAACCAGCGGAAGCAGTAAATTGGTTGCGAAATTATCGAGGAAATCAAAAAGATTCATTCCGCCGATTGTCAGCCACGACATGCTCCCTTGTGAGAGCGAGCATAGCGAACTGAGCACGAAAAGAGGAAGTATTACTACGAAACATGCCGGTGTGCGCTTCATGTTGAAACGGTCCTGCATGAAGGCTATCGACACTTCGGCAAGCGAGATGGTGGAGGTGAGCGCGGCTACAAGCAGCAGCAAAAAGAAGAGAATGGACCACAGCTGCGATGCAGGCATCTGCACAAACACCTCGGGCAATGTGACAAATACCAGTGTGGCGCCCTCAAGACCGTGTCCGTCAAGTCCAAACGACTTGACCGCCGGAAATATTATGAACCCCATCATCAACGCCACAAGCAGGTCAAGCAATGACACCGTGACAGCCGTGCGTGTAAGCTTTGTTTCTTTAGGGAAATAACTCGAATATGTAATCAGGATACCCATGCCGAGCGACAGGGAGAAAAATGCCTGACCGAGCGCATTGACGGCGACGGCGGGGCTAATCTTTGAAAAATCGGGTTTAAGGAAGAATAGCAATCCTTCATCGGCTTTCGGGAATGTCATGGCGACACCGGCAAACACGAGAAGCAGCACAAAGAGCACCGGCATCAGTATATTGGACATCTTCTCTATTCCTTTCTGTACACCCATGAGCAATATGCCGAGATTGATGGCGAGCATGACGTAAGTCATCACCAGTGGCTTGATATCCTGCACAATATATTCCTGCATCTTTGCATTAAACTGGTAGTCCATCACCTCGACGGCGGAATGTCCGGGATTACCGGCTACAGGAGCGAACAGATTGCCGGTTATCGACTGCCACATATATTCCAGAGTCCATCCGGCGACAACCATATAAAATGACAGTATAAGATAGGAAGCGAGAATCGCCACACCGCCTACTATCCACCACTTCTTTCCCGGAGCGAGCAGCCGGAACACTCCCGAAGCGTCGCTGCGCTTGCCTCGTCCGAGTGAAAACTCGGCGAGCATAACCGGGATACCGAGGAGAAACACACAGGCGATATAGAGCAAAAGAAAAGCGGCGCCTCCGTTTGCCTGGGTCTCTGCCGGGAAACGCCACACGTTACCAAGTCCGACCGCCGACCCTACTGTTGCCGCAATCAATCCTATTTTACTGCCAAATTGTACTTTTGATGCCATATTCTCTTATTTGTCGAATACAAAATTACACAAAAACTTACATTTTGCCATTTAAGCTGAGTCTATTTTAAAAATTTTATGATTAATTTTGCATTGCTTATTTAAATATGAAAACAAAACAGTTAATAAAAAGATTACCTCCATTCACCTTGACGGCAATAGTGACGGCAGCGGTGCTGTATCTTACCCTCGTACCTAAACCGTTGCCTGACAACGATATCGAATGGTTTGAAGGAGCTGATAAAGTTGTACACGCAATCATGATGCTCGGCATCACGGGAAGTCTCGGCTTGGATTATATGCGCCGATACGGCAAGCGGGAGCTCCAAGCCCCCGCATTGCTGATAATCGTATTTGTACTTGCCACCGGAGTATTTGGTGGACTGATAGAGGTGATTCAAGGATGGATGGACCTCGGCAGAGGCGAGGATATACAGGATTTTATCGCCGACTGCGTGGGTGCATTGGCGGGAGGATTCCTCAGTCTTGTACTGTGGCAGCCTGTTCACCGGTGGTTTTGGGGAAAGCATAAGTAGCCATCGCCCCGGCAACTACCTTGCGGAGCGAATCGCCCTGCATGCCGCGCGCCACTATCGTGCCCTCCGGGTCTATCAGCATTATATGAGGTATGCCGGATATACCGTACAGGTCGGTCGGCACTGACTGCGCGTCAAGTATCTGCTGCCATGGCAGGTCAAGCTGCTTCACAGCTTTTTCAGAGTCTTCGCGCTTATCCCATACGGCGACCCCTACTACATTCAGTCCGCTGTTACTGTATTTGTCATAAAGCTCACGTATGACCGGCATCTCACGGCGGCACGGTCCACACCAACTTGCCCAGAAATCCACAAGCGTGTAATAGCCCGGCTTCACATAATCGCTCAGACTTACAGCCGAATCTCCTTTTATTGTAAAATCGGCGTAATGATTGCCCGGTGCCGTGGCTGCCTCACGTTGCTTTGCCTTGACAAGATTGCTTACACGGCTGTAACGTGCATAGGAAGGATATTGCTTAAGTTTTGCAGAAAGTGCATCGGAATCATATTCGTATGCAGCCTGCAGGAAAGCAAGATATCCCACCGGCGTATCCTGATATGTGCCCGCATAGCGTTCAAGCAGCTGTGAATATGCTTCATTGACAGCATTTCTGACCGAATCATCGGGCGCATTATTATAAAGATTGTCGAGAGAATCTGACTCACTGATAAACTTGGCAAACAAAAGATTCATCGGGGTATTCTCTGAGACCTTGCCGCTATCAATAGTGATGACACCCGGTTCAAGGATGAATGTAGCCGCCCTGCGGTCGCCGAGCAATAATCTCGCGAGCACAACACTGTCGGCAACCCCGTTGAACTGTGCATGATTGTCGGCTACAAGCGCGCTGTCAATCTTTTCACCGCTGTCATAATTTACGATATAGGCGGTCAATCCGTTATCGCCCCCTTCAAACGATGCATCGACCGAATAGTCATTGTCATGTGAGGTCGCCTTACACGACACCATCGCCACGCCTGCAAGCATGGCTGCAATAGCTGAATACTTCATTTCGTTCAGTCAAAATTACTGTTTTCTATATACAAGTTTATTGGATTTCGCCATTTCAATCACCAGACGGTCAGGGATGATGTAAATCTCTATACGGCGGTTACGCGCACGGTTTGCCTGCGAATTATTCTCCACAAGGGGGTCCGTGGCTCCAAGCGCATACGGTATCAGGTCAATAGTAGGAAGCTGGTCTTTTGCAAGCCAGTCGTAAACCGCGTTGACACGCGCCTCGCTAAGCGCGTCGGTATATTCGGCGGAGCCTGTATCGTCGGTGTGACTTACTATAATCATCTTGTAAAGTCCCATCTGGCGCAACAGATTAGCGTATGGTGACAGAAATTCTTTTGCAGTGGAGCGAAGCACTGTATCATTGGGCGCAAAGAGATTGTCAGTGCCGATAGTGGCGACAATCACCTCGCCGTCACGCCATTTCTCGATAGTCTCGCGTTTACGTGACGAGAGATCCTTGGCAAGCTCATTCATGTAAGCGGCAACAATATCATGCTGCTTTTCAGGGACGACAGGCACAAGCAGGTTGTCGTCAAGCGACAGCTCTTCTTCCGCTTCCCGCTGCTCGGTTTTCTTATCAGTCTTCTTGTTTGATTTATCAGACGGCATCAGTTTTTCTTTGAGTGCCTTGAAGGGATTTGCGGCACACACCTCCCCTTGCCACATAAATGATGCGGCAATGATTGAAAGCATGATTGTCAAACGTCGCAGATGCCTCATAAATCAATCCTCTTCCAGTCCTATTGATTTCTCGTAGGCAAGCTCGCCTTCCACTATATAATGTACATCAGCCTTGTCAACCACGGCAAGTTTATCCTTGTCGAGCATCTTGCCGATATACCCCATTATCTTGTCCATGTCGGGCGAATCATTGTCGGCATCGTCAACAGCAGAGATGTCAAGATAGCCGTTATCCTCATAATAATCCCATATCATGTCGAGGATATTGAGTATCTCGTCATCGGAATAGCGCCCGCTCACATCTTCGGGCATATAATCACGGATAAACTTTATAGCTTCCGATTCATCATATTGCATATCACTGTCAGCCATAACTGATATTTTTATTAGTTGACGCTAAGTTAATGAAAATCCCCCTAAACTTTAGAGGGAAATACACTATTTCATAAAATTTAGGTGATTTTTAACAAGAGAAAACAAAAAAAGTGGCGCACCCGTGATGGATGCGCCACTCTATAATAGAGAGTAATTGATTATACGCCCTGAAGCTTGAAGGTAATGGGGAGGGTGTACCATACGGCAACAGCCTGTCCGTTCATCTTACCCGGGATAAAGTCGGGCAGAGTCTTTACAACTCGTACAGCTTCCTTATCCAGGTCGGGGTCCTTACTGCGGACTACCTTAACTTCACCGATCTTACCGGTCTTGGTAACGACGAACTGTACTACCACACGACCCTGAATGTTATTCTCCATTGCTACAGGAGGATATTTAAGATTCTTCTGGATGTGCTTCATAAGTTCTGCATCACCACCGGGGAACTGAGGCATCTGCTCAACGGCAGTGAACACCTTGTTCTCTTCAACCGGCTTCTTTTCCTCTACGACGATTTCATCCTTATGTTCACGTACCACGTTACGGTCATCAGTACCTTTGTCAAAGTCGCTCTGACCGAATGCTGTGGTAGTTTCCTTAAGTTCGTCCTGAGTCTTGATTTCGTCTTCAGCGTTTACCTTGTCGTCTTCAACGATGGCGAGCTCGGTCACCTTTACGGTGTTGAGCACTTCCTCGGGAAGCACCTCAGGCTGCTCCTCTTCGTAGCGTTCCTGAACTTCTTCCTCTTCGGGCTCTTCTTCAGCAGCGTCACCGAGATTGACCATAGCCTGTTCGGTAAGGTCTTCCGGCTTCTCCTCTGCCTTGGGGAGCACGGTGTTGACGAGCAACGGTAACAAGAATGCCAACGCAAGTATGATAATAACGACAATCATTGCCTTGTTGTGGCGAACATCAGATTCCTTACGCAATTCGTATGCGCCGAATTCCTTGTTCTTGCCTTCAAAGACTATATCGCGCCATTCTTTTGATGAAAGGTCTACATCTTTTGCCATTTTTCTTCGTTTTTAAAGTTAAACATATAGACACTCATCATTATTTACGGGGATTCTTGGCGAGATAGTCAAATATCAGAGCTGAGTCGACAGCGTTGATATTGTCTATCTGGTAGCGGGAAATCTGATTGATCTGCATTTCATCGAGAGCGGAAATCAGACTCTCCCAAGAAGCGTTTGGACCTGCCTTGATAATCACAACGGGACGGTCAGCGATAAGAGAGTCGTTACGTATCTCTTTTGCACGTGCCTGATATTCCTCGTCAGAGATTTTCTTGTTTTTCCAGTCCTCTTTCAAAACAGCGATCTTTGCAAGCACTGTCTTGTTCTTGTCGTGGAGAATCTTACGGATACCCTGGGTCTCGCCGTTCTGATTACCGATAAACTTTTCAACCTTGAGGTTGGAGTTATCGATGAGACCGTCTTTGTTCTCATCGGCAACCTCGGGCTTACCGAAATAATAGTAGACGAAATGAGCGGGCTTTCCTGTCTCGGGATCAAACTTTACATTTCCATCTTGATCACGCTCGGTGTCGAGGATGAGTGTTACAGCCTGCGACTCCTTTGCTTTGTTTTGCTGTTCCTGCTCCACTTTCTCATTGGAAGGGAGTGAAATCTGCAAGGTCTGCGACTTAATCATCGTGGTACAAAGCATGAAGAACGTGATAAGAAGCATGTTCATATCCACCATAGGAGTGAAGTCCACGTGGATCTGCATCTTTTTCTGGGCGCCTTTTTTCTTTTTGCCGCCGTCGGATTGTTCTATCTGTGCCATAATGATTAATCGTTTTCAGTTTTAAGTGCAGTCAGCAAGCTGAACTTGTTCATCTTGAGTGTCTGCAGGTTATCAAGCACGTTATGAACAGTCGTATAAGGAGTGTCCTTGTCAGCCTTCACAGCTATACCTTCGCCGCTCTTGATTGAGGTCTCAAGATTGGGGTTGGATGAGTTATAGATGGCGCGCATCCATATCTGGAACTCGTTAGGCTTGTTAAGGTCCTTATTGTCGTCGATAGGAATACCGGTCGACGGGTTGTTCATATCAGAGAGAACTTCATCCTGCTTGGTCTGGGGGAGATCAAGGAAGGCGGGAAGGTCAGCGATTCTGATACCGAACATGTTCATCTTGGAGAACTTGTTGACCTGTTCCTTGGTGAGCTGTACTTGTTTACTATGGGTCTTGTTATATTCAGCCACGGCTGTCTGAATCAGCTCCGCTCTTACCTTTTCGCTTGAATAGGTCGAGTCGGCGTCACCTGACACTGAAAGGAACACCTTTCCTTCAGGCGAAATCAAGACAGTTGTGGTGTTGGTTACGGGCACCTTAATCTCAGAAACTGATGACGGGGTGAGCACCGTGACCGGCTCCTTCTGCAAGAAGGTAGAAGTCAACATGAAGAAAGTAAGCAAAAGAACAGTCACGTCACTCATCGCGGTCATGTCGATGAGGGTACTCTTTCTTTTAATTTTTACTTTTCCCATTGTTTTTCGTTAATAGATTATTGAATCGTTCTAATTTCTGAAAGACAATGGATTAGTGAGTAGCGGCAAATGTCTGCACGATTGAGAAACCAATCTCATCGATAGCGTAGGTAAGATTGTCGATCTTGTTGGTGTAGAAGTTATACGAAATAACGGCGAATGCACCAGTTGCGATACCGAATGCAGTGTTGATAAGTGCCTCAGAGATACCGGTTGACAGCTCGGTTGAGTCAGGAGCGCCTGATGCGGCAAGTGCCTGGAATGACTTGATCATACCCATCACAGTACCGAGAAGTCCGACAAGTGTACCGAGTGTGGTGAGGGTTGCAACGATCGGGAGGTTCTGCTGGAGAGCCGGCATTTCAAGAGCGGTTGCCTCTTCAACTTCCTTCTGGAGAGTGGCAATCTTCTGCTCCTTTGAAAGTACGGTGTTCTTGTCCATTTCCTCATAGCGAACGAGAGCGGCAGAAACTACAGCGGCAACGCTACCCTTCTGCTTCTTGCAGAGAGCCTGAGCACCTGCGATATCGTTCTTCTTAAGGCAAGCCTTGACACCGGCAACAAACTTAGAGATGCTGCCTTTGCCCTTTGCGCTTGAGAGGGCGATCCAACGCTCAACTGAAAGCACGATTACGGTAAGGAAAAGAGTCTGGAGCACAGGCACGATGAAACCACCTTTGTAGATTGTTCCCCAAAGATCCTGCGGGTGACCGGCCTCGTCAAAGTGCATGTCGTGACCGAACCAGAAGATAAACAATAAAACTGCTACGATAAAGCAAGCTACGATAACCAAGAATGCGTTCTTGATACCGCGTACGTTAGAACCTTCGTTCTTTTGTTGCTTAGCTGGAGCGGCTCCAACATTAGGCTTTTGATTTTCCATAATTTTGAATAGAATAAATTAATAGTTATTAATGTGAATATTGATTTATGGTTAATGTTTGCGATTGCGTTATTCTCAATTTTCCGGTATCATATACTTTCAAAATGCGCTCCTGACACGGCATACACCGTGAAAGGATATGCAAATTTATTATTATATTTTTTACAAACCAAATTTTGCCCTGTGATTTTTATTAATTTATCCTGCCATCGCCAACTGTTAAATATTTACTATGTTTCACAGCATAATTTAAGGAAATATTCTCCAATTTCATGCAAAAACAGCCGACTCATACTCGGCATGTCAAATTTTTCACAAATAAAGTTAAGTCACAATAAAAAATAATGGTAACTTTGCACAATATTATAAAGACACGTCATTTTTTATTTCTACATGACAAAGATTGTAAACATAAAAAAGGGACTTGACATCAGTATCAGAGGTAAAGCCGACCTGTCGGCGCCCGTGGATGTCGCGCCCTCCACATGTGCTATTATTCCCGATGATTTTCCGGGCATAACACCAAAGGTTGATGTCAAGGAAGGTGATGAGGTTGTTGTTGGTTCTTCTCTGTTTCATGACAAGGCGTATCCCGACATAAAGGTCGTATCGCCTGTCGCAGGTACGGTTACAGCTGTCGTCAGGGGCGAGCGCCGTAAACTTGAACGGATAGTGGTTACCCCCGGCAGCGCTCCTTCTACTTCACTTGACTTCAAAGTAAATGACATTGACGACCCCACACGCGCCGCGCAGCTGCTGCTCGACTCGGGATTGTGGTCATGGATGCGTCAGCGGCCTTACAATATCGTGCCGAGACCCGGGGCTGCCCCGCGTGACATTTTCATCACCGGATTTGACTCCGCCCCGCTCGCTCCCGACTATGAGATGCTGCTTGACGGAAATGCAAAGGAGCTGAACGCCGCGATAGGGCTGCTCCGTAAGCTCACTGACGGCATTATATATATAGGTGTACGCTCCGGAAGCTGTATCGAATCGCTTCAGGGCGTGGAGACGGTCGTGGTCAACGGGCCGCATCCCGCCGGAAATGTCGGGGTGCAGATATGCAATGTCAAGCCGGTCAACAAAGGCGACATCGTATGGACAATGGACGCCCTCACACTTCTCCGCATCGGAAAGCTTGTCACCACCGGAACTCTCGACATGACAGTGACCGCCGCCCTTACCGGATGCGAGGTGACAGAACCCCACTACATCAAGACGACGGTAGGTGCCGACATGAAGAGTGTGCTTGAAGGAGCCGTCAATGACGACGACATTCATCACCGCATCATATCGGGCAACGTGCTTACCGGCATACCTGTAAGCGAGGATGGCTACCTGCGCTTCCCCTACACCCAGGTGACTGTCATCGCCGAGGGCGATGACTTTGCCGAGTTCATGGGATGGGCGTCGCTCTCCCCGCAGAAGATGAGCGTCAGCCGCTCTTTCCCCGGTCATTTCTTCAAGCGTAAGTTCTGTCCCGACGCCCGAATACTCGGCGGACGCCGCGCGATGATAATGTCAGGGGTCTACGATAAAGTAATGCCGATGGATATTCTCCCCGAATATCTCATCAAGGCTATCATAGCCCGCGACATCGACCGCATGGAGCAGCTCGGCATCTACGAGGTGGCTCCGGAAGACTTCGCTCTCTGTGAATATGTCGACCCGTCGAAGCTCGAATTACAGAAAATCGTGCAGGAAGGGCTTGACTATCTGCGTAAAGAACTTAGCTGATAACTTATCTATAAAAATCATCGATTGTGAAATCACTTAGAAAATATCTTGACCGGATAAAACCCGACTTCGAGCCGGGCGGAAAGTTTCACGCGTTTCAGTCAGTGTTTGACGGATTCGAGACTTTCCTCTTTACTCCGACCACGACTTCGCGCTCCGGAGTCAACATCCACGACAGCCTCGACTCAAAGCGAGTGATGATTATCGTCGTGCTTGCGCTTATCCCCTGCCTGCTGTTCGGCATGTACAATACCGGCTATCAGCATTGGCTCGCCATCGGCGCAACCTCTTTTCCGTTCTGGCAACTGTTCGGTTACGGTTTCCTCGCGTTACTGCCGCGCCTGATTGTGTCATACGTGGTAGGTCTCGGCATCGAATTTGTCGTGGCTCAGTGGCGCAAGGAAGAAATCCAGGAAGGCTTCCTCGTGTCGGGAATCCTTATCCCGCTGATATGCCCCATCGACGTCCCCTTGTGGATGCTTGCGGTAGCCACCGCTTTCTCTGTAATCTTTGTGAAGGAAGTGTTTGGAGGGACAGGCTACAACATATTTAATGTAGCGTTGGTGACCAGGGCGTTCCTCTTCTTCGCCTATCCGTCACACATGAGCGGTGACAAGGTGTTTGTTTCCACCGGAAGCGTCTGCGGCCTCGGCGAAGGTCAGGTTGTCGACGGCTTCTCCGGTGCAACCCCGCTCGGACAGATCGCTACCAGCACCGGTGACACTCTTTCACTCACCAATGTGGTCGGCGAGCCTCTTACCTACTGGGACATGTTCTTCGGTTTCATCCCCGGCTCTGTCGGAGAGACATCGACATTCTGCATACTCATCGGCGCGGCAATACTCCTGCTCACAGGCATCGCAAGCTGGCGCATCATGTTCAGCGTCTTTGCAGGCGGCTTGATTATGGGTGCCATCGCTCATGCATTCCCCTCCGCCACTTATCCCGCCACCTTGCTCACCCCGCTTGAACAGGTTACTCTCGGCGGATTTGCTTTTGCGGCGGTTTATATGGCTACCGACCCTGTGACTGCATCGCGCACAAATCCCGGTAAATATATCTACGGATTCCTTATCGGCGTAATCGCTGTGATTATCCGCACCTACAACAACGGTTATCCCGAAGGAGCGATGCTCGCAGTGCTTCTTATGAACTCGTTTGCGCCGCTTATCGACTACACCGTTGTACAGTCCAACATACGTCGACGCCTGCGTCGTTTAAAAGCTAAAGTGTGACAAGATTATGAATAAGCAGAGCAATACTTACACCATCATATATATTATAGTGCTGGTGATTGTGGTCGGGGCGGGTCTCGCGTTTACCGCGCTGTCACTTAAACCGCTTCAGACCGCAAATGCCGATGCCGACAAGATGAAGCAGATTCTTGCATCGGTACACATCGCGCCTGACAAAGCCGACATCATAGCCGACTTCAACAAGTATATCACCGACCAGTTTATCGTCAACGACAAGGGCGAGCGTGTCGAAGGCAATGCCTTTGCCGTGAACACCGCCCAGGAAAGCAAGCTCCCGGTCAACGCCCGTCAGATGCCGGTCTATGAATGTACACTCGCTCCGGGCGATGTGAAATATATCCTTCCGGTCTACGGTGCAGGTCTGTGGGGCCCGATATGGGGTTACATAGCTGTCGACAATGACGGCTCTACCATCTACGGCGCGTATTTCGCCCATCAGGGCGAGACCCCCGGTCTCGGTGCCGAAATCGAGAAACCGGCGTTCAGCGACCAGTTCAACGGACTTCACCTGTTCAAGGACAATAAGTTTCTGCCGGTCAACGTAGTGAAAGCCGGTCAGCCGTCTGTTCACGGTGAAGACACTGTTGACGGCATCTCCGGAGGCACAATCACCTCAAAGGGTGTAGCCTCGATGATTGACAACTGCATTACCGGATACAAGGCTTTTCTTGAAACCCTCTCATCAAAACAGAACTAAATTATGGCGTCAAACAATAAAAATCTGAGCACACTGCTTAACCCGCTGTCAAAAGACAATCCGGTAATCGTGCAGATACTCGGTATCTGCTCATGTCTCGCCGTGACCGCCAAGCTCGAACCCGCGTTCGTGATGGGTATCTCGGTGATTGCAGTGCTTGCATTTTCCAATGTGATAATATCACTACTGCGAAATACCATCCCCACCAACATCCGCATCATCGTGCAGCTTGTAGTCGTGGCGGGGCTTGTGGTAATCGTCAATCAGCTGCTTATGGCTTATCAGTATGATGTCAGCAAGCAGCTGTCGGTATTCATCGGTCTTATCGTGACCAACTGTATCCTGATGGGACGTCTTGAGGCATTCGCGATGGGCAACAAGCCCTGGCCTTCGTTTCTCGACGGCATTGGCAACGGTATCGGCTACGCTATCATCCTCATCATCGTGGCGTTTTTCCGCGAACTTCTCGGAAGCGGCACCCTTTGGGGATTCCAGGTAGTACCCGACAGCTGGTATGCCCACGGTTATGCCAACAACGGACTGATGATTCTCCCGCCGATGGCTCTTATCGTGGTGGCTTGTATCATCTGGGTACACCGCACCTACAACAAGGATCTTCAAGAATAATGTCACACCCCGGTAAAGAATAAATCATAATGGAAAATTTCAATATTTTTATCAGGTCGATATTTGTCGACAACATGATTTTTGCCTACTTCCTGGGCATGTGTTCATTTCTCGCCGTATCCAAAAATGTAAAAACGGCGCTTGGTCTTGGCGCGGCGGTGACATTCATGCTTGTCATCTCTCTGCCTATCAACTACCTGCTCGAGACCTACGTGCTTCGTGAAGGCGCGCTGAAATGGCTCGGTCCGGAATATGCCGATGTCGACCTCAGCTTCCTGTCGCTCATCATGTTTATCGCCGTGATAGCCTCGCTCACTCAGCTGGTGGAGATGGCGGTGGAAAAATTCAGCCCGGCTCTTTACTCATCGCTGGGTATCTTCCTGCCGCTTATCGCGGTGAACTGCGCCATCCTCGGCGGCTCGCTGTTCATGCAGCAGAGAGACTTCCCCGATGTATGGACCGCATGTTGCGCCGGTGCCGGATGGGGTCTCGGCTGGCTTCTCGCCATCGTGGCTATTGCAGCTATCCGCGAGCGTCTGCAGGAATACAGCAATATCCCCAAGCCCCTCCGTGGCGTAGGTATCACTTTCATAATAACCGGCCTTATGGGAATCGCCTTCATGAGCTTCCTCGGCATTAAACTCTAAACTACGACAATGGACAAAATAGCAATGATAACTCTTGCCGACACCGGCACCCTTACCATCTGTACGGGAGTAATCATATTTCTCGCTATCACGCTGCTTCTGGTGACGGTGCTTCTGATTGCAAAGAAGTTTCTCGTACACACCGGTCAGGTCGACATTAAAATCAACAATGACAAGGATGTGTTCGCGATGTCAGGAAAAACCCTCCTCTCTACCCTCGCCGACCAGAATGTGTTCCTGTCGTCGGCTTGTGGCGGCAAGGGCAGCTGCGGACAGTGCAAGGTACAGGTATTCGAAGGGGGCGGCGACATCCTCCCCACCGAGACCGTGCATTTCACCCGCAAGCAGATGAAAGACCACTGGCGTCTCGGCTGTCAGGTGAAAGTGAAGGAAGACATGTCGATCGGTGTACCCGCGTCGGTGCTTGATGTCAAGGAATGGGAGTGTGAGGTAATCTCCAACAAGAATGTCGCTACATTCATCAAGGAATTTATCGTGGCTCTCCCTCCGGGCGAACACATGAACTTCATCCCCGGCTCATACGCCCAGATCAAGATACCCGCTTACGAGATGGACTACGACAAGGATATCGACAAGTCGCTCATCGGAGAGGAGTATCTCCCGGCATGGGAAAAATTCGGACTCTTCGGACTGAAATGTAAGAATACCGAAGCTACCGTCCGCGCCTACTCTATGGCTAACTATCCTGCCGAGGGCGACCGCATAATGCTTACCGTGCGTATCGCTACGCCGCCGTTCAAGCCGAAACCTGAGGTCGGCTTCCAGGATGTGATGCCAGGTATCGCCTCATCCTACATCTTTACGCTCAAGCCGGGCGACAAGGTGAGAATGAGCGGCCCTTACGGCGATTTCCATCCTATTTTCGACTCAAAGGCGGAGATGATGTGGGTAGGCGGTGGTGCCGGTATGGCTCCGCTCCGCGCCCAAATCATGCACATGACCCGCACTCTCCACTGCACCGACCGTGTGATGAACTACTTCTACGGTGCCCGCGCCCTAAACGAAGTGTTCTATCTCAACGACTTCCTGCAGCTTGAAAAGGATTTCCCCAACTTCAAGTTCCATCTCGCGCTTGACCGTCCCGACCCCGCAGCCGATGCTGCCGGCGTAAAATATACACCCGGATTCGTGCATCAGGTAATCTACGAGACCTATCTCAAAGACCATCCCGCACCCGAGGATATTGAATATTACATGTGCGGTCCCGGTCCGATGAGCAAGGCAGTCGAAAAGATGCTTTGGGATCTCGGCGTACCGTCGGAAAATCTCATGTACGACAACTTCGGAGGATAACACCTCCCCCACTCTATCCTACAGGGCTGTGCCGATTCAGGCATGGTCCTTATTGTTACCACCCAGCGCATCGGGATACAGAATGCAGTGCCGCGAGATACAAAAGGACAAAACGACATAAGAAACAAAGTTTTGGAAATTTATGTCGAAATATTAGCCTAAATGACAGTCCGCCGTTGCCCGCAGGGCATCAGCCATTTTTAGCCGTGGCGTTGAGCGAAGCGAAACCCACGGAAAATGGGTTGAAAATAAAATGTTTCCGTCAGGAATCATCTCGGATTAAGATTGATGATTCCCTTTCGGGAAACAATCAAGGAAGAAACCTGCTTTCCGGTGGTATCGCTTCGCTCAACCACCGGCTACATACAGATGATGCCCTGACGGGCAACCAATCGTAAGAAAGGTCATGCGGGCGAGCCTCGACCCAATGTCACTAACGACTTAAGGATTTTGCCCTGAAAGGGCAAGATGTCGGTAACCGCGGGCAGCGCCAGAGGTGCGCCCGTGGAGAGCGATGCCCAACAATAACGCAACCCTGAAACGGGTTGCATAAGTAGGTGCTAATCAGATGGCTATTCGACCCGCACCTTCTGCCACTCGTCCACCATAAAAATCCTTGTGTTGTTTCTGACCATGTGCCCTTTTGTATCTGTCTATGCCTTTGTTACATTTATCGCGTTGCGGTAATTGTAGGCGCAGCGGAGCATGTAGCCGGTGAAAGCGCGTCTGAACGCGGCTTTATCGAGGTCAGGTATGGGTTGAACAGTCGCATGATTGATAAATGCCCCAAGGTGGTTACGAAGGTCACCGCTACGATACAGCACCTTCGACAGGCGCGCAATTTCATCGGCAATGCGGACAAGCGTCGGATGGTCGTCGCGGAGCAGATTGACGTAATGGCGCAGCCGCTCGTCGTATGAGAGAGTGGTGCCATCGGGGCGCATGGGCACAGTGTCGTCACGATCCTGCGCCCATGTATCGGTTTCGTAGGCAAACCTGCCGTTTTCAATTTCAGCCTGAGTCAGTGGCGATGTGCGCGAATTGACAAAATCAGTCCAATATTTTTGTCGTGCCTCCCAGTCATCCTCGCCGGGGATTGCACTGTTGTGCCCGGTTTCCAAAGCAAAAGCCTCAGTAGCCTGAATGGCTGATTTAGCTATCGCCGACTGATTGTGCTCGCGACGTTGACGGGCTTTCTCCCTTGCACGTGCACGACGGTCAATCGTAGGGCGCAGGAACTCGAAAGCCACCGCCAACTCCGGAGGAAGGTCAGGCTCGGTGCCGTCAAGCTGATAGCGGCGTATAGCCTCGGCAAAAGCCTCGCCATCGGCTTTGTCAAGATTATCGATGATGGTCTGTGACCATTGCTTATCGAAACGCGGAGGGCGTGTGGTGGAAGTCGTGGTTTTCATAGCGGTAAAGTTTAAGTTGACAATGGCGCAAAGATAGCGCCCAATCCCCTTCGCCCAATGTACAAATGGGGAAAAACAGTAGCTATGATAGCTAAAGTAGCTAAGATAGCGCTATCAACCCACTGAAAACTGACAACTCCATCAAATAAATTTGGCATTACTCTCGACTTATTCGTATCTTTGGCTATGCCTTAGATACTTTCGCTCGGTAATGCTCAAATAAATTTGGCATTACTCTCGACTTATTCGTATCTTTGCATTTATAAATACGGTTTATGACTGGGTACACTATCTTCCGACTCGTTTGCCTTACGGCTCTTTGGCTGATACTCTGCTACTTAATGATAGCAGGCAGGGGCTTTACGGCATGGACTCTATTTATAATTGTCGTTTCGGGCGGAGTGGTATTCATACCGCTGTACAAAAAATATATAAATGACGGCAATGGAAAAAGGAAAAAGTAAATATATTGCCCCATCCGCTCTCTTAAACAAGATTGACTCTCCCGCCGACCTGCGAAAGCTTCCGATGGAAAAACTTCCGGAGGTATGCTCCAATATACGCGAGTTTCTCATTAACTCGCTGTCAACCAATCCCGGACATTTCGCTTCAAGCATGGGTGCCGTCGAACTGACGGTAGCGCTCCACTATGTATTCAATACCCCCTACGACCGCATCGTATGGGACGTGGGTCATCAAGCATACGGACATAAGCTGCTAACGGGACGACGCGACAGGTTTGACACCAACCGCAAATTCAACGGTCTCAGCGGATTCCCCAATCCGGACGAAAGCGAATACGACACTTTCACGGCAGGTCACGCCTCCAACTCCATTTCCGCAGCCCTAGGCATGGCTGTCGCCTCCCAGCTGAAACAGGAGTCGCCCAAGCGCAATGTCGTAGCCGTGATAGGCGATGCCTCCATAGGGGGCGGACTCGCCTTTGAGGGGCTGAACAATGCGACAATAACAAAAAACAATCTCCTTATAATACTCAACGACAACGACATGTCGATTGACCGCAACGTAGGAGCGCTGAACTCCTATCTTGCACATCTCACCACCACCAAGGCATACAACGCCTTCCGCTACAAGCTCTACCGCCTTCTAAAGAAGATGCATCTGGTAAGCGAAAAGCGTAAAGACTTCATACTGCGGTTTAACAACAGTCTCAAATCGCTGATAAGCAAGCAGCAAAATATATTCGAGGGTCTTAACATCCGATATTTCGGTCCGATTGACGGTCATGATGTAGAGCGCCTTGTAAGAGTGCTCAATGACATCAAGGATATGGAGGGGCCCCGGATGCTTCATATACGCACCACGAAAGGCAAAGGTTACACTCCCGCAGAAAATGACCCGGCGTCATGGCATGCCCCCGGAAAATTTGACCCGAAGACAGGAGAACGCGTGACAGAGCCTAAAGTGGGCGTTCCCGCAAAATATCAGGATGTATTCGGCGAGACGCTGCTCGAACTTGCCCGTCAGAACGACCGCATAGTAGGTATAACCGCCGCCATGCCGTCGGGCACCTCGATGAGCATCATGCAGGCGGCGATGCCCCACAGGGTATTTGATGTAGGCATCTCTGAAGGACACGCCGTGACTTTTGCGGGAGGACTTGCGAAAGACGGCATGAGGCCGTTCTGCGCAATATATTCCTCCTTCATGCAGCGTGCCTACGACCATATCATTCACGACGTGGCGATACTGCGGTTGCCCGTCACGCTCTGTCTTGACCGTGCCGGTATAGTTGGAGAAGACGGAGTCACCCACCACGGGGTGTTTGACCTCAGTTACCTGAGGTCGATACCCAATCTTATCGTGTCGTCGCCGCGCGACGAAGTGTCGCTCCGCAATCTCATGTACACCTCGCAGGCAGGAAACCACGGACCATTCGCCATACGCTATCCGCGTGGGAAAGGCGGTAATCCCGACTGGCGCGCCCCGATGCACGAGATTCCTGTAGGAAAAGGCGAAAAGCTCACCGACGGCAATGATGTGGTAGTGCTGACTATCGGACCGATGGCATCAAAAGCCGCCGCCGCGATAGCCCGCGCGGAAAAGGAGGGCATACATGCCGCACACTACGACATGATATTCCTCAAGCCGATTGACACTGACATATTGAAGGAAGCGGCTGAAAAAGGTTGCCCGATAATCACCGTAGAAGACGGCATCAAGGAGGGCGGTCTCGGATCGGCAGTGGTCGAATGGCTCAACGACAACGGCTACGACCGTCACGTGACCCGCATAGGAGTCCCCGACTCCTTTGTGCCTCACGGCAAGGTGCCGGAACTTATGAAACTGTGTGCGATGGATGAAGACGCGATATACGACGCCATCATCGACGCCCATAATAAAAGCGCGCTGACATGAGGATAGTGATTGCCGGTGCCGGGGAAGTAGGCACACATCTTGCAAAGCTTCTGTCGCGCGAAGAACAAGATATCATGGTGATAGACGCCGACCAGGCAAAACTCGCCTCGCTCGACGCCAATTACAACCTCATGACCCTGCGGGGAAACCCGATTTCGTTTAATGCGCTCAACACCGCCGGCGTGGGCAAATGTGACCTCTTCATAGCCGTCACACCCGACGAGACCCAGAATGTACTTGCATGCTCGATGGCAAAAAGCATCGGCGCACAGCGCACTGTGGCGCGTATAGACAATTACGAGTTCATGTCGCAGGAAAACCGTGACTACTTCACGCGCCTGGGGGTAAACGCGCTTATCTATCCCGAGCTGCTTGCCGCCCAGGAAATCATCACGGCTCTGCGACGCTCATGGGCACGTCACTGGTTTGAGCTGCACGACGGCGAACTGATAATCGCCGGTGTGAAACTGCGCAACAACGCCCGCATAATCGGTATGCAGCTCAAGGAGTTTGCGATGGTCGAACATAATTTCCACGTCGCGGCGATAAAGCGTCACCATGACACCATCATCCCGCGAGGCGACGATGTGATAAAAGACAACGACATCCTGTATTTCGCCACGACCCGCGACCATGTCGACGAACTGCTCGACATCTGCGGAAAGACATCGAAAAAGATACGCAAACTCCTCATCATGGGAGGCAGCCGCATTGCCATACGCCTTGCCGCGCTTGCCGGAGAGGAGTTCCGCATAAAAATCATCGACACGAATATCGACACGTGCCGTATGCTTCCGGAAAAATGCCCTGACTGCAACATCGTGCACGGTGATGCCCGCGATATCGAGGTACTTCGCGAGGAAGGCATTGACGACACGGATGCTTTCGTGGCACTCAGTAACAGTTCGGAGACCAATATCCTCGCTTGTCTCACGGCAAAGGAATTCGGGGTTCACAAGACAATCGCCGAGGTGGAGGACCTTCAGTTTATCTCGGAAGCCGAAGGACTCAATATCGGCACGGTAATCAATAAGAAGCTCCTTGCATCGAGCAAGATATTCCAGCTTCTGCTCGATATGGATGTATCATCCTCGAAATGCCTTGCGCTGACCGATGCCGAGGTAGCGGAAATCGAGGCGAAACCGGGCAGTAAAATCACCCGCGACGCGGTAAAGAATCTGCGTCTGCCCCACGGAATGACCATCGCCGCCATGATACGCGACGGCAAGGGAATGCTTGTTAACGGTAACACCCACATCCAGGCGGGGGATCATGTGGTGGTGTTCTGCCTTTCGGGACTTATACACAAAGTCGAGAAACTGTTTAATTAATGCCATGGGGATTTTCACCGACACTCAGCGTGTAAATATTCCGATGCTGCTCCGCGTATTGGGCTGGCTTCTGATAATCGAGGCTATGTTTATGCTCATCCCGCTTGCAATATGCCTGATATATGGCGAGGATGATTATATGGCGTTTTTATACACCTTCGGTGTCACCTTCATATCCGGGGTGCTGATGACATGTTGTATCAAGCCCCGATATACCTCCATGGCGAAGCGCGAAGGTTTTCTGCTGACGGCACTTGTGTGGGTGGTATTCTCCTTTTTCGGGATGCTGCCGTTCATGTTCTGCTCTACCCCGCTTGACGTCTCCGACGCCTTTTTCGAGACCATGTCGGGATTTTCCACCACCGGGGCGACAGTCTATGAGTCGGTCGACACCCTCTCTCACGGCATAAACATGTGGCGTTGCCTCACTCAATGGCTCGGGGGCATGGGAATCATACTTTTCACCCTCGCCGTGCTGCCGATGCTTAACCATTCCGGCGGAATGCAGATGTTTAACGCCGAGGTGACAGGTATCACCCACGAAAAGCTGCGTCCGCGCATAAGCCAGACGGCAAAAAGCCTATGGATGATATATTTCGCGTTGACCATACTCGTGTGCGTGTTACTATGGTTAGGTCCGATGGATTTCTTCGACAGCGTTTGTCACGCCCTCTCCACCATGTCGACAGGCGGCTTCTCGACCCGCAACAACAGTATCGCCTACTGGGACTCCAATTACATAAAGATTGTGGTCACGATATTCATGTTTCTCGGCGGCGTCAACTTCGCGCTTATCTTCCGTGCGTGGCATGGTGACTTCAAAAGCCTCTACCGCAACGACACGTTCATGGCATACGTGAAAATAATTTTTGTGTCTTACATACTCTTCGTCATCGCCATTTTTGCCATGGGCGAGGCGCGTTCGGCGGTTGACGTGACCATCGACCCACTGTTTCAGATTATCACCACGATTTCCTCTACCGGATTGACAGCGAGCAACTTCGAGAACTGGGGTCCGTTTGTCATTTCAATTACCTTCATATTGATGTTTTTCGGTGCCTGCGCAGGTTCTACAAGCGGCGGTGCAAAAATCGACCGCCTCCTCTTCCTGTTGAAAAACACCAACAACGAGCTCTACCGCTCGGTACACCCCAATGCCATCAGGTCGGTGCGCATCAACGGCAATGTCATTTCCCCCGACGTGGTGGAGAAGGTTATCGCCTTTCTATGTATCTACGTCATGATAATATCGGTTGGCGGAATTGTCTTGACAGCGTTTGGCATTCCTATCATTGACGCGTTTTTCAATTCATTCTCGTGTGTGTCCAATATCGGGCTCGGCATCGACTCACAGGGCAACGGCGGATTCGCCATGCTTCCCGACGCAGGCAAATGGGTACTCTCCTTCCTGATGCTGACAGGACGTCTTGAAATCTTCACCGTCCTCATCATCTTCACCCCCGCCTTTTGGTCAAAATAAACACTTTGCTATCGCTATATAAAGATGCTGCGAGTAGGTGTTGCCCGCAAGGCATCATCTGTATATAGCCGGGGCGTTGAGCGGAGCGATACCTCCGGGATTATGACACCGTCCCTAAATGTTTCCGGAGGAATCATCAATTTTGCTTCGTGATGATTCCTCCGGAAACGTGTGCTCTTGCTCGCTTTCCGTCGGTATCGCTTCGCTCAACCGACGGCTACATATGGATTATCCCCTGACGGGGAAGTAGTCGTCATTTCGTCAGGGTTCAGTTTTCAAGGGTGAGTTGCGTAGCTGCAGGTATCACCAATTGCCATTACATCCTGTTTTTTATGTCAATGTAGGGACTCATAATAAATTGTCAATAAAAACACGGGGTTGTGTCAAGTGCTGACACAACCCCATATAATCAGTCTTTAAATCTGTCTTTTAAATGTATCTTCGCTTTTTATAAATCGAAATTTATTATTCAGTTTAAATAGTATAATCTTCTAATACTTATATTCTGGTCACAAAGATAACACAATCACTTGATAACTACAACTTTTTTCATACTTTTAACCATTCGTCATCTGGTTTTGCAATCAATCTTGCATTATTTATAGCCATATCAAGAGTCAGACATGTCGATGCCCGATAAACTCCATTCTCTTTTTCTATCACTAAAGCCAAATCCGCGGACGCTTTAGAGGTCAGGCATAATGGTAATAATAACTGTAAACGCCCGTCATAATATTGCGGCACTGCAGTCTTATAGTTTCTCCGAATCCTCCTGATAGCATCATTTATTGTACCTTGAAGCAAGACACCTAATTGATATCTATCCATAGTCTGTAAATCTTTCGGAAATCTTGATATATTATCATCAATAATATGATTAACATTGGTCCTCAACTCCAATTTTGTATCATATATTAAATCAGACGAATTTTCAAAGTAATTTGCATTTTCCGGCAGATTCGAGAACTTCATCAGATCCCTGTCACTTGCCTTACGCCATCCCAAGAAAAACCATTGAATTGACCCGGGTCTTCGGTTCTTTTGACATAACGCAAATATTTCTTCTTGATAATCAGTAACCAATCCGGTGTTAAACAATGAGTATCCGTTTTGTTCCAATACTTTTTGTTCCTCGTAAAGCTTTATAAATGTATGCTTTATATAGTTTTCCAATATCGGATTCTTCCCTATAGGACTCTTCTTATAGTCCCAATCTTCTCTCATTGCCAAAGACTTCAAGTCTTCTATAGCACCGTGAAAATCACGAAACCAAGCATATTCAAATAATTTCATACTACTACTTTTTTTGCAAAAATAATATTTTACATTGAAATCAAAGAATCTTAATCAAAAATTTCGCAATTTTCAGCAATAAAAAGGGGTTGTGTCAAGTGCTGACACAACCCCGTGTGAGTTTTTGGGATGAGGATTAGTTGATGAGGGCGTGGCCGGTCATCTCCGCGGGCTGAGGTATGCCCATGATTTTCAGGATTGTCGGAGCCACATCGGCAAGTTTGCCATCTTCTACCTTCGCATCCTTACGTGCCGTCACGTAGACGCAGGGGACAGGATTAAGCGAGTGGGCGGTGTTGGGAGTACCGTCAGGATTGATGGCATTGTCGGCATTACCGTGGTCAGCAATTATAATCACTTCATAATCGGCAGCCTTTGCAGCCTCGACTGTATCCTTGACACACTCGTCGACAGCCTTGACAGCCTTCTCGATAGCCTCATATACACCGGTGTGTCCTACCATGTCACCGTTGGCATAATTTACCACAATGAAATCATATTCCTCGCTCTTGATAGCCTCTACAAGTTTGTCTTTAACCTCGTAGGCGCTCATTTCGGGCTTCAGGTCGTAGGTGGCAACCTTGGGCGAAGCGACAAGTATGCGCTCCTCGCCCTCAAAGGGAGCCTCACGACCACCGTTGAAGAAGAATGTCACATGAGCATATTTCTCGGTCTCGGCGATATGAAGCTGCTTCTTGTCAAGCGAAGAAAGATACTCTCCGAGAGTATTGCCTACATTTTCCTTGTCGAAAAGTATATGTACGCCCTTGAACGATGCATCGTAAGGAGTCATGCAGTAATACTGGAGTCCGGGGATGGTGTGCATACCTGCCTCGGGCATGTCATGCTGTGTAAGCACCATTGTAAGCTCCTTGGCGCGGTCGTTACGGTAGTTGAAGAAAATCACCGCATCGCCATCTTTTATCGTACCGTCGACACCGGCGTTGACGATAGGCTTGATAAATTCGTCGGTCACGTCCTCGTCGTAAGACTCTTGCATAGCCTTCACCATGTCGGTAGCCTTCTTTCCCTCACCGTTGACAAGAAGGTCGTAGGCAATCTTCACGCGCTCCCAGCGCTTGTCGCGGTCCATGGCGTAGTAACGGCCGATGATGGAGGCAACTTTGCCTGCCGACTTGGCGCAGTGGTCTTCGAGTTCCTGAATGAAGCCCTTGCCGCTGCGGGGGTCGGTGTCACGACCATCCATGAAGCAGTGGATGTAGACTTTTTCAAGACCATACTCCTTTGCGATGTCGCAGAGAGCGTAAAGATGGTCGAGCGACGAGTGTACGCCGCCGTTTGAGGTAAGCCCCATGAAATGAATAGCCTTGCCGTTGTCGCGGGCGTAGCTGAAAGCATTCACGATTTCAGGATTCTTGAGGATAGAGCCGTCCTGACATGCCTTGTTGATTTTCACAAGGTCCTGATACACTACACGACCTGCACCGATATTGAGGTGACCGACCTCGGAATTACCCATCTGACCGTCGGGCAAACCTACATTTTCACCGCTCGCTTGAAGCTCCGAGTGAGGATATGTGTTTAAGAGATAGTCCCAGTAAGGAGTAGGAGTGGAGAAAATCACATCGCCTTTGCCATGATTGCCTATTCCCCATCCGTCGAGAATCATTAATAAAGCTTTCTTTGACATATCAATATACATTAAGATTGAATTTCGGGTTACAAAGTTACTACTTTTAAACGCTTGTTCAAATAGTTATCACATTATTTAAGTAATTCAACTTTCGCAGGCAAAAGTTGACGGATATAATGCACCGGCAATTCGATAATTCGAACCGGCTGCAGATATTTAACCGTCAAGTAACCCCAAAATTCTGCTTACACATATTTCTGTGTGCTGACATATTTTCATTCAAATTTCTGTGTGCTGACATATTTTCATTCAAATTTTCGCGTTCTTCCTATATAGCAAATAATAATCGTAAATTTTTGGTCTACAATCGAATAAAAAAGATTAACTTTGTAAACAATCAAATAATAGTAGTATGGCAATGGACACAAATTTACAAGTGGGCGATAACCTGACGGATAATTTTCGAGGCTATGCGGCACTGCTTCGCAAAATAAAGCAACGGGTGCTGATTGCCCAGCAACGGGTCATATATGCTGCCAACGAAGAAATGCTCAGGATGTATTGGGATATTGGCGGAATGCTTCAGGAAAGCCAGAATACCGACGGTTGGGGCAAGAAAACCTTGCAACGGCTATCCATCGATTTGAAGAATGATTATTCTGATATAAAGGGATTTTCTGTACGCAATATGCAGTGCATGATACAATTCTTCAATGAATACAATCAGGAGCTTACCATGGTGAGAAGTGATGATTCCCTAATTGCGCAACCAGTGGTTGCGCAATTAGATCTATACAATTTCACTCTCCCAGTAAAGCATCTCGCTTGGGCACATAATCTAATACTATTGCAGCAAGTCAAGGATATCCGGGCTCGTTATTGGTATATGGTACAAAGCATTACATCCCATTGGTCCAAGCGCTATCTGCAAGAAGCCATCAAACTTGACGACTATCACAAGCATGGAGCATTGGCTAACAATTTCACAAAGACTTTGCCTGCGCCGGAGGCAAATGATGTAAAATCAATGCTTAAAGACCCGTATATATTTGATATGCTGACTTTCACCAACCAATACAATGAGCGTGATGTGGAAATCGGTCTGGTAAATCATGTAGAGAAATTTCTCGTGGAAATGGGAGCCGGATTCGCTTTCATGGGAAGGCAATATCACATAGAAGTGTCGGATGACGACTATTATATCGACATATTGATGTACAATACTTTTCTGCACCGCTACTTGGTAATTGAGTTGAAAGACACAGAATTCATGCCTGAATATATCGGCAAACTCAATTTCTATTGTTCAGCTGTAGATGACATTCTTTGTCGCGAAGGAGACCACCGGACAATCGGATTGCTTCTCTGCAAGACCAAAGACCGTATCAAGGCTGAATATGCCTTGCGTGACATTCAGAAGCCGATTGGTATCTCGGACTACGAATTGGGACAATCATTGCCCAAAGACTTCCGAGGAAGTTTACCTACTATTGAGGAAATAGAGAAAGAATTGGAATCAGATAGTCGGTGAATAGAGTATAATTAACTGTAAAAATATCATCTGGATGCGGGATGGTTATTCCGCGCTGTCGTATTCGATGTAAATTGGTGCTCCGAAGGGCATTGTCTCCCAGTCAGACTGGCACGCGTATCTATAGCGGGTCTGACCTGTCAAAGGCTTGCTTCTCATAATGAAATATTCATTGGAGAAATTTTCAAGAAACTCAAGCTCCACATAATAATCGCCTTCATCCAACATTATTTCTTCCGGAAATTTGTAGATGAATAACCCATTGACGAGCCGGGATTTATCATAGTCAAAATATATCGGCTTGAAGTTTTGCAATATATATCCGTTATCTTCCTTGCGATAGACATTGACCCTGAACTTCATTTTTGAGAGAGGTCTTCCCTCTGTCATAATCGTGAACCCCAACTCTTTCAGCCATGCACGGTCTTTAACTTTTAACGGTGTCGCAAGCCCCTGACCTGCCGCCCTATTTCCCTCAATCTCTATATAAATAAAACCTCCGGCACCTTTGCGTCCGGCTGTCTTATGCTTGATTCTCTGTGGTTTAACCACGACCTCACTTAACATTATGATGTCATCGGCGAGAAAGATAGTGTCGGGTATGCTGTTAATATCCTTGACCGCAAAAGTTCTGGGGAGATAACCGACAGAAGAAATTCTTATGGAATCATTGATAAACTCCGTGGGAATTTTTAACGAGAAATTGCCCAGCGTATCGGTAACCGTACCAAGATTCCGGTTGATAACGCCGACACTGGCGTATATGACCGGCTCTCCCGTGGATTCCGACAGGACGGTGCGAGAGTAACACGTATGAGTATTTGCCGCTACTAAAATGAGACAAATCAATGTGCATAATAGTGATTTCATAATTCTAATATAAAAACATAACTATCAGAGCATCGGCTATGTAAATATCGGGATAGCACAATGACTGCACAAAGATATCAAATAAATCCTGAACCTCCAACCGTCAAATCATACCACCCAACAAATAGCCTAACCTTTTCAAACTTGGAATAAAACACTATAACTGTCTCCTTTCTCCTCTCCCATTTGTATAGTGAACGAGTTACGTGAGCCGTTGACCGCCGATTGATAGTATAAGGCTAAAAAGCGTGAGTAAGATATCAGAAACAAAAAATGCAGCCACATTATTTCCACATGAGACTGCATTTTGAAAAATCCTAAATAAAGATTCCCATAAAGGACTCAAGAATCACTTTCTTTTGCTTCGGAAAAACTCCTCAAAGAAGTCCAATTGCAATTGATTGGGTACATTATCCAGAAAGAATCCGTTTCGCATAATCATAACTGTATTTTTCCCCTGTTCATATGGAGTCCAGAATGGCAATGCCTCGGCATTGGGAGAACCTGTTTTAGTAAAATTAATCCAATAGCGCGACATAATTTGAAGCATATGATTCTCCGTCGGAGTCATCTCACCCCCATTAAATTTGTAACCATAGATAAAAGGCATCTCTGCCACATGGGAAGCCCCTCCCCTGCGGCTCCGCAGAATCGTATTCTCGGAATCCTGATCAAAGTAATACATGTAGACCTTTCCTTTTCCTGTACGACTCTGCAGATTAGCCCAGGCATAAGTTGGCCATGCAAATGAACCGTCTCGAAAAATATCGGACTGGGCATAGTATACTTCCTCCGGATTAGAAGCAGGATAAAGCTTCAGAATTCTGTCAGCCCAATCTCCATAAACTGAACGCATACGTCCTTCATAAGCTTCAACCGGCATTGGAATCGAAAACAGGGAACCTTCATCGGAGTTAGTGCCTATTATAACATTAACATCATTGTAACGTGATGTCTCGTAAAGCTTGTACTGGTCATCAAGAATCACATATCCATCAACTATAGGCCAGAAGGTTTCATTCCGAGCACTGTCAACAAGACTACGTGCATCAATTGAACGCATCTGTTTTATATTCTTTTTTCCAAACCGTTTCTGGAACTCCATACCTACTTTTTCGGCTCCGGCGAGATTACATATTGCTGTGTTTCCATTACGGTTATCACCAATAGGCCAAAAAGAGCTTCCACTTTCACTGATAGCCCCCCTGAATAGCCCCTTGGTCAGCGGTGAGGCACAAAGGATACTCACTGAAATACCGCCGGCTGATTCACCAGCTATGGTCACTTTATCGGGGTCTCCACCGAATGCGCTTATATTATTATGTATCCATTTAAGTGCAGCAATCTGGTCAAGTATGCCATAATTGCCGGAAATGCCGTCAGACGACTCTTTGGTAAGCTCAGGGTGGCTCATGAACCCAAGCACACCAAGACGATACTCGATACTCACATAGATTATGCCTTCATTAACAAAGCTTTCCTGCGTACCTATATAAGAACCCGTATTGAATCCTCCACCATGAATCATAACGAAAACAGGAAGCTTTTCGTCAACACTTTCTGCCGGAGTCGTCACACTAAGGTAAAGGCAATCCTCACTCATAGGTATGTCACCTCCACCTTGATTTGGATCGGCAATCTGCGGAGGACGGTTACCCCACTTATCGGCATTATACACTCCTGTCCATTTCTTTTTCTCCACGGGAGCTTTCCATCGCAAATTACCTACAGGGGGTTCGGCATAAGGAATACTCTTGTACAGTGCAGCCCCTTCATGCTCAACACCTTCTATCTCACCCTGTGAAACCGTGGTGCGCAGAATAAGTGCATCGGCATTAAATGCAATAGTAACAGCAGCTATTGCAGAAAACAAAATTCTTTTCATAATTATAATTTTTAATAATGACTTAACCGCAAACCACCGAAACAAATGTAGCCAAATATCCCACACCTCTCATAAATCGAACAATTAGTCAAGCATGCATTCCTCATCGGAAATAATCGCTTAATCGAGCCAAACCGGTGTACCGCGGTCCTCACATTTGTCAGTGATGATTTAAGTCTCGCTAACTAAAATTTTATATGATTTGATTCCTCTTGTATCATTACTGCAAAGATAATATTTTTTCTTAAATTCAAAGATCTTTTTTGAACTTTAACCATCCATGAAAACTTCAAAGTCAACACAGTTCACGGAAAAACGGAATAGGAATTATTGACAAATCTGCGATCATTGTATCCTAACGACCATTTCGTGATTATGCTATTCAAGCGTAAACTATACACCAATATGCTTCAATGAAAGCAAGATAGCAATGGGCATGGGGAGGATCGACTTGTCGGTGCTGAATGTGGCGATGTTCGGTGTGACGGTAGCGCAATGGCGCGAAGCTAATCCCGACGAGAAAGGCAACATACGCGACTATGCCACAATCAACGAACTTATCTGCCTGTCAAATATGAACCAAAGCGCTATTCATAAGATGAGCATATTAGAAAGTGGCAATAATGAAAGAAAATTGCTTTAGTTTTTATGATCCCTCAAATCGCATATTAACTTGTGTGTGTCAGGATTTTGTGGTATTTTCGCAACATGAACCCAGAGAATCAGAACATTGAGCATAAACGTATATGGAAAGACGAGTACCTGAAGTGTGTATCCGGCTTCGCTAATGCGCAAGGTGGAAAGATTTACATTGGCATTGACGATGACATGACTGTTGTTGGTGTTGACAATCTCCTTAAGCAACTGGAAGATATACCCAACAAGATTATCAGCAACACCGGGGTATTTCCGGAAACCAACCATCTTGAGATAGAGGGGAAGGATGTCATTGAGATTGTGATTGAACCTTGCGGAATGCCTATTTCCTATCGCGGTGTCTATTATTATCGTAGTGGGGCAACCAAACAAGAGTTTCGCGGAACAGCC
Organism: Bacteroidales bacterium; assembly: GCA_003150235.1. Classification (GTDB taxonomy): domain Bacteria; phylum Bacteroidota; class Bacteroidia; order Bacteroidales; family Muribaculaceae; genus Muribaculum. The sequence goes on from QAMW01000033.1 coordinate 196,095, forward strand.
CTCCATCAGTTTCTATTGAAGAAGATGGGTCTGAACTGGGAGGATATTCCTTGTGATGGCGTTAGCTTGGATGATATTGACGATGGCGCGATTGAGTATTTCTTGGATCATGCTATCGGGGAGGGTCGTATGGAGCCTGAATCCCGCAAATCTTCCAAAGAGGAAGTCCTATCCAATTTGGGACTTATCAAGGACGGGATTCCTACGAATGGGGCCGTTCTGCTGTTCGGAAAATATCCTCAACGCAGATTTGTAACTTCCAGCTTCAAGATAGGCAGGTTTGGTGCGGATGATGCGGACTTGTTGAGTCAAGACCAAATCGAAGGGAATCTGATTCAGATGACCGATAAGATAATGCAGGTGTTAAGCAGCAAGTATCTTATCAGACCTATACACTATGAGGGGTTACAACGTAAGGAGCCGTTGGAAATCCCTGAAGATGCCCTCCGCGAAATAATCTTCAACAGCATTGTCCATAAACTGCAATTCGGCACATGGAATCAGATGAGTATCTATGATGACCATATCCGTTTATGGAACGAAGGTGTATTGCCAGAAAATTATACCGTGGAAACTCTTTTGAGCAAGCATACCTCCAAACCTCGAAATCCGAAGATGGCTCAGGTTTTCTATCGCGCCGGATTCATCGAGGCATGGGGACGTGGCTATGAAAAGATAATGAAGGCTTTTGATAAAGCCAATCTTAAACGGCCTGAATTTACGGTAGAGCAAGGTGGTGTTACAGCCATTATTTATCGAGAGATTTTCATGTCCGTCAGGGGCGATGCAAAACAGAACCAAACCGAACAGGATACCCGGAAAACTACCCAGAAAACTACCCAGAAAACTACCCAGAAGATTTTGGATTTGATAGATCTCAATCCATATATGACAAGGAACGAAATGGCGATTGAGTGCGCTGTAACGCCAGATGCAATTAAATTGCAACTAAAAAATCTAAAAGATAAAGGGGTAATCCGTCGTGTTGGAGCAGACCGCGGCGGTTATTGGGAGATAATCAATCATTCATTATAAGTTACATTTTTCCGCATTTTGAGATAAAAAGAACGTAGATTTTGACTACAACACCTAAAGATCTGGCGCGGCTTAATGACTTTATGACGAGGATTGACCTGTCGGTGCTGAATAATTATGTCGCGGCTAATGGCAAGAGCGTTGTCTATGTCAAGGCTACGCCGAAATCAATTAGTGGACACCGGTGGCCCGGTCCATAAAAGACTACTAAAATAATACTCCCCGAAATGAAATCTCTAAAATTAGTTTTCGCAATTACAATGGTTCTTACCGTGTGCCCATGTGGGGCAAAAAACAGTTCTATGGCTGATATTGAAAATATTAAAAACAAGGTTACAAAAATAGACTCGATCAAGAATACTCAGGACTTTTCAGACTTGATTAAAACAGTTTATGAAAAGTTAGTATTTGCAGTTGATGCAGATTCAGAGGTATATGCACATCCGGAACAATACTTCACCGCATACGCATTAACACCGCATACGCATTAAGAAAACTTAAAGATAGCTATGAGTTTGATTGTGAGAATGGGGACTGTTACGCCTACTATGAATTGAGAACTCAGCAACAAGATTCTAAACCGTATACAAATGGAGAATCCCATATTATCTGTATTGAGAGTGAGGGAGATTACTGGTATATCGTAAAATACTCCGATATGGGATGGTCCGGAAAAACACGAATTAAGATAACCGATGGCAAAATAGATGACTTCGAACGATGTGTTGAAAAATAAATAAGGACTTAGATTATTTAATCGTTTGAGCATTTATGCTATAATGGGACATTTGTCACATCGATTGTCGATTATTCGTTGTAACTTTGCGTGATGAATGTGTTAATAATAGGTGCCTCTTCCGGCATAGGCAAATCTCTATACAACCATTATATTGCCAATGGTTGTAGAGTCGCAATAATGGGGCGTCGAAAAGAACTGCTTGAAGAATTATCTTCCGGTAATCCATCGACAACATTGCCTCTTTCAGTTGACATTTCGGATTGTAAAACTTTTGAAAGAGCTTTCAAAGAAGTCATAGAACGGTTTAAGCAAATTGACCTTGCTATTATTTGTGCAAGTATAGGCGAACTAAATCCGTCATTAGAAATTTCACAAGAACTCGACACTATTGCAACCAATATCGTGGGCTGGACAAATGTAATTGATACTTTATACCATTACTTTGAGGGACAGGGACAAGGTCATATTGCATCTGTTACCTCCATAGGAGGAATGCAACCGTCACCCATTGCTCCATCATACAGTGCAAGTAAAGCATTTCAAATCAACTATACAAAGTCTTTGCAGGCAAAAGCAAAGAAGTCACGCCTATGCATCACGGAAATTAGACCGGGGTTGGTAAATACCAGAATGGCAAAAGGCGAAGGGCTATTTTGGGTTATGCCGGTTGATACTGTTACAGAACAGATTATTCGATGTATTGAGAAAAAACGTAAACTGTGTATTGTTACTAAGCGCTGGCGTTTGCTCAATTTTATTGTTAAGCACCTCATGTAACGCACATCCACATAGCTTGTATATCATATTTTACCGAAATGACCGAGCCTTATAAGGAACGTGAACTGAAAAAAGCGCAGAGATATGGCGGAGCTTAACGACTTTATGACGAGGATTGACATGTCGTTGCTGAATGATTATGTCGCGGCTAATGGCAGGAGCGCGGTCTATGCCAAGGGCGAGAGTATTGTTCAGCAGGGTAGCTTGTGCCGTTATGTGGGTGTGATAAAGTCGGGATATTTTAAATATATGGCTCTCAATTCAAAGGGGCAGGAAGTGGTAACCGGCTTCTCTTTCGAGGGCGAGGTCGTTACGGATTATGTGCAGGGATTCCTATATGGCCAGCCTTCGCTAACCTCCATTGTCGCGGGATGTGATGCCGAGGTTCAACGTGTGTCAGTCGAAGATGCGCGACGGTTTATCATAGAGCGCAATCCCGGCTTCGTCGCCGAGGTTTCCTCCAATCTGTTGCAAGAGGCATATTGCCGTTATCTGAATATACTTGTAAAGACACCGGCAGAACGCTTCCATGAACTTGTCTCCCGCTACCCAGGCGTTATACACAATCTGCCCATTCAGGAGATTGCCTCCTATTTAGGCATATCCCGCCGTCAGTTGCACCGCATCCGTGAGGCTGAAAGTGCCGCTGACACCTCCGAATGTGAGGATATTTAAGAAAAATATTCGCTCCTCGCTTATTTTCATGCCCTGATGGGACATTTGTCACATCGAATGTCGATTATTCGTTGTAATTTTGCCTGATTACTGATAATAGACTATTAGAGCGAACTATGTCAGAATCTCTCCGATATAATAGTCGATTTGTAAAAATAGGCTATGAGATAAACGCAATTGTAAACGATGCAAAATAATAGACATTCTAAGAACCGAGCGGCTGCACATAGCTGAAAATCAAAATAAAAGTATTAACTTTGTGTATGGAGACAATCGTACGTATTCATAACGAATCAGAATATAATGAAATATTGCAACAAGCTGTTGCAGTAATTGAAACCGCGAGAGGGAATGCCGCCCGTGCTATTGTCAGCACATCTAATGAAATGCACTGGCGGATCGGTCAGCTACTATATGAACGCAAGCTCGACAGCTCACATGGAGATAGCGTAGTCAAGCGGCTCTCTGCTGATTTGAAAGCGATGTACCCCAAAATGGGTATGTCGGTGAGCAACTTATGGAATATGAAGCGCTTGTTTGTGCGCTTTCATAATTCAAATCCAAAACTACAACAGGCTGTTGTAGTTTTGCCGTGGGGACATATCAATCATCTCATTACGAAATTTGGAGATGATGACAATTCTATTCTTTATTACGCAGAGAAAACAGTTCAAAAAGGTTGGAGCCGGGCGATATTGGTAAATGCCATCAAAATGGAGATGCACAAGCATCAGCCGGAATACAACGTATCAAATAATTTCGCCGTCGCACTCCCGGAGGCTCAGGCGGCATACGTCAACGAGGTTTTCAAGGATTCCTATTGCATGGGGTTTCTTGGCGTGACCGAACCGCTTCTTGAACTGGAGCTTGAGCGGAGATTAGTTGAAAAGGTAAAACAATTTCTTCTGGAACTCGGTCAGGGATTTACCTACATCGGCAATCAGCATGTTCTATCCTATAACGGCAAGGACTACAAAGTGGACATGCTTTTCTTTCATCGCGGATTGAGATCGCTCGTTGCTGTCGATTTGAAAATATCCGAGTTCATGCCTGAATATGTTGGCAAGATGAACCTCTATCTCTCGTTGCTTGACAGACTTGAACGTGGAAAAGACGAAAATCCCTCAATAGGTATAATCCTGTGCGCTGAGAAAGACAACGTGGAGGTGGAACTGGCTCTTGAAGGCTTTACAAAACCCATCGGCGTCGCCGAATACAAACTTATTGTCCCTCAGAAAGAGCTGAAACAGCTAATCACTGACGAGATAAAGACTTTCAACAAAGAGATTGCCGACAAATCTGCAGGACACTTAGGAGATGTGTCGTTCCGAAAGTGAGGATATTTAAGAAAAATCTTCGCTCCGCGCTGATTTTCATGCGCGGAGGTGACATTTATCCCATCAAATGTTGATTATTCGTTGTAATTTTGTGTATGGCAACCCTCTATAAGATATTGATTCTGTGTATTTGCTTTGCTCTCTCCTGCAACCTATGGGCGCAAAGTCAGTTATCTTTGTGCCATCGGAAAGGAGGTTGGCGATGAAACTGACCGATAAACGATTTTGGAAATTTGAGGCAATGATGCTACTTTGTGGCGTCATATTGTTATGCCAAATGTTAGTCATACTTTTATGCAACGGAGCCGAGTTTGAATCGTGTAACGGGGCTGTGCTGATATTGCTGTTTCCTGTGTTATGCCTATATTTTGCAATATCGGGCATTCCGACATGGTTGGTGTATAAAGTAAACTCGTGGCTGAAACTTGCCGGATATCTGTATATTTTTTCTGCCCTGCTGCTGATAGTTCCACTATTAATATTCTTATACGACTGGAATCCTGTCACAGCAAATATACGACCTGAAAACATACCTGCGGATGAGGGTAAATACATTACAGATAATGAATTTATCATTACCATTTGTGCAGTATGGACCGCCCTCCTTATCATTCCGGTGATGATTACCTCTTATCTTACTAAGCGATGGATTGTAAATACTAAGATTACTGATAATTGAAATATGAAAAAGTGGCAGAAAATAGTAGGCGTAATATCCTTTGGCTTAATTGGAGCATTATTGGCATATTCAATATCTGAAATTGAGATTGCCTATCTATGGTATGACATAATCTGCGATACTAATCGGGGATTCTGGGATGCTCAACCCTACTTTATCGCATTGGAATGCCTTGCTGTCAGTCTGTATTTCATTGCGCTTGCTTTGTTTATCTGTCTTTGGCGGAAAGGAGGCAAGCGATGAAACTTCTACGAACTGTTAATCATAACTTATACTTAACAAGTGTTGTATTAAGTATGATATATTGTATCTCATGCAATAATAAAAATGATAATACATTTGTCTCAAGGGATGAATATTTAGGATATGTTTACTATGTTGATACTGATTGGTGTGAGAAATGTAAGTGTCAGAAAGTGCTAACAAAAGATATATTATTTTCTTTTGATAAGGATTTTCCAATAGATTTATCGTCTATTGACTATGAATTCTTGATAATAAGGCAAGGTGTGATATATAGAGGTCCGTTTGAAAATGATATTATAATCGACAATTTAGCATTCTGTATGGATGACAATCTTTCTAAAGTAAATACTTTAGCTTTTGCTTTATTAGATCATACTAATAAACTGGTATATAAATGGTATAACAAGGAATCATACTATTTATATAAGAAAGACAAGTATCACATATCACTTAGAGGAGATGGTAATTTTTCACTCAGATAATCTCATAAAAAAATTACGCAATTATATATTTTGAGCTATGAAACTGACCTATAAACGATTTTGGATATGGGGGAGGAATGGGATTATAGGCTGAGTCCACTTTGCACACTGTCGATTTTAGTGTGATAAGGATCATCTGCGTCATGGCTTTAGGGGATTATGCAACCCGCTCTCGGGGTTGATTAGAGTAGAGCAGACGCCCAATCCACGGGTATGCCTCCGGCATTACCCGCGGTTACTGGCATCTTGCCCTTTCGGGGCAAAAGCGTGGAAGGAGTGAGGAAGATATACAAAATCGACAGGAAGTATCAGTGTTTGCCTTGAGATGATTCCCTGCGGGAAACGATTTATGGTGGAGGCTGCTGTGCGGGGGTTTCGCTTCGCTCAACGCCCCGGCTATTTAGAAATTTTTCCTGTCGGAAAAGTCGGTGGAGGCGGGCGGGCTGCCTTCCGGCAGCCCCTACTGCTACGCGGTAACCGGCGGCGGTGGGGCAACAAGCTCTTCGTGAGTGCGGAGGCAGCCCCTACTGCTACGCGGTGACAGGCGGCGGTGTATGCAAACTACCAAAATGTAAGGACGTGCCTTGGGCATGTTTACATAACTGACTGATTGGCAGGTTTACATCGCCAAGCGATGTCCCTACGTTGAGGGCATATCATCGTTTTGCAGATGTCCCGACAGTTGCGCGGCGGGTGGAAAGATGAAAAATTTTTATATTTGGGGGAACTATTGCGGAAAAGGCGCGTCTAACGGGTCAGAAAACAAAAACAAAATGGCTAACGACAACGATATAAACGACCGCTACAAGCGACTCATCGACCGGTACGGCTCACTGATTAACAAGGTGTGCTACATGTATGCCGAGTCGGTCGAAGACTTCGACGACCTCCGTCAGGAAACATTCATCAACCTGTGGCGAGGCATGGAGTCGTTTCGCGGCGAAGCGGAACTGACCACATGGGTATATCGTGTCACGCTTAACAGCTGCGTGTCATATTTCCGCAAAAACCGGAAAATCAAGTCTACCCCACTCGACAGCCTGCCGGAACAGGCATCGGACGACACTGACCGCAACAAGCAGATAAGCGAGCTTCACGGGCTTATAAACCGTCTCGACCGTGTAGAGAAGGCACTCATATTGCTATGGCTCGACGAATATCCCTACGAGACGATAGCCGAAATACTCGGAATGCCCCGCAACACGGTCGCATCACGACTTCACCGCGTAAAAGAGAAACTGATCAGATACTCCAACCAATAACTATTAACCGTAAAACCAAAATGGATTTAGAAGAAATGAAACAGCAACTCAATAACCTCAACCGCCGCATGGACAGCCTTGAGAATCGTAACTCGGATCTGATCAAGCGCATCGAGTCAGGTCGCATCACATCGGCACAACAACGCCTCGTAAAGCAGTACCGCCTGTTCTCCATAGTAGGAATGATGATGGCACTTGTAATCTTTGTATTTTACAAAGAGTGGCTTACGCTACCGACAAGAACCTGCGCCGCACTATATTTTCTCACAGCCGCGATAATGGACACATATCTGTGGACCGGGATAAGGAAAATAGACTACAACACCATGGGCGTAGAGCAGGTGGCACGTAAGGCGATACTTTACAAGAAGCGTCACCACATATTCATGGGGATACTGATAGCGATGTGCATACCGCTTATAACCACCTTCTTCTTTGAGATGGGCACCAACGAGTATATAGTCTACGGCATGATAGCCGGAGCGGTAATAGGCGTGGCGATAGGTATCAAGGTGTATCTCAACATCATGAGCAACTACCGCGACCTTACGCTCAACGACCTTTAAGAGGTTGTCTAAGCCTGCTTGCTGAACATCTCCTTTATGGAGCCGATGGAACTAAGTACCCCGGAGGCTTCATAGGGGATGTAGACAGTCTTGTTGTTCTGACCGGAAGTCATCTCGCCAAGAGTCTCAATATATTTCATGGCAAGCATATAGGTGGCGGGATCGGTCTGCGAAGCCTTGATAGCCTCTGCAACGCGCATGATAGCCTCGGCTTCAGCCTGAGCAGTCAGCACCTTTGCCCTCGCCTCACCTTCAGCGCGGAGAATCTCCGCCTCCTTCACGGCAGTCGCACGGTTAATCTGTGACATCTTCTCGCCCTCGGAAAGAAGAATTACCGAAGTCTTCTGACCCTCGGCATTCAGAATCTCGGCGCGGCGGTTACGCTCAGCTTGCATCTGCTTCTCCATCGCCTCACGTACACTCTTCGGCGGGGTGATATCCTGAAGTTCCACACGGTTAACCTTGACGCCCCACTTGTTAGTCACCTCGTCGAGTATTATCTGGAGGCGCGAGTTGATGGTGTCGCGCGAAGAGAGGGTCTGGTCAAGTTCGAGTTCACCTATCACGTTACGCAACGAAGTCTGCGTAAGCTTCTCAAGCGCGTTGGGAAGATTGTCAATCTCATACACCGCCTTCTTTGCATCGACTATCTGGAAATAAAGCAGCGCATTGATTTCAGTAGTGACATTATCTTTCGTAATCACCTGCTGCGACGGGAAATCATACACCTGTTCGCGGAGGTCGATCGCGGTCGACGATGTAATCCTCACCATAGTCTGACCGTTGACGGTCGATTCCACCCTGCGTGTATAGACCATCTTAGGCTTGTCGATAAAGGGCCATATAATGTTCAGACCGGGCGCAAGCACACTGTGGAAACGCCCGAGGCGCTCAACAACGCGTGTCTCGGACTGCGGCACGATCTTCACGCCTGCCGACACCACTATTATCACCACTAAAACGAGCAATCCCAAGAAAATGTAAGTTCCCATGTCTTATAATATACTTATGTTAGTTATTCTGTTGTATTATACCGGTTTTACGGTAAGTATTATGCTGTCGTAACCGGTCACCCTGACCTTTGTGCCGTGAGCGACAGGCTCGCCGTCGCGGCTGCGCACTGCCAGTCGTCACCGTCGATACGCAATCTGCCCAGACCTCCGTCGGCGGGAATTTCACGGTTGAGAAATCCCTCCCTACCGATAAGAGCCTCCATATTGCTGTTGTAAACGGGGCGCGACTGCTTTTTGCCTTTACGGATGCGGTTGATAAAGGGTACAAGGAAAATAAACGCGAGAATCACGCCGACCACCATCGCGCCAAGCTGCGTCTCGATACCGAACCCGGCAAGAGCAAAGCAAAATGCGATAAGACAGTCGACAGCGACACAAAATGTTGCGACGAGTCCGGTAAGGAGTTCTATCACCAGAAGCACCGCAGTGGCGATAAGCCAGATAATCCAGAGCGACATAGCAAAAGCGAATTTTAGTCGAGATAGCGGGAGGTGAGTCCGTCGTAAGCATCAATGCGGCGGTCGCGGAGGAAGGGCCACCAGCGTCTCACATTTTCAGAGCGCGCAAGGTCGACATCAATGATAGCCTCGGTTTCGCAGTCGGAGGGAGCACGGAAAAGGAACTCACCCTGCGGTCCGGCAACAAAACTATTACCCCAGAAACTGATGCCGTTGGTCATTCCCGACGGGTCAGGCTCATGCCCTACGCGGTTTACCGACACGACGGGGAGTCCGTTTGCCACGGCATGACCGCGCTGCACCGTAACCCACGCGTCAAGCTGTCGCGCCTGCTCCTCGGGAGTGTCGCTGCTCTCCCACCCTATCGCGGTAGGATAAATCAACAGTTCCGCGCCACGCAACGCCATCAGGCGCGCAGCCTCGGGATACCACTGGTCCCAGCAAACAAGCACCCCGAGCCGACCTACCGATGTGTCAATCGGCTGAAATCCCATATCGCCGGGGGTGAAATAAAACTTCTCGTAATAAGCTGGATCATCAGGGATGTGCATTTTGCGGTATTTGCCGGCAATAGTGCCATCTTTTTCAAACACGACCGCAGTATTGTGGTAGAGCCCCGGCGCACGACGCTCATAAAGCGACACCACGATCACAGTCGCGGTCTCGCGCGCAAGAGCGGCATAAAAATCGGTCGTAGCGGAAGGTATCTTCACCGCATAGTCGCAGAGATCGGTCGACTCGGTCTGACAAAAATAGAGCGTGTCATGCAATTCCTGATTCACAATCAGCTCTGCACCTGAGGCGGCGAGCTTCCTTATCTTTTCACCGAGACGGCGGCGGTTATCTTCAGGCGAGGCATTGTTAGCCTGCTGTATGATTCCTACTTTTATATTTTTTTTCATATCGGCAATGTATTTTCCGGCAGCTGCATGGTCACACAATGCAACGAGCCGTGTTGTTTTATCAACGCCCGGCAGTCAATCATCCTGATTTCCCGACCGGGGAAAGCGATTTTCAATATCTGCGAGGCGAGCAAGTCTTTTTTCGGTTGCCCGTAGGAGGGCATCAACACCGATTCATTAAGTATAAGGAAATTTGCGTAAGTTGCAGGCAACCTCATGCCATCCTCATCATAGACCGCATCGGGAAGCGGAAGCTCGATAAGGTTAAATGGTGTTCCTTCCTTTGTGGTCATCCCGGCAAGCTGACGCTTCATCGCCTGCAGGCTTTCGTAATGCTCGTCGGCAGGGTCATCGCAGCCTACATATATTATAGTGTCATCGGGCGCAAGACGCGCGAGGGTGTCGATATGGCTGTCGGTGTCATCACCGGCAAGATAGCCGTGGTCAAGCCAGAGCACCTTGTCAAGATTAAACCGGTCGGCGAGATAACGACCTATTTCATCACGCGACATCTCCCCGTTGCGGTTAGGCGACAGCAGACATTCGCTCGTGGTGAGCAGTGTGCCGCACCCGTCGCTTTCAATCGAGCCACCTTCGAGCACAAATCCCAGACAGTTCAGGTATTCACCGCGAAGAGCGCCTTTCTGATATAGATTGCGGGTGATGAGATTATCCTTGTCGGCGGCAAACTTCAATCCCCACGCGTTAAACTTGAAGTCGCAGAATGCAACGCGATTGTCATGCAACAGCGAGACCGGACCGAAATCACGCGCCCAGGTGTCATTTGTAGGGACAGTCACCAGAATGACATTAGCCATATTCACCCCGGCAGCCGACAGACACGCCCGTGGAATCTCCGCGTCGGGCGCAACCACAAGAAGTTTTTCTTCAGCGGCAATCGCCTTCGCTATCGCGGTGAAACACTCCGTGACCTCATCGAGCATATATGACCAGTCGGTATTTTCATGCGGCCAAGCAATCAATATGCCGTCTTGCCTCTCCCACTCTGCGGGAAGTCGCAATCGGAGGTCACGATTATTCGTCATAATCATTCAAGGTATCGTAAATCGAATCCTGTGATTCAAGGTATTCATCACAATAGTCAAGAAATCCCATTTTCTCCGAACTGCCTACTGCATCACACCAGTCACGGTACTGCTCATGCAGTTCCGCATCCTCATGAATCAGTTTTTTAAACTCCGCTTCAGCTATATCCACACTCCGGTTATTATGAAGAAGTTCCTGAAACAGATCTGTTATATCTTTCATATTTTCAATGTCGATGACTCGAATTGTCAGTTTTAGTTAAGGTCTGCAAAATTTAAGCACCGTCAAATTTACAACTCTAATCCTATACCCACAAATCTTTTCACAATTTTTATTATTCTGCTTTCGGTTTGTCCGAAAGCAGAAGGTTATGAGGTTATGGGGTTATAGGGGTGCGGGGGTAATTTTTGTTTAGCAAACATCCAAATCTCTTGTGAAGAGATACTTAGCAAGCGCAAAGATATAGATTTTTTTAGAAATATCACAAAATCAGCGTTAAATTTCAATTTTACTATCCTTATGAGGGACTAAATCTGTCGATTTGTTTAGCAAATAGCAAAATCGGTATAGCTATAAGCCTATAAATTTTCAAGTTAACCATCAACAAACACTCTTCACAAGAGATGACACTAATCTTTCACACAAAAGACAACAGATAAACCGATACATTATATGAAAATCCAAACATTATTTTTACAAATGATGCCGACACCGAACACATTAGCCGTGCTCGGCATTTTTACATCACTTACCCTGGCAGGATGTACCGACGAAAGTCCCGTACCGATAGAGATAGACTATTCAATCCCCTCCACTGTCAACCCGGAAGCCCTGGAAAATTACGCCTACAGCTTTCCATTGAAAATCGAGGCAAACGGAGCATGGAACATACAATTCGATTATATCAAAGGAAACCAGATATGCTATGTAGTTCCCGACCACGGGACAGGCAACACCGAAGCCACCGTCTATGTCTATGACAACGGCACCGAACAGCGAAGAGAAAATATCCTTTACATAGTCGATACAAAGACTGATGAGGTAATAAAAGAACTCACCCTGATTCAGAAATCCGTTTCCGATAATCCTGAAAACGAGATATCACAAATGGTCGAGGGAGCCAGGCGTCTTGGAATCGGTTACGGCTACAACACACTCGGACAATATGCCGATGCCAATTCAGTAGCACAAAATCCGATAATTGATTATAACTATGTGAATGAAGACAGTATATTGTCAACCTCCGGTGTGCTTGTCACCTTTGAAAGCGACACATATACCGGAACAACCGCATCGGAACTATCCAACAAACTTTCAAGCAGCATAAATCTCGGCGTATCATACTGCGGATTTAAGGGAGAAGTTGGAGCCTCGTTCAATATGAGCAGCTATAAATCCAACGAAACGGAATATGCGATAAGCTATGTAGATGTCGCCCAGCAGGTGCTCACCCTTGAGACGGGGGCAGCCAACATAATAGCCAACCTTATGACAGACAAAGCATATAAGGACCTTAACGGACTGGATATTCAAGGACGCCGAAAAAAAGTACCTACCGACTATCCGTCAACAACCGAAGGCATCAAAAAACTGGTGAAAGCCTACGGTACACACCTCATAACCCGTGCCCGCGTAGGAGGAAGACTCAAATATGTTACATCCATCGATGTATCCAAAATCGAAGGAGAATATGAACTGGAGGCTTTCGCTAACTCCTCTTACAAAAACTCCTTTGTAAAAGTAAAAGCAGAAGTATCGGATAGCCTCAAGCAGTCCTACAAGGCAAACTCGTCACATTGCAAAACGACACTATTCGTTCAAGGAGGAGATGCAAAGAAAGCCATGGATATAACCATGAACGGCGGAGACAATGACAATACCATAAAAGCATGGGTAAATACTCTGGCAAATGAAAAGAATCAGACAATCGTAGGGCTTCTCGAAGACGGGCTCATACCTCTGTGGGAGCTGATAGACACAGAGTTGCCCAATGGAGTCAAAAGGCAACAGATGATAAAAGATTACATACTTGGCACCGAGATTGAAAATGATTATACCGGAGTCGGCATGAATTATGTAAGCGGTGCAACCGTATCCCTCGACAAAATACCAGACTTTACCGGCTCGACGCTGATTAAAGATATCTATAACGGTTCACAGTGGGTTGCAAGAATCTGTGAAGAGTTCATCCCTATTCTTGACCGTAATTCCAGGGTAAAGGTGATTTATCCGGTGTTGAACAACAGGACCAAATACAATATGGGTATATTTTTGGGAGATTCCAACCATAAACCCGCTAAAGTATGTTGGGCGAAGGGCCGTCTTGCAGTACTGGAATTGACTGACGCATCATACGGACAGACTAAAAAAGTATATATCAGAGGTAAAAACATCAGCCTTACACAGGATGCAGCGTCGGAAGACGTTTTCCGCGGAAGCGTCAAGGACTATTATATGAAAGGGGTGCTATACACTTCTCCTAATGACTATCCGGTAGTCAAGATTTTCAACAGGATATGGACCCGGCAAAATTACAGCAGCGACCTGTTACGGACAGGAGAAAAAATATCACAACAGCACTGGTGGGAACCATATTCATCATTTTACTGCTATCATTGGGACGATGCCAGCAATCCCAATCTTGCTCCTGCCGGATGGAGAGTGGCAGGTGATGACGACTACAATTCAATCGGCAATACAATCACTGCCAACGGATACACTATGATCGGGACGCTTCTCGCTCCGGGAGCTGTCACGGGATTTGAGACAAAAACCGGCTATTTCCTTCGTGACAGCAAAGGGAAATGGCATCAAACCGGTGACGGCACTGAAGCGGTATTGTTTACCAACACATTGCATCTGTGTAAAATACAGCCGATTTCCGGAGGCTTCTCGGTCTATGATTCAAACAATTATCACTGGGGGCATTTTTGTCCGGTAAGAGTAGTGCAGGATGCGGAATAAACTTGATTAAAGATATCATGACAAAAGAGTCTGTCCTGTAACAAGAATCAGGTCAGACTCTTTTTGACTACATTTATCAGATGAAACGACCAAGGAAAATTTTAGGATTCATATTATGTATGGCATGCAGCTGGATTGTAATGTGCCCGACCGCCGGTTGCTCATCGGGAAAAGACGGAATCGACGCACCGGATTCCCCTACTCCACAAATAATAGTGATGTATGCACCCGGGGGGCTTGGCGACCAAGGCTACAACGACTGCATACTGACTGGCGTGCAGAATTTCAAAAAGAACAGTTACGAAAAGACCGACATATATCAATATTCCCCAAATTCGATAGAGGAAGCCGAAAGATTACTGACCGACTGGCTTTCACTTGCAGAAAGCGAGATACCGGCATTGTTTGTGGTTGCCAGCAGCGACTATGAACCGATGGTGAATATCTGTATGAGACGTAATAGACTGACGCATAACAAACGTATGCTCCTTTTTGAAAGCGATAACGAAACGGGACTTCCGATAACTACATTCCGGATATCGATGTACGGAGCGTCATATCTCGCCGGATGTACTGCCGCCACATATATAGCAGAACGCCATACATCCGGTTCATCAAAGGATGCGCTTATAGTTCTTGCCCATGAAGGCGACGATGTAATCACCCCTGCCAAAGATGGCTTTATCGACGGATATAAGGCAGTGATGCCGGGAGGAGATGTCACGTTGGAATATCTGGCGGATGACTGGTCAGGGTATATTTCCGCCCCAGAAGCCTACCGTAATATGAAGGATTGGGCAACAATCTATGATTTCATTTTTCCGGTAGCCGGAGGAAGCAATCAGGGCATTTATAGATTCACTCGGGAGCAATCCACGACTTTATTGACAGCAGGGATGGACATAGACCAGTCAAGCCTATCCAAAAACATCTGTGGAAGTGTAATAAAACGGATAGATCTTATATTGTATAACTATCTTGACACATGGTTAAACACCGGAGAACTTCCGGCTTCACAAACATTCGGGCTAAAAGGAGGATACACCGACTGGCTTCTTTCGCCCAATTATATCAAGTATACAGATATTGTCGGGAAAATGCGTCATATTGCCGAAAAAGCAGAAGAGGAAAACTTATGAAAAATTCATTTGCGTTGATTTTTATATTTATCTGTACCTTATGCGTCATGTCGTGTTCCGACAATAAGACAGACAATAACGTGGAACCGAAAAACTGCATTGAAAAGAATATTGCAGTAGTGCTTCCGATGGGAAACGGTCTGGACGAGCATTGGAAAAAGATATTCACTCTTCTTTCCCATAACACGGAAGTTGCCTTCTCCAACGAGCCTGTATCGGTAAAACTGAATTTCGAGTGGTATGACGAAACTGAAAATGACCTTGAGACACTCTCCGCTCAATTAAGGGAACGGGATGACCTGTATGCCGTAATCGGAGGTCTTTACTCTGAAAATGCGAGTACTCTTGCCACTCATCTTTGCAACAAAGGCGTTACTTTCCTGACGGTCGCCACGACTGAGGAACTAATACGTGCCTTTGCATCGACGGGAAATCTGTGGAGTCTTACGGAGACGGATATCACACAATGTGAAGTGCTTCTGAGCAAGGTCGTGAACTACGGCGGGGAATCTGTGGCTCTTCTCGCCAATTCTTCAGACATGTATGGCAAAACCTTCATCGATTGGTTTGGATTCCAGGCAAAAGAGTTAAATCTTGAAATAAAAGGAATCTACACCTATGAAGATGCATCCCTACCGGAAACCGTGGTATCAGCCATGGAAAGCGGAGCTGATTATGTAGTGTGTACACCCGGCAATGTAGGCGATATCGGCGTTATTATCGACTTGTTCAACTCAGCGGCACACACCGCTCCCCGACTCCTCTTTTCTGACATAGGATACGGAACCGATGTGTTGGAAATATTAGGGGAAAAAGCGGAGGGAATCGAAGGAGTATGTTTCGGTGCAGATCCGGAAACAGGATTTGACGTGTCGTTCAGGACCTTTTTCGGGACAGATCCTACTGTGGGAGCCGCACAGATATACGATGCCGGAATGCTTATGGTCTACGCGGCATGGTATGAAAACATTCATCCCGGGGTCTCGACCAAAGACGCGTTACGCGCCATAGTGGATGGGAGGGATTTCAACATGGGTTCCTGGATGGGGGAAGACATGAGAAACGTGGTGACAGCAATCTCAAAAGGAAGCAGGCCATACGTGCGGGGCGCTTCGGGATGGCTTGACTTTGACAGCAAGGTCTATACAAATGTCTTAGCCTCAATATATTATAATTATAAGGTTTATGACGGTCATTACATCATTCTCGACTACAATACTGCCAACGGGGGCAACCGCACTGACGCCACGCTTGCCGGATGGAACTGGAAAGCCACTCAAATGCAAAATTTTGGTCAGGGGGACGACAATATTTCGTATGCACCTCTCACAGCCAATAAGGCGGTGCTTATAGCAAGCTCGTCGGGATGGTCAAACTACAGACATCAGGCAGATGTACTGGCTATGTATTCGCTGTTAAAAGAGAAGGGCTATTCCGACGACATGATTATCCTGATAATGGAAGATGACATAGCCTATAACAATCTGAATCCATCGCCAGGATTGGTGACTGTGAGTCCCGGAGGCAAGAATCTCCACGACAACATCCGGATAGATTACAAGATGTCGGACCTCTATCCTGAGGATATCTGCAATATTATCGCCGGGAAACCCACGTCGCGCACACCTGTAACGGTCGACACGGACACAGGCACAAACCTCCTTATATTCTGGAGCGGTCACGGGTGTCCCGGAGCATTAAGCTGGGATGTGTTTAACAGGGGGATTTCCGGAGAAATGCTCTGTGACGCATTGGAGTCGCTGCAGACAGGCAGAGGGGTGAGGAAAACCGCAGTATTTACCGAATCATGTTATTCGGGAAGTGTGATTGATGAATGTGTCGGGATTCCGGGCATGATATTTTTCACAGCCGCCGCTCCCGATGAGACATCGAAAGCCGACTTATTCAATGCCAATCTCGGCGTATGGATGAGTAATCGCTTTACATCCACACTTATAGAGAACCTGACGGCGCACCCGGAGATGTCGATGCACGACCTCTATAACAGGCTTTTTCTCAATACGGTCGGAAGCCACGTTATGATATATAACGACGGGTATTTCGGCAATCTTTACACCAGCTACATGGACGAGTTTCTGATAGCCAAATAGAGTATCACCTCACAGTGCCAGCGGCTACTCTCGTGCGAGAAAGGTTATAGGGTTAACAATATCGCGGGGGGATTGTTATAATTATACACAAAAGCCTATGACACTATGAGAATACATTATTACATATTAGCTGCACTGATTGCATTGCTGACCGGTTGCAATTCATATTCTCTGGTAAACAGTAAAGTTTATGATAACGTAGCCATCGAAAATCATAAAACCTTTCATATCGTAGACTTGAAAATGGGTTCGTTGCCGCCCCGCATGGACCACGCCACATTTGAGTGCATCGTGGCAGCGATACGCTCACAGATGCTTGAACGCGGCTACAAGGAGTCGGCAAATTCTCCCCTGCTGATAAATTTCGCTGTCACGGTACATGACGACACGCCATTGTCGCCGGCGGGTCACGAAATAGTCGACGGCCCGTATCTTTCATGCACCTACCCATGCTACATCATCCCGCAGGATTATTACCTGACCGACTATTATATTGACTCAGGGGTAATTGCCGGTATATATCAACAGGGGGTGCTGACCATAGACGTTGTGAATATCAAAGAGAAAACGCCACTCTACACCTCATCCGTGTCATCAATCCTCGATATCGACGGCAACTACCGTGACATGGAGGAAATAGACAAGGCGGTCACCATGCTGTTTAGTCAATACCCTGTGCAGCCCGTGCAGCAACTATAACGCTGCAGAGTCATATACCGCAATGTCACGGGTTCTACCACACTATGCAACCCGCTCCGGGTTGAACCACGGAGAGAGGAGCTTGTGCCACGGGTATGCCGTCGGCATTACCCGCGGTTAACGGGATGAATCCCCTTCCGGGGATTTACGCCCCTTGAACCTTAAGATCGTAACATTGTCATATATCGCTCAAGTCAACGCCGGGCGCGTCCTCAATTCTTTTTATCCAGATGTTACGTAATATTTTGAATACATTAAGGCTAAGCCAAAGAAATACTACCCTTGCAAAGGTACTATTTTTTTCGTAACTTCGCGAAAAATACGAAATATAATGGCAGAAAACAATCTCTTATCACGACTTGACGGCATCGAGGCGCGCTTCGAGGAAGTAAGCACCCTCATCACCGACCCGTCAGTGATATCCGACATGAAGCGATATGTGCGACTCACCAAAGAATACAAGGACCTGGAAAAGCTGACCAAAGCCACCCGTGCCTACCGCAATCTGGTCGAAAACATCAAGGAAGCCCGCGAGGTGCTCGAGAGCGAGAGCGACGATGAACTCCGCGCCATGGCAAAAGAGGAGCTTGACGAGGCAACCGCCAAAATGCCGGGTATGGAAGAGGAGATAAAGCTTCTGCTCATACCCGCCGACCCTGAGGATGGCAAAAACGCCATCGTAGAGATACGCGGCGGCACAGGAGGTGACGAGGCGGCAATCTTCGCCGGCGACCTCTACAAGATGTACACCAAATATTGCGAGTCAAAAGGCTGGAATGTAGCCGTTACGAACTTTAACGAAGGCACCGCGGGAGGATTCAAGGAGATTGTATTTTCAGTGACAGGCGAAGGTGTCTACGGCATACTGAAATATGAGAGCGGCGTACACCGTGTACAGCGTGTGCCCGCCACCGAAACACAGGGTCGCGTACACACCTCGGCAGCCACTGTGGCGGTACTCCCTGAAGCCGAGGAATTTGACGTGGAGATAAATGAAGGGGAGATAAAATGGGACACGTTCCGAAGCGGCGGTGCCGGCGGTCAGAACGTGAACAAGGTCGAATCGGGAGTCAGACTCCGCTACATGTGGCGTAACCCCAACACGGGCGAGACCGAGGAGATACTTATCGAGTGTACGGAAACGCGCGACCAGCCCAAGAACAAGGAGCGCGCGCTGAGCCGTCTGCGCACATTTATCTACGACAAGGAGCATCAGAAATATATCGACGACATCGCCTCACGACGCAAGACAATGGTATCGACGGGCGACCGCTCCGCGAAAATACGCACCTACAACTATCCGCAGGGGCGCATAACCGACCACCGCATAAACTACACCATATATAATCTGTCGGCGTTCATGGACGGTGACATCCAGGACTGCATCGACCACCTGATAGTAGCCGAAAACGCAGAAAAGCTAAAGGAATCGGAACTATGACCACTCCTCCCCCAATCCCGTCGCCAAGGCGCGGCAAAGATGACCGCAAGGATAACCTGTCACCGATTGTCTTCTCGATAATCGGTGTCGGCATAATCCTTGCCTTAGCGATCGCCATCGGAGTGCCGGCATATTTCAAGCACCTTAAGCAACAGCGGATTGCCAAGGAGAATGAACAGTACCGCGAGGAGATGTCGCAAATGAGAATAAGCGATCTAAAAGAAGGCAGGGAATTTTACGTACGCGACGCCGCCCAAAGTGCAGGCGACAGCTACATGTTTCAGCTTGAGGAGGGGGATTTTGCCCCCGTGCCGCAGGGAGCCACGTGGATGAAGCCGTTTATATACAGGATTGACAATATGGCGCCCGATTCCAATGGCAACGTATCGGTAATCGCATGTGACAGACTGAGGACACTCCTGCCCATCGACAGCCTTGTATTCAGCAGCTCCGACAAGCCTTTCTCCCCTATAACGCTTCATTTTGCCGATGACCCGGCGAAAACCGTCGTGCTGACCTACATCAATGCCGACATTTACAATCACTGCGAGAAAGACAGTATCAGCTACCACTCCTATGTAGCCTTCGTAAAGGGATTTCTGTTTGACTCCGGCACAGCGGGGGAAAACAACAAAATCATGCCCGGAAGCGGTGTTGAAAGAGATCATGACAACCAATTATATACCTTCACCCTACATGAGGATGATTTCGCTCCTGTAATAAAGGGTGCAACCGGTGTAAAGCAGTTTGTATGCTCCGTCGACAACCGTGTGCCCGACAAGGCGGGAAAGGTCTTTGTCGGCACTGCGAATGCCCGCGCATGGCTCAACATCGACAGTATGGTCAACAAGACTACAGGAAAGGCATTTCGCCCCGTAACATTGAAAATAAAAGGAAGCAACGATGTAGTGTCACTCACGGAGATAAGTGTGACCACCCGCCTTCACTCCGACAAAAAGAATAACGAATACAAGTCGTACAACGCCACCATACATGGCCATGTATTTACCACGGACTCAATAATATCACAATAATGAAACGCGACCAATTAGTAGAAAACATCCGCAGAAAGGGCTCGTTCCTCTGCGTAGGACTTGACAGTGACATCAACAAGCTACCGCGTCATCTGCTGTCGACTGACGACCCGGTGTATGAATTCAATAAAGCGATAATAGATGCCACAGCTCCGTATTGCGTTGCTTACAAGCCTAACCTTGCCTTCTACGAGGCAACAGGCGCACAAGGATGGATCACTCTTGAAAAAACCATCAAGTATATCAAGGAGAATCATCCCGACCAGTTTATAATCGCCGATGCAAAAAGAGGCGATATCGGCAATACCTCGAAATTATATGCCCGCAGTTTCTTCGAGCATCTCGACGTGGACTCCGTGACAGTGGCTCCCTACATGGGTGAAGACTCCGTGACCCCTTTCCTCGGCTATGAGGGCAAATGGGTGATACTTCTCGCTCTCACATCCAACAAAGGCTCACATGATTTCCAGTTTATCGAGGACAAGGAAGGCACACGCCTTTTCGAGCATGTAATCGAGACCTCGTCAAAATGGGCAGGTCCGGAAGAGATGATGTATGTCGTAGGAGCGACCCAGGGCGAGATGTTCAAGGACATCCGCAAGGTTGCACCCGAAAGTTTCCTTCTTGTACCGGGAGTCGGCGCCCAGGGAGGAAGTCTTGCGGAAGTGGCACGTTACGGCATGATAAAGGATTGCGGACTGCTTGTCAATTCATCGCGCGGCATCATCTTCGCATCGTCAAGTGAAGACTTTGCCGAAACCGCGGGCAGAGAGGCAGCAAAGCTCCGCGACGATATGGCGAGCCTGCTGAGCGACGCCGGAATAATCTAAGATAATATAGACACGTACGGATACAGGGATGAAGGCATGACACGCGTCATGTCTTTGTCCCTGTATTGTCTTATAGGCAGGATTGAGGCACAAGCGGTTGAATTATGGGATTAACCGCCCCAAAATACGGCATGTAACTCACTGACAGTTATTAAAATTTCATTAACTTTGTATTACTTTTTTATTAACAGCCACATAAAATCTATGATTTTCGGGGGACACGATGTTTTAGTTCGGGTTATACGTAACCTGAAAATAATCATGGCATATCTGTCATGTTCACTTGCAGGTGTCTCACTGTTTTCCGCATGTAATTCACGTGAAAAAATCACCGAAGTCACAGTGTCGCCCGTCGTGAAGGAAATCGACGACTCGATACATGCCGGTTCGGCGCATTCGGCAGAGCTGATTGACCGCCGTCTCTCGGAAGCGGGTGACAGCGACCTGTATTATGAAATCTATCTTCGAAAACTGAGACTCCAGGCAACCACCGGGAATATGTCGCCCGACAGCATGGAGTGGGAACGCATGGCATCATACCTCGAACGCCGGAAGCCTACGCCCCATATAAATAATGTGAAGGCATCGTTTTATAACATCATGGGATTCAGCTATCACAAATACCAGCTCAATCCCCGCGTCACCCTTGATTTTTATGGCAAAGCCTACGAGGCACTGCAAAACAGCGAGAGCAACAGCAGTATGCCTGATATATGCGCCAACATCGGCGACATCTATATCGACATGAGCGACATGCCGATGGCGGCGCAGTGGTATCGCCGTGCCCTGTTTCTCTCCGATTCGCTCCGTCTGCCGGAAACCAACCGGTTGACATTGCTTACCGGTCTTGCCAGAATATGCCAGAACATCGGTGACTATGAAAGTGCCAAGACAAATTTCGACAAAGTGCACGGACATATCGATGACCTTGCACCAAACATGCAGATATATTTTCTCAACAATTACGGCAATTTCCTGTATTACACCAAGGATTATCCCGCAGCCGAGAAAATATTTCTCCGGCTCAAGGAAATGCTTGAGGAAAACGGGCTTGACGACGGCATGGACATGATGGTGTGTCGCATCAATCTCGCCGACGTGTACCTGAATCTCCGTGAACGTAGCAAAGCGATAGAAAACCTGGAGAAAGCCGAAGCATATTTCAAAGCCACCGGAAATGACACCGGCATATATTACGCCAACACCATACGGATAGGACTTGCCCTTCTCGCCAATGACACAGAAACGGCAAGAAAAGTGATTGACAACGAAAACATCACCTCCCCGATTGACTTTAACCTTGTCAACATACGTCACCGCTATCTTACCGAATATTATGAGAAGCGAGGCGACTACAAAAAGGCATTTGATGCCCTCAAAGCGCAGGAGGCGCACAATGAATCGCTGCAACACAACATAACTCACATGCGCACCTCCGACATCATGATGCGTTACTCACAGGATACGCTCGCGCTGCACCACGCCATCGCCATGAAAGAAAAAGATGTGGTCATCAAGCAGGCACGATGGATGATATATGCAAGTATCCTCACGATAGGGCTGCTCACCATAATGTCGCTTTACATCATCACCCTTTTAAGGAAACGGCGACTGCAAGCCGACATGCAGCTGATGAACATCAAACTGTCGAGCATAAGAAATCTTATATCGCCTCACTTCATATTTAACGTATTGAATCATACGGTCGCTAAAACAGACACGCGTGACAGCGGCGAGCTGATTTCGCTCGTGCGCCTGATACGAGAGAATATCAAAATGTCGGGACATCTGTATGTGACCTTGAAAGAAGAAATGGATTTTGTCAACTCTTATATCGAGGTGATAAAATTCAACATGCAACTGACTGTAACCGAACAGCTTCCCGACAACTCCTATCTTGACCGTCACCTTATACCCTCAACATTCATCCAGACACTTGTGGAAAACGCCATAAAACATGGATTTTCAGAGAAAAACGATGATAACCGGCTTGAAATAAACGTGACAACGAGCAATGATTTTTATACGGTCAGAGTCACTGACAACGGCAGAGGATTTGACATAAGACGCAGTCAGGCAACAGATGGAGGCACCGGTCTTAAAGTGATAAGAAACACGATTGCAATACTCAATCGTGAAAACAGACAAAAGATATCATTTCTCATATCCAATATAACCGACGACAACGGAAATATCAAAGGATGCGAGGCGATACTCACCA
The DNA here is from genome assembly GCA_003150235.1 of Bacteroidales bacterium. Classification (GTDB taxonomy): domain Bacteria; phylum Bacteroidota; class Bacteroidia; order Bacteroidales; family Muribaculaceae; genus Muribaculum. Next base: position 219,752 of record QAMW01000033.1, read on the forward strand.
TTCCCGTGACGCTTAAAGACAGGCATAACCGTGACAATTAAAAAAACATCTACTATTATCTTTATCAACTTACAGATATGAACGCAATTATCATTGATGACGAACCGGTGGCTATTGAAGCCCTTAGACAGAAACTGGCACACTACCCTGAAATCACAGTAGCAGCGACAGCCTCCAACGGCATAGAAGGACTTGAAGCAATAATCCATCATAAACCTGACATACTCTTTCTTGACGTGATGCTTCCCGACACCACCGGAATCAAGATACTCAACACACTTAACGAGATGCCGGAGATTCCGTCATACGTGGTAATCTACACGGCACATAACGACTACATTCTGCCCGCATTCCGCAATCATGCCTGCGACTGCCTCCTTAAACCTATCGACGACAAAGAGCTTGAGATAGTCATGGCGCGCTTTAACGAGTATATGGGCAACGGACTTGACCGCTGCCCCGCGAGAAGGGCAAAATCATCCAGCGACAAATTCATATTCTACACCAACACGGAAGATTTCCGCATAGTGCCGATACAAGACATCTGCACATTTAAATATTCACCCGAAAACCGATGCTGGATGGCTATCGCCACGACATCCTACAAGCCGATGCCGCTGAAACGCACCGTATCTAAAGACGCCATACTCGGCATCAACGACAGCTTCGTCCAGGTAAGCAAGCGACACATCATCAACATCAATTATCTGCTGGAGGTAAAAGACGGGCTATGCCGGTTCTATCCGCCGTTTGACAAAATTGACGATGTAAAGGTAGGAAGAATGTTCCGCCGCAAACTCATCAACCGCTGCTGCAATCTTTAATGCCTCAACCGGCACCGACAAATCCCCGGCAATAACATCGCCGATAAGCGTGACATTGCCGGGGAATATAGTCTTGTGATCGATTATCGTGTGCAATGGCAGCCATTCTCCACACAAATGACTGCCATTACATAGTATAGATTAATATGTCGTTATCTCATTGCTTTGCAATACAAAGGTACAAGTAAAAATCGACTAAATAAAACGGCTTCCAATGACAGCCGTGCCCGATATGCAGGTTTTCAAGATTATCATGCACAATAAGATGGACAAGCGGTAAAATTATCCCGACAAAAAACTACAGCCGACATCTGCCCGGTTAAGTAATTTTAGCGTATTGCCACTACATTATTCACACCGGTAAACGCGGATAATTCATAATTTTATATTAAATTTGTGGCTTACAAACAGAGTGATCAGACATTATTGACTCTTAATATATTAACCAAAATGCAAAAGATTGACAATTACAATTTTGCCGGCAAGAAGGCAATAGTCAGAGTAGACTTCAATGTACCTCTGGATGAAAATGGCAAGATTACCGATGACACCCGTATCCGCGGTGCCCTCCCCACCCTCAAAAAAATCCTTGAAGATGGCGGAAGCCTTATCATCATGTCACACATGGGCAAGCCCAAAGGCAAGGTTAATCCTAAATTCTCTCTCGCTCAGATTAAAGATGACGTGGCAAAGGCACTCGGTCGTGACGTCAAATTTGCTCCTGACTGCGCAAACGCAGAGGAAGCAGCCGCCAACCTCAAGCCCGGTGAAGTGCTTCTCCTCGAAAACCTCCGTTTCTATCCCGAGGAAGAGGGCAAGCCTGTAGGCATCGACAAGGAAGACCCCGCTTACGATGCAGCCAAGAAAGAAATGAAAGAGCGTCAGAAAGAATTTGCAAAGAAACTCGCAAGCTATGCCGACGTATATGTAAACGACGCTTTCGGAACCGCTCACCGCAAGCATGCCTCCACTGCTGTCATCGCCGACTACTTCACTCCCGACAACAAGATGCTCGGCTATCTTATGGAGAAGGAAGTACAGGCTGTCGACAACATCCTCAAGGATATCAAGCGCCCCTTCACCGCTATCATGGGCGGCTCGAAAGTATCTACCAAAATCGGTATCATCGAGAACCTCATGGATAAGGTGGACAACCTCATCCTTTGCGGCGGTATGACCTATACATTTGCAAAGGCACAGGGTGGCAAGATCGGTAATTCTATCGTGGAAGATGACAAGCTTGACCTCGCACTTGACATAATCAAGAAAGCAAAGGAAAAAGGCGTGAACCTCATCCTCGGAACCGACTGCGTGGCTGCCGATTCATTCAGCAACGACGCCAAGACCATGGTATGCCCGTCAAATGACATACCCGACGGCTGGGAAGGACTTGATGCAGGTCCCGAGACCCGCAAGGCATTTGCCGATGCAATCCGTCCGTCAAAGACTATCCTTTGGAACGGTCCTGCCGGTGTATTTGAATTTGACAACTTCACCGCAGGCTCACGTGCAATCGCCGAGGCTATCGTAGAAGCTACCGACAACGGAGCGTTCTCACTCGTAGGCGGTGGTGACTCTGTAGCTTGTGTCAACAAGTTCGGTCTTGCCGACCAGGTATCTTACGTATCTACCGGCGGTGGCGCTCTTCTTGAGGCTATCGAAGGCAAGATACTCCCCGGAGTAGCAGCCGTACAGGACTAATTCAACTTTCGCAAGCGAAAGTTGAAGGTTAAAGGGTTAACAGGTTAAAAGTTTAAGGATTATTCTAAACCATAAACCATAAACTCTAAGCCCTAAACCATATAAGCTAATATCGAGGATGCGTCGAGCCGCTTGACGCATCCTCTTCTTTTATCAGACACCGAAAGATGACAGACTCCGATTACACCGATATGCTCGACTGGGTCAACGCGCACATTGATGACGACCCGATTAAACTACGGCTGAAATTCGCAGGCAAGATACCCTGTCTCGACATGGCACTCATCCAGATAGAGTGTCGCCGAAAGGCAAAGAAAAAACTTGCCGAGACACTGCAGTGCAAGGAATTCATATTCCCTACCCGGCTGTCGGAAGAGCAATGCACAAGCGACACCCTCGCCGCTTTTCACGCATCGCTTGTAAATGACGGTGCCACGGTCGTGGATCTTACCGCCGGACTCGGCATCGATGCATTTCATATCGCCCGCAAAGCCGCTTCAGTCACAGCGGTGGAGCAAGAGCCGGTGATAGCCGAAGCGCTTCGGCATAACGCGCGTGTACTCGGACTGGATAATATCTCTGTCGTGAATGATGACTGTAAAAACTTCCTTGCACTGAGCGACACGACGTATGACACGATGTTTATTGACCCGGCGCGTCGAAGCGCGACAGGCGAACGTGTCTACCGCCTTGCCGACTGTTCGCCCGACGTAACAGCACTTCTTCCGGCAATCGCAGCGAGGTCGCATCGACTTATTGTCAAAGCATCCCCTATGCTTGACATAACACAGATATTGCGCGAACTCCCACAGACGACCGACCTCTATGTCGTAGGGTCAGCCACCGAATGCAAAGAGCTGGTAGCCGATATCATGTTTGACAAGACAGCGACAGAGCCGACAATCCATGTGTGGACACCGCGCTACCGCTTCACGTTCACGCCGTCAGAGGAAGAAAAGGCAGTCGCATACTATGATTCGCCACGCGACGGATGGTATCTTTATGAACCCGGCGCAACGCTGATGAAAGCGGCGCCTTACAAACTGCTGTCAGAGCGATTCGGCATAGCGAAGCTTCACCCTAATACGCATCTCTACTGCTCGGAGACGCCGGTTAATGATTTTCCAGGAGAGATATGGCATATTGACCGTGTGGCAGAGTTCTCCTCGGGCGAACTAAAGAGGCTCGCGCGCGAATATCCGAGAATCAATGTCGCGGTACGCAATTTCGACTATACAGCCGACTGGCTGCGAAAAAAGCTGAAAGTAAAGGATGGAGACAGCCACCGCCTGATAGCCACCACGCTACATGACGGCAGGAAAGTGATGCTCATACTCTCGGCGGCAGCCAGACGCTGAATTGCTTGTATTATTACATCATTTGCAGATTGCTATGCAACCCGCTCCGGGGTAGCATCGGGTTAATAGTGTATATCTACCACGGGCGCACCTTCGGCGCTGCCCGCGGCTAACACCATCTTGCCCTTTCAGGGCAAAATACTTAACTACATGACATTGCACTCCCGGCAGACGCACTATTTTTCGAAGAGGCGCGCCATGTTGCGTTTGTCCTCACGCTCTTTTATCGACTGACGCTTGTCGTACTCCTTCTTACCGCGACCTATACCGATGACGAGTTTGGCAAGTCCGCGGTCATTGATGAAAAGTCGCATCGGCACAATCGTGAAACCTGCTTCCTTGCCGTTTTTTTCCAGTTTTGCAATCTCCTTTTTGTTAAGCAATAGCTTGCGGTCACGGCGTTCGGCGTGGTTATTGTAAGTGCCGTAAAAATATTCGGCTATATACATGTTTTTTATCCAGACCTCTCCGTTGTTGACATAACAGAATGTATCGACAAGGCTTGCCTTACCCAGGCGTATCGACTTTATTTCAGTGCCGGTAAGCACAAGTCCTGCAGTAAATGTGTCGGAAATCGCGTAGTCAAAATTTGCGCGGCGGTTCTTTATGTTAATATCTTTACTATTCATCATCAGTTGGCATTTGGTATCACCATATTAAACAAAAATCCCAGCAGATATGGCATGACAAGTATCGCTACAGAAGCAAGAAAAATGAAAGTAAAGCTTTTTTCCTCCTTCACTGCGAGATAACGCTTGCCCATCCACATAACCACGATTGTGAACACCGGCAGGAACTGCACTATCGACAATTCGGTAGGCAGACAATTCTCTATTATCGTGATAAGAGCGAGAAGCGAGATATTGTATATGGCAAATGTGTGATATTTTTTTTCATTCAATTCACCGTCAATCACTTTGCCGAGGAATATCGAGAATAGGAATGACGCAAGGAAATAGGAGACAAAATACTCCACAAAAGTGATAATCGCCCCCTGAATCATGGTCACAAGACCGAGATCGGAATCATACAGGCGGCGGGTAAAGACAGAGCAAGCAGTAAGCCCCAGCAACGGATAGAAACCATCGGAACAAATTTTTCGCGGCTCCTCCCCCACAGCGGCTATATCTTCCCATCCCTTTGCAGGTGAAATAATCAGTTGTATAAGACAAGTAAGAAACTTCAGCATTATAGGTAACTCTTAATCTATTTTGGGATAGCAAAGTTAGCAATATATCTCCAAAAAATTGTAATTTTGTAATTGCGAAATATAAATTCAAACATAAATAACGACAATGTTAAAGACAATTTTGGCAATTTCCGGAAAGCCCGGACTTTTCAAGCTTGTAAGTCAAGGAAAAAACATGCTTATCGTAGAGGCACTTGCCACCGGCAAGCGTACCCCCGCCTACGCACATGACAAGGTAATCTCTCTCGGTGACATCGCTATCTACACGGTTGAGGAAGATGTGCCTCTTTCCAAGGTTTTTGAAACAATCAAAGAGAAAAACGACTCCAAACCTGTCGATATGAAGTCATTCAGCGATGACCACGAGCTTCGCAAATATTTCAAGGAAATACTTCCCGACTTTGATGAAGACCGCGTATATACCAACGACATCAAGAAAGTGTTCAACTGGTATAACCTGCTTCTTGCCGCCGGCATCACCGAATTCGCCGATAAGGAAGAAGCTGAAACCGAAGCCGCCGAAGAGAAGCCGGCAGAATAACGAAGCGACTAACATAAAATCGGCTGTGTCGTCAATCCTGACACAGCCGATTTTGGTTTCTAAATGTGGCGGGCTGCCTTCCAGCAGCCCCTACTGCTACGCGGTGATTGGCACATCTTTGCAGGGATATGGGTAGAGTGGCTTCAACTGTATCCGGGATGATTCCTGGCGGAAACATTTGTCTTTTGCTCGCTTTCCGTGGGTATCGCTTCGCTCAACCCACGGCCACTTACAGATTATCCCTGACGGGAAAAGCCTGGGCTATTCCTTCTCACCTTTTGACTTTACGTCTTTTTATATGATGGCAGGACACGGGCGAGTTTATAAAAAGAGGATGCGTCAAAATTGATACACCCTCTTTTGACTAATTGAATGTTGCCAATGTCAGGGCACGATTACTTTGGTTGATTTATTATTGACGTGCTTGATGTATATGCCCTTGGTAGTTGGATTGTCGATGAGCTGCCCGTTCAGGTTATACCATTTTACCGGTCCTTCTTCAGCTTCAGCATCTGCCTCCACATCTTCGATGCCTGCACTGGGATCAGCCTTGATATTCCAGAAGTTTTTCCATACCTCTGCCGACTTATAAGCTTCAAGCGAACCTGCCGGAACATAGAGGGTGGTCAATACATATTGATCTTCAGTGAACCCCCATGTCTTACCATGGAAATCAACAAATTGCTTCGGCGGAACGGGAGCATTTACATGCAGGTCCTTAATTTTAGCGGGAGAAAAATCGACAATAGTGTTGCCTGAACTAATTTCCCCAGCTAAAGAAGCCGCTATCATATTCTGTGTGCAATTTGCCGTGAACGTCACTACATCGTAATCATTACCGCAAAGTGCAGCTTCTTTCAATTCACCATTAGTTTCAATTCGCAGATTTTTAAGATTCTTACAACTGGAGAAAGCATTTCTCCCAATCATGGTTACAGCTTCTGGAATAATAAGAGATGTTATATTCTCACTCCTTGAGAATGCCCCTTCTCCAATAGAAAAGCCTATGGTGTTTTCAAAATGAATCGCTGAAAAATGATTACCTGAGAAACAACGATCTCCAAAGCCTTGTATCGCAGCAGGAAATGTAATTTCTCCTTCCAAAGGACAATGATAAAAAGCCTCACTCCCAATACCACGACCGAAATGACCAAATGTTGCATCATCTGTAAATTCAAGAGAGTGCAAATTTACACATTCATAAAACATCTCACTTTTCACAGCGGCATCTCCACCTATAATGACTGATTGTAATGGTAATTCCTGAAACAGTCCAGATTTGTTGCATGATAAATCGCGATACAATTCAAGAGATTCCAATGATTTAAGTCTCTGCGTTATAGGTCTTTTATATTTAGTATAGTTCACGGTTTCCTCAAAAATCCCGATAGAAATCGCTGTAGGATTATCCTCATCGCCAGAAGGTTCTATTACAAGTTTTTTCAATTTTGACAAAGAAAGTGAATAGTCGCCTATCTCTGTAACAGACCCCGGGATTGTAAGAGTCTCTATCTTGAGGTTAACCAAACAGTTTTTTCCGATTTTCTTTAGATTTGAGCCGAGGACTACACTTGTCACATCATACGTATTACAGAGGGTCTGATCAGCCATCTCGATTACCTTCAAGTCTCGACCTCCGTAATTCACAGTCGCGGGAATCACCACAGCGCCGCTGTAATTTCCACTGACAACCTTGCAGGTCTGCTCTTCAGACGAAATCAGTTGATAATTCACACCGTCAACGGTAAAATCTAAAGCCTTGGCGGTAGCACAGACGAGCACCGCCATGAAAAAGAGTAAAAATTTGTTCATAATTGGTAGATTAAGTATTTTTGAAATGTTTTGTTGCAATTAGTGTCAACTACATATAATTTTTAGGCTACTATGATAAACATCGTCATTTTGATTTCCATTGCATACCGGAAGACCGATAAAATTCATTCTGTGAGAATAGCGATCGCTTATCAATCGTAACATCTAATTGCAAATTTATATCAAAAAGGATACTTTTACCCCCCCCCATGTTAATAAATGCAAATATGCCTGATATAGTGCACAAGATGCAAATATCAGGTATAAACATGCTTTTCCATGAACCCGGTATCGTAAGAAATCATGATGCCATTGAGTTACCGGTCTTAACGTGACGGGCGAGCTTCCACTCGCCCCTACTGCTATGCGGTGATTGGCAAATCATTGCAGGGATATGGGTGGAGTGGCGTCAACTGTATCCGGGATGATTCCTGGCGGAAACATTTATCCTTTGCTCGCTGTCCGTGGGTTTCGCGGCGCTCAACCCACGGCTACTTACAGATTATCCCTGACGGGAAATTTTATATTGTTTTTATCATGGTGTAATGCGGGCTGCGCCGGAGGTGCGCCCGTGGAGAGCGATGCCTCCACAACAACGCAACCCTGCAACGGGTTGCATAAATATGTGCTAATCAAGCGGCTATGCAACCCACTTCCCGGGGTTGAGTCGACAGGAGATGCGCTTGAACCACGGGTATGCCTTCGGCATTACCCGCGGATAACAAGATGAATCCCCCTTTCGGGGATTTATGGCTCCGGCACCAAAGTTAGTGACATTGCCTGGAAGCAAGCCTAAATCCACCCCTCGCAGCGCGGGCTGCGAGGGAGGCAGCCCCTACAGCTACGCGTTATACTCTAAGAGGGTGAGGGGGTTGGCGACTTTTTCGGGGAGGAGGGCAATATCCATTACTTCAAGCACTGTGTTGACGTAGTGGAATGTAAGTCCTGCTACATAGATGGAATCAATGTCGGCGATATCCTTCTTGTTTTCGGCGGAAAGGATGATGTCGGTGATGCCGGCACGTTTTGCCGCCAGAATCTTTTCCTTTATTCCACCAACCGGCAGCACCTTTCCGCGCAGTGTAATCTCACCGGTCATGGCGAGGCGCGGGCGTATCCTGCGCTGAGTGAATGCCGAGGCTATGGATGTAGCCATGGTGATACCCGCCGACGGCCCATCTTTAGGAATGGCACCTTCCGGCACATGAAGATGGAGCTGATATTTCTCGAACACCTCTTCCGGAATACCTAATTCCGCAGCATGGCTCTTGACATACTGAAATGCAATCGCCGCCGACTCTTTCATTACATTACCGAGATTACCGGTAAGCGTAAGCTTGTCGCCCTTTATCTTTGAGAGCGATGACTCGATGAAAAGAATCTCGCCGCCGACGGCAGTCCACGCAAGCCCCGTGACAACACCGGCAAACTCATTGCCCTCATAACGGTCCTTGCTGAATCGCTCAACCCCGAGAAATTCCTTCAGATGCTTCGGGCAAATCTTAGCGGGAACCTTCTTGCCGAGCATTTTTGCCAGAATCACTTTGCGCACGATAGTGGAGAGTTCCTTTTCAAGCTGACGCACTCCGCTCTCCGAAGTATATTTCTCGACAATCTCTGCTATCGCTTCCGGAGTGACGTTGACATCCTTCGGTTTCAGATTATTTTCCTTTCGCAAGGTCGGAAGAATATGACGCACGGCAATCTCGACCTTCTCTTCAAGAAGGTATCCGGCGAGATTTATTATCTCCATACGGTCAAGAAGGGGCTGTGACAGAGTCGACAGCGTATTTGCAGTGGCAATGAAAAGCACCTTTGACAGGTCGTAGTCCACATCTATATAGTTGTCATGGAAACGACAGTTCTGCTCCGGGTCGAGCACCTCCAGCAACGCCGCCGAAGGATCACCCTTGAAATCGCTGCCTATCTTGTCAACCTCATCAAGAAGCAACACCGGATTGGAATCGCCCGCGCGCTTTATGGCATCGATTATACGACCGGGCATCGCACCGATATACGTGCGTCGGTGACCGCGTATCTCAGCCTCGTCATGCAGACCGCCAAGCGACACCCTCTGGTAAGAACGACCGAGAGCGGCTGCAATCGACTTTCCAAGCGATGTCTTCCCCACTCCCGGAGGACCGACAAGACAGAGGATCGGAGCCTTACCGCCGGGATTGTTCATAAGCACCGCAATCTGCTCCAATATACGTTCCTTTACCTTTGAAAGTCCGTAGTGATCCACGTCAAGAGTCTTTCTTGCCAGTTCAAGGTCGGTGTTAAGTTCGGAATATTTCAGCCACGGAAGGTCAAGAAGAGCCTCCAGATAGCTATATTGCACGGCATAATCGGGGCTTTGCGGATTCAGCCTGCCAAGTTTGTCAAGCTCCTTGTCAAACACCTTTTTAGCCGCCTCGCTGAACGCCACCTCCTCAGAGCGCTTACGCAGAGCCTCGCGGTCGTCATCGGAGTCGCCGTAAAGTTCCTGACGTATCGCCTCCATCTGCTGATGAAGGAAAGCCTGGCGTTGATTCTGCTCAAAATTCTCGCGGGCTATCGACTGGATTTTCTGTGTCACCTGCTGCATACGCTCAAACTCGGTAAGTTCGAGAAGGAGCATACGCGCGCGTTCCTTTACAGAGTTTTCCATCAACAACGCACCTTTCTTCTCCGATGAAATCGGAGCCTGGCTACACACAAGATTAATCATTCCCACCGGCTCGGGATAATTCTGCACATTGTGGGCAAAATCCTGCGCGCCATCGATATTTTCGAGCAACTTGAGGGTCGTTTCCTTGACCGCCTTCACGATAGCCGCAAATGTCTTGTCGTTGCTACGCGGCTTCTGCTCTTTTATCAGCTCCACACGCGCCATAAGGATATTGGCGGAAGAAGCTGCTTCCGACTCGCCCAAAATATGAAACTTGTCACGGGCACGTATGAGAGCCGTATGCTGCCCGTCGGGAAGATCGAAAATCTTCAGCACGTCGGCAACAACACCAAACTGCTGGAGATTGTCAATCCGGGGATTTTCATTCTCCGGGTCGAGCTGGCATACCACCCCGAGAGGCTCACCTTTTTCAAAAGCCTCCCGCGCCACCTGCAGCGACTGTTCCCTGACAAGCGACAAAGGGGTCGCAACAGTAGGAAAAAGCACGAGATTACGTGTCGGCAACAGAGGTAAAGCCTCCGTATCAGGCCGGGCATTAAACGTGTCGGGGTTTATTTCAATTTGTCCTAAAGATATTATACGCGGATTATCGTTGTCTGAATTAGTCATCGGAATAAATGATATTATCTACATCCCACAATAGCAAAAGCCGTGCCAAAAGCGTCAGAGCGACATCAGATATTTCTTGAATGCCGGGAACTGCGCGTTCATCTTCACAGTCTCCTTCTTTCCCTTCATGAAAGCGGCAAGCCTGTGAGGCACCTCCACTTCTTTTCCTATTATAGCCTCAACAGTATCCTTAAACTTGGCGGGATGCGCCGTCTCAAGGAAGATGCCGGTCTCACCCGGCTTCAGGTACTCCGCAAGCGCACGATACGCCACCGCCCCATGAGGGTCTAGCAGATAGCCGGTACGGTCGTATGTATCCTTAAGGGTAGCCTTAATCTGATCATCATCATAGGTGCAACCGCTTATCTCGGCGCATATCGCATCATGGGAGTTGCCGTAAAGGTCAAGGATACGGGCAAAATTGGAGGGGTCGCCCACATCCATCGCGTTAGCTATCGTGGCAACCGACTTGCGCGGATGATACTCCCCTGTGATGAGATATTCGTAAAACACATTATTACGGTTATTTGCCGCGATAAACCGCTTTATCGGCAATCCCATGCGCTTGCCGATAAGCCCGGCACAAATATTACCGAAATTGCCGCTTGGCACAGCCACAACCACATTATCCACCTTCTCTCCCATACGCAAAAGCTGCGCGTAAGCATGGAAATAGTAGAACATCTGAGGAATGAAGCGCGCAACATTTATGGAATTTGCCGAAGTAAGTTTCATTTTCTCATTCAGGTCCTTGTCCATGAAAGCCGACTTCACGAGAGCCTGACAATCATCAAATGTCCCGTCGACCTCAATGGCGGTGATATTGGCACCGAGGGTAGTAAACTGCGCTTCCTGTATCTTGCTCACCTTGTCTTTGGGATAAAGCACGAACACCTTCACCCCCGGGACATTAAGGAATCCGTTAGCGACCGCACTTCCGGTATCACCGGAAGTAGCCACGAGCACATTCACGTCGCCCCTGCCGGCTGCCGAATTGAAATGTCCGAGAAGACGCGCCATGAATCGTGCGCCGACATCCTTGAAGGCAAGCGTGGGACCATGAAACAATTCGAGCGAATAACGGTGGTCATCAACCTTAACCAGCGGGATATCGAAATTAAGAGTATCATTGACGATGGTTTTCAATGTCTCCGAGTCAATATCCTCGCCGAAAAGCGTATTGGCAACCACATAAGCGATGTCGGTAAGCGACATTTCCCCTATGTGATTAAAAAAAGCCTTTGGGATAGTGGCTATACGTTCAGGCATATACAAACCGCGGTCAGGCGCGAGTCCGCGCACGACAGCATCACCAAGAGTAGTAGATTCCGATTTACGGTTAGTGCTATAATATCTCATCGTATCATTTCATTAACAGGTTCATAAATTCATCGCCGGCAACTGTGCCGTATGCACCGTGTGCCACGCTTTTTTCCGAGAAAACGGTTACACCGTCGGGAGTAACCCCCGGCTTATATATAAGGAACGGCACAGGGTCGGAAGTATGTGTACGCAGATGACAGGGCGTAGGATGGTCGGGCAACACGGCGATTGCCAACGGCTCGTCAAGCGAGTCGGAATAGCGGACAATCGGCGCGAGTAAGCGGCTGTCAAGATACTCGATTGTGCGCTTTTTCAACTTGACATCGCCTTCATGTCCCGCCTCATCGCTTGCCTCTACATGTAGAAACACAAAATCGGCACCGTCACGCAACGCGTCGATAGCCGCCTGCGCCTTTCCCTCGTAATTAGTGTCATACAAACCGGTGGCACCTTCCACCGTCACAGGGCGCAATCCGGCATACACCCCGATACCGAATATAAGGTCGACAGCCGAAATCACCACGCCATCCTTTATCGGAAACCGCTCCGACAGAGGCTCCATCGACGGGCGATAACCCGGCGACCAGGGCCAGATACTGTTTGCCGGGTCTTTCCCCTCGGCTATACGCTTCAGGTTGACAGGATGAGACGCAAGTATCTCCTGCGAGCGGAGGATAAGGTCATTCACAAGCGATGCGGTAGCCTCAGCCTCCGGTAATTCCGCCTTCACCATCACATCGGCAAAGGGCGTACCCGGCACATCATGAGGCGGCGTACATGCTATGTGCTTGTCGCCACCCTTTATCATAAGCAGATGACGGTAAGACACTCCGGGATGAAACTCGACGATATCATTTCCCAGCTCCTTCTGAAGGGTCGCGATAAGCGCGGCAGCCTCTTCGGAGGATATGTGTCCGCCCGAATGATTCTTTATCTTTCCATCGGCGACGGTAATAAGATTACACCTCATAGCCATCACACCGTCAGGGACATCCACCCCCATGCTCGCCGCCTCCAGCACTCCCCTGCCCTCAAACGCCTTTGTAACGTCATATCCGAGCACGGTCATGTTGGCGACCTCGCTTCCGGGATGAAAACCTTGCGGAACGGTGGTGAAACGCCCTGTGCGCCCTTCACGCGCCAGACGGTCCATGACAGGAGTGTCGGCAGCCTCAAGCGGAGTCACGCCGCCAAGCTCGTCAACAGGCTCGTCAGCCATTCCGTCGCCTAATACTATCACATATTTCATAGATATTCAACTTTAATTCAAAAAAACACGCCGTCAACGGATATTGGCGATACCTATAATATCGGAGAACACTCCGGCAGCAGTCACCTCGGCACCCGCGCCATACCCCTTGATAACCATAGGGTATTCATTGTATCGCTCCGTGGTAATCAATATCACGTTGTTGCTTCCTTCAAGATGATAGAAAGGATGTACAGAGTCGACCTTCTGCAGCCCGACACTCGTGACGCCATTGTCAAGACGCGCCACAAACCGGAAATGCTCACCCGCTTTCTCAGCCTCAGCCCGCTGACGCTCAAAATCGCCGTCAAGTCCGGTTATGTCACGATAAAAATCGTCAAGTGACCCGCTGAAATATTTGTCGGGTATAAAGAGCGACGCTTTCACATCTTCCTGCTCGACCTTATATCCCGCCTCACGGGCAAGAATGACAAGTTTGCGTATGACATCCTTTCCGCTAAGGTCGGTACGCGGGTCGGGTTCGCTATAGCCTGCCTCCTGCGACATCTTTATGGCACGGCTCATCGGCACGTCACGGCTCAACACATTAAATATATAGTTGAGCGTACCGCTCACCACAGCCTCAATCTTCAGTATGCGGTCGCCGGAGTTGATAAGATTATTTATTGTATTTATGATAGGCAACCCCGCACCGACATTTGTCTCAAAGAGAAACTTGACATCTTTCTTACGGGTGATATGCTTTAACCTCGCGTAATCCTCGTATTTGCCTGAGGCGGCAATCTTGTTAGCCGCCACGACATTAATATTATGGTCGAGAAGGTCGGCATAAAGCGCGGCAATATCCGGACTCGAAGTGCAATCGACAAACACGGAATTGAATATGTTCATCCCGATAACCCCGTTGCGTATATTTTCGGGAGTAGCAACAATGTCGGATGCCTCCAGACGCTCATTATAATTCTCAGTGTCTATTCCGTCGCGGTCAAACACGCATTTGCGCGAGTTGGCAATACCAACGAGACGAAGCCTCAGCGCCTTGTTTTCAAGAAGATTTTCCTGCTGGGCATGAATCTGCGACAAAAGCTTGCCGCCTACGTTTCCTATTCCGACAACAAACAGGTTTAAGACCTGAGTGTCAGACAAGAAAAAACTGTCATGTATAACATTCAGCGCCTTGCGCAGATTGTTATGCTCGATTACAAACGAAATGTTAGTCTCGGAAGCACCCTGCGCACACGCGATGACGCTTATACCGTTTCGACCGAGAGTATTGAAAAGCTTGCCGGCGATACCGGTGGTATGCTTCATGTTCTCACCCACAATGGCCACGGTGGCGAGATTAGGCTCGGCGATGATATCGCTCAGCGAGCCCGCCTGGAGTTCCGGGGCAAACTGCTCTCGTAGCACCTCAATCGCATGGTCGGCATCGGCATTGCGCACGGCAAAGGAAGTATTGTTCTCACTCGCAGCCTGGCTGACAAGGAACACCGATATGCCGTTTTTGGCAAGAGTGTTGAAGATACGTGAGTTGATACCGATTACACCCACCATACCAAGTCCCTGAACGGTAATAAGACAGGTATCGTTGATTGACGAAATACCCTTGATCGCCTTTCCTTCGGGCGACGGATGCTGCTCGCTGATGCAGGTGCCGGGAGCTTCCGGATTAAATGTGTTTTTAATCCAGATAGGTATGTTTTTGTGGAATACGGGGTAAATCGTAGGCGGATAAATCACCTTCGCACCGAAATTGCAAAGTTCCATCGCCTCGGTAAACGACAGGTGGTCGATGACAAGGGCGCCGTTGATTACCCTCGGGTCGGCGGTCATGAAGCCGTCGACATCGGTCCATATCTCCAGCACTGCAGCATCGAGCGCGGCGGCAAGGATAGCGGCAGTATAGTCGGAGCCGCCACGACCGAGATTCGTGACATTGCCGTCACGGTCACTCGCGATAAAGCCCGGCACGAGCGCGACCTTGAATTTCAAGTCGTCAAACACCTCGTGGACACGCCTCTGAGTGGATTCATTGTCAAGCACATGCTTGTTCCATTGCTTCTCAGTCTTTATGAAATTACGGCTGTCAAGATGTATGGCACCGTCTATTATGCGAGAGATTATCACCGATGACAGACGCTCGCCGTAGCTCACTATTATGTCGAGGGTGCGGTCACTGAGGTCCTTGATAAGGTTGACACCGCGATATATATTGCCTAGCTCTTCAAGCAAAGGGCTTACAATCGACTGTACATCGAGCCGGCTCTGTTCAGGCACGATACCATCAATCACTTTATGATGGCGATCGACGATACGGGCATAGCTTTCAAGATAAGCTATGTCGCCCTGTGCTGCGAGCCGCGCCGTGTTGATAAGCTGGTCGGTGATGCCGCCAAGCGCCGACACCACGACAATGACCGGCTCAGTCTGGCTCTCGACGATAGCCTTCACATTACGAAGGCTCTCGACCGTGCCAACCGACGTGCCGCCAAATTTCAATACTTTCATTTCCAGTTATAATCTATTATTTAAGTTTCGCAAGCTCACTTGATGATTAATAAAGTTTAGGGTTTAAGGTTTAGGATAATCCTTTACGGGTAATTCCATTTACCTTTTAACCTTCTAATCCGTTAACCGGTTAACCTTTTAACCATCAACTTTTGCAAGCGAAAGTTGAATATTTCATGCAAAGTTAATGCAAATCGGGATTTAAAAAAAGATATAACAGGACTAATTGTTGAAAGTATCAGAATTTTCTAAATTCAATATGTGCGTAATCCGACTCCAGCGTCATCTTGCTACCCGTGAGATACAGTATCCTGAACGTAGTGACGGTATTATCCATTCCCCACGGCTTAAGATCTTCAGCCTTGGCGTAGGGAGCTTCAAGTTTGAGCATATCATCGTCATAAATCATGTTACCGGCAATTCTCGCTCCTTTACGCTGCAGATTGAATGTGTGGAGGAAAAGGCAGTAATATGTGGCTTCCGGGGTTTCGACTGTCCCGTCGTTATATTCGATACTCATGACCTGCCACATACCGTCAAGGTCACCGTTGATAGAGCGTTTGCGGCATGATGTAGCCCCGACAGCAAGCAGGGAAGCCACAACGAGAATAAATATCTTACAGGTCAGTTTCATAGCCATCCGGTTTTTCTAATTGTCAACATAACTCCAAGACTTTTTCCGAGCAAGCCTCCGCCATCGGCACCGATGGAGAGTATGCCGGCACCGCCGGTAAACCATCGCGGATTGTAAGTCACTTCGAGAAGCCCGTTATAATTGTTTTTCACCTCGGGATAGGGAGAATCATAAGTACCCCAGTTACGAGAATAGGTCAGCAATACACGATAACCGAGTTCGGGAAGAGGCTGCCCCATGAAACCGACATGGTGGGCGATGACACGGTTGGATTCAAACGCGATGACCCCGTCACGGTTATATATCGGCGAGATAAGGAGCGGATTGCCGATTCCCATGCCCCAATGCTGCCATCCGGTATATATGCCATGATTATAATAATTGTCACGGCCGCTCACCTGCTCCGGAATTTTCGAGTCATGATCCCAGTACACGGAACTGCTCTGGTCCTTTGTATAAAGAAACTCGTACACCAGCTGAGTCACAACGGGATTTTGCGGGAAATTCACCTCGACACCCCACAGCCCGTCGCGCCATTCATAGTCAAACATCATTTGAGAATGATCCTCGAAATAATGGTTGTAATACACTCCCACTCCCCATTCCGGAGTAATGTCCCAGCCGATTTTGGCATTCCAGCTTCCCACATGATTACCATATATGTTGGTCTGCTCACCTATCGGCGTATCTTTTCCTCCCGCCGACGGGAAAAACACCTTTATTATATCCTTCGCCCCGTTTGGCATATTGATTACTTTCTCTCCGGTAATCGACTTGCCGCCAAATTGCGCCGCCATCTCCAGTCCGCCTTCAAACCACGCCGGAAACTTTTCCGGATTGCCTACTTTTAAAAACAGAGCCTTGGAATGATAAAGGACATGCTCGGTACGCTTTGTACCATAGCGCGCAAACGATTTCTGCCAGCGGTCGTCGGTAAACATGCCGTAAGCTATGTAGCCTTTCACAGAGAGCCATTTGCCGGTCCAGGGCACAAACGTGTACTCCGGTATGCCGGCGCGTATCTGCGGCACCGGGCGCGCATTGCCCGAATAAAGCAGGTTTCCGCTCCCGAGCTGACGGTTGTTAACCTCATAATTGAGATTTTCCTTGCTCCCCACCATCAGTCCGAGACAACGATATTTTATCTCGGCATAAAGCTGCTGTATAATAAACGACGAACTGAAATTATATGCTCCCGCAAGATCCACACCGGCACCCCAGGAGAAGCGTTTCTCCGGCTCTATCTCACGAAACAGCCCGGCACGTAGATAGCCGTTATTTTTCTCGACAGAGGCAAGTCCCTCGCGGTTATTGACAAGCCAGAACGGCGTGTTTTCACCGGTGCTGACACTTCCTTGCGCCTCAACCTTGTAGTAAAGTCCCTCAATAGCAACAGCTTCCGGCACACAAGCCAACAACAATAATGTGCTGAGTAGCTGCAGTTTCGTTAATACCCTCATAAATAATACCGTATATTTTCGATACAAAGTTACTATTTTTGTAAAAATATATTATCCCTCGTGCAACCTTTTTGCCAACTGTTGCATCTAATTGACAAACAACGCTAAAAATTAATAGTTTATTGATATGAAAAATTTTGCTTTAACTCTTTTGTCGATAATGCTTCTCACTTTCTCGTCATGCGGCAACGGCATGGACGATAATGAGAAGATGGCACGCGAGATATCGGAGTGTATCTCGGAAAACCTTAAATCGCTAAATGACTCCACATTCAGCAATATCGTGATTACCACCGTGAACGATGCCGGCGACTCCGACGACATATCGGTAAGCAGTTCGGGTATCACCGCCGACGGCAGAGGCAATCTCTACATCAACGTCTCGGCAAACAATGACAGCGAACTTCCCGATGAATGGTGGGTAAGCATCGTGGCAATAACTGCCACCTTCCTTATGTTCAGCGCCCCGCTGTTCCTGGTGTTCATAGTGTGCTATTTCATTTATAAAAGCAAGCGCGACCGTAACCGGGTTATAATGGCGGCAGCATCGGCAGGATATACACTCCCCGACCGGTTTTACAATATCCCCGACCGCAAGCCGCGCCTTCAGCCGTCGGTAAACTACCTCGCATGGAGCACGGGATTTTTCGCCTTCTTCATGATAATCCATAAGACCCAGCTGGCGATGCTCGCCCTTATACCGTTTATCATAGGACTGGGCAAGCTTGCCACCTACATCATTGCCACACGCAACAGCAACAATCGCGACAACGATAATAACCCGACCTCCATAACTACCCTATCCGACTCTTGCGATAATGCTGAATAAATGGGAAGAACTACGCCTGATTGCCCGATGTGTAGCCGGCGATGACCGGCAAGCGTTCGGGCAACTGGTGGAGGAGTATAATGACGGACTGCGGCGGTTTCTGCTAAACCTTACGCTTGGCGACGCCTCCCTTACCGACGACCTTGCCCAGGAGACATTCATAAAGGTCTACCTTTCACTGCGCTCCTATCAAGGCATCGCCCGCTTCCGCACATGGCTCTACCGCATCGCATACAATGAGTTTTACATGTACATGCGACGGCGGCGGGAGACCGGCGAGGATGAACGCGGCTACGGGAATGTCGCCGACACGGTGTCGCCCTACGACGCCCGCGACGCGTCGATCGACGTGCAGCAGTGCCTCAAGATACTTTCCGAGCCGGAGCGCACTGCCGTGCTCCTCTTCTATCTTGACGACCGCCCGATAAAAGAAATCTCAGCCATCATGCAGATGCCGCAAGGCACCGTGAAGTCACATCTCTCACGTGCCAAAGCTAAGATGGCGACAATGTTTTAAATCTCCAAAACAATCATTGACAATGAATCAGAATAAACCCGCCGCCCCGCTCTCCGACGATAAATTGAGAGCACTCCTTCATGACCGCCTCCCGCAGGCACCGCGCAATCCATGGTTTGTGCGCAAGGTCATGAACCGCCTCCCGGCTAAAGACTCTCCGGCATACTCGCGCATTGAATACATCACTTATATAATAGCAATCATAGCCGTAATTGCCGGATGGTGGTATGCCATCGCCGACATACACCGCGCCGGAGTGCTCACCGGAGGCGACGTAATCAATATGCTTTGTCTCGGCATCGTAAGCACCGTGATTGCAGTCAGCTTTCTCGCCCCGCGTGTGCGCCGCTGGCTCTCTGAAGCGTGATGCTGCCGTAAATTATGTTTTTTTATATTTTTAGCTTGACATCTTACAAATTTAAACTTATATTTGCACATAGTTATAATCTAAACTTTGTGCGACCATGTCTACATCTCTTGCCCGACATCTATGTAAAGTAATCCCCGTGGCTTTATGCGGCATGATGCTTCTTGGTATGTCGCCGAAGAAGGTGATAAAGATGACCGAGGAATATTGCTATGAGTTTCCGCAGGAGAAGGCATACGTGATGACCGACAAGGCAAACTATATCGGAGGCGACACGATATGGTTTCGCGGGTTTATGCTTGACGCGGCATCCCATCAGCCCGTCAAGGTAAGCCGTTATCTTTATGTGGAGTTGTGCGACCCTTTCGGCGATGTGGCGCAGCGCGTGATGGTAAGGGAAAAGGATGGCATATATTCGGGCTATCTGCCGCTTGACCTCGACATTGCCGATGGGGAATACCAGTTGTCGGCTTACACGAATTTCATGCGGAGCCAGCGCAACGATTATTTCCCGAAGAAATCGCTTCACATCAATAATCTGATGGCGTTAAAAAACGAGATTCGCCTTAACTGGGACAACAACACGAGAAAACTCACTCTCAATCTTATCGACCGCTCATCACGACAACCGGTAAAACATGAAAAGCTCACGCTTCTCACCGATGGAGGCAAGGTGTTTACACCTCAGGGTAAATCGGGTGACATCACAGTGAAAATTGACCCGAAGGACCTTACCCACGGGTACATAAAGATATCGTTTGACGGCTACAATCAATTTATAAAGCTTGACGATAACGAGGGTGAAAACTATGACATCACTTTTCACCCGGAAGGCGGTTATCTGATTCCCGGCAATGAATGTCGCGTGGCATTCAAGGCAATCGGAAAAGACGGTTACGGGAAAGAGGCAGCAGGGGTGATTGTGGACTCGCTCGACAACAAGGTCGCCGATTTCCATACATTTCATGCCGGCATGGGCTCGACATCGTTTACTCCCGAGAAGGGGCAGGTCTACACGGCTGTCAACAATGACGGCAGACGGTTTATACTTCCGCTGCCCAACGAGACGGCAGCTTCCATCCATATCGAGCGTATGAGCAATGACACTCTGTTTATCGACCTTCTTGGAGAAGTGCCTCAAAACGGGCAGGTCGTGATTCAGCAGCGCGGCATAGTATTGTGGTCGGAACCGATTAAAGACAGCTACTCTTTCAAGTTTGCCCCCTCCGGCGCCCTGTCGGGAATAATGCAGATACTCCTTCTTGACAAGGACATGAACCGATGGAGCGAGAGACTCGTATTTATCGACAATGAAAGAGTGGCACACGCAACTATATCCACTGACCGTGAAAGCTATGGCAACCGCAAGATTGTTTGGGCAAAGGCACAGATTGACACCCTCAAATTGAAAAAAGGTAATTTTGCAGTCAGCGTCACCGACCGCCATTCAGCCATTATCGACACCATGCACTCGATAAAGACGCAGTTGCTGCTGTCATCTGACTTAAAAGGGCATATTGAAAATCCGGGATTCTATTTTTCAGCCGCCGACAGTGCGTTCCGCGCGAAGGCACTCGACAATCTCATGCTCACGCAGGGATGGCGGCGTTACGATGTACCAGCCGTATTGAAAGGGCATAAACTGACACCGGAATTTCCTATAGAAAAAAGCATGGCTATATCCGGAACGGTGAAAAGCCGATGGCGCGGGAAACCGCTGAAAGGCATCTCCCTCGCCATGATTTCACCGACGACAGGATATGGCAATCTTACGACAACGGATAAAGACGGACGATTTGAATTTCTCAATTTCGAATATCCCGACAGTGCCGTGTATTATATTCAGGCAGTAAACGCAAAAGGAGGATTTGAGGACAACATCGTGCTTGACCCGCCTTCGTTCCCCGATATTCCGTATCTGACATCGGAGCCGCAGCCTGAAGGAGCGGAGCATCTGATGGATAACCGTATGCGCGCCGAACTTAACCCGATGCTCAAGAGTATTCTGCTCTCCGAAGTCGTCGTCACCGAAAACAGGCTTAAACGCTACAGCGTATGGTATGAAGCCGTGGCAAGAAGCCGGTTTTATCCCGATGACCCGGAAAATGTAATCGTCTCCACCCTCGAAGATGCCCTCCGGAGTATTCATGGAATACGCATCGACAATAATGGCAACATAACGCATCGAGGCGGCATTATCGGCGTATTTGTCGACGGATTCCAGATTTTGTCGCAAGGAAATTCGACGACAGGAAGCATCATCCCGAACGCACCTGCGCCAAAATTAAGGAAACACACCAAAAGCGGGACTATCCCGGGAATGAATGCCTCGTCGGCTAACAGTTGGGATTTTCCGGTAACAATGAATGCGACATCGAGTATGCTGGATGAAATAGAATTGATGTGTCCCTACTCTTCTATTGCGAGCATATCATTTCTTAATTCCGGCGAAGCTGTGGCGTTAGGTCCTGCGGCAAGCAACGGGGCATTGATGATACGAACGAGGGATGGCAACGGCCTGGATGCAATAAACGAGCACAACCCGCACATAGCGATTGCGAAACCGCTCGGCTATCAGAAGGCGGCAGAATTTTACTCGCCGAAATATGAAGTCACCGACCGCCCCGACGGCACTGACCTCAGAAGCACCGTCTACTGGAACCCGTGTGTAAGATTCGGCGACGACGGTAAAGCCGATTTTGAATTTTTCACCTCCGACAATCCCGCAACCTCATATACTATATTTATAGAGGGCATAACCGACGACGGCAGGATTATCACGGGTTCTTCGCAGATTGAAATCAAGTAAAGCGGCGCATCATTCAGTTGATTATAAATTTAAACTTTGACAATATGGCTTTTAAAAGAGTTCTGTTTTTTATGGTAGTATCGGCATCATGCGCTTCCATGATGTCTCAGACGCTAACCCCTCAGAAAATCATCGAGGCGGGCGAGCGTCAGTTATATGAGTTTCCACAGGAAAAAGCCTACGTGATGACCGACAAGGCAAACTATCTCGGAGGTGACACTATATGGTTTCGCGGGTTTGTGCTTGACGCGGCATCCCATCAGCCCGTCAAGGTGAGCCGCTACCTTTATGTGGAACTGTGCGACCCTTTCGGCGATGTGGCGCAGCGTGTGATGGTAAGGGAAAAGGATGGCATATATTCGGGCTATCTGCCGCTTGATCTCGACATTGCCGATGGAGAATACCAGTTGTCGGCTTACACGAATTTCATGCAAAACCAGCCTGCCGGGTACTTTCCTAAAAAGAAGCTTGGTATCAATAATCTATTTGCCGTAAAGGAGCGGATAGACTACGACTGGAATGCCGCGAAACGCGAACTGGAGTTACGACCGGTAGACTCCAATACCGGGAAGCCGCTCCCATACGAAAGCATATTGCTCACCACAACCGGAGGTAAACAATACAGTCAGTCGGGTGACAAAGCCACCTTCAAGGTTAAGCTAAACCAACAGGATGCCGAAAGCGGGCTTGTGAAAGTGACCTGCGACAACTACAGCACATTCATCACCCTCCCCACCACCGGTAATGACGATTATGACATTACCTTCCATCCGGAGGGAGGGTATCTGATACCTGACGAAAACTGCGTTGTCGCCTTCAAGGCTATCGGGAAAGACGGAAAAGGTGTTGATGTCGCCGGAAAAATTGTTGATTCATCCGGCAAAGAAATCGCAGCATTCAAGACTCAACATGCCGGCATGGGTAAAGTGAATATCACTCCCCGCAACGGTGAGAACTATATGGCGGTACTCGCCGACGGCAAACGGTTTGCACTACCGGCACCTGATGAACGCGCCACGGTGCTGCAAGTGCGCCACACGTCACCCGACTCAATAACAATAAGTATCGCGGGCAACAACCTTGAAAACGGCACTATTGTACTTCAACAGCGAGGTATAGTGCTGTGGGCATCGGATGCCGACAGCAATTCGTCGTTCCGGTTTGCCACTACCGATGCTCTTTCAGGAGTAATGCAGATACTGCTTCTTGACAGTAATCTCAATCCGGTAAGCGAACGTCTCATTTTCTGCGACAACGATGACTATGCCGATGCAACCATCACTCCCGACAGCAAGACTTACGGCAACCGTAAGCTCGTCGACATAACCACCGATATCACTACAACCCATGGCGGGAATTTTGCCGTAAGCGTCATTGACAACGGTACGGCTGCCGTAGACTCCATCAATCCGGTCAAAGCACAACTGTTGCTATCATCCGACATTAAAGGTTACATAGAAAATCCCGGATATTACTTTTCGACATCCTCTCCCTCTGTAGCCGAGGCACTCGACAATCTCATGCTCACCCAAGGCTGGAGCCGCTACGACATCCCGGCGATACTGAAAGGTGACATGTCGTATCCGGTGCAACCGATAGAGAAAAGCATGTCAATCACGGGAAGTGTAAACAGTAAGTGGAGAAACAAACCGCTTAAGGACATATCTCTCGCATTGATATCACCTACCACAGGTTATGGCAACATCACTACTACCGACGGGGAGGGCAGATTCAAGTTTGACGGATTTGAATACCCCGACGGGACTACCTATTTCGTTCAGGCTGTCAATAACAGCGGTGCTTTTGAAGACAACATCGTCATTGACTCGCTTGCCTATCCGGTCATCGGAGTATTGCCGCCGTCATATAAAACCAGCACATTCAACATCCCGCCATCAGCGCTGAAACAGCGTGCCGAAATGAATCCGGAACTTAAAAGCATACTGCTCTCCGAAGTTGTCATCTCAGAATTAATGATGAAAAGTGAAAACCGATGGCTTGCCGGAATCATCTCGTCGCATGTCAACACTTCCGACCCCGCGTTGCGTGGAGTTACGTCTGTCGAGGATGCAATAATGCGACTCAACGGCATTTCTGTAAGCGGAAGCGGTAATATAACTTTCCGCGGTCGACCGGTAGGCGTATTTATCGACAATGTGCCTCTTGATGCGACTGTAAATCTCGGGATGGGCGCACCGGAGACACTGGATGCCGGGACAAGAGCGATACAAGGTCGCTCCAGAATGTTCCGCCAGTCCACCCTCCGGGACCCCAAAGGATATATCTACACATCGCCCTCCACCAATCTGCCCGAAGTAAACATCATAAACGAGATTAACAATGTATGCTCCTACGATGACATCGCTTCCATATCATTCGTGAGAGGCGGTGCGGCATCGGTCATTGGTAACCGCGCCCCCGGTGGCACTATAGTCATAAAGACCAAAGATGGCAAGACGTTCTCCAAGATACGCGA
The DNA here is from genome assembly GCA_003150235.1 of Bacteroidales bacterium. Lineage (GTDB taxonomy): Bacteria > Bacteroidota > Bacteroidia > Bacteroidales > Muribaculaceae > Muribaculum. Next base: position 244,590 of record QAMW01000033.1, read on the forward strand.
GCACAACCCGCACATCGCGATTGCGAAACCGCTCGGCTATCAGAAAGCTACGGAATTTTACTCACCGAAATATGAAGTCACCGACCGTCCCGATGGCACAGACCTCAGAAGCACGGTCTACTGGAACCCGTGTGTAAGATTCGGCGATGACGGTAAAGCCGACTTTGAATTTTTCACCTCCGACAATCCCGCCACTTCCTATACTATATTTATAGAGGGCATAACCGACGACGGTAGGATTATCACCGGCTCATCTCAGATTGAAATCAAATGAAAAAAATGTTCATCGGGCAGAATATGTTTTGTAACATATTCCATTTTGTAGGTTTTTTCGGAAATATTTAATAATTTGCGATTCGTTAATCAACAACTAACGAATCGCATTTTTTTAACACTAAAAACTCTCTAATAACATGAAGGTTTATCAAACTAACGAAATCAAAAACATAGCCTTGCTCGGTAGCAAAGGCTCGGGTAAAACCACACTCGCTGAAGCGATGCTTTACGAGTGTGGAGTTATAAAACGTCGCGGCAATGTCGAGGCCGGCAATACTGTCAGCGACTATTTCCCGGTGGAGAAGGAGTATGGCTACTCTGTGTTCTCTACCATTTTTTATGCCGAATTTCTTAATAAGAAGCTCAACGTGATTGACTGCCCGGGTAGCGACGACTTCGTGGGCAATGCCATCACCGCCTTGAACGTGACCGACACCGGAGTGATACTGATTGACGCACAATACGGAGTCGAGGTAGGCACTCAAAACATCTTCCGCACAACCGCTTCATTAAAAAAGCCGGTTATTTTCGCACTCAACCAGCTTGACGGCGAAAAAGCCGACTATGAAAATGTAATCGAGCAGATGACAGAAATCTTCGGGCCGAAAGTCACCCCCATCCAGTATCCTCTGAATGTAGGTCCCGGCTTCAACGCCATGATTGACGTGCTGCTCATGAAGAAATACTCCTGGGGACCCGACGGCGGCGTACCCGTGATAGAGGAGATTCCCGCCGAAGAGATGGAACGCGCGCAGGAACTTCACCAAAAGCTCGTAGAGGCAGCCGCCGAAAACGACGAGACGCTCATGGAGAAATTCTTCGACCAAGGACATCTCACCGAAGACGAGATGCGTGAAGGTATCCGCAAGGGACTTGTCGATCGCTCGATATTCCCGGTATTCTGCGTCAGCGCGCTCAAGGACATGGGTGTGCGCCGCATGATGGAATTCCTCGGCAATGTAGTGCCGTTTGTGGAAGATATGCCCGCTCCGGTCGACACGGAAGGTGAAGAGGTGAAGCCCGACAGCAACGGTCCGCTTTCACTGTTCATGTTCAAGACCACCGTCGAGCCGCATATCGGCGAGGTAAGCTATTTCAAGGTTATGAGCGGTACACTCACCCCGGGTGTCGACCTCAACAACGTAGACCGCGACTCAAAGGAGCGCATCGCACAGATATTCTGTGTATGCGGTCAGATCAAGACTCCCGTCGACAAGCTCTGCGCAGGCGACATCGGTGCCACCGTCAAGCTTAAAGATGCCCGCACGGGCAACACCCTTGACGAGAAAGGCTGCGAATACAAGTTTGACTTTATAAAATATCCCGCGCCCAAATATCAGCGCGCCATTCGCCCCGTGACAGAGAGCGATGCAGAAAAGCTCAGCGAAATCTTGACCCGTATGCACGAGGAAGACCCGACATGGGTAATCGAGCAATCAAAGGAGCTTAAGCAGACCATCCTCTCGGGACAGGGTGAGTTCCACCTCCGCACACTCAAATGGCGTGTGGAAAACAACGACAAACTCCCCATCGTGTTTGACGAGCCGAAAATACCCTATCGCGAGACAATAACCAAGGCGGCACGTGCCGACTACCGCCACAAGAAGCAGTCGGGAGGAGCCGGACAATTTGGCGAGGTTCATCTTATCATCGAGCCTTACACCGAAGGCATGCCCGCACCCGACACTTACAAATTCGGCAACCAGGAATACAAGATGAGTGTGCGCGACACACAGGAGATACCTCTCGAATGGGGCGGCAAGCTGGTGGTACACAACTGTATCGTAGGCGGCGCGATTGACGCCCGCTTTATACCTGCCATCGTGAAGGGTCTCATGGACCGCATGGAGCAGGGACCGCTCACCGGCTCATACGCCCGTGACGTGAGAGTATGTATCTATGACGGAAAGATGCACCCGGTTGACTCAAACGAAATCTCGTTCCGTCTCGCCGGACGAAATGCCTTCAGCGAGGCATTCCGCAACGCCAATCCGAAAATCCTCGAACCGGTATATGACGTGGAGGTGATGGTGCCTGCCGACGTGATGGGCGACGTGATGAGCGACCTTCAGGGACGCCGCGCAATCATAATGGGCATGTCTAGTGAAAACGGATTTGAAAAAATCCAGGCACGTGTGCCGTTGAAGGAAATGTCATCCTACTCCACCGCGCTAAGTTCGATTACAGGCGGTCGTTCATCGTTCACGATGAAATTCTCCGCTTACGAACTCGTACCGGGCGATGTACAGGAAAAACTGCTCAAGGCTTACGCCGAGACCAATGCCGACGAATAATTTTCTCAACTTTCGCTTTATCAACAGAAAGCCGCTCCACATCCCGGGGCGGCTTTCTTAATCAATTTATCCATCATCACAAGTATAACTAATGAACAAAATAAGCCTGTCAAAGTTTCTATTTATGTAGATTTATTTATATCTTTGTGAAGCAATATCCCCGTGAATATGAATTACAAACTTTTCCGGCTAATTACCCTAAAAGAAGCAAATACGTTTATCGATTCATTACCCGACAAAGCTCGAGAGAAAATATTCTATAACATCCGTAAAGTACAAGCGGGAGTTAAAGACAAGGATTTATTTAAAAAGCTCGGCAATTCTGAAATATGGGAATTCCGGACTGTATGGCAGAATATATCATATAGACTTTTTGCTTTTTGGGACAAAGATGAAGAAACGCTTGTCATTGCTACTCACGGATTGATAAAGAAAACACAGAAGACACCACTTTCAGATATAGAAAAAGCAGAAAAAATCAGAAAAGAATGGTTTAACAACAAAAAATAGAATATAATGGCACAAATGGAATATCACACATTAGAAGAACTCGAAGACAAATATCTCGGCAAAAAAGGAACGACGAGACGTGATGCTTACGAAGCGGAATTACACGCCGAACTACAAGCATATCACATAGGAGAGGCAATAAAAACCGCAAGAAAAGAGCATAACATGACGCAAGATCAATTAGCAGCTCTAATGGGTGTCAAAAAAGCACAAGTAAGCAGAATCGAGCGAGGTTATAATCCAACACTAAACACAATCGTAAGAGCATTCAGCGCATTAGGGATGCCAGTGTCACTTGTATGCGGTGATATCCGCATAGCCTTAGGGTGAACATCAAATTGACATCAAGTAGAATCCGGAGTGTATTTTGAAAGTTTTTGCGAAAACTATTTGCAGATTCAAAAATAATGCCTACCTTTGCACCGTTGAAACAACAATAACCCTCATGGCGGATTCGTCTAACGGTTAGGACGCCAGTTTCTCACACTGGAAATAGGGGTTCGATTCCCCTATCCGCTACCTCGGAAGAGGCTGTCTAACAACCAATGTTAGGCAGTCTCTCTTTTATAAACAAAATAAGAAGATTCAGGCTGCATTTGCCCCTATTGATATAAACTTTGGGTAAAAGTTTAAATGAGGGTTCGGATAAAGCTGTTTCGCTGTTCTTGAAGGCAAAAACTTGTCAAAAAAAGAGGACTTTGCCCATGCCTGGGCAAGTTTCCTCAGATTATGGGAAAGCGCTTTCAGACCGAAGTCGATTTTCGCTCCGGTAAGCCCCTTTAGCCTGAGTCGTCTGAACCTGCCGCATTCCTTTATCTGGCCGAACACCGCCTCCGGTTCGATCGGGCGTTTGCTCCTGTGCTTCAGCCCTTGTTCGCTTGTAAGAAGTTCCCTTGCCCTGGATTTATAGTCGTCAAGTGTATGGTTCACTTCTATCTGCCGGTCGCGTCTGGATTTATGACATTGCCCCCTTAACGGGCAACCTTCGCACCGGCTGGCTCTGTAAACGCTGACCGTCTGCTGGTAGCCGCTTGCGGTATGGCGCTTTTCCTGACGGATAAATTTCATTTTCTGTCCCATCGGGCAGACATAGAAGTC
>QAMW01000009.1 GCA_003150235.1 Bacteroidales bacterium
TAAGTAGATGTTGAAAATTAGTTTATATCAAATTTTTTGCGTATCTTTGTGTGAACACATAAAGACACACAGCTATCGCAAAAATCAAAGTTATACAACTGACAGACCAGCAACGTCTGCAACTGGAAGAGGGCTTTCGCCACGGCAAGAGCCACGCATACCGTATGCGCTGTCGCGCAGTACTTCTGAAATCCACCGGCCTGACCTCGAAACAGATTGGAGAACAGACCGAAATGACCCATATATCAGTCAATTCCTGGGTGAAACGCTTCGAGACAGAAGGCATCAAAGGCCTGGATACACGACCGGGGCGTGGTCGCAAACCGATAATGGATTGCTCAGACGAAGAAGCGGTACGCAGAGCCATAGAGAACGACAGGCAGAGCGTGAAGAAAGCGAAAGAGGCATGGCAGCAGGCTTCTGGGAAAGAAGCCTCCGAGAGTACCTTCAGGGCTTTTTTATCCGCCTTGGCGCGGGATATAGACGTATAAGGAAACGTCCGAAGGGGAAACCCTCGCCGCAGCTCTACGAGTATAAGACCGAGAAGCTGCAAGAACTCGTACAACAGGAAAAAGACGGTCTGATCGACCTTTATTATGGAGATGAAAGCCATATCTGCACTGAGGGATATGTGCCATACGGATGGCAGTTCCGCGGTGAAGATGTCTATATTCCATCTGAAAGAGGTCTGAGACTCAATATTTTCGGCATGATCGACCGCAATAATCAATATGAAGGATTCTCCACAACTGAGAATATGACCGCTGACAAGGTCGCCGACTTTATTGACCGACTTTCTCTCCGTATCCGTAGAAACACTTTTGTTGTCCTTGACAATGCAAGCATCCATAGATGCAAGCTCATGCGGGAACTCCGTCCGATCTGGGAGAAACGTGGATTGTATCTCTTTTTCCTCCCACCGTACAGTCCACATCTGAATATCGCCGAGACGCTCTGGAGAATCCTCAAGGGCAAATGGCTCAAACCTGCGGATTATTGTTCCACGGATTCCCTGCTCTATGCAACCAACCGTGCGTTGGCTGCACTTGGATCTGAACTCAATATCAAGTTTGCCCATGCAGCTTAGTATAAAATAATTTTTACGACTTACTTATGCCTGTAATCCTATAATGCCGGCGAAAACCTACATTGGTGGCATGATTGTGCAATCGCCCCGCAATGCAGGTCATAACAATCATCTTGATGTACACGGGATGGTCAGAGTGCCTCTTTTCTCCAACCGTGTGATGATTACTGCTGAAGGTGGCTGGCATCGGTTTGGCAGCAAAGGATTTAATTATACTCACTCCTATTCACAGCCCTATATAAACCTTCAGATGATGCTGCTAATAAAAAACTGGTGGATAATGGCTAAATACAACAGCAGCTACAACCGGCTATGGGGAGAAATGATATCAAGTGCCAATCAAAATCTCACCAATCTCGGGATAGGCTATACATATAAATCCATGACACTCATGGCGGGGATAGTAAATCCTTTCGGCAATGTAGCCTTGAAGTCGCGCGACTTATCCGCAATCGCGGGATATGACCGTATTTATCAGGCGACAGGCTCAAACACGCTTATATGGGCAGGCATAACCATCAATCTCAGGAAAGGCAAATCACGTGCCGCCTCGCAAAAGAAGCTTGAAAACGAAAATATCTATGAATCAATAACTAACGCTAAAAAGTAATGACAATGAAAAAATTATCATCAATCATCGCATCGGTAATTCTCGCCACGACTGCAGCCGCCGGTCAGACAATAGTAATCACCAATCTGCCTTACGCAGAAGGAAAAATCTATCTTGCCATAGCTGATGGCAACACAACCTTAGAAGCAAAAGCACTCGATGTGGAAAGCGATAGCGTGACTACCCATATTGACCTGACGGGACATGAAGGACGACAACTGATGTTTCAGGCTTTTCAGGACCTAAACGACAATCACACACTCGACTTTGACAATTTCGGTCGTCCTTCCGAGCCATGCTTGCAGGAGAAAATCAAGATTTCTCCCAAGACCCAGAAAATAAGCCTGACACTCAAACAATATTAATCACATTGACATATCTACACTTTCAACTTAAAAATATTATCTTTGCAGCATGAGACCGGAAGACAGCCTTGACATAATCGCGGAAATGATGTCAAAAACGCGCAAGAGCGTTTTGCAGGATTCTTACGCGCCTTTTCTAATATGGGGATGGGCAACCGTCGCGGTCGGACTCTCGGTATATCTTTCGGTCACCATGCTTGGCAACTACAATTTCTACATGTTGTGGTTTCTGCTCCCTGTCATAGGCATATCCGGAGTGAAATTCCACAGACAGCATCACAAAAATGAGGTTAAGACGACACTTACCTCCTCATTGGGCAGTATCTGGCGTATGTTCACGGTGCTCCTCGTGTGCTTTTCAGTATACTCTTTCTTTGTACCCTTTAATGTGCTGTTTTTCATACTGCTTATACTCTCTATCGGGTGTTATGTGACAGGCGCATCGATAAAATATCCGCTCTTGCAATATTCCTCAATAATAGGTTTTATAGTCGATGCTTCACTATGGGCCGTGAATGGACCGACACAGATAATACTGTTTCTGATCGCCATAGTGGCAATGATGATAATACCGGGTTATAAGATGAAAGAAGATTTAAGACATGACAGAACTTGACCCTATAATCCATTCACAGCTCCGGCTTGCCGTGCTTTCCATACTGATGAGTGTGGAGGAAGCTGATTTCGTATTCCTTAAGGAAAAGACCGGCTCGACTATGGGCAATCTGAGCGTACAGATAACCAAACTGTCTGATGCCGGCTATATTGAAGTCGAAAAGACATTCAAAAACAAACGTCCGCGCACCGTATGCCGCATGACCGAAACCGGAAAGGAAGCATTCAACAACTATATCAATGCTCTTCGACAACTTGTGTCGCCAGCCCTCGGCACCGACGCCCCACCCGACACCCTCTCCCCTTCCCCAATATAGATAGCACTCACAATATAATAACCCATACCTCATCCATACAAAAGATTTGCGAAAAAGTATAGCCCGTCTCCCGGTACATAAATATAAATTCGTTATTTTTAATTGAAATGACCAAGGATGAACTCATAGCGAAGCTGCATGACATAGAATGGGAGGATTTTGAAGTAAAGACAGCAAAATCCGAACTACCAAAGAATGTATGGGAAAGCGTCAGCGCATTCTCAAACACCTCCGGCGGTTGGATTGTGCTCGGCGTAAAACAGACCGGTAAGACCTTCGAGATTCAGGGAGTAAACAACATAGAAAAACTTGAACAGGATTTTCTCGGAACACTTCGAGGCGAAAAGTTCAATCAAAGACTGAATGTTACCTCGAAGCGTTATACAGTAGACGGGAAGAACCTGCTTGCCTTCTATGTTCCCGAGGTTGATCTTAAACCGGTTTACTATAACAATCCCATCAATACTTTCATCCGTATGGGGAGTGGCGATCAGAGAGCTACTGAAGGTGAAATCCGTGCAATGTTCCGCGACCAGTCTTTTGGTAAGAAGACTGAAGAAACTATTCCTGACACAAGTATTGACATGCTTAATCTCAATACTTTGAAAAGTTATAGGTTCGCTCTTAGTCAAACACCTAATCTTATAAATCTCCGTGAATTAAATGATGCTGAATTTTGCGAACAGATAAATATTACCCGTAACGGGTTACTCACTTATGCGGGACTTCTGATGTTTGGCAAAGCTCCATATGTCCTGCGGTATGTTCCTACATTCTGCGTTGACTATATCGAGATTCCGGGTCCTACAATCCGGCAGGCTGAGGTAAGATATACTTATCGTATTCCGGAGCAGGACAACATATGGGAAGCAGTTCAGATAATACTGCGCCGTTTCCGCACTCTTGTTGATGCTCCGATTCATATCAATAATGATGGATTTGCGACAACAGACGAGAGCCAATACAATGTTCTCCGCGAAGCACTTGCCAACATGGTGATGCATGCCGATCATTTTGACTCATTGCGTTCTTGTATCCGTGTCTATACCGACCATATCGAGTTTATGAACGGAGGCGCTTTCCCTCTTCCGGTAAAAGACATCCTCGGGAGGATTTACTCTAAACTTCGTAATCCAACGATTGCCAAATTATTCCGTTTTGTTGGCATAGCTGAAAACGCCGGCTACGGAATGAATAAACTTGTAAGTTGGGAATCACTGACCGGAACCCGTCCGACTATCGAGAGCGACCGCACAATCGCTGTTGTATCATTCCCACTCAAGTCAGCTATACAAAGAAGAACTGATGATGTCAGTAAAAATGAGGGTAAAAATGAGGGTAAAAATGAGGGTAAAAATGAGGGTAAAATTCTAACTTCAAGACAAAATGCAATTTTAGATTTGATAAGATCTAATCCCACGATAAGTATGATGGAGATGTCCTCAATTCTGAATGTTTCCATAAGCACAATAGAACGGGAAATTCCGAAAATGTCTTTACTTATCAGGCATATAGGGCCCAAGAACGGAGGATATTGGGAAATAATTGAAGATTAAAACTATTAAAACAAGATTGGTTATGATTCAATTTATTGAAAAAGGTGACATATTTAATATTGTGGGTGTAAACAATTATGCACATGGGATGTAATTGTGCCGGAGCAATGGGAAAAGGAATTGCCTTACAGTTCAAAAATAAATATCCTAAGATGTATTCCGAATATCGTGCAAGGTGCAAGGATGGTTTATTCAATCCCGGAGATGTCTTTGATTACAATTATGGTTGATAATATTTCCTTCTTCAAAGTTTTTCAGACTTTTGAGGAAGAAACGAACTTTCCGATAAAAAGATATGTCAGAGAGTTTTTCGGTGTTTATTAAGCAGGAAAGAATTAAACCTTGAAAAGAATGAAAAATAGAAACTTTCTTATAATGTTGCTCATGGCATTCATCGCAGCGGCAGGGCTGACTGCATGTAGCGATGATAAAAAGCCAAAAGATTCAGTTAAAGAAATCAGAATGCAAGTGTCGGCAGAAACAGGCATAATGTATGCCTCGTCTGACGACAAAATGGAGCACCCAATAGATTGCATGCTCGTCGAGTCGGAAGATTTTCCCGGCGAGACACTGCAACTCAGTTTTAATGAAATCGAAGGTTTCACCTACGAGCGTGAACATGAGTATTACCTTTCTGTGAAGCGTACCATACTCGCCAATCCACGCGCCGATGCTTCCGACCGCACATATTCACTTATCAAGATTCTTGCAGACAGACACGTAGTAGACCCTGAACTTCCGGTCGACAAGGAGATAACGACGGAAGCCGACATAGAGTACTATGACTTGTGTCCTTTCGAGAAATATGCTGTAGGTAGTGCTATCGTTATTGATGATGAAGGTAAAATAGATAGTAAAGTTCAGTATGACAAAGTTTCACCGTTACCATCCTACGATAAAGCGCGTATCTGGCTGGTGGATCTCCTTGATCACAAAGATCCGAACTGGGTGAAATTTCATAGTGTGCCTTATCAGGCAACTTATTCGTATGTATTGTCACCTTTTACCGACAAAATACGTTTGGTACGCAACGAATCACATGGTCCGATGTTCAAGAATGTAGTGACTGAAGAAGAATTTGCCCGCATCCTGTCCATGGGCTCCGGCGAGAAAGTCAGATATGCGCTTATTCTTGCCAATGTCTACAAAAAAGGTCTGCAGAAACTGGAATTTAACATAATAAAGCGGTAGCAATTACAGACTGATTCCACCTCACCCGTTATCAATCGCACCATAATACCACCCCCCTGCGACATCACCCGCCTCATTGAGTTTGCAGCATCAAAAGAATCCAAATGGCTTCGGGGAAAGAAAAAGAAAAGCTGTCTTTAAAAGACAGCTTTCATTAGTTTATGCATGCATCAAATTCCTGGGTAGTTATGTCAGCACAGACCTTTGTCTTGCCCATGCTTGATAACAGCCTCACAGATAAAATCAGTGATGCTGTCAACCTGTTCGAGAACCGCATGCACTGTCGCCGGCGCATTAAAGCCATAACGCTTTACGGTCGATTTTTTGCGGCCTGCACCGGGGCGACGACCGCCTCTTTTCTTTGCAGATTCTTCCATAATTCGCCTAAACTAATTGCACAAAAAACTTAATGTTAATACTCCAGAGTCGCCTCTGAAAACATTTGCAAATCTACAAAAAAAGTAACATCAAACCTCGATTATTAATAAATTTTTCGTTTATATTCGTTTAAAATATGAATATAGTGACATATAATCTATCGATATTTAAAACACATTAACAATGATGTGCAAAGCCGACACCCATTTATGGATTGTATCGGCTTTTATCATAAAACTGCATTATAGTCATCGCCTGTTCCAATGCTTCCGCCGCCGGCGATGACGGGTCAAGTTCTGCAGCCCTGGCATAATCGCTGATAGCATCACGACGTCGCTCCAAACGCCAAAAAAGCCTTCCCCGTTCAAAAAACAAACAAGCGTTACCGTGACTATTTTCTATGAGTCGCGTTATAGCAACAATTGCCTCTTCTATCTCGTTTTTATGAATAAGATGAGTTATCTCGGTAGGTAATGTCATAAAATTTTCTTACTTTTGAAACTACAAATTTATAAACAATGAAAAGGATATCCGCAATTCTTTATATAATTATTTCCGCCACCACTCTTTTTGGCGCAACTCCCGGTATGATAACATACAATTCTACCCAATGTGAAGGTAGTGCGATGCCCTACCCCGCGCCAAAAGAATCTATCAGCTATCCCGACTCGCTCACTCCCGTAATGGTCAACCACGTCGGGCGGCATGGCGCGCGCTATCCGGCATCAGCATCCCGACCGCTCGCAATCAAACGTGCGCTTGAACATGCAGATTCTCTCGGCACTATTACACCACTCGGAAAAGAGTTGCTTCAGGTGACAGAAAATGTAATAACCCGCAGCAACGGCAAATGGGGCGCTCTCGATTCACTTGGCATGGCTGAGCAGCGCGGTATTGCGGCAAGAATGTTTACCAATTATCCCAATCTGTTCAGTAATGGGAAAATCACGGCATTGTCATCCTACGCCCCACGATGCATCATGAGCATGTATTCGTTCACTCACCAGCTGGCGCGTATGAACAACCGTCTTGAGATATTCACCTCGTCGGGGCGTCAAAATTCTCCTCTTATGCGACCGTTTGATATCGACCAGGACTACATCGATTATCGCGAAAACAAACCGTATGAAGATGTCTTGAAAGGATTCATCGCCGAGACAGCTACTACAGCACCGATAAAACGCGTTCTCGGAGAGAACTATCCGCTTGACGAAGAGCAGTTCCGCGATCTTGCACTTACAGAATACGGACTTCTTGCGGGACTGAGCGCAATGGGATATAATATAGATGTAATGCGCTTTTTCACTGAAGAAGAGTATAACCGCCTGTGGTCATGCAACAACCTGAAGCAATATCTTGAACGCACGGCGAACACCATCTCAACCGTACCTGCCGACATCGCCGCCGACCTGCTACTGAATCTTATAACTACAACTGATGATGTAGCGGAACGCAGAAGCGATATGCGCGTACAATTACGCTTCGGACATGCAGAGACACTGATGCCCCTGCTGTCACTCATGCACTTACCGGGCTGTTATTACATGACAAACTATTTTGATACTGTCGCATCCCACTGGCAGAACTTCCATGTAGTCCCGATGGCATCCAATCTTCAGATAATACTTTTCCGTACAAAAAACGGGAAATTGTATGTAAGAATTGACCTGAACGAAGTGCCTGTAACATTGATTCCGGGCGATGAAAGGATTTACCTGCCGTGGTCCACAGCAAAGCAGTATCTCACCCGCTGCCTGCCACTATACATGCAAATTTAGAAACGACTACTAACAAAAAATTATCCGGACCACTGACAACAGCAATCCGGACCGAATCATATATATTCCAACAAAACAGATTCAATAATTATTTTTCTTACGTTCAAAATAGCCCTGTTCCTTTCCACATACGGGACACTTCCCGGGTGCTGACTTGCCGCGGTGAATATAGCCGCAAAACCGGCATTGCCATTCTTCTTCCTCATCATCCTTGAACATCGTGTCACTTTGGAGCCGTTCAAGAAGTTTCAGATAACGGGCTTCATGTCCCTGCTCCACAGATGCCACCAATTTAAAATGTGACGCTATGCGTGGAAAGCCTTCTTCCTGGGCAACACGGGCAAATTCCAGATACATATCTGACCATTCTTCGTGTTCACCTGCGGCTGCTTCCTGGAGATTACGCATCGTATCCCCAATCGGACCGGCAGGATAAGAAGCCGTGATTTCCAGCATACCTTCGTCGAGGAAACTGAAAAAGCTCTTGGCATGTACATATTCCTGTTCGGCTGTCTCAAGGAAAATAGCTGCAATCTGCTCGTAGCCTTCATTTTTCGCCACCTCGGCAAAAATTGTATAGCGACCGCGCGCCTGTGACTCACCTGCGAATGATTTCAGAAGATTCTTTTCTGTCCGGGTTCCCTTTATGCTCTTGTTATCCATAAATAAAGTTTAATGTATTTATGCTCTTTTAACGCTACTGCCACTTTAATTGTTCATAGCATCTTCAAAATAAAAAAAATTAAACTTTTTAGGTAAAAAATTTGTATTATCAATAAAACAGCGTATATTTGCAACGAAAAGAAAGTTACATCATGAATATCTCAATTATCCATACTTCTTATTGGTGGCACATCGGTAATAACTATCGATGGCAATCATATTTTGGATAATGTGAATAAGAAAATTCTATCTTACTAATTATTAATGGAGTGCCATCGGATTTATATCTCGATGGCACTCTTTTTTATTTCATTATATTTTTTTCTCATGACATCAACATTCAGCCGCATCCTCCCCGTGGATGATGCCGGATACTATGGCAATTTCGGAGGAGCATACATACCCGAAATTCTCAACCGAAGCGTAGAACAGCTGAAAGAGGCATTTTACCGCTATGCAGCTGACAAAGAGTTTAACGACCAATACCGCCAACTGTTACGTAATTATGTGGGACGCCCCTCACCGCTCTATCGTGCCACCCGACTAAGCGACACATACGGCACCAATATTTATCTCAAGCGCGAAGACCTCAATCACACCGGAGCGCATAAAATCAACAATGCCATCGGCTCCGTACTACTTGCCCGACGAATGGGCAAAACCCGCATCATAGCCGAAACCGGCGCGGGACAGCACGGAGTTGCCACAGCTACAGTGTGTGCGCTCATGAACCTTGACTGCACTGTCTATATGGGAGCAACCGACATCGCGCGTCAACAACCCAATGTACAACGAATGAAAATGCTCGGGGCAAAAGTCGTGGCTGTACATTCCGGCAACAAGACCCTTAAAGACGCCACCAACGAGGCTATTCGCGACTGGTGCTGTCACCCCGACAGTTTCTATGTAATCGGGAGCACAGTCGGACCACACCCCTATCCCGAAATGGTAGCATATTTCCAGTCGGTCATCAGTGAAGAAATCAAAAAACAGCTTCTTGAACATGAAGGAAGAGAGAATCCCGATTATGTGATAGCCTGCATAGGCGGAGGGAGCAATGCTGCCGGGGCATTTTATCACTTCATCAGTGAACCTGAAGTAAAGCTGATTGCGGCGGAGGCTGCCGGAAAAGGTGTCAACACCGACATGACAGCCGCTACAATGTGTGCCGGCAGAGAAGGTATCATCCACGGAGCACGTACCATGGTCATGCAGACCGCCGACGGACAAATCATCGAGCCATATTCTATATCCGCCGGTCTGGATTATCCCGGCATCGGACCGCTACACGCCTACCTCGCCACCTCCGGCAGAAGCGAGGTTATCCCGGTTACTGACGACGAAGCTCTGAATGCGGCATTCAATCTTACCCGTACAGAAGGTATCATTCCCGCACTTGAATCGGCTCACGCCCTCGGTGTACTCGACAAGAAAAGATTTAAACCCGATGACATTGTAGTCATCAATCTTTCCGGTAGAGGCGATAAGGACATGCACACCTATATGTCGCTTATGGATAATCTGTCAGCTAATCAAAATTAATTAACGCAATATCATGACACAAAATATTAAAATAGTATCACGCGTAGTCCCCGCCGACCTTGAAACACCGGTCGGGATATATCTTAAAATACGAGATTTATATCCTGAATCGGCACTTCTTGAAAGTTCCGACTATCATACATCACAAAATTCGGTAAGCTACATCGGCGTACATCCGATAGCATCTTTCACGGTAAGCAATGACACCACCATAGCGGAATATCCGGATGGAAAATCGGAGAATAGCCCCGTGACACACAAAAGCCAAGTCATGCAACGCCTGAAGGAGTATGTGGAATCTTTCAATATTACAGGTCAACCGCTAAACGATGCCAACGGATTTTTCGGATATACGGCATACGACTGTGTACGTTACTTCGACAAAGTAGAGATTACAAAGCGTGACAAGGAACTCGCCTCCATACCTGACATGAAATATGTATTATACCGCTTCGTCATCCGCGTCAATCATTTCAAAAACCAGATGGTAGTCTACGAGCATCTGATACCGGGAGAAGAATCGTGCATTGAAGAGCTTCTCAGTATAATACGCAATAATAATGTGGCGCAATATCCTTTTCACGCCACCGGTGAGGCGAGCTCAACCATCACTGACAGTCAGTATCTGGAGATGGTAAAAGAGGGCATCCGACATGCAATGCGTGGCGACGTATTCCAGATTGTGCTTTCGCGCCGGTTCTGCCAGGCATTCAAGGGCGATGAGTTTAATGTGTACAGGGCTTTGAGGTGTGTAAATCCGTCACCGTATCTTTTCTATTTCGATTTCGGGAATTTCCGTATATTCGGTTCTTCTCCGGAGACACATTTACGTGTGGAAGGCAACCGTGCTTACATCGACCCGATTGCCGGAACTTTCCGACGCACAGGCGACGACCAGCATGACCGAGAACTCGCACAGGCACTTCTTGCCGATGCCAAGGAAAACGCCGAACATATCATGCTCGTAGACCTGGCACGGAACGACCTGGCACGTAGCGGCGGTAAGGTGGAAATCGAGTTTCTGAAGCAAATACAGTATTATTCTCATGTGATTCACATGGTATCACGTGTAAGCGCCACTCTTCCCGAAAATGCCGATGTCTACAGGTTATATGCCGCAACCTTCCCTGCGGGCACCCTTAGCGGGGCACCAAAAGTGAGGGCGATGCAACTTATCGACGAGATAGAGCCTCATAACCGCCTAATCTATGGAGGTTGCATAGGGTTCATAGGATTTAACGGCAATATCAACCATGCCATCACCATACGCAGTTTTCTCAGTCATGGAGGTAAACTATATTCCCAGGCGGGGGCAGGCATCGTGGCGCGGTCAGTGCCTGAAAATGAATTGCAGGAAACCAACAACAAACTCGGCGCACTTGTAAACGCGGTGAAATATGCCGAGACATTCGGTCACTAAACACTATTAATCATGAAGCTCCTGATACTCGACAATTACGATTCATTCACTTACAATATAGTCCACGCAGTCCGTGAACTTGGATTCACACCCGATATCTATCGTAACGATGAAATATCAAAAGATGACGTGGCAATTTATGACAAAATAATCATCTCTCCGGGACCGGGCATACCGTCGGAAGCGGGCATACTTCCCGAATTGCTGAAGCGTTACACCGCGAGCAAACCGATACTCGGCATCTGTCTCGGCGAACAGGCAATCGGGGAATGTTTCGGCGCCACACTACGCAATCTATCGACCGTGTACCACGGCATCCGGTCAACCATCTCAATTACCGCCGACGACTACATTTTCAATAATATGCCAAAACGTATAGATGTAGGCAGGTATCATTCCTGGGTAGTTGACAATGAGGCATTACCCGACTGCCTGGAAGTGACAGCAATAAGCGATGAAGGGGAAATCATGGCGTTGCGCCACAAGACCTTGGATGTAAGAGGTGTACAGTTTCATCCTGAATCCATTCTGACTCCCGACGGGACAAAAATATTGTCAAACTGGTTAAATCACTGATAAACGATGAAAAATATATTACAAAAGATGTTTGAGCATAAAAGTCTTTCGCGTGAAGAATCGCGCGATATACTGCTCAATATCGCCGACTCGAAATATAACGATGCGCAGTTGTCAGCCTTCATGACAGTCTACCTCATGCGCAGCATTACCATCGATGAGTTAAGCGGATTTCGTGACGCGCTTCTTGAACGCCGTCTGCCGGTAAATCTCGGTGACGTTAAGGCAATCGATATAGTAGGTACCGGAGGCGACGGCAAAAACACATTCAATATCTCGACGGCATCGTGCTTTGTGGTAGCTGGTGCGGGCGAAAAAGTTGTGAAACACGGTAATTACGGAGCAAGTTCGATATCGGGTGCGTCAAACGTACTTGAACAGCATGGAATCAAATTCACCTCCGACAGTGACCGCTTGCGTCGGTCGCTTGATAAAAGCGGAGTGGCATATCTACATGCCCCTTTCTTCAGCCCGGCACTGAAAAGTGTTGCGCCGGCAAGGAAATCACTCGGAGTGCGCACTTTCTTCAATATGCTCGGACCACTTGTCAATCCTACACTGCCGCATTACCGCCTCCTCGGTGTATATAATCTCAAACTGATGCGGTTATATAACTATATCGCACAAGAGGAGGGAGTACAATGTACGGTTGTCCACTCGCTCGACGGCTATGACGAAGTATCGCTCACGTCACCATTCAAGGTGTCCCGGCAGGGAAAAGAAGAGCTTTACACGCCGGAGTCACTTGGTTTTGCAACGGCACGACAGGATGAACTTTCCGGTGGTGACACCCCTGCCGATGCAGCAAAGATTTTTGATAATGTCATTAAAGGGAAAGGCACAAGGGCGCAGCATGACTGTGTGGTGGCAAATGCCGCTTTCGCGCTCACTACACTTAATCCTGCATTATCTATTGAAGATGCTATCGCCCGCGCTGATGAATCTATACGCGGAGGCAATGCCTTGAGATGTTTCAACCGATTTGTAGAACTAAACAGTTAAGCCTGACAATGAACAACATATTACAAAAGATAGTCGATAACAAACGGCGCGAAGTCGAGGCACTAAACGCGCGTGGAGGCAATATCACCAATGAACTTACGCCAAGGCTCTTTTTAAACGCACCGGCATCAATGAGCAAGGCTATAAAAGAGAGTACTAACGGTATCATAGCTGAATTCAAGCGTAGGTCGCCTTCCAAAGGAGAAATCCATCCGCTCGCACTTGTCAGCGATATTGTACCGGAATATGAAGCGGCAGGTGCAGCTGCATGTTCGGTGCTTACCGACACTGTATTTTTCGGAGGTGCCCTCAGTGACCTCGCCCTTGCAAGTGAAACAACGCGATTGCCCTTACTGCGCAAAGATTTCATAGTTAACGAGCGACAGATATATGAGGCGCGTATATTCGGCGCTTCGGCTGTTTTACTCATAGCGGCGGTATTGAGTTTCGATGAAATTACAAGATATACTTCACTTGCCCATAATCTCGGACTCGAAGTGTTGCTTGAACTTCATTCAACCGCCGACCTTGACCGATTTGTACCTGAAGCGGATATGGTCGGTGTAAATAATCGAGATCTCACAACTTTCCGTACCGACACCAATACATCACTTAGCATCGTGGCTTCGCTACCTGCCGATGTAGTGAAAATTGCCGAAAGTGGAATATCATCTCCGGATGAAATCCACCGGCTGCGTGATGCAGGCTATGACGGTTTTCTTATCGGCGAGCGTTTTATGATTCAACCATCGCCCGGAAAGGCATTAAAACAGTTTATTAATGAACTCTGAACAAAGACATAACAAACCGCTCCATGCCGACATGATGATAAAAATATGTGGCATGCGCGAAGAAGAAAATATCGCGGCTGTAGCATCGCTCACCCCCATGCTTATGGGATTCATATTTCATGAGGCATCCCCACGCGATGCGTCACTGCTAAATCCCGATGCAGTGAAATCCTTGCCGCCATTTGTGAGACCGGTAGCGGTATTTGTCGACAAAGACGATGAATATATTTCCGGGGTATGTGACCGCTATGGCATCCACATAATCCAGTTACACGGAGCGGAGTCACCCGAACAATGCCGGAGGCTGAAATCAAAGGGTTTCACAGTGTTTAAGGCGATAGGTATCGAAAACAGTCAGGATTTGCAAAATCTTGCCATATATGACGGAGTTGTAGATATGTTCTTATTTGACACCAAAAGTTCCTGTCATGGAGGTACGGGCAAGAAATTTGACTGGCAACTGCTTGAAAGCTATGACCTTGAAACGCCCTATTTACTCAGCGGAGGGATTGATGCCGGAGATATCAACAATATCATAAAGGCAATGCGCCCCGGAATGGCGGGCATAGATATTAACAGCCGCTTCGAAACCTCACCGGGAATCAAAGACATAAGCAAACTTGTAAATTTTATATTATCACTTAGAAAATTCAACGAACATGAACCGGATACAACACCTTTTTGGGAGAAAAAAATCTGATATATTATCAATATATTTTACCGCAGGTTTCCCGACACTCGACTCAACTGTCGACATAATCAATTCACTTGCTGAAAAGGGCATTGACATGATAGAAATCGGGGTGCCGTTTTCAGACCCGATGGCTGACGGGGAGGTAATACAACACAGTTCGTCAATCGCCTTGCACAACGGCATGAATCTTACCTTACTATTTTCAGAAATCGCCGAAGCTCGCCGACAACACCCCGATATACCGTTAGTCCTAATGGGCTATCTTAACCCCATGATGCAATATGGTATCGAACCACTATTCAGAAAATGCAAGGAAGTGGGTATTGACGGATTGATTATCCCTGATCTTCCTTTTGCGGAATACATGAGGGACTATAAGCCATTGTGCGAGAAATATGACATACCTGTAATAATGCTCATAACTCCGGAGACATCAGATGAACGTATAAGGCTTATTGATAATAATTGCGACGGTTTCATATATATGGTATCATCGGCTTCAACTACTGGCACAAAAGACCAGTTTAATGATGAGCAAAAAGCGTATTTCCGACATATCGACAGTCTCGAGCTTTTGCATGAACGTCTAATAGGCTTCGGTATCTCCAATCCCGTCACATTCAATGATGCCTGCCACTATTCCGCCGGAGCCATAATAGGGTCATTCTTCATCAAATGTCTTGAGGCAAGCGAAGGCAATACTGATGAAGCTGTCACACGGCTATTGACCGCGATAGGCAGGGACGGAGAGTCCTTACATGACTGTAAAAACAATCCTGTGTCGTGAAATCGCCGATACGGTTTTTTCCGACGGATTGACAAGTATATTCATTCCCGTATTGTGGCGCATCAGCGGAAGGTCATCGTAATGATCGGTCATGACAACCGAAATATGACCTTCTATAGAAGACACATAATCGCGCACGGAAGCAAGTTTTACCTCACCGACATTCTCATTCCATGCTTCATTATCGGGAGCAACATCAGATGTCGCCACGCAACCGTCAAAGCGCAAAGCTTCCGCAAGAGGCCGGGCATATATTTCCGGAGCGGCAGTGGCAAGCAACACCAGGTATCCATCAGCACGATACCGCTCAAGTTTATCAAATACATCGACATTCAATCTTCCCAGCAAGCGGCGCGTAAGCAAATCCAGGTTGTCATTCGTCATAATTTTCTGCGTAGCGACCAATATGCGTTTTTTCATTTCCGAGTGGGAAATAAACCGGGTCTTGCGTAATGCTACAGCCGTAATAACCTTTGCGGCAGCCAACAGCTTGCCTTGTTTTAAAAGCTGCTTTGTGACAAAAAGGATGTATTCGCGGAAAGTGTTCACATCCACGAGTGTCCCGTCAAGGTCAACAACCACAACAGGAGTCAGCGTTTTGCATCCATTGACCATGGGAACCTAACTAATACATTATCACTAAACAGGGTGACATCAGGTTTCACTGCGGGAGCTGAAGTCGTGGCTGTAATTGCGGCTGTAAAGAGCTTTGCGGTTGTAATCCGGGAAAGTTCCCCTATGACCGCCTGCAAGGTATAGCCTGAATCAACGGCATCATCCACCACAACCACTTTCGTTGATGGCACCGCCATCAATTCAAATATTTCCGGAGAGATGTCAAGATTCACTTCCCTATCCGGATTTTCTGAATAAGCAAGAAACCGTGCCTCAAGTATGCGCAGATTATCCAAAAGACGTACCGGAAGATGACGCAGAAACCGTTTAAGCCGCATCTTTTCTTTTTTCCCGGTAGAGGGTCGACGTGCCGAGACATAGCCAAGACGTGCACCGGGAAAATATGCAGAGAAGGCGGCAGCTACAGCAACACCGCCGTTACGTATACCAAGAATCACATCGGGATTCCCGACTCTATCTCTTACTTTTTCAGCGAGTGCATCACATAAGCCGGCGAATACCGCTTCATCTGCTGCGTCAAACACTCTCATAATCTTACTATTCTTGAAATTAACGAAAACAAGCGTCTTCCCCCATAAGAGAGCAACACACCGAGTTTATTCTTTAACCTCACCTTGCCATTAAACAGCTCGCCCCCGCGGAGAGACCTGATTATATCCCAGCAACGGTCAGAGGCGGCAGAATCTCCATATCCATTGGCTACAAGAAGGATAAACATATTGAAAGCGGCACTCAACCGACGGTCACGAGCCGCCAACTGCATGGATTCACCGTATTGCTCCACTCGTTTACAAATATTCTCCGTGATGTCCAGCACATCCAGCCGTTTAAGCGTAAATGACCCGATATTGCTTCCTTTACGATGACGATAGTAATATAACACATCGTCGCTGACCGCTACTTTATTGACCGAAGGAAGAATCCGTGAAATGAAGTCCAAGTCTTCATAGAGTAGTCCGGGAATAAAGTTGAACGACTCAAATAAATGTCGTCTGTAAAGCTTGCAGCATGGGCTTGTATCAAGACCATCTTGATACAGCGTCCGCTCCAAAGCTACCATAGGAGACAGTTGAGCTACAGGCTTTTCGGGAAGAGACATTTTTGAAAAATCAGGCGATTCCCCTTCAGCAAACTTTACCATGGCAATATCCGCGTCGCTATCAGTGATAATCTGATAAAGCCGGGAAAGATATGAAGGATGAATTACATCATCACTATCCATAAACGCTATATATCGCCCCCCGGCAGCAGCCACTCCTGCATTGCGAGCCACAGATGTACCGCCATTCTGCCTGTGAATCACCCTGAAGCGTGAGTCGCCGGAAGCCATGAGATCGCAAATACGTGACGAGCCATCAGTAGAGCCGTCATCAACCAACAGCACCTCAAAGGCATCGAAATCCTGACGACGTATGCTCTCCACACACTCGGTCAAATATGGCTCGACATTATAGACGGGCACTATTAAAGAAATTTCCGGTTTCACGCTCATTAATAACAAATTTAGACAAAATAATCGTATATTTGCGAAAATCAGCCCCTCTTTTTTCGTGGACAATGCAACTTTTAAAAACTATAATGCATCTAACATAAAGTACAATTAATAATATCACAATCATGAACAAATTGATTACATCACTTTTGGCAGCAGCGGTACTCATACCGACATCAGCCTGCGCTGAGACTAAAACCATCTATGGGAGTAAAAATATCGTGACAAAAAATGTCACGACAGGTAACTTCAATAGTATTACCACCACATCATCTGTGGATGTCGAGTTCCGGCAATCGGCAACTCAAAGCATCGTCATATCGGCGCCCGACAACATAATGGAATATGTCGATGTAAAAGTATCGGGAAAAGAATTAAAAATTGGTTATAAAACTCCTGTCAACCTCGTGCTAAACAATACCAAGGTAGTCGTTAAAGTAACTGCTCCGGATGTAACCACTTTTACTACCGGAAGTTCGGGTGATATCGATATCGAAAGTAATCTCGATGTTACCGGTGACGTGACTTTCTCAACTAATTCAAGCGGAGACATAGAAGCTCACGCCATCAAGTGCAAGAACTTCAAGGCGCAGACCGGCAGTTCAGGTGATATCGAAGCAAAAAATGTTGCATGTACTAACTTTAATGCCCGGACACAGAGTTCAGGAGATATCAAGATTGGGAATGTTTCAGCTACTACCGTATATGCAGAAACAGGAAGTTCGGGTGATATCAAATTATCAGGCAACTGCACCGATGCAACATTCACGACCAATTCAAGTGGCGACATCATGGCAAAATCATTGAATGCAATCAATGTGAAGGCAAGAACTTATTCAAGCGGTGATATATATTGCACGGGTAAGAATATAGACTCAGACGAATCAAGTTCCGGCGACATTCATGTAAAACGCCTATAGTCGCATACAAATGGCACAACACAACGACCTCGGACAATGGGGCGAAAAAGTCGCGCGTGAATATCTCATCACGCGCGGCTATACTATTATAGAGCAAGATACCCGAAAAGGATTTTACGAACTCGATATTATCGCCATCAAAGGGAACAGGATAATTTTTGTCGAGGTCAAGACACGTTCGGCAGGGTCTTTTGACCCGCTCGAGGCAATCACTCCGCAGAAAATCAACCGCATCTGCGCAGCCGCCAATTCATTTGTAATCCAATACCAGTTTCCTCACGAAGTGCAGTTTGACATAATCGCCATCATCGGCAGTCCGGAGACCGGATATAAAATCGAGCATATTCCCGATGCCTTTGTGCCCCCGCTGCGGAGCTACCGCTAATCGGTTCGACGGCGACGAGCCGACGGGTCAGGCTCTTTCAACAACGCCTCCATTTCGGGAGGAACATTGAAAATATCGTCTTTATCCTTAGGACGAAGTGCATCGTACCACTGGAACGAGGGTAAATAAAATAGCGACTTCTTTGCAAGGTACAACGGGGTCACGGTGCCGGTAACCTCAGGCCACATCATCATGCGCTCAAGTTTACCCTCCTTAAATAATCCCTGAAGAAAACTGCTTTCCGAATTGACTATCTTATTATAGGTGGAATCATCTTCCTGCGGCAAGGATATCACCTCGACATTGCCACTCACGTCAAGCTGACGCAAGGTTCCGTTTTCAAACTGCGCCAACATCTCTTTCCCCGACAACTGATTGTAAAACTCCTCATCGACATGTTCCGCGAGGAAGCCGAAATCGGGCAGTTTCGCCCAGTCGGCAGTAGAATCATTGAAATGCACATTAATTACATTTCCAAAGACCTGACGTTCTTCATTCCACACAATCGGATGACGGTGCATGTACATGATTGAATCCCGCTCCATGAAGCTAAGCGAATCACATAATCCCTGCACATCGATTCGCCAGAAACGGACGCGCGGATAGGCTGTCATGACATGTGTCGAGTCTTCCCGGAGAAGGTAGGTGCGCACTGTGTCGCCATGCATGTAAAGAGTATCCTGACGGCTATATTCCAAAATACGCGCTCTGCCTGTGGCAAAAGAGCTGTCGTTTGCCTCATAATAAAATCCGTAGTCGCCTTCGATAGCCGCCTGACGTATCGAATCGGTCAGCACCATTCCTCCCCATGCCTGTCCGAATCCGGCAGGGTGGTCGTAAAATATAGTATCTCCGGTAAGTGTGTTACCACGGGTTGTCACCACAAGTGAACGGTCATACAATTCAGAAACTTCCGCTTCGGTATCAAACCATCCATTGCTGGAATACACAGTCGCGCTGTCGGTGACAATGACCGACGGACTTACGATATTGGCTATATGAGTGTCGGTATTGTAACGCAAAATCTCAGTTGTCATCCGGAAGTCCTCACCGGCTATATCCTGAAGCACCACATGCTCCCTGAATTCGGCTTCCTTGGTATCGGGATTATACTCTCCATAGCCCGATGTCAACTGATTTTCAGCATCGGTAATCTTACCCTCATTATCATAATATCCGAGATTGGCAGCTATATCATAATAGAAAATATAGGTAGACAAGGTGACGTCCTTGTTAATGAGTCTCACGGGATTGGAACCATCGCCATAAAACGTGGCAAATTCAGTGTCACCCTTATAGTCAAGCTCGTCGGCATATACAAAGAGGGTATCGCCCTGCTCCATCCTTACATTACCGTAAGCCTGAAGAGAGCCGGTACTTTCATAAAAATTGGCACTATCACAATACATGAACATGCCACCTTTGCGGAACATGACATTGCCGGTCACCATCTGAAATTCAGAACTTATCCTCTCATCCATCCACAGACGGTCAGCATGTTCGAGAAACACACGGCTGTCGCGGGTACGGTCAACATCCGGAATGGTAGGTTTTATCGGTATTCGCTTCGCCTTTGCCGAAACCGGCAACTTCACTTTTTCAGTCACCGGACCTCCAAAAAGGAATGACGGCACAAGAACACCCAAAAGGCACAGGAGAATAAAAATTCTCCCGTGCCTCAATGATGGTATATTATTATTTCCGTTACTTTTCACTTGCCGATGTTTTTATCCAGCCTTCATGAGTGAAATCGCAATTACGCCAACCGTCTTCGATACGCACATAGGTATCTTTAATCTTCTTTTCAATCCAGTCGGAGATAATCTTTGATTTCTGCGATTCCTCATACATACCCTTTATCATCTGGTAATCGTCACTTAGATTGGCACGATGACCCTCGATGCGGTTGGTCAGTTTTACAATCGCAACTATATCGCGGTTACGCTTAGGATCCTTCATTATGAAAGGTTTCGACAATTCACCGACCTGCATCTTGCTCACCTCGCGGCTCACTTCCTGAGGCAGCTGTGACATCTCGAACCGTGTTGTACCCGTATTTTCGTTTACCATCACACCACGGTTGTTTCGAGTATCCTTATCTTGCGAAACATAGGGTATCGCATCTTCAAAAGTCACTTTCTCCGCAAGGATATCTGCACGAACCGTGTCAAGACGGTGAATAGCCTCGGTAAGGTCTTTGTCGCTTACCTTCGGGCGAAGAAGTATGTGACGCGTGTTGATGCGGTCACCACGCTTTTCTATGAGCTGGATAATATGGAAGCCATATTCAGTCTCAACTATCTTAGACACTTTCTTGGGATCATTGAGGTTAAACGCCACGGCAGCATATTCAGGCACGAGCTGTCCTTTACCCATGAAACCAAGTTCACCGCCACGAATGGAACTTCCGTCCTCGGAATACAATATGGCGAGAGTTGAGAAATCTGACTCCCCTTTGTTGATACGGTCAGCGAAATCACGAAGACGCGCTTTAACCTCGTCTATTTCCTCGCGCGGTATGACAGGATTGAGCGTCATTATCTGAGTCTCGACTTGAAGGGGTACAAACGGGATTGAATCAGCCGGCAAAGAAGAGAAATATCTTCTTACATCGGAAGGAGTAACTTTCAGGTTGTCGGTGAGCGACTTCTGCACCTGCGACACTTTATAGTTATTACGCATGGCATCCATCATGGTCTCCCTTATTTCGGGTAACGGTCGACGGTAAAACTCTTCAAGCTTCTCCTGTGTGCCGAGATTTGCAATCATCATGTTGATACGTCGGTCTACCTCGGAAGCGACCATACCATCCTGAACCTCCACGGAATCCAACTCTGCCTGATGTAGAAACAGCTTCTCTACGGCAAGCTTTTCAGGAATTACACAATAAGGATCACCGTTAATGTCGGCGCGTTCGTATAACATCGTCTGGTACATTTCTTCTACCTCCGACTTGTAAATAGGCTCGTCACCTATCCACCATGCCACTTCCTCGGCTATATTGTTCTGTGCCACGGTAAAGGCTGCTGCGGCACCCAATGCACATAATGTAATAGTTCTGGTCAGTTTCACGTTTATATATATATATATATTATTTATTATTCGCCATTTTTAGTTTTCTCTGACTGAGCGATATCGATATTTATCTCCACATCACCACTTTTGAGTCCTTCCTCATAAAGATGCTGTCGAAGCCGACGGTCATACTCGACACGCATGGTACCGGCAATGAAATCACGGATATTCTCTTTAACGGTCTCGAATGGAGCAACGGCATCTTTCGACAACACATCGGTAACTTTCAGTATATAAGTGTAACCATTACGAGTCATTTCAAAATCCTTGTTCATGCGGGCAAGCATTTCCGGTGAGGCATTAAAATCCAAAGGCATGCGACCGGCTATCTTTCCCCAGTCGGTCCAACTATCGGCAAAATAGTCATATTCCATAGCCTTGGGATCGGTAAGCTGATATTTCTCAATCTTGTCAAGGTCATCCTCGCTTCCCGATTTAATCCACTTCCTTATCTCATTAAGACGGACTGCATTATCAGGCATTTTGACGAAAATACCTTTTATTATCGGAACTTCAAGCCGGAAATCATCACGATGTTGCCCATAATATGCCTTAAGGCTATCTTCCGACAATTCCGCAGGTTTATTCTGCTCATACATCAGACGCCGGTACTCCATCATTATAAGTTCATTCCGGTAAGCGTTGACCTTTTCTTCTACAGACGGCATGTCGGGAATATTTCTTGCCGCCACTTCTCCCATAATCCGGGCATCGACCCACTGACGCACATATGCGCTCACAAAACGCACACTGTCATCCGGAGTTAGCCCGTAAGGCACTTTTTCCATCAATTCAGGCATCGTCAGCACCGACTTCCCTACCCGTGCAACCATATCGCTGCGGTCAATAGCAGCGTCACCGCCTCCCCCACAAGAGGTGAGGCAGGCGGCGAACAATAGTATAGCAACTGACTTCAAATGTGTCATAAGCATGGTCGATTATCAATCGACACCAAAATTACTAAAAATTCGGCTATTGCAGTTTCTTTAATGCTTTTTTATTAACTTTTACAGGATATTTGGATTTCAGTTCCTCAATCCATTGTTTTTCGAGTTCCGACTGATAATCGGCAATCACCGCGCCTTTGACATCGGCGACTTCCTGCGGGGCATCAATCATTTCGCCGCCAAACAGTACGGCATGTTTCCATACGCCACGCATCTCAGGCTGCGGAGCGTCGAAAAGAAGGTAATCCACCATCTTATTGTCACCTTTACCTGCAAGTACGCGCTCCGCACGAGCCATGTGTTTGAACCTTTCTTTCAACATACTTGACAGAGAGTCAACCGGGGGATTGGTTTTCAAGAAATCATTAACAAGAGCTGACACGGAGTCATTGACACTGTAGACAAGATAACCCTTGTATTTCGGAGCATCCCATTTATATTTGTCACGATGAGCCTCGAAATAACGAGCCTGTCCGTCTTTATCGGTCGATGCGCGATTCCACACTTTCTCATTTGATATTTCAAACAGAAGCATTCCGTCATGATATTCATTGACAAGATTGCGGAAATCTGTATCGGAAGTTGCAACACGTGCGATTTCGGCATCAACGGTCAATTCATCAGCAACAGCATTTACTATCGCATTGATATAAGCCTCAGCCTCATCTATCGACATCACAGGTTTCGGAAGGGGCTTGGCAAACATGTCGGCGGAAGTAAACACTTTGCCGCCGACTTCGCCGACAGCAACCGGAGCGGCAACAAATGTAGCCACAAGCACCGAGTCAAGCTTACCGTTATCCTTCACCGCTGCTTTAAGAGATGACACTTCCGCTTCATATATCTTTGAACCCAAACTGTTGCGGAGGTCGGCGATGCGTTTCTGACGCGGAAGCACACTTCTACCATCGCGTTTCATCAAGGCGAGAATCTTGTCACGCGATTCGTCAAGCGAAGGAACACTACGTGAATCCATGCGATTCACGATATGATAACCGTAGGAGGTTGCAAACGGTGCGGATATGCCTCCGTTTTCAAGGGAGAAAGCCGCCTTTTCAAATTCCGGCACCATCATTCCGGCACCAAACCAAGGCAAAAGACCTCCATCTTTTGCCGAACCCGGATCTTCACTGTCGCGAGTTGCGACTTCAGCGAAATCAGCACCAGCCACAAGCAGATTGTAAATGGAGTCAATCTGTTCTTTGGCGCGCTCTTTACCGGCATCATCCTTGCCGCGGGTCAGTTTCAATATGTGACGGGTAAGCACCTCGCCACGGGAGGGGCGCTCTGCTTCTACCCGCACGATATGATATCCAAACGGACTTTCTATAACCTCCGAAATTTCACCTACCGGAGTATCGTAAGCCGCATTCTCAAAAGCATAAGGATACCTGCCGCCCATTATCCAACCAAGTTCTCCGCCATTGGCGCGAGCCGAACGGTCAATAGAATAGCGGCGTGCAATATCGGCGAAATCGCCTCCGTTAAGAATCACCGTGCGAAGGCTGTCAAGCGTAGCCTTGCGCAAAACAGCCTCAGCCGGTGTGCGCCCCTTGTCAATCATCACATGACTTATCTTGACCTCGCGATTCAAATGAGAGTACGCTTCGTTGACAAGTCGCTCCTCCTCAGCCTTGTCATACAGATATGGCTCGGCAAGTTCATTACGATATTTCGTAAACTCCGCCTTGAATGCTGCCGTAGTATCAATACCCGCAGCAAGCGCATCAGCAACCTTTAGCTTGTATATTTTGAACAACTCGGCATACTCATCCACGCTCATCGGAGTCATCTGCTGACCATTATTCTTATTATACAGATACTCAAATTCGCTCAACGGCACTTTTTTGCCGGCGACGGTCATAACCGTAGGATCGGTATCTTTTGCCATTGCGGGCGAAAGTGCCATGGCACCCAGAACAAACGCCGCAATTCCTTTTCGCATTGTCATTTTATGATAATTAAGATTAGTATAAAAAGCAAAGATATAACGCGGGGAATATACCCTGTATTATATCTTTGCCAACATATCTGATGAATTCCCTTCCGAAATTTACTGGTGAGATGCGCTATAGTTAGGCGCCTCACTTGTTATGGCGACATCATGAGGGTGACTTTCAGCGACACCGGCGTTGGTAATGCGCGTAAACTTGGCGGTATGGAGTTTTTCAATATTCTCCGCGCCACAATAACCCATGCCTGACCGCAGGCCTCCGAGCATCTGATAGACAACCTCATAGAGCGAGCCTTTGAACGGGACACGCGCCGCAATACCCTCCGGCACAAGTTTGCGGGTATCGGTCTCGCCTGCCTGGAAATAACGGTCTTTTGATCCTTTCTCCATAGCCTCAAGCGATCCCATGCCGCGATATGCCTTATACTTTCTGCCATTGAATATGATTGTATCACCGGGAGATTCCTCTACACCGGCAAGCATTCCGCCTAACATCACAGAGTATGCACCGGCAGCAAGAGCCTTTACGATATCGCCCGAATAGCGGATACCGCCATCGGCAATCAGAGGCACATCGGTGCCATCAAGAGCCTTTGCCACATCATACACAGCCGAAAGCTGCGGCACACCTACACCGGCGATGACACGCGTGGTACAGATTGAACCCGGACCGATACCTACCTTAACACCGTCGGCACCGTTCTCGACAAGATAACGAGCCGCCTCACCGGTAGCGATATTACCAACTACGACATCAATCTCAGGATATTTCTCCTTAACCGAGCGAAGCACTCCTATCACACCCTTGCTGTGACCGTGGGCGGTATCGATAACGATAGCGTCAACACCGGCAGCGACAAGAGCGTCCACGCGGTCCATGACATCGTTGGTCACACCGACACCTGCAGCAACACGAAGGCGACCAAGTGCATCCTTGCATGCATTTGGCTTATCTTTTGCTTTGGTAATATCTTTATATGTCACCAATCCGATAAGACGACCGTCGCCGTCTACTACCGGAAGTTTCTCAATCTTATGTTCCTGAAGTATGGCGGCAGCCTCGTCAAGGTTGGTCGACTGGGTTGTGGTGACGAGATTATCAGAAGTCATCACCTCGTCGATAAGACGATTAAGATTTTTTTCAAAACGCAGGTCACGGTTAGTGACAATGCCGACAAGCTTACGGTCGTCATCAACCACAGGGATACCGCCTATATGATATTCTTCCATCATCGCGAGGGCATCTTTCACGGTGCTACCGCGCTTGATAGTCACGGGGTCGTAAATCATACCGTTTTCAGCACGTTTCACGGCATGTACCTGACGTGCCTGCTCGGCAATAGACATATTCTTGTGGATTACACCGATACCCCCTTCACGGGCGATAGCGATGGCGAGCTGTGCCTCGGTGACAGTATCCATTGCTGCCGACACAAGCGGCACATTAAGAGTTATGTTGCGTGAAAACCGTGTAGTGAGATCTACACTTCTTGGTAATACTTCCGAATAAGCCGGAATAAGGAGGACATCATCAAAAGTGAGTCCATCCATCTTTACTCTATCTGCAATAAACGACATATAATGGAAAAATTTATTGCGCACAAAGTTACAATTTTTTTTTAACATTAAAAAATCCCGCCTGCAAAATCTACAAAAATCCCCGAAAATCGGTGGAAGATTTACGGAGAGAATGAGACATTGTCGCGGTTGACTATGTGGTTGAGACAGTCTTGCGGGAATTTGCCTTGTTGGCAATCAAAACACCAATCACTATTACCACGAATGAGACAGGCTGATACCAGTGGAAAGAGTCGATTTTCAATACAAGAGATACGATAGTGGCAATGACCGGCACAAGATACTGATATATTGACACAAGTTCGCTACCGATATATTTTATTGCCGGAGCGGTGACGAGGTAACAATAAAATGTCGGGAACGCTATTATGAATGCAAGCACAAGCGCCGGTGTCCATTCGGGATGATTTATGAGCCGCACATCATGAACTGTAAACAGGAGCGGCAGACAAAGAATTGCCGTGAAAAGAAATATCCACCGCATCAAGGTCACAGGCTTATATTTGCGCGATGGTTTCTCGATGAGCACAAGATAGGCGGCATAGCTGACAGCACAAACCAATGCGAATATATCACCGATAATCTTCCCCGACTCTATCGCGCCTCCTCCAAGGATAACGAGCAACGCTCCGCAGAAAGCGATGCCCATGCCCAACATCTCAAGACGGTTAATGCACTCATGCTTGAATATGACATGAATCAACACCACAAGCATCGGCTGGAAAGTAAGTATAATGCTTATGTCGATAGGCGACGCTGTGTTAAAGGCGAGGGAGAACACATATACAAATCCGAGCATAAATACCGAGGCGAAAGCGAGAGTCTTCCAGTCGCCACGCTCGATTTTCTCAGTCTTGACCATGAGGGAAGCTATCCATATAAGGATTGTCGCACCGATGATGCGCGATATTGCCACGCCGGATGCCGAAATCCAGGATGGTATAAGAAGCTTGTTTGCCGGTTCGTTAAAGCCCCAGCAAATAGCCGCCGAGAGGGCGAGCAGATTACCTATGAGAATAAATTTCTTGTTATTTTCCATCGATATGTCTTGAAGATAAATTTTCCATATTATCAAGACAAACAAGGATGAAGGTTGGTTCAGTTAGCGACGCGCGGCAACAAGTTCGGTAAGGTGTGCCTCTTTTTCGGCGATAAGAAGCAGGCAGTCGCCGAGATACAGACGCGTATTACCGGTGGGCACAAGATATTTTCCTCCACGTTTCACCATTATCACGAGAGTAGCCGGAGGAAGGGATATGTCACGCAATCGGTCGCCGACGGCAAGCAACTCAGGGCGAACCTCCATCTCAACCATTGCCGCAGTAATTTCATCGGGAAGATCCATATTGAACTCGCGTTCCCTGACAGGCTCCTCAAGTCCGAGCCATTTAGCCATACGCGTAACCGAGGTACCTTGTATAAGGAGCGACAAGATAGTTATGAAAAATACCATGTTAAACATAAACCGCGCATGAAGCACGTCAGGCGACATAAGCGCATATGTCGCGAAAATTATGGGAACCGCACCACGTAATCCCACCCAGGAAATATACAGACGCGCCTTGAAAGAGAAACGCTTGAACGGAAGAAGACAGAGCATCACTGCAACAGGACGACCGATGATAATCATGAATACACCGAGCAACATGCCTGGAACAAGAATCGAGGCATTGAGCAATTCATGAGGATTCACAAGAAGTCCGAGCGAAAGGAACATTATAATCTGCACCAACCATGTGAAGCCGCCGAAAAATGTAGTGATCGTCTTTTTCAACGCGAGTTTCATATTGCCTACCACGAGACCGGCGAGATATACGGCAAGGTAACTGTTGCCTCCTACAATTTCCGTGACAGAGAATGTAAAAAACACACACGCAATCATCATGACCGGGTACATAAACTCATTGGACACTCGCAACTTGTTAATCACCCACACCGATAAGTATCCGCACATCAAACCGCAAATCAATCCTATGGCAAGCTGCCCCACAAGCATAACAGCCGGATTGGACAGCAAAGTGTACGCCTGGGAGGCATCCCCATTCTCTATCATCGAAATAATGATGATTACCAGCAGATAAGCCATAGGGTCGTTACTACCGCTCTCCAATTCAAGAGTGGGTTTCAATTTCTCCTTAAGTCCCATCTTAGTGCTGTTGAGAATCGAAAACACCGATGCCGAATCGGTGGAAGACATCACAGCCGCAAGCAACATGGACTCTTTCCATCCGAAAGCAAACTCCGGCGAGAGCAACCGGAACAGATAGTATATAAATGTGCCGGTAAGTGCCGTGGTAAGCAAAACGCCTACCGTGGCAAGCACCAGTCCAGGACCGAGAATCGGCTTTATATCGGAGAATTTAGTGTCGACACCACCGGAAAACAATATGATACTCAAAGAAATCATGCCAATAAACTGCACCGCCTCGGCTGAATCAAAATGAATACCGAACCCGTCGACACCGGCAACCATTCCCACACCGAGAAACAGCAAAAGAGCCGGCATACCGAAACGATTACCCGCTTTACCTACCACAACACTGATGGCAAGCAATACGGCTACAACAAGCATTATGTTATTGGCGTTTATTATCATGACTCACATACTATATATTTGTTTCACAAAAAATATTACGGTGGAAAGTCACAACGTCTCTCCTAATCTTTCCCACTATTTTACAATACCTTTTTCAAGATATTCGGCAAGATTGGTGCGTATCGCTTCACCTGCGCGCTCCACAGCCACTTTTGCCATGTCGGCATCAACCATGAGATTGACAAGCTGTTCAAATGATGTCCTTTTCGCAGGATCCCAACCAAGCTTTTCTTTTGCCTTGGTTGGGTCGCCCCAAAGGTTGACCACATCAGTCGGGCGGTAGAAATCGGGGGACACTTCTATCAGTACCTTTCCGGTCTTTACATCAATCCCCTTCTCATTCTCACCCTCACCTTCAAAACGCAGCTCAATTCCCGCACGACGGAAAGCATACAGGCAAAACTCACGCACGGAATGCTGCTCCCCGCTGGCTATCACGTAATCATCTGCCTCAGGCTGCTGCAGAATCAGCCACATGCACTCAACATAATCCTTTGCATAACCCCAGTCACGAAGCGACGAGAGATTGCCAAGATAAAGCTTCTCCTGTTTTCCCTGGGAGATACGTGCGGCGGCAAGAGTAATCTTACGGGTAACGAAAGTCTCGCCACGACGCTCGCTCTCATGATTAAAGAGAATGCCTGAACAACAATACATGCCGTAGGCTTCCCTATACTCCTTAACAATCCAGAAGCCATAAAGTTTTGCCACTGCATACGGGCTATAGGGATGGAAAGGAGTCTTTTCATTTTGCGGTACTTCCTCAACCTTTCCGTAAAGCTCGGATGTCGAAGCCTGATATATGCGGCATGTATCGGAAAGACCACAAAGGCGCACCGCCTCCAGAATACGCAACACACCGGTTGCATCTACATTTGCCGTATATTCCGGTGTGTCAAACGACACCTGCACATGGCTCTGAGCTGCAAGATTATAGATTTCATCCGGCCGCACCTTAGACACTACCTGCATTATTGACATCGAGTCGCCAAGGTCGGCGTAATGAAGATGAAAATTCTCATGTCCCTCGAGATGGGCTATACGCTCACGGAAATCCACCGAAGACCGACGGATAGTACCATGAACATCATAACCCTTTTCAAGCAACAACTCGGCAAGAAAAGACCCGTCCTGACCGGTGACTCCGGTAATTACAGCTTTCCTCATCGACACATCATTTGGATTTCACACCTTTCGCCCCTTTAACCCCCGTGCCGAGATTGAAGATATTCTGATCGTAGCTTACAGTCTTCATTTCCTGCTCACGCTTACGCTTGAGGGCAAGGCTTACAAGTCTATCCATAAGCTTGTCGAAAGGAATGCCGGTAGCCTCCCAAAGATAGAACGATAACGATCCGGGTATAGTGTTTATCTCATTGACATAAATATTGCGTGTAGCCTTATCAATCATGACATCGACACGACTTACTCCATGGCAGGAAAGCACACGGAATGTTTCTCCGGCAAGAAAACGGATACGCTCGGTCTCATCCTCAGGCAACTCTGCCGGTATGCGCTTCTGTGCCGCCTGCATGCCTTTGGCGCCTTTCTGACCGCCCATATATTTCTGTTCATATGTAAGGAAATCGCCTACTTTTACCGGCTCTTCCAACACTGACATCTGGTAGTCGTCGCAGTCGCCCAACACCGAGCAATTTATTTCCTGCAACTCGCCTATCATGTGCTCGACGATAAGGCGCGATGAATAGCGTTCAGCCTCATCTATGCGGTCTATCAGCTGCTTACGGTCGTGGGCAGAACCGATTCCTACGCTTGACCCAAGATTAGCAGGCTTCACTATGACCGGATAACCGAGTTTATCCTCGATACGGGAAATAATGGAGTCGCGCGAGCGATCCCACTGCTTGTCAGTAAACCATACATAATCCACCACCGGCACATCATTAGCCTGGAGTATCATCTTCATCGTAATCTTATCCATGCCGTTTGCCGATGCAAGCACGTCACACCCTGCATAAGGGATACCAATCGTTTCAAGAACTCCTTCAAATATGCCATCCTCGACATTTGAGCCGTGAAGCACCGGAATCACTACATCGAGCTTAGCGGCAACCGCTGTCCCGCCAAACATCTTACGTGCGGTCTTGTACAGGTTATAGTCGCCATATACGGGCTGCATATAGACTTCCTCACACTTTTTCAGCAATTCCGGAATATTGCGGTAGTTAGCTACCTCAAACAGAGCCTCGCCTGTGTACCATTTGCCTTGCTTTGTTATATAAATCGGTGTGACATCATATTTCTCACGATCAATAGCATGCATAGCCTGTGACGCTGAGATTACCGAAATCTCATGTTCAGTCGACCTGCCGCCGAAAAATACTCCTATGTTGGTTTTCATTACTTATGAATAATTAAATTTTTACTTGAATGTGTCGGGAAGATCATTTTCATACAGCACTGCATCGCCCGGGGCGGATACACGTGCCAACACAGCCTGGGCATCGTTGAATGTGTCGACTGCATAAACATTTTTCTCATCCATTCCCGCGTCGCGGAGTCCCGATAGTATCGCGTCGCGGTTATATTGCCCGACAATTATAGCTATATCGACCGAAGAGGCTATCCTCCCGCCGAAAATCTCATTGTATTCATACTGCTTGTCGCCAAGTTCTATCATACCGGGGGTGATGACTATGCGTTTGCCATCCTTCATCGAGGCAAGCACCTCAAGAGCCATGCGCGAGCCATCGGGATTTGAATTGAACGCATCGTCAATAATAGTAATCCCGCCGGGTACATGTTTTACGCTCAGACGATGCTCAACCTGCTCAATCTTTGCCACGGCGTTACATATACGTTCCATCGGCACCTCCATATATATCGCAACGGCGATAGCTCCAATGAGATTGGAAATGTTGAACTCACCTACAAGTTTGGTATGGAAATCATGTTTCCCTGACGGTGAAACCAGAGTAAAATCCGTACCGTGGGGAGAATACACAAGGCTTTCCACATAATATACATTGTTGCCTTTGTCGGTAAGAGCATAACGCACTACCGGGACATTGGTCACCTTACGATTTGCCACGAAGGGAAAATCATCATTGACAAACGCCATCCCGTCGGCAGGAAGCGCATCAACAAGTTCAAATTTCGTGCGCTGAACATTTTCAATCGACTTGAACGATTCAAGATGCTGTTCGCCCACGGCAGTAACCACACCTATGCGCGGATGCACCAGGTCGCATATTTCTTTTATATCACCGATGTTCTTGGCTCCCATCTCACAGATAAACACCTCGGTGTAAGGCTTCATCATCTCCCTGACTGTGCGGATTACACCCATTGTGGTATTATAACTTCCCGGAGTCATCAACACATTATACTTTTCGCTAAGTATGCGGTGAAGGTAATGCTTCGTACTGGTTTTGCCGTAGCTGCCGGTGATACCGATCACAGTCAACTCGTTCATTGATTTCAATATGCGGGCGGCATCATTGTAATAACCGTCGTTGATATGTTTCTCCACCGGACGAAGCACTATGTTAGCAGCCATAATCACAATATGGGAGCACACATACAATGCCACTGTCAGGAACGATATCAAATACAAATCATGATAAATAAACCATCCAGCGACAATAATCACCACACATAGAATCATTGCTGTCACATAGATACGCTTTGCGCGGTTAGTCCACACAAGCGGCTTCTTGTAACGGGCATTCATCAGGGAAAATATATTTATCAACAGCGGAATCATTGCAAGCGCACACTTGAATGAATCGGGGACCTGACGGATGCCCATCGCCATCGCTGCAACAAGTGCAAGAAGGCGTACCCATGACGTCGTGTCACCCGACGTAGACAGCCAACGACGGTAACGCTCATTGCGATAGCTGTTTTGCTGAAGCATCATCAAATCGCGCTTCATCTCCATAACCAGATTGATGACAGCTATAACTATTAGAGAGATAATGAATATGGTAGCAATCATTGCATAAATGTTTTTTATGAGGTAAGAAAACTGCGCAATACGGCAGCAAACTGATAAGGATTATCAAGGAAACTGTAGTGTCCACATCCCGGGAACGATACAAGTCCCGCTCCAGGAATATGACGTTCCATATACTTGGCATCAGAGAGAGGAGTCGCGGTATCCTTCTCGCCCCATATCAGCAAGGTCGAGGCATTTATCAAAGGTATGCGGGACTTGAGATCCTGATTGACAACTTTGCTCAATATAGCCCTCATACGCGGTGAGGCACCGGCATAATCCGACGAACCGACTTTTGCCCGATAGGCGTCAAGCTTCTTCTCGGCATTTTTCCTGCCTAAAAACAGATACAGAAGCCGCTTGTAAGCCTTGAAAGAATATACCTTGATGTAATATTTCATCGACCGTCGCGGCTTTATGCCCGCTGCATCGACAAGAATCAGCTTGTCGACATCATCGTGACGTGATGAATATAGAATCCCAACCCTTCCGCCAAATGAATGGCCAAGCAACGAGGGACGATCGATATGCTCTTCTTTCACAATCGCCTCAAGCACCTGCGTATATTCCTCTATGCCCCATACTGCAGGAGGATCAGGCGATTCCCCGTGACCCGGGAAATCGATATTATACACCTTGCAGCCGGCATCAAGCGCCACCTTTTCTATGCTCGCAAGCGTAGTGGTGTTACACCCCCACCCGTGCATTAGCACAAGTGGCTTGCCACTGCCTTCGCTCACAGTATAATGTACGGTAGCGCCGTTGACCGTGATATGCTTGTCCATCGCCGTGAACTAAATTATCGACATCTCCATTAACGACGGCGCATGTTGCGCATCATCTTCATGGGGTTTGCCTTCATCGCTGTGGCTGCTTTCATCATCTTGCGGGTATCTTCAAACTGCTTAAGCAGACGGTTGACCTCCTGTATGGTTGTACCTGAACCGCGGGCTATACGCTGACGGCGGCTCCCGTTGATGATTTCCGGATTTACACGCTCCTGTTCGGTCATT
This sequence comes from Bacteroidales bacterium, assembly GCA_003150235.1. GTDB lineage: Bacteria > Bacteroidota > Bacteroidia > Bacteroidales > Muribaculaceae > Muribaculum. The sequence continues at coordinate 33,930 of QAMW01000009.1, forward strand.
GAACGGATAATCGCCTCAATACCCTTAAAGGCATCGTCGTCTATATCAAGGTCTTTTATAGCCTTACCGACACCCGGAATCATGGATGCAAGCTCTTTCAGATTACCCATCTTCTTGATTTGCTGTATCTGATTCAGGAAGTCATTGAAGTTAAACTGATTCTTGGCAATCTTACGTTGAAGTTCACGCGCCTCTTTCTCGTCAAACTGCTGCTGCGCCTTTTCAACAAGTGACACGATATCACCCATGCCGAGGATTCGGTCAGCCATTCGGGAAGGATGGAAATAGTCAAGAGCATCAAGTTTCTCTCCGGTACCGACAAACTTTATAGGCTTGGTGACAACCGTACGGATAGACAGAGCGGCACCACCACGGGTATCACCGTCAAGCTTGGTAAGTACTACACCGTCGAAGTCAAGACGGTCATTAAATTCCTTGGCAGTGTTGACCGCATCCTGACCGGTCATAGAATCCACGACAAACAAGGTTTCTTGCGGCTTGATAGCCTTCTTTATAGCCTCAATCTCCTTCATCATCGCCTCATCGACAGCAAGACGACCGGCTGTATCGACAATCACGAGATCAAAATGGTTGGCTTTTGCGTGGCGGATGGCATTTTCGGCAATCTCTACCGGATTTTTATTACCTTCTTCAGTATATACCGGCACCCCAATCTGCTCACCAAGCACCTTCAGCTGCTCTATGGCGGCAGGACGGTACACGTCGCCGGCAACAAGAAGCGGACGTTTTGCCTTCTCGCTCTTCAGTTTCTTGGCAAGCTTGCCCGACATTGTGGTCTTACCTGAACCTTGCAGACCCGACATAAGAATCACAGTAGGGTTGCCGCTGAGATTCACGGGGGCTGTGTCACCGCCCATAAGGGTGGTCAACTCGTCATGAACGATCTTAACCATTAGTTCACCAGGCTTGATGGCGTTAATCACATTCTGACCCAGTGCCTTTGCCTTTACCGTATCAGTAAACTGCTTTGCCACCTTATAGTTGACGTCGGCATCAAGAAGTGCGCGACGCACCTCTTTCAGTGTCTCGGCAACATTGATTTCTGTAATTCTGCCTTGACCTTTAAGTAGCTTGAAACTACGTTCAAGTTTTTCGCTTAGATTTTCAAACATCTGATTAAGTATCGTTTATTCTTAATTATACTATTTAATTTGCTATTTCACCAGCCTATTGGTGGCTGTATCGGGAAATATGACTGAAGGCTTGAAGGTCTTCGCCTCATCATACGGCATCATTGCATAACACATTATTATGACTATGTCGCCCTTCTGTACCTTGCGCGCGGCAGCCCCGTTAAGACAAATCATGCCTGAACCGCGTTCGCCTGGAATAGCGTATGTATCAAAACGCTCTCCATTGTTATTGTCAACAATAAACACCCTTTCGCCGGGAAGGATATCAGCTGCATCCATGAGGTCCTGGTCGATGGTGATGCTGCCGATATAATCGAGATTGCTCTCAGTGACAGTGACACGGTGAATCTTTGACTTCACTATCTGTACCTGCATCATTTTCAATCGTAAAATTAATATTTGATATTGTCAATGAGCCTTACATCACCAAGATACACCGTGATACATCCCACCGCTTCGTCACAGTCACTCCACTCAGCCACAGGCTGCATGTCGGCGGCATTGACTATCTCGTAATACTCCACCTCCATTTCGGGATAAGCGTTTATCTCGTCAATCACCCTGCGTTTTACATCTTTCAAAGAAGCACCCGAAGTCTTATAGGCAAGACTCTCCTCCATTACACGATGGATATTCGGTGCAACTTCACGTTGATGAGCGCTCAGACGCACATTTCGCGAACTCAATGCAAGACCGTCGCTCTCGCGCTTTATAGGGCAAGCCACAATCTCTATCGGGAATTTCTCAAGCTCAACCATACGGCGAATCACGGCAATCTGCTGGAAATCCTTCTCCCCGAAGTAGGCACGGTCGGGATTCACCATGGCAAAAAGACGGCTCACGACCTGGGCAACTCCGTTGAAATGCCCCGGGCGCATGGCACCTTCCATTACCGCAGCCACAGGTCCGAGGTCAAACACACGGGTGTCAGGCTCCGGATACATCTCCTCAACCGACGGAATAAACGCGATATCCACACCGGCTTTTTCAAGACGGTGGCAATCAGCATCCTCGGTGCGCGGATATGTACGCAGGTCATCAGGATTATTAAACTGGGTAGGATTCACAAATACACTTACAACAACCGCATCATTACCGGTGCGGGCACGTTCTACAAGGGAGATATGTCCGTCATGAAGCGCACCCATTGTGGGAACGAGTCCGACTGACTTCCCTTCCGACTTAAGGGCGCTGACCGCCTCCTTAAGTTCCTTTACTGTCCTAATGATTTTCATTGTCACTTAGCACAAATATTGCTTTCAATCTGCAAAATTAAACATTTAATAATTCATGACCAATCCGCAGGCTTAAAAATCACCTTTTTTGTCGGTCATTTAGACCAATCAGGGGTTGCACAGCAATATCGTCATCCATTGAGAGCATCCTCGTCATCTCCCCTGTCAATTTTAGAGTCGTCGCGCCTATGGCGCAGCTCCTCCATATAGCTTGCCGTGATGACACCTGACGGCAATGCGATTATAGCGACACCAAAAAGTGATGACAGCATGGCTACAATGCGCCCCGCATCGGTCACCGGGCAGAGGTCGCCGTAGCCCACGGTAGTAAGTGTGACGGTAGCCCAATAAAGAGCATCGAAAAAGGTGTCGAAAGTAGCCTTACCGGTAGCCGGATTAATACGCGGCTCCACATTAAACATTATGAGCGCCGTTATGAATACATAAAACATTGCAAGAATCAGCACCGCCCCCAGCACACGCCTCTCCTTACGAAGCACCCTGAGAAACATCATTATCTTGCTCGAATAGCGAAACACTTTCAACAATCTCACTATCTTCAACAGACGCGTTAGACGTAAGAGTTTGAACGACGGATTTATCAGATTGAGTCCCGGGAGTATCGACAGCAGGTCGATTATAGCCATGGGAGTAAGCGGATATTCCAGATAGGAACGCCAGCCACGGTGAAGTTCAATGTTGGCTGTAAACCACCGTGCCAGATAATCAATGATGAACGCAACTACCGTAATCACCTCAATTACCCGGAATATCGGATAGGACTTGACAAACATCAGCGGAACAATGCTCAGAATTATCAGCAAGAGCATCACGCTATCATAAATCCGTGCCGCAGTCTTATCCTTGTTATCCTTATTGATAATGTTGTATATCTGCCGCTTTACATAGGGCACCATCTCCTCGATATTCATGGCATTGATTTATTATTATCGCAAAGATTGTCAATCGTCCCAGAAAACCGGAGCATCCGCAACCGACCGTGCCACATCGACAAGACGCTGATTGGATGAGCCTCGGAAACGCAGTGATATGTCACGCCTCGACTCGATGAAAGGTCCGTCGACCAGCACATCTATATAAGAGAGTATTTTCGACAACACCGGCGATGCACATACCTGTTCATAGGTGTAGCCGGTATAACACCACACATTTCTTCCTGTTTCTTTCAGGCGTCGCGCAAGCTCTGTAACCCCTTCTGCCTGCAAAAGCGGATCACCTCCCGACAGCGTGACATTAAAGTCATTTTCATCTATCACCGCGATTATTTCCTCAATAGACATTTCGGTGCCACCGGCAGCATCCCACGACTGTGGATTATGGCATCCGGGGCAATGATGGTCACAGCCGGCAAAATAAACGGAAGTGCGGAGCCCCGGTCCGTCGACCGAGGTTCCGCCTACTATATCAAGTACTCTAAGTGTCATTATTTATGCACGATACGATCGTTTAGTTCGGCAAGCTTCGCACTGTTCCACCGGTCAGTTGTGCCCACAAGATAACCGGTTATACGCTGCAATTTGTCAATAGCATGGCTGCCGCATTTCGGACATTCCTCAAGATTTTCCTGAGCATCTTCATACCCGCAGTGCATACAACGGTTACGATTATGGTTTACCGACCCGTACCCTATATTATACTTGTCCATCAGGTCGACGATATCGCTTATTGCTTCGGGGTTGTGAGTAGCATCGCCGTCTATCTCCACATAGAAGATATGACCGCCACGGGTAAGTTCGTGATATGGAGCCTCAACCTCCGCCTTGTGCCTGGGAGAACAATGATAGTAGACCGGTACATGATTGGAATTGGTATAATATACTTTATCGGTCACGCCGGGAATCACACCGAAAGTCTTGCGGTCGGCTTTTGTAAATTTACCCGAAAGGCCCTCCGCGGGGGTGGCGAGCACCGAGAAATTGTGTTGGAATTTTTCCGAGTATTCATTTGCACGGCTCCGCATGTGAGACACAATTCTGAGACCAAGTGCCTGAGAATCGGCATCCTCTCCATGATGTTTTCCGGTAAGAGCGACCAGACACTCTGCGAGACCGATAAACCCGATACCGAGGGTACCCTGGTTTATTACCGACTCAATCGTGTCGCCAGGCTTTAGATTCTCGCTTCCTCGCCACAGACGCGTCATAAGAAGCGGGAACTGCTTGGCAAGCGCGGTCTTCTGGAAATCATAACGGTCGCAAAGCTGACGGGCAGTGATGTCAAGCACCTCATCGAGCTTGCCGAAGAAACGGCGTATGCGCTCCTCTTTGTCAAGTATATTCATGCACTCTATGGCTATGCGCACGATATTGATGGTTGAGAAGCTGAGGTTTCCGCGGCCTATTGATGTCTTTTCGCCAAAACGGTTTTCAAAGACACGTGTACGGCATCCCATCGTAGCAACTTCATATTCGTAACGCTTCGGGTCGTTGATATCCCATTTTTCATGATGGTTGAACGGGGCGTCAAGATTTACGAAGTTAGGGAAGAAACGACGTGCTGTAACCTTGCATGCAAGCTTGTAAAGGTCGTAGTTACGGTCTTCGGGCAGATAGCTTACACCGCGCTTTTTCTTCCATATCTGTATCGGGAAAATCGCCGTCGCACCGTTGCCGACACCTTCGTAAGTAGAGTTAAGCAACTCACGGATGATGCATCTTCCCTCGGCTGAGGTATCGGTACCATAATTTATCGAGCTGAACACCACCTGATTACCGCCACGCGAATGAATCGTGTTCATATTATGTATGAACGCCTCCATAGCCTGATGCACACGACCGACGGTCTTGTTTATAGCATGTTGCTTTACACGCTCCTCGCCGCTCAGTCCTTCAAGCGGTTTCTTTTCGTAATCATGAATTTCCACATCATAAAGCGATGAGTGATCCTGACCATCGAATGCCTCGACCTGCTTTACCTCCTCTATATAAGAAGAACGTACAAACGGTGCGAGATAGAAATCAAACGCCGGTATCGCCTGACCTCCGTGCATCTCATTCTGCGCGGTTTCAAGCGAGATACATCCGATAATGCTTGCCGTCTCGATACGTTTCGCGGGACGCGACTCACCGTGACCGGCGGTAAAACCGTGTAGAAGAATATTGTCAAGCGGATGCTGCACACAGGTAAGACTCTTGGTAGGATAATAATCCTTGTCATGGATATGCAGGTAGCCGTTGCGCACAGCCTCACGTGCTTCATGTGACAGCAGATAGTCATCGACGAAAGGCTTGGTAGTCTCGCTGGCAAACTTCATCATCATTCCGGCGGGAGAATCCGTATTCATGTTGGCATTCTCACGGGTGATGTCATTGCTCTTAGCCTCGATTATCTCAAGGAACATGTCGCGGGTTTTGGCGCGACGCGCGATATTACGCTGGTCGCGATACGCGATATAGCGCTTCGCGACTTCCTTGCGGGGACTCTTCATAAGCTCAAGCTCAACACGGTCCTGGATTTCCTCCACGGTCATGCGCTCATTGCCCGACATGCTTATGCGATCTGTGATTTTATGTATGAGAGATTCATCCTCTCCCATTTCGGTTTGAAGCATCGCCTTGCGGATTGCCGCCTTGATTTTTTCATCGTTATAGCCTACGACACGACCGTCGCGCTTAACTACTGTCTGTATCATTATCGGATAGTGTTATAGTAAAAGTTTTCTTTTGCAAAGCTACATAGACTCATCCGAATAAACAAATTATTTTACAATTAAGTTATCAACAATTTCCATTTTGGAAAACTTTTCAGCGCATCATAAAATTCAAACTGCTACAAATCAGCACATTGAAAAATATTTTGGAAAACTTTAATAAAATCACGCCAATATAAAATTCACAATATTGTCACGTCAATGTCAAATCATGACATTTCAAGCGGAACGAGGCAGAACCCCGAATTGCACTACAAAAATCACAACCCACAGCACAATTACAATGCAATTTACCGTCAACTGACGGTAACATTTCTGACGTACACAGTAGTATGTAAGAACCCCGAGATAGCTCGCAAAAGAAAGCACGCTGACTACAATGACCCATACCGGGATTGACTTCAATATCGGAATAGTCACCAGCATCAAAAATGCCGGAATCAGCAATAATCCCACCTTCCTTCCACTCGGATTTTCAATTGTCTTCATAATCAAAATACAATAATAATATTAACACAAGGGTATCATGAAAAGATTTACTACATCTCCTTACTTTTAGCCTGATTCGGGAGAAATGTTGAATGTGACGTCACATTTTTATATATTTGTAAAAAATATCATACATAAAATCCATAAGGATGTCCACAATCATTTTTTTAATTATAGGAATAGCTGCCGGAATAGCTATAGGATGGCTCAGTGCAACAGCAAAATCGGGCAAGGCTGTCGGTAATCTTCGTGCCGAAATATCGGAAAAAGAGACCGACATAAAGATGCTGCGCCGCGAGATAGAACTTACCGGCGAACAACGTCGTAAAGACGATGAGGCGCGCGACCGTCATTATGCCGAACAATTACGTGTGACCCGAGAACAGTTGAAAAACGCAACCGACGAACTACTCCACTTACGCGCGGAAGAGCTTAACCGCTCCAATTCCTCCCAGATGAATGCCATCATCGAACCGTTGAAAGAGAAAATCAAAGAGATGCAGGAAGCGATGGAAAACACGCGTGAAATGAACACACGCAACACCGCGTCACTACATCAGGCTATCGAGGATGTAATCAAACGCACAGCATCCATAGGCGACGAGGCGGGGAAACTCGCCAAAGCACTCCGTCATGAGAACAAGATTCAGGGTAACTGGGGTGAAACCATCCTCAACGAGCTGCTGGAAAGCCAAGGTCTGAAACAAGGCATCCACTACGAAGTGCAGTCGACAATAAAGGACAAAAACGGGAAACCTGTGCTTAACGAAACGACCGACAAGCGCATGATACCTGATGTGATATTAAATTACAACAAAGGCAAATCTCTCATCATCGATTCCAAGGTATCGCTCGCGGCATTCCTTGATTATACGGCGGCTGAAACCGAGGAGGAGCGCCGGGAAGCGCTCGACCGTCACATAAAAAGTATACGCTCCCATGTCAAGGAACTTGCCAATAAAAACTACAAGCGTTATATCCTGCCTCCCCGTGAGTCGCTCAACTTCATGATAATGTTTGTGCCCAACGAATCGGCATTGCAGCTCGCCATCATCAATGACCCGAGCCTGTGGCGAGAGGCACTGAGCGCGGGTGTGTTTATCGCCGGCGAATACAACCTTGTGGCGACACTGCGTATAGTCGAGCTTGCATGGATTCAGGAAGTCCAGGCAGAACAGCAGCGCAAAGTAAGCGAACTCGCCACCCAGCTTATCGAACGTGTCGGCGAATTTTACAGTCATTTCCGGCTGATACGTGAACGCATGGAAGCAGTAGACAAAGCATACTCCGAAGCAGAGAAAAAGCTCATGACCGGTCGTCAGAACCTTATCGCCCCGGCACAGAAACTCAAAGAGATGGGTTATAAGGAAAAAGACCGGTATCCGCTACCTGAAAGTGATGGAAACATCGAAATACTCCAAGAATAGAAACGGCTCATGGCATCACGCCACAAGCCGCCTATTGAGTCATAATTGAAATTATACTTGAACCTTGGTCAATGAGGAAATGTCAATACAATTCCCATCAATATATAATAGATAGACTCAATGCGATTAATCTCAAGAATATCATCACAATGATATAATTAATAACTATAAATTACAAATTTTAACTAAAACTTTTTTTCGCCATTATGTTAAAACCGCTATCACTATCCATTCTTTTTGTAACTTCGGCACTTTCCATTTCCGCTGCTGTAACCGTGACCAGTCCTGACGGGAGGCTCTCTGTGAGCACCGACATAAACAACGGGCAACCGATGTACACGTTAAGTTATGACAGTAAAGAGGTGTTAGTAAACTCGCCTCTCGGCTTCCGGTCAAACGTGGCAGATTTTTCATCCGGAATGGAAATAACCGATACGCTTCGGAATACTGTGGAAAAGCATTATCTCCAGGACAAGATTAAGCATAGCGACATTGCATACAAAGCAAACGCTGTTGCATTAACCATGCAAAACCCGCAGGGCAATAGTATGACGGTCGAATGGCAGGTGAGCGACAATAACGCTGCGGTACGATACACCATTCCGCGTCAAGGCGACACGGGAGCAATGATTGTCAACGAGGAAATGACAGGCTACCGGCTTCCGGCAAATTCGACGGTATTCATGACTTCTCAAAGTGACCCTATGATCGGATGGAAACGCACCAAGCCGAGCTATGAGGAATTTTATCATATCGATGCCCCGCTCGGGACGAAATCAGACTATGGTCACGGCTTCACTTTCCCGGCACTTTTCCACACGCCTGACAATATATGGCTGCTCGTGACCGAAACCGATGTCGACGGATATTACTGCGGAAGTCATTTGAGCGATTTCCATGACGGACTATACACCATCGCCTATCCTTTGGAGGGCGAGAATAACGGTAACGGGTCGGCTGCTCCCGGCATCGGACTGCCCCACTCTACTCCATGGCGTACCATAACTGTCGCCGATAATCTCGCGCCGATTGTCGAAACCACAATCCCCTGGGACTTGGTAGAACCACGCTACACCACCGCCCGTAAAGCGAATGCGGGCAGAGGCACATGGAGCTGGATTTTATGGCAGGATGAAAGTATTAATTTCGAAGATCAGAAGGCATATATTGACTTCGCCGCAGAAATGGGTTATGAAAATGCGCTCATCGACAACTGGTGGGACACCAACATCGGCAAAAAAGGCATCGAGCAGCTGGCGAAATATGCCGCCGGGAAAGGCGTCAACCTTATAATTTGGTATTCATCAAGCGGACACTGGAATGACATCGTACAAGGACCTACCGGCAAGATGGATCGTCCCATAGTAAGAAAAGAAGAGATGAAATGGCTTCACGATGCCGGCATCAAGACCATAAAGGTAGACTTTTTCGGAGGAGATAAACAAGAGACCATGCGTCTCTATGAAGACATACTCAGTGATGCCGCTGATTATGGCATAGATGTAATATTCCACGGCTGCACCCTCCCTCGTGGATGGGAACGCATGTATCCCAATTTTGTAGGCAGTGAAGCTGTACTTGCATCGGAAAACCTTGTTTTCGGTCAAAACCATTGTGACCTTGAGGCTGTGAGTGCGACCCTGCATCCGTTTATACGCAATGCCGCCGCCATCATGGAATATGGAGGTACATTCCTTAACCGTCGCCTGAACCGTGGAAACAATAGCGGAACAATACGCCGCACCGGCGACGGCTTTGAACTCGCAACTTCCATCCTGTTCCAAAATCCGGTACAGAATTTCGCACTCGCACCAAACAATCTTTCCGATGCCCCTGTCGAGGCAATAGAATTTATGAAATCAGTACCGACAACATGGGATGAGACCAAATATATCGACGGTTATCCCGGCAAATATGCTGTCATTGCCCGTCGTCATGGTGACACATGGTATGTAGCCGGTATAAATGCTCTTGAAGAGCCGTTAACTGTCTCGCTGCCTGACCTTATAAATTCCGGGGCAAAACTATATTTTGACAAGACAACCGAAAAAATCGCATCACGCACTATCGGTAAAAACCGGAAAGTCACCATTCCTTCCAATGGAGGTTTCGTGGCAGTGTCAGCACTTTAGCCTGCCGTTGGTGTCGCCGTGGGACTTTCTTTAGTATCATCGGCAAAAAACGGCTGCGGAACGCCAAACAGGTTTTCCGGTCCGCGACCGGCGATATATCCTTCGAGGATTGTGTCGCGACCCGACGGATTATTGAAGGCGACAAGTCCGAAAGAGGTCAGCATCGTGGAAAGATGTTCAAATACCGTATCCATGATCGCCTCGTAGGGGAACCACGAAGATGTCGAGGTAAAGCAATACACCTGGAAGGGCACACCCGAATCGGTCTGTGGCAATGTCGACACAAAGCATGCGCTGGTATGTGATATATAGGGTGACGCGTCAAGCCACATCTTCATGTAGGCGCGGAAAAGTCCGAGATTGGTGTCAATAGTTCCGTCAACGAGCCCGGCGGAATTATTGACATCCTCGACTTTACCGGCTGCCTTCTGAGCAAGTTTCTGAGAGATATAGGCATCCATGAACGGCAACTTGCGTATTTTTTCAAGCATTTCCGGGGTTGTCGGCTGAATACTGTCGGCATCTATCGTGTAGCTGCGCTGTATGCGGCGGGTATTGCTCAACTGCATGCTCCGGAAATTCGTAAAGCTACCGCTGACAAGACTGTAGGGAGGCACACACGTGGTCGTCTTGTCCCAGTTGAGTATCTTCACCGAAGTAAGCGACACCTCCTGTACTGTACCATTCGCATCAGTACCGTTTATCTTTATCCAGTCGCCTACATGCAGACTGTCATTCTCCGACAGCTGCACACCGGCGACCACCCCCAGGATGCTGTCTTTGAACACTAGCATCAACACTGCGGCAAATGCACCCAGCCCGGCAAGCAATGTGCCCGGAGACTTATTTGCGAGTACAGCTACAGCCACTATCAGCGCAATTATCCATACGACACCCTTTAGCAGCTGCACAAGTCCGTTAAGAGGAAGACGCTTTTTATTTTTACGCGAATCGACATGCTTCCACACTCCGCCTACAAGTGCCACAAGAGCAAGCCCTGTGACATAAATCACATACAGCAGAGTCAGACGCGTTAGCCATCCCGCAAGAACATCTTTAGTTGTGACAAGTGTGAACTGAATGAGGATAAGAAATACAAGAGCCGGAATCATGCGGCAGAGCTTGGAAAAGAAATTTTCATCTCGTAAAAATCCATACAAATCACCAGCAACTTTCTCGCCAAACTTACGCATCGCACCCAGAATAATCCATTTTGCGACATATCCTACAGCTATAGCCACGAGAAACACCACTCCTGCATAGACGATAGTCTCAATGGTATCATTGCCCGACAAGCCAAGCGGTTTCAATATCGAATCGACAATTTTCAACAGAAATGCCGCCACAGCATAAGTACCGTCTGCGGTAGGATTAATTGCCGACAGAGCAATGTCGGCCTGCGACTGAGTTTCCGTTGCCAGCGCAATAGTTGAGACGTGAATCATGATGAACAAGTTAAATATTTTTCAAATCATCAATATTATGACAATCGAAAAACTCTAATTGTTCATCGTCTTGTGCTACATGCAGAGCTATTTATCAGGGAAAAGTATCTTGTAATCACGCTTCGCGGCAGGCTTCACGAGTTTTTCAGGCACAAAGCGCCACTGGTTGAGCTTGCGCGGGTGAATCACACCTTTATTCTTGATGTATTGTGACAGATAGTACCTCATATCACGGTCGGTTGAATAGACTATGCGCTGAGACAGTTTATCGTGTGGTATTCCTCCTCCATCGGTGAGCAATTCACCACCGCCATTTCCCCGATAACTGTTGAGAGCGACACGATACGTCTTGTCAAAATCAAATTTCGACCCGTCAGCCATTGAGATTATCGTCACCTTCTCCCCTTTAGGTTTGGTGACATCAACTACATATTTTATACCGGCGGCAGAATCAAAGTTATAACTGCGGTTAAGCAGTGTCGACCTTCCCGCCTCTCCTTCCGTAGGTTGGTCTTTAAGTTGCAGCAGATGGTCCTCAGGCGAAGTCATAGTATTCACCCACTTGCCGTATGATTCCTCAAGACATCCCTTTATTTCCCTGCCTGTAAGCTCCATTACATAGAGCATATTTTCATACTTATAGAGATTGAACATGTCGGCGACCGTTATTTCTCCAGCAGGAATCATGGCATCGTAAGAGAGCGGCGCCACAAACGAGATATCAGCTCCGGAAAGGGCAAGCTGAAGTTCATGGATAAGGTCGACAAATTCCGATGACCCGAAATACGCGTCACGCGTCGAGATTGTATCGGTAAACACGCCAAGCGGCTCACTGACAAAGTTATTTATCGTCTCGATATGAGGATAAAAACGACCCATATAGTTTACATCCGCCATATATTTTGACAAGTCAAGCAGTTCTCCTGATATTTTCTTATCAACGACCTTACCGGAATCATCGATATTAAAAGTCATGGTGACATCTGTGACAAACTCGGCATTGTTTGCCGGATTCATCACCAATACGGTATCGCCCTCCACATTGACTACATTTTTCATGTCACGGCGATGGTCATGCCCTATGAGCACGAGGTCAAATCCCGGCACATTCCGTGCAATCTCAAGTGAAGGATTTTCTTTATAATCGATAAGCACATTTCCATCCTGACCGGCATGAAACAGACCGATTATCACATCGGGATTCTCTGTTTCCTTGATTACCGGAATCCATTTACGTGCAGTCATCTCCATATCCTCAAATGTCAGACCGTTCCATAGGGTCTGCGGAAGCCATGCAGGAATAGCCGGAGTAATCATACCCAAAATGGCGATTTTCACTCCATCGCGTTCAAACACCTCATAGGGTTTGAAATGTGGTTTTCCGGTCGCGGTGTCTATTATATTGGCACCGAGAACAGGCATCTCACATTGCGATGCCCAACGGTCAAGCGTCACCCTTCCGGTCTCTACATCGTGGTTTCCTACATTACCCGCGTCATATTTCATGTAATTCATGATTTCCGATGTGATGTGGGGCGAGACAGTGTCAATATAATTATAGTAATATACCGTGGGCTGACCCTGAAGAATATCCCCATTGTCAATCAACAGTACATTGTCACCATATTTTTCACGCGCCTTGTTTATAACAGTCGACACACGGGCAAGACTGCCAGGCAACGGCTGCCCTGTGATAAAATCATACGGGAAATAGCTTCCGTGAACATCGGAAGTCTGGTATATTTTTATTTCGACTTCTTTAGCCGATATATACGAGCACGAAATCAGCGCAATCGCTGCAAAAAATATTTTTTTCATGGGAATCCTGTTAATACACTCTAAATACTACACTGCAAAATTAGACATAAAAATGCAAAAAGGCGATGCCTGAGGCATCGCCTTAATAACATTTTAACATCAAATCCCGATTACTTCACTTCTTTGAGATAAAGCACACGGCTTGAATAATCGTTACGCTTGTGGTAATCCACATTATGTTCAAGAGGCATTTCAAGTCCGTTGGACATAAGGAATGACCCGGTAAATTCACGACCCTCAAAAGACAGAGGCTCATTGTCGATGCGATTCAATTCATGTACGCGGTACTTCGCCTCGGGCTTCAATCCTGCCATGGGTACGCGCGGAAGCTGCTGATTACAGAACGTCTCGGTCTTCCACCAGTAATATACCGCCTCATCTTTCTCCGGAGTGACATACATCATGGATGCCGCGCCTTTTTTATCATAAGGGGAAAGCAAACGGTAAATGTCACCAAACTGCACAATATGGCGGATATCCTTGTATTCGGCAATCGCCTTACGGGTCTGGTCGATTTCCTCCTGTGTCATGTTTTTAGGTTGAATTTCCATGCCGAGACGACCACTCATAGCCACATCGGTACGGAACTTGACAGGTGTGGTACGGAATGTCTGATGGTTAGGCTTGGAACTTATGTGGGAAGCCATTGCTATTGCCGGGAAGAAGTAACTTGTACCCCACTGCATGTATATGCGCTGAAGCGCGTCGGTATTGTCGCTCACCCAGAACTCGTCAAACCAGGGAAGCACACCATAGTTGGCACGACCGCCACCACTGGCACATGCTTGAATCGTGACATAGGGATATTTGGCGCGTATCCTGTCAAGAGTCTTTGCAAAGCCACGGTGATATTCTATATAGAGATGACTCTGATTGTCGGCGGTGAGATATTGCGAGCCGTGATTCATGATAGGAGCGTTTGAATCCCACTTTATATAGTCTATCGCAGGATATTTGGTAAGCAATGTGTCAACCACGTTGAACACAAGATCCTGCACCTTTGGATTGCTGAGGTCAAGCACAAGCTGTGTGCCGCCACGACCGAGATTAGGCTCACGGTTGGAGGGCTTTATAATATATTCCGGATGTTGCTCGTAAAGCTCGCTGATAGTGTTGGTCATTTCCGGCTCAATCCAAATACCGAACTTTATACCACGCTCTTCCGCCGCATCTATCAGACCCTGTATTCCGTTGGGAAGTTTCTCAGTGTCGACAGTCCAGTCGCCGAGCGAAGAAGAATCATTTTTACGCGGATATTTCACGCCAAACCAACCGTCGTCCATCACAAACAATTCTCCGCCCATCGAGGCGATATCGCTCATCATGTCGTGCATACCCTGCTCGTTGATATCAAAATATACACCTTCCCAACTGTTGAGAAGAATCTTTCTTTCCTTGTCGCCGTGGGCAAGCTTGTGGTTACGACCCCACTTGTGGAAATTACGGCTTGCACCGCTAAGACCTTCCTCACTATAGGTAAGCGCAAGCTCCGGGGTCACAAACACCTCCCCTTTCGGGAGATGATATTCGGAATTTTCCTCGTTGATTCCGGCAAAGAAATGATGATAGTTGCTGTCATCGGTATCAAAGCGCAATTTGTAGTTGCCACTGTAAGCGAGTGCCGCACCTATCACACGACCGGAATTTTCCTTTGCCTTTCCGTCAAGTGACAGCATTACCTCGGCATGGGAAGTATGAGAGTTACGCGCGCCGTCCTTATTCTTTATCACTTTCATTCCATGCAAGAGAGGGGCTTCTTCCACTCTGCCTTCATTAGCCCACGACCCGTAAAGGCTCGAAAGCCATACATCACCGTAACGGATAGGAAGATATCCTGAAGCAAATTGCGTAAGCTCCACTTTCCCTTTCTCGTTATGAGAGATTTCAGTCCAGGTCTCAATCACGTCTTCTCCCGGATAAGTGCGGTAATTTAATTTGACAGTGAAGGGATAATACTTGTCTTTTAAAGTAACGGTTGTTACTTCCGAGTCCTTATCTTTCTTTGTAGCGACATCTTCCACTGCAAGATCAAGGGTCATGTTACCGTCGGAATGTACCGCGCTCAGAGCGGTCTCGGCGACAGTCGACATTCCATAAGAGGGATATGCCTTGTTCCAGGAGGCTCCGGAACTTTTCATAGCCTCAATTTCCTCTGCGCCTATCTTATTGCCGTAATAGAGGAATTTCGCATCCTGACCCTTTTCAGCGTCAAGCACAAGAGATGTGGAGGGAGTTGTGATGTGTACAGTCTCCGCATTGACCGATACTATGCCGAGACATAGTGCCAATGCCAAAGGTAATGGTCTTCTTAATAGTTTCATTCTGTGTATTTATGGTTCACGGTTAGTATTTTCCACAAAAATAATCATTCTGAATTTAAAACGCAATCTCATGTCAAAATAGTATCATATTTAGATAAGATTTATATTATTTTACATCGCTCGTCCAACCTATTTGCAAAGCGTATAATGGATTTTGTAATATAATGAAATCAAGTTTGGATTTTTTTTGCTAAATTTGGGCATTATGAAGAAAAAGTACATATTTGAAATGCCCATGAAGGTGCGTGACTATGAGGTTGATTCAGAAGGCATAGTCAACAACGCCATATATCTACATTACCTTGAGCATACACGCCATGAATTCTGCGAATGGGCAGGCATGACATTCCGTTCGATGCATGAACGCGGCATCGACCCTGTGTTGAGCAAGGTCGAGATTGAGTACAAGACTCCGCTCGGACTTGGTGAAAGTTTTACAAGCTGTCTTAATATTTCACGCGAGGGAGCGCGTTTCATATTCCATCAGGACATTTATAACAGCGAGGGACGACCCGTGGTCAAAGCAAAGGTGGCATGTGTCACCACGGTCAACGGGAAACTCACCCGTGGCGATGAACTTGTTGAGGCGTTTGCTAAATATCTCGACGCGTGACAACCGATATTTATCAGATAGCATTTGCCTCGTTACGTGGCATGACGAGACGCCTCGCAGGAGAAATACTCTCTCGCGTGGGCGATGAGGAGCGCTTTTTCACAACCCCGGAGCGACAGCTGTCGGCAGTGATGGGCTGCAGCAACCGTCTTTTCACCGATGCTTATCGCGCCGAGGTGCTTGAAAAGGCAAATAAAGAGATGCCGTTTATCGACGGCAACCATGTGAAAACACTGTATTTCACCGATACCGATTACCCGGCAAGACTTAACGAGTGTGACGACGCCCCGCTTCTTCTTTTCGGTCTTGGCAAATGCGACCTCAACGCATCTCACATAATAAGTATCGTAGGCACACGTCATGCCACCCCCTACGGGACCGATTTTGTAATACGCCTCGTCGAGGGACTTTCAAAAAAGATTGACAATCTTGTCATAGTAAGCGGACTTGCCTACGGCATTGACATCGCGGCTCACCGTGCTGCCCTCCATTGCGGAGTGCCAACGGTTGCAGTCCTTGCCCATGGTCTCAACACCATTTATCCGGCAACACATCGCTCGACCGCTGCCGACATCGTGCGTAGCGGTGGTATGCTGCTCACCGATTATATGTCGCAGGATGCCTTGCACAAAGGTAATTTCGTGGCACGCAACCGTATCGTGGCAGGGCTTTGCGACTGCACTGTGGTTGCCGAATCGGCAATAAAAGGAGGTGCGCTTATAACAGCCGGTATTGCATCGGCGTATCACAGGGATGTGGCGGCTTTACCCGGAAGGACATCTGACCGCTTCAGCCAGGGATGCAACAAACTTATCGCGGATAACACCGCCGCACTCATAAGTGATGCCGACAGCCTGATTGCCATGATGGGCTGGCAGTCGCGGCAACAAGAGGGCGACCAGGCGACAATCCCGTTGATACTCTCGCCCGAAGAAGAGGCGGTAATCGGTTATCTTACAGAAAAAGGGGAAGGTGACATCAACACTATCGGCGTGACGCTCAATCTACCCATGCACAAGCTGCTGGCGCTCCTTGTCGACATGGAATTCAAAAGCCTCATCCTCACCTATCCGGGCGGCAAATACCGCCTCGCCTGACAAAACGCACTTGTAAATCTGAATCAGAAATCGATGGAGAGGCGCACATTTATTTGGCGGCGCGTGAGATAATTGGGGACGGCATACTGGATGTCGTTTACGTCAGTCACCCAATAGTAGCTGCTGACATTGGATATGTCGAAAAGGTTGAAGCAGTCAAGTCCGAGCCACACTGATTTCAGATGGCGTAAAAATCCGCTTCGCTGTTCCCCCTCTTTCAGCGGGCTCAACAGCGCGTAAGAAAATCCGATGTCGACACGCTTGTATGCCGGTGTGCGGAAATATCCTTTGTCGCGTGAGCTGCGAGGTGCTGTCGTGGGGAGTCCGTCGGCAAATATTCCGCGCAGACTGAATTTCAATTTGGGAAATTTCGGGAAATAGTCGGTGAAATAAAGCGCGAAGCTGTATCGCTGGTCATTTGGTCGTGGAACTTTTACACCGTTAAGATCTTCCTGAGTCTTCATAAGCGAAAAGCTTATCCAGGAATCGCTGCCCGGTACAAATTGCCCGAATAGCTTGAAATCGACACCGGTGGCAAATCCGCTCGAAGAGTTCACTCCGTCATAAACCACCTTCAGATTATCGACCTCGTAAGGGATAAGATTGGATAATGCCTTGTAATAAGCCTCACCCGAGAGTTTAAACGGGCGGTTAAACATCCGGAAAGTATAGTCGGCACCCAATATAAACTGCCAGCTGCGCTGCGACTTTATCTCATTGTTAAGTTTTATCATGGTGCCGTTTTCGACAGGCATCCTGAACTCCTTATAGAAAGGTGACTGATAATAGAGTCCGGTAGCGAAGCGGAATGCCCAGTGATCGTTGGTAGCCGGGACATAACCCACATTGACACGAGGACTAATCAAGAACTCCTTGTTGAAATCCCAGTAGCTCATCCTTATGCCTCCGTTAAATGAAAAATAGCCGCTCGACGCATTCAGACGGTAGCTATCCTGAGCAAACAGCGACACGCGATTGCTCGACAGATCCTGACGCGAGGTGAGGGTATATATCATCTCAAGCGTCTCGCCATTGTTAGGCAACGAGAATCCCGCCGAGTCGCGCAACTCCCATTCGCGGGAACGCTCATATACATTCTCGTGGTTGAACGTCAAGCCGTAAGATATATTATGGTGAGCGACAGAAGTGTTGCCCCGGAAAGCAAGCGACAGCACCGACGCCCTTATACGGTCGCGGGCATGTTCATGGTAGCGCCCTACCCCAAGCTCGCCGCCGATACCGCCTTCCCCCGATGTACCCGCCTGGTCAAGCCAATATTCGCCCGAAATGTCGTAGGTCACAAGTTCGTTGGTGAGATAGCCGGAAGCAAGGAGTGTGTAGTCAGTGCTTTTCGACGGTCGGTAACGCAACGTGAGCGCACCGAAATAGGTCTCGAAACGGTCTTTCTCCTTTCCGTCAAAATACACGGTGAATTGCTTTGCATCCTCCGCCGTACCGAAATTGGTTGTGCGGTTTACAGGAGTGAAATTATAATTGTTTATGGCAATGTTTCCGAGAAACGACAGCTGCCATTTGGAGTTTATGCGATAGTTGAGATTGGTCTGATAGTCAAAGAAATTGGGGTCATACTCTCCTTTTGTCTCCATTGAACTGAGGAGCGATGTGTTACGCTTGTAGCGCACCCCGTGGAGCTGGGAGAAATGGCGTGTGCTCTGCCCCAACGAAAGGCTACCGCCCATCAGACTGCCTGAAACCGCTCCTTCAAATGACTCCGGCTGACGATAGGTGATATCAAGCACCGATGCCATCTTGTCGCCATACTCAGCCGGAAAACCTCCGGTAGAAAAGTTGACCTTATCCACCATGTCAGGGTTTATGATACTCAGTCCTTCTTGCTGTCCGGAAGTGACGAGCAGCGGACGATATACCTCTATGCCGTTGATATACACACTGTTTTCATCATACGAGCCGCCACGCACCGAATACTGCGACGACATCTCGTTGGATGAATTGACACCCGCCATCGTGGTGATAAGCGACTCGATACTGCCCCCCGACACATCAGGCGACAATTTGTAAGAACCCGCATCAATGGCTTGAAGCGAGCCGGTCTGCTTCTTAAACTCCGTCACCTCTATCTCGGCAAGTTCCTTGGAACTCTGATACATCCGTACATTTACCGTCTGGTCGCCTTTTGCATCAATCAGTTGTCGCTCCACCTCTTTGTAACCGATGCAGGTAAAAACGAGCTTGATAGTGTCCTGCTGCGCGGCGGAAAGCTGATAATTTCCCTCAAGACCGGTGGTAGTACCGGTGGCAGTACCCGCGACTCTCACCGTGACAAACTCCAGAGGATTATTGTCGGCATCGGTCACCTTTCCGTGAATCTTCACCTGCGCCTGTGCCGCCACGCCGCATATTACACAAATCAGAAATAATATATATCGTAGAAGCGTCATTACTTTTTCCAAATAACCATACCTATTAATAACGCACTCCTCACCCAACAAATTATATCCCCAGCCACATTTATTTCATCACCAAATCACAAACCTTTTCACTATATTTGTAAAATCGTAAATCTCCCGATTATGGCACAATTAATAGACCAAATTTTATCTGAGTCCATAAATTCAGAAAGTTTCATCGCCAATATTCTCTTTTCCAAACCCCAATGGGACATAAACAAATTTGTTGCCGACGTAAGGAAAGAATGGGGCTTGGACTTATCCGGTAATATAGTCGACGACATCGGATTGGCTTATAAAGCTAATGATTGTCTTCGCGTCGTTGCGTTTGTCGATGCAAAAATTCCCTACAATGAAGCGGAAGAAGCTGCTGAACGACAAATCTTCTGGGATGGTGCCAAGAAAATAGCGAAAAGCCACAAAGCACACCTGATTATTTATGTTAATTGTAAAGAGGATTCACATGTCGAAGCCGCCAAATTATTCACAAAGTTAATTTCCTGCGCGTTAAAGCAGGAATATGCTACTGCAGCATATTATAATGACAATCTTCTTCATCCTGATACATATATCGCATTGGCTGATTGTCTTCATGATGATGATTACACTCTACCTGTCTTAAACTGGATATGGCCCATCCCGTTTAAGCATGGAAATCAAAATGGCATTTTAACCCGTGGGTTGACCAATTTCGGCAAAATGGAAATTGAAGTGTGCGCAGATGCCCCATTAAACGACATTCTTGATTTTATCACTGATATATCCAATTACATACTGAGTTACGACGTAACATTTAACGATGGGGAGACAATTGGCAGAGATGAAAATGAGAAGCTCAAAATATCCATATCTCCGGGAATAGCCATTGATGAACCGACAGTAAAAATAGAATATCCGTCAAACCGGTAAATCACGAAATAATCGTCAAATGCAATTCAGATTCGGTGATTTTGACTAAATTTGCAAAAAGATTTTTTTGAGATGAAAATAGCAATCGTTGGGACTGGATATGTCGGGCTTGTGTCGGGAGCCTGCTTTGCCGAGGTAGGTATCGACGTGACATGTGTGGATGTCGATGTAAATAAAATCGAGCGTCTGCATAGGGGCGAAATCCCCATCTATGAGCCGGGGCTTGATGACTTGGTGAAGCGTAACGTAAAAGAAGGGCGCCTGCACTTCACGACCGACCTTCTGTCGTGTCTCAACGATGTGGAAGTAGTGTTCTGCGCCGTCGGCACTCCACCCGATGAAGACGGTAGCGCCGACTTGAAATATGTGCTCGAGGTAGCACGTACATTCGGACAAAACATCAAGCGTTACACCATTCTTGTCACAAAGAGCACAGTACCCGTAGGCACATCCAAGAAGATAAAAGCGGTGGTCGACGCCGAGCTTGCAAAACGCGACGAGAACATCCCCTACGAAGTGGCGTCCAATCCAGAGTTTCTTAAGGAAGGCGCGGCAATCAAGGATTTCATGTCGCCCGACAGGGTGGTGATAGGCATCGAGAGCGACCGCTCGCGTAAAGTGATGGAACGTCTCTACCGTCCTTTCCTGCTAAATAATTTCAGGGTCATATTCATGGATATAGCATCAGCCGAAATGACCAAATATGCCGCCAACTCCATGCTTGCTACCCGTATATCGTTTATGAACGACATCGCCAACCTCTGCGAACTGGTTGGCGCGGATGTAAATATGGTGCGCAAAGGTATCGGCACGGATGCACGTATCGGCAATAAGTTTCTTTATGCCGGATGCGGCTACGGCGGCTCATGCTTCCCGAAGGATGTCAAGGCACTTATTCACACCGGCAAAGAGCACGGATACACCATGCGCATAATCGAGGCAGTCGAAGAAGTCAACGACAGGCAGAAATCAATCGTCTACGACAAGCTTGCAACCACCCTCGGCGACTTAAACGGAAAACGCATCGCGATATGGGGACTGGCGTTCAAGCCTGAAACCGACGATATGCGCGAAGCCCCCTCGCTCGTCGTAATCGAAAAACTGATTTCCGCCGGAGCGACTGTGGTAGCATACGACCCCGTCAGCATACCGGAGGCACAACGCCGCCTGGGCGACCGGATTGAGTATGCGCGCGACATGTATGAGGCTGTAATCGATGCCGACGCGCTTGCATTGCTCACCGAATGGAAGCAATTCAGAGTACCTTCGTGGAATGTACTGCACCGCGTGATGCGAGGCAACATAATCATCGACGGCAGAAACATTTATGACCCCGATGAGCTTGCCGAAGAAGGGTTTGTCTATCACTGCATAGGCAAATAAGCGAAAAACAGGCGAAAAATTTGGTGATTGAAACCTTTTGTTTAAATTTGCATAATTTCAATCACCAATCATAACTCTCGCCTCATGCAAAAATTATCCGCAAGCCTCGTTGCCATATTCCTCCAATCGTTTTTCACATTGCAAGCCGATGTGATTGACGACTACGCGCCGGGCAGAAGCGGCGAAGCCCTGAAAAATACCATTTACCGCCAATGTCGCCCGTCACTGACCGTAGATGAACAGCGTCTTGTCGAGTATCTTTTCCAAATATATGAGCAAACCGACGGACTTCCTTACGACGGCTTGACCGGGAAACTGATTACCGAACCGGACTTCTCGAGAATTTCATATATCGTGCCTGTCGAGTGGATGAAGCCTGACCCGAAATGCTTCGCAGAAGCATCAGTCGACCTCCACAACATGCTTATCTCTGACGGGGCATCCGCGATTGACCGAGGACAGCTTCCCCTTGGCGAGACAACCGATGGCTATGATTGCTACATTCCTCCTGAAGAGATGAAGGGGGACATCGCACGAGCGATATTCTATATCGCATCGCTTTATCCTTGTCAGCTGTGGGGTAACCGGGGAAGATATATTTTCGACAACACCCCATACCCTACACTTCGAAGCGAATGGAGCGACATGTATATGAGATGGCACGTCAATGACCCTATTGACGAATGGGAGAAAGCGCGCGACAAAAAAATCGCAGAATTACAAGGCAACAACAATCCGTTTGTCACACATCCCGAACTTGCCGACTATCTATGGGGCACAAAAGCCGGGGAAACATATCGGCCTTCCACCACTCCCGACAATCCGGACAAACCGGACAATCCCGATGACCCATATATACGCATTCCGCTCCAAGAAAGTTACAACAGCAGCGACCCGTATATCTGGCTATATTCACCATACGTGCCTGAAGATGTCACATGGAGTCTTGACGGCAAAAGAGTGACAGAACGTGTATCGGTTTCGTCACTAAGTATCGGGAATCATGAACTGCGCTTCACTTCGGGGACTGCAAAAGGCAAACTAATTATTGAAATCAAGCCATGAACCACAAACTATTATTCGCCCTGATCGCCTTGGCGACTGTCGGCTGCAACAAATCAAAGCCATACGACAATGTGGATCCCGAGACACTGAAGCCTGCCGGAAGCGAGGATACCCGCCCGACATATTCTTTTGAAAAGGAGCTTAATGATGACCGAAGCAGGTTTGTATCCGAAACGCTGACACTCTATTATGACGAAGGGGGCACGATATTCAGTAAGGAAGCGGATAATGGCACAACCATACACCGCGCCATAGAACTTGCAACGGGTAACAGTGCGGAGTTATATCTGCAGAAGACATCCCCGCGTCTGCTTATTAATGGAGATGAAACTCCTGTAAAATCTGTCGTGACAGAACGCGACAATGAAAAAGGAGCCTGGATAAACATCCAGACTCCCGATTATAAACATATTGTTTTTGTAGTCACCGATTTGTAGCTTATCTGCGTTTCTGTGGCTTCTCATCGGCGAAACGATTGGGAAAAGACAGCTGCACCTTGGGCCGCATCATCGCATATATAACAAGGAACACTCCGAGCAGTATAAACGGTATGCTAAGCTGTTGTCCGATGTTCAAAGTCATCGTAGCCTCTCGTGCCACCTGGTCATTCTTGATGAATTCAATAAGGAAACGCGGCAGGAAAATACCTATGAAGAATACACCAAGTATCAGACCCGGGCGTTCCTCCGCATTCTTTTTCCAATACATCCACATCAAAAGACCGAAAAGCGCAAAATAACATAACGCTTCGTAAATCTGAGTAGGATGCACCGCCTGACCTTCATAAAGTTCATGCCACTCACGCGAGCGGACAAACATGAATCCCCATGGCAGATCGGTCGCCGTACCAAAAATCTCTGAATTAAACAGGTTACCAAGACGTATAAGTCCACCGACAAGCGCGATAGCGATTACAAGTCGGTCAAATGTCCATAACGGACTTTTCTTGGTGACAAACACGGAAAACAGTATCACTGCAATGATTATGGCAACGGTGCCACCATGACTGGCAAGTCCGCCTTCCCAGATATAAAGTATCTTTATCGGGTCGGCACGATAGACATCCCATTCATAGAAAAACACGTGACCAAGGCGCGCACCGACAATCGTGGCAATCACGACATAAATAAGCAGGATACCGAGCCAACGCTCCGGCGCACCCTCATGCTTGAACATACGCGCCACAATCTCATATCCCACCAGAAATCCGATGGCAAACATCAGTCCGTACCACCTTACGGTGACAAAACCGCTGAACAATTCAGGGTTGACGTTCCAGGTTATAAAATCAAGCATCTTTAATTATACTAAATGACGAATTAACTCCTCGCGGTCGCCGTAGAGCATATCAATTACCGGAATCTCGATCATTGTATATGCACCCGGACGCTCAATCATGGTGGCACGTGCCACACCGACGAGAATCTGAGCTGTCAAAGCGGGATTGTTGATTGACATGTTGAATTCAAACCGCTGATTCTGAGTGATACCCGACACACCCTTTCTCACCATGTTCACACCATGACCCATATCCTTGATGTCGTCAACCGAAGGGACAGCAAACACATGAGTTTCATCGCTGGCAAAATAGGGGTCTTCCTTCACCGCCTTAGCGATATCTTCAATCTTATAGCCATCTTCAACCTCGACATAAACCATGCGTCGGTGAATGCCTGTACCGAGCGGAATTGTCATCGAAAGAGCGTTTTTAACACCTGGCTTAGACTTCACTGCGACAGTGTGTCCCATACTCATGCCCGGTCCGAAATTAGTATAAGTCACACCCTTCGGAGCGGCAGCCTGCATGAGTGCGCGCACGACCGAGTCGCTGCCCGGATCCCATCCTGCCGATATGATAGCCACGGAACCGTGAGCCTTGGCTATCGGGTCAAGAGTCTTCCTCAAGTCAGCGATACCGCCATGAATATCGTAGCTGTCAACCGTGTTTATGCCTTCGGCAAGCAGTATGCGCGCATGTTTCTCTACCTCACGTGTAGGCGTACAGAGTATCGCCACTTGAACGTCATCGAGTTCAAGCACGTCACTTACCACTTTATAACCTGCCAATTCGGCAGGCTGCTCTCCGGCAGGATTACGACGCACAACGCCTGCCACTTCAAAGTCAGGCGCTTCGCGAAGCGCATCCAACACAAACTTTCCAATGTTACCATATCCAACTATGGCAGCTCTAATTTTCTTCATTTCTTATATTTCAATTATTTGAGTTTCACAAGCTCATTTAAAGGTTAAAAAGGTTAATGGTTAAAGATAGCCCCTACCGGTTGAAATCATCAGACGCTCACCGGCTCTTTAACCATCAACCCACTTGTATGACAAGTTTTTTAACCTCTTAACCGACAACTTCCGCAAGCGAAAGTCGGGTCAATAAAAACAGAATATCGTATTTCTTCTTACTCCGGCTGACGGCCGTTTACGATAGCTTCCGTATCACGGGCTATCATAAGCTCCTCATCGGTAGGAATAACCACAACCTTGACGGCAGAATCCGGGGCAGAGATAAGTTTCTCTTCACCGCGCGACGAGAAGTTTACTTCGTCATCAATCTTCACTCCCATATAGGTGAGGTGATCACACACGCGTTTACGGAGTATCTGCTGATTCTCGCCTACACCACCCGTGAACACAATCACATCCACACCATTTAGTACAGCGGCAAAAGCGCCTACATACTTTATGATGCGATAGATGTACATGTCAAGGGCAAGTTTGGCGCGCTCGTCACCCTTCTCGATAGCAGCATCAATGTCACGCATATCGGAAGAAATGCCTGAGATACCGGCGACACCGCTCTTTTTATTGATAAGGTCGCTAAGCTCCTTGGTGGTAAGATGCTCCTTATCCATGATGAACGTAAGTGCACCTGGGTCTACGTCACCGACTCTGGTGCCCATCATCAGACCCTCGACAGGAGTAAGGCCCATAGAAGTATCAACGCTCTTTCCGTCAAGCACGGCAGTGATAGAGCCGCCATTACCGATATGGCAGGTAATCACACGCTGCTTGTCGTAAGGCAATCCGAGGAAGTCACATGCACGGCGCGATACATAGCGGTGGCTTGTACCGTGGAAACCGTAGCGGCGTATGGCATACTTCTCGTAAAGTTCATAAGGAAGGGCATACATGTATGCTTCTTTGGGCATTGTCTGATGGAATGCGGTATCAAACACGGCAACCTGCGGAACACCGGGCATAAGTTCGGTGATAGCCTCAATACCTGTCATATTGGCAGGATTATGCAGAGGTGCCACATCATAACACTCCTTTATCTTTGCAATAACTTCATCGTCAATCTTGACGCTCTTGTTAAACTTCTCGCCACCATGTACCACGCGATGACCTACAGCGTTGATTTCGTCAAAGCTCTTGATACATCCGTAAGTCGGATCGGTAAGTATGTTCAAAATATCATTAATAGCCTTCTTATGGTCGGGGATAGGCATCTCTATGGTCTTCTTCTCCCCGTCGGGCAACTTGAATTTCAGGAATGATCCGGGCAAACCTACTTTTTCCACGCCGCCTTCAGCAAGTGTCTTCTTGCTGTCGACATCAATCAATTTATATTTTACGGAGCTACTTCCGCAATTAAGGACTAATATATTCATTTCCATTATGGTATTAGTTGCTATTAGTGACGTGCAGCCTCACCGATAGCCTGATTACAGGTAATAATTATTGTCTTGTAGATATCTTCAGGGAAACATCCGCGTGAAAGGTCGTTGACCGGAGCGGCGAGACCTTGCAGGATAGGACCGACAGCCTGCACACCGGCGAGACGCTGCACAAGTTTGTAAGCTATGTTACCGGTTTCAAGCGACGGGAATACAAGTACATCGGCAGTACCCTTGAGAGGGCTGTCGGGAGCTTTACTTTTTGCGACACCCGGCACGAGAGCTGCATCAGCCTGAAGTTCTCCGTCACACATAAGCTTGGGATCAGCATCATGCACGAGTTTCACAGCTTCGATAACCTTGTCAATGCGTTCATGCTTTGCACTGCCCTTAGTTGAGAAACTCAACATTGCTATGCGCGGCTCGATGCCGGCGATATCACGCGCAGTGTCGGCGGTAGAGAGTGCAATCTGGGCAAGCTCTTTCGCTGTAGGATCAGGCAATACGGCACAGTCGGCAAACACAAGAATGCCATTTTCACCAAAGGGAACGCCGTCGGGAAGAAGCATCACAAACGCACCTGACACTACATCTATACCCGGTTTTGTCTTGATTACCTGGAAAGCGGCACGAAGCACATTGCCTGTTGTATTGAGTGCACCGGCAACCTGACCGTCGGCATCGCCGCTCTTAATCATGAGGCAGCCGAGGTAAAGAGGATTTGCCGCTGTACGACGCGCATCTTCCATGGTGATACCCTTGTTCTTTCTAAGCTCATAGAAAAGAGGAGCATACTTGTCAATAACCTTTTCATCTTTGGGATTGACAACACGTGCCTTGCATATATTGGTCAAGCTCAGCTCACGAGCGGCATCGGCAATCTCTGCCGGGTCACCGATAAGAATGATATCGGCAATACCTTCCGTAATAATACGGTCGGCTGCCGTAAGTGTACGCGGCTCTGTTCCCTCAGGGAGGACAATGCGCTGACGCTGTTCTTTTGCCTTTTTGGTCAATTTTTCAAATAGTCCCATAGTAATTGATTTTAGTAATAATAATGATGTGATTAATCAATCTGCAAATTTAAGATTTTTTGTGCTAAAACTGCCATGCCGAAAGCAGTATTTTCACAAATCCCGTTAACAAAATAGAAAAAGGCGTAGAGTTGACTCCACGCCTTTATTATCATTCGTAAAAGTGATTTTTACATTGCTTCGATGCGTTTGAGGTTTGCCTCGTCATCAAGAGTGTAATAGATACTGCGGAGCAGACGACGCGCATCACTTTCGGTTTGTTCGTTATTAAGGGCATTCTCAAGATAAGGTACAGCCTGCTTCAACAACGGGTCGATTTGGTCTTCACGCAGCTTATTGTAAGCGGCATTGTCAAGAGTACCTGCATTTTCCTCGATGGCGACAGCCTTTGCATAAAGAACCCTGCCAAGATCAAGCTGAGCCTTCATGTAATCGGGATTGAGTGAGACTGCCTTTTCAAAATCAGCCTGTGCTTCATCGTTCTTCTTCTGGCTCTGATAGAGGATACCACGCACGTCATACAGCTCTGCATTATTGGGAGCCACAGCGATTGCCTGCTCAAGAAGAGTCATTGCCTCGTCATATTTCTCCTTGTTGATCTTATCATTAATAATGATGGTAAGATACTTGGTTGTAGTGTCACCGTAAACCTTGTTGGCTTCCTGGGCAAATTCCACAATCATACCCTCATCCTGCTTCTGTGCGGCAACACCGATTGCATAATCATATAGTGAAGATTCGTTGTAACCAAGTTTGAGAGCCGAACGGAATGCAGCAATGGCATCATCAAGCTTTTCAGCCTGCCATGCGGCAAGACCCTGGAAATAATAAATCTGACCTACGATAGAATCGGGCGCTGCGGCAGGAGCGTCCTTGCCGAGAGAAGGATTCTGGGGCAGAGAAGTATAGATTGACCATGCCTTGTAAGCGCCGGGGTAATCCTGTGCTTCCCAGAGGAACTGACCGCCTGAAGCATAGTCATTATAATGGGCGGCAAGCTTCTTCGCCATATCTTTCGAATATTTGGTCTTTACCTTCGGGCTACCATCCTTGTTAAGCTTAGGCGCACCGGTTTTGTCAACCTCGGGAATCGTGTCAAGAGGGAACGCGGTCATGAAATATTCATAACCTTTCACCAGCGACTCACCCATAGCCTTGTCATCGGCTGCCTGACCTACGGCTTTCTTTCCAAGCTGGCTGTCATAGTCGCCAAACTCGATTGTACCGGCAACATACCATGTCTGTGCGTCATCCTTTGTTTCGGCATCAGTCAAGGCAGGCGCAAGCTGAGTACGTGCCTTGGCAAAATCGGCATCAAATCCTTTCGACTTACCTTCCACCTCTTTTACGAGGCTCTTCTGAGCTGAAGCACCTGCCACAGCCATGAAGCATAGTCCTAACAAAAATAATTTTTTCATACTTGCTATTGATTACATTAGTAAATTAGTTTCATTTAATTGTCAAGATCGTCATCAGATATCTCCTCGTCGTCAAGCGGCTCTTCGTCGATATCCTCTTCTACAGTCTCGTCGATGGCAAGCGGAGTCTGGTCGGCTTCATCTACAAGAATGTCGGTGTCAGTCTCCTCTTCCGGGTCGGAAAGCACACAGCATACCGAGGCAATCTCGTCATTGCGCTTTTCAAGGTTTATAAGGCGTACCCCCTGAGTAGCGCGACCTTGAACACGGATATCGGCAACCTTGATACGCAAGGTAATACCCGACTTGTTGATGATTACAAGGTCATTATCATCGTTGACGCTCTCTATCGCCACAAGCTTGCCGGTCTTTTCAGTCACATTAAGCGTCTTCACGCCCTTACCGCCACGGTTGGTAACCCTGTAGACAGGCTGATGCTCGATGACACCGTCAACCTCAACATCAATGTCAAGAGGCGTACGCTTTCCGTAGCCCTTCTCTGATATTACCATAACGCTATTAGTGGTGTCAGCGTTCATGCAAATCATGCCTACCACCTCATCATCGGCACCGTCAAGCATCATGCCGCGCACACCGGTCGACACTCGGCCCATCTCCCTGACCTTGTTTTCAGAGAAACGGATTGCGCGACCCTTGCTGTTTGCCATGAGTATCTCACAGTTTCCATCGGTAAGCTCGACACCGATAAGGCTGTCATTTTCCCTGATGATGATTGCTTTCTTACCCTTTGCAAGCACTCGTGCATATTCTGACAGAGCGGTACGCTTGATGACTCCGTTCTTCGTTGCAAACACAAGGAAGTGGGAAGAGGTAAATTCTTTGTCATCAAGCTGCTTGCAGGCGATGTATGCCTTGACCTGATCACCGGGCTCAATATTAAGGAGGTTCTGAAGGGCGCGACCCTTGCTGTTTTTAGCTCCTTCAGGAAGCTCATATACCTTCATCTTGTACACAAGACCGCGATCGGTGAAGAACAGCATGGTATTATGCATTGAAGCCGTATATACATGCTCGATGAAGTCCTCGTCACGGGTGTTGCTGCCTCGTGATCCGACACCACCACGGTTCTGGGCGCGGAACTCGCTGAGAGCTGTACGCTTGATATAACCCATGTGGGAAATGGTGATAATCATGTCGTCGTCGGCGTAGAAATCCTCGGCATTGAAATCACCTGCCATATAGTTTATATCGGTCTTGCGCTCGTCGCCATATTTGTCACGTACCTCGACAAGCTCGCTCTTTATAAGCTCACGACACTCATGTTCATCGGTGAGGATAAGATTGAGATGCTCGATGAGTTTAAGGATTTCGTCGTATTGTGCGTGAAGTTTGTCTTGCTCCAGTTTGGCGAGGTTGCGGAGTCTCATCTCGACAATAGCAAGAGTCTGCGCATCGGAGAGTTCGAAACGCGCCGACAACTGCGCACGTGCATCATCTACAGAATCGGCACCGCGTATAATCTTGATGACCTCATCTATATTCTGTGAGGCGATGATAAGTCCTTTCAATATGTGGGCGCGTTCTTCAGCCTTACGTAGCTCAAAACGTGTACGGCGTATAACCACCTCATGACGATGCGAGATAAACGCCTCAAGTATCTGCTTAAGATTCAACGTCTTCGGGCGGCCATTGACGATAGCCACATTGTTCACGCTGAACGAAGCTTGCATCTGCGTGAGCTTATACAGCTTATTGAGCACCACGTTGGCATTGGCATCGCTCTTAAGACGTATCACGATACGCATACCCTTGTAGTCGCTCTCGTCATTGAGGTCGGCAATACCGTCAATTTTTTTCTCATTGACAAGGTCGGCGATATACTTTATAAGCTCAGCCTTGTTGACGTTATAGGGTATTTCTGTCACGATTATATCCTCGTGATTGGAATGCGTCTCGATTTCTGCCTTAGCGCGTATGACAATCCTTCCGCGACCGGTCTCAAACGCCTCCTTTACACCATTGTAACCGTAGATAGTTCCTCCGGTCGGGAAATCGGGAGCCTTGATATATTGCATCAATTCGCTTATGGTAAGATCGGGATTGTCAATCAAGGCTATGGTGGCGTTGATTGACTCGGTAAGGTTATGAGGAGGCATATTGGTTGCCATACCCACTGCAATACCGGAAGTACCGTTAACAAGCAGGTTGGGGATTCTTGTAGGCAACACTGTAGGCTCCTGACGCGAATTGTCATAGTTGGGCTGGAAATCAACCGTATCCGATTCGATGTCGCTCAACATCTCCTCTCCTATCTTTTCAAGTCGCACCTCGGTATAACGCATTGCGGCAGGACCGTCACCATCGACAGAGCCGAAGTTACCGTGACCGTCGACAAGAGTATAACGCAATGCCCAGGGCTGCGCCATACGCACAACCGTACCGTAAATAGATGAGTCGCCATGAGGGTGATACTTACCCATTACCTCGCCGACACAATTTGCCGATTTCTTATGAGGATTGGATGATGTATTGCCCATTTCATTCATTCCGAACAGCACACGACGCTGCACGGGCTTCAGTCCATCCCTGACATCAGGTAAAGCACGTGACACAATCACCGACATGGAGTAGTCGATGTATGCCGACTTCATCTCGTTTTCAATATCAATCTTTAGGATTCTATCTTCTTCCAGCATATAGCAGTTTAAAGTAATAACGGTTTATATAAACGTGCCGTCAGCACGAAAATATTCACGCAAAGATAAATAAAATTTACGAAAAAGTGAGTAATTTTAATCCGTGTATTGTTTAAATTATGTTGAAGTACATTAAAAGTGCCATCTGCTTTGTTTTTTGGCATAATTATTGTTATTATTGACATCACAAAGATTTTAATGTAACTATATGGATGCAAATTTTTCAAATGAACTAAAGACCGTGCTTGACCAGAGTCAGGTAGAGGCTACACGTCACAATGACAACGTGATACGCGCCGAACACCTCCTCCTTGCTATCCTGTCAAAGCATGACAGTAACGCCTTTAGGGTTCTCCAGCGGTTGCTTGACGATGACACAATGTACCGATTACGCGATAATCTCGACAATAGTCTCTATAAACAGCGCGAAAACACTGAAGGCATGGGCGTAAGCGACCTTGCCAACCGCATAATCAAGCTGAGTGTGCTTGAGGCGAGGATGCTAAAAACCAACGTAGTCGACTCTGAACACCTGCTTCTTGCACTGTTTCATAACAATGAGGTGCAGAATCTTGACATAATGGCACAGTTCCGCGAGGTAGGCGTAACTTACGAGACTCTTTACAAGCTGCTTGCCAATGTCACTGATGCGCCTAAAATGGGAGCGTCATTCAGTGAAGACGATGATGACGAAGATGATGACATATTCCGCAACGACCCGAAGGATCAGTCGTCGGGACAGCAGCGTACAAGTGCGCCCAAACGAGGTAATGACACTCCGGTGCTTGACAAGTTTGGCAATGACATGACACGCGCTGCCGAGGAAGGTCGTCTCGACCCGGTCATAGGACGTGATGTGGAAATCGAGCGACTCGCCCAGATTCTCAGCCGCCGCAAAAAGAACAATCCTGTCCTTATAGGCGAGCCTGGCGTCGGCAAATCGGCTATTGTCGAAGGGCTTGCCCTGCGCATCGTGCAACGGAAAGTGTCGCGCATACTTTTCGGCAAGCGCGTCATATCGCTCGACATGGCATCGATTGTCGCCGGCACAAAGTACCGTGGTCAATTTGAAGAGCGTATAAAGGCAATACTCAACGAACTGTCAAAAAACAAAGATGTCATACTATTTATCGATGAGCTTCACACAATCGTTGGAGCAGGGAACGCATCCGGCTCCATGGATGCCGCCAATCTGTTGAAGCCTGCGCTTGCACGTGGCGAGATACAGTGCATCGGAGCCACGACCATCGATGAATACCGCAAGAACATTGAAAAAGACGGTGCGCTTGAGCGTCGTTTCCAGAAAGTGATGGTCGAGCCTACCTCCCCGGAAGAGACATTGAGCATACTCAACAACATCAAAGACAAGTATGAGGATCATCATAATGTCAACTATACTCCGGAAGCGCTTGAAGCATGCGTGAAACTCACCGACCGCTATGTAAGCGATCGCAATTTCCCCGACAAGGCAATCGATGCCCTTGACGAGGCAGGCTCACGCGTCCATGTCACCAATATCGTGGTGCCGAAAGAGATTGAAAATATAGAGGAGCAGATAGCAGAGGCTAACGCGAGCAAGCTAAAGGCAGCCCAGGCGCAGAACTTTGAAAGCGCGGCATCTTTCCGCGACAAGGAGCATCGCCTGAAACTTGAACTTGACGAGGCGAAGCGCAAATGGGAGGCATCGCTTAATGAACATCGTGAAACTGTCGACGAGGAGAAGGTCGCCGAAGTGGTGGCGATGATGACCGGCGTACCGGTTCAACGTATCGCCCAGGCTGAGGGAATGCGTCTCCGCGAGATGGCGCCACAGCTTAAAGCCGCCATTATCGGTCAAGATAACGCCATTGACAAGATAGTGAAGGCTATCCAGCGTAACCGCGTCGGACTTAAGGATCCCAACAAACCGATAGGTACATTCATGTTCCTTGGTCCGACAGGTGTCGGCAAGACCCATCTCGCAAAGAAACTTGCAGAATATCTCTTTGATTCGACCGACACCCTCATACGTGTGGACATGAGCGAATATATGGAAAAATTCACCGTGTCGCGCCTCGTCGGAGCGCCTCCGGGATATGTCGGCTATGAGGAAGGCGGACAGCTCACTGAAAAAGTGCGCACCCACCCCTACTCTGTCGTGCTGCTTGATGAAATCGAGAAAGCTCATCCCGATGTCTTCAATCTGCTTTTACAGGTTCTTGACGAAGGACGTCTTACCGATAGCCTCGGAAGGAAGATTGACTTCAAGAACACCATTATAATCATGACATCAAACATCGGCAGCCGTCAGCTGAAAGATTTCGGTTCCGGCGTGGGATTTGCGACAAAACCCGCTGACAAGGAATACAGCCATAGTGTCATACAAAAAGCACTTAACAAGGCATTTTCCCCGGAATTTCTCAACCGAGTGGATGACATAGTGATGTTTGACGCTCTTGACAAAGAGGCGATATTCAAGATTATCGACATTGAGCTTGCCGGATTCTACAAGCGTGTGGATGGACTTGGCTACAAGCTCACAATCACAGATGCCGCCAAAAATTTCATAGCCGAGCGCGGTTACGATTCGCAGTTTGGCGCACGACCTCTAAAGCGCGCAATCCAGAAGTATCTGGAAGACGAGCTTGCGGAAATGATTATCAACGCCTCTATAAAGCCGGGTAATCTCATATATGTCGACTACGACAAAGAACAGGACAAGATTGTCACCGAGATTCGCCCCGAATAACCCGACATTTCCCAAACGACAAAGCCTGGCAAAACAACCGCTCCGCCAGGCTTTTTATTGCACTCTATTTATCTGAGGTCTTCTATTTGTCGTGTACTTCAAGAATGAAGCGCGCTCCGTGAGTGTATTCGCCGTCAAGTGTCAGCGAGCCATTCATCTTCGACGCCTTCAATGAGCATATCGGCAGACCGAGTGCATCACCCTTAGTGAGGTCACGCACCTCGGCAAACGGCTTGAACAGCTTGTCGCGATATTCCTCGCTTATGCCACATCCTGTATCAGTGACAATAAACTGTAGCGTATGTGCACCACGCTTCTTAAATTCGAGAGTGATTTTTCCGTCTTCAGGAGTGTTGAGCGATGCATTGACAAGCAGGTGCACAAGCACAGCCTCAACCTCTTCGGGATTAAACTTTGCGCTCATCTTCGGGGCGTTGACCACAATATTCGCACCCGGCTTCATCAACGGTTTTGCCTCATCGGCAACTTTCTCGCAGAAAGAAAGCACATTATTATCCTGCATCTCGTAGTGTTCTGAAAGCGAGCTTTCAAGATCTGACAGTTCCTGGATATGAGCCGAGAACGAACGCAATGCCTGCACCGCCGGAAGACGCTGGTCAAGCGTTGAGAGCGTCGGCTCCATCTGTGCCGATATATTGCGTATAAATTCTGTCTTCAGATTATTATGCTCGTTGGCAATCATGATGTTCTTCTTGAGCTTGCGGTTGAGCGCGATGTAGCGCATCAGTATGATGAATCCCACAACAAGTGCGGCAGCAAGCACACACAGCAGAATACCAAGAGTCACGATTATGCCTGTCTTGACTGCAATGGAATGATCTTTTTCCTCTATCGTCTTAAGGCTATCATCATATTTCGCTTTCATCGCCTGAAGTTCATCTTTTGCAGTGATGGCACGAATTGAATCGGTCCAGTTGTTATACCGTTCATAAGTACGGGCGACAAGACGGGCATTGTTAGTGCGCGTCGCTGTCGCTATAAGCTGACGGTAACACTCGTCGGCTTTTTCATAGTCTTTCTCCTTCTGATAATTCTCAATGAGCTTGTTTATGGCAGCGTCACCAAGGGCGTTCTGACCAAATGTATAGTAGTAATTAGCCTGCGAATAAAGAAGGTCGTCAGTCAGCTTACCGCCTGCATTTTTCGCAAATTCCTCCATGTGATTAAGATTTTCTTTAGCTCTTGCAGGATTTTTCAGCTTGATATACATATTCATGCGTTCATTTGCCGTTTTATAATGGAGTTCCGGCATAGTCTTTCCTGATTCCGACTCACCCTGGGCAACAGCCATGTCAACCTTGTTGAGAATATCAAACGCCTCCTTATAGTAATTTTCACGATGGTAAAGTTTTGCCACATTCACAGCCGCCTCAGCAGCTTTAGGATAATTTTTAGCGGCGGCATAAGCATTATAAGATTGCAAAAAATTATAGCGTGCCTTGACATATTCTTTTGCATCAAGCGCACTTTGCGCCTGTTTCATAAGTTCATCACCTCTGCCCTGGGCAAATGTCGCTACAGCACAAAGCAATAAAAGAAGAAATAAAGTAGTAAGTTTTTTCATATCAATAAAAGGGATTATGTCAACAAAGATACTACATTTTTCAAACTACATAAAACTACATGACAGATTTTTGTCAGTCAAGTAAATTTGTCATCGATTTTAACATTAATTACAAATAAATGACACATCATGACTATGGCATTTGGTTTGCTATATGTTATTAGTGATAGAAACTTTTTTTAATTTGCACATATATTATGAGTACGCAAAAAGGAACAATCGGGGTAACCACTGAGAATATATTCCCCGTTATCAAAAAATTTCTCTACAGTGATCATGAAATTTTCCTTCGTGAACTGGTGAGCAACGCAATCGATGCTACAAATAAACTAAAGACCCTCTCTTCATTTGGCGAATATAAAGGCGAGCTCGGTGAGATGAATGTCAAAGTGACAGTCGACAAGGAAGCCGGCACACTCACCGTTAGCGACCACGGTATTGGCATGACTGCCGAAGATATTGACAAATATATAAATCAGATTGCTTTTTCCGGCGCGGAAGAGTTTCTGGCAAAATACAAAGACAAGGCTGAGAACATAATCGGTCACTTCGGTCTCGGATTCTATTCTGCTTTTATGGTAGCGAAAAAGGTGGAAATCCGCACTCTTTCATATAAAGAAGGCGCTGAGGCTGTCTGCTGGTCATGTGACGGTTCTCCGGAATACGAAATGGCCCCCATAGAGAAGGCGGAACGCGGTACCGACATCGTGCTTTATATCGACGAGGAAAACAAAGAGTTCCTTGAACAGGCACGTATCGACACCCTGTTGAAGAAGTACTGCCGCTTCCTTCCGGTGCCGGTCATCTCCGGCAAAGAGCAGGAATGGAAAGATGGAAAATATGTCGACACTGACAAAGACAAGGTAATCAACAACACCGAACCGGCATGGACCAAAAAGCCTGCCGACCTCACCGACGAGGATTACCGTAATTTCTATCACGAACTTTATCCCGGTCAGGAAGATCCGCTATTCTGGATTCACCTCAATGTGGATTATCCCTTCACGCTGACGGGTATATTATATTTCCCGAAAATCAAAAACAATATAGATGTCACCCGCAACCGCATCCAGCTTTACTGCAACCAGGTATTTGTGACCGATTCCGTGGAAGGAGTCGTGCCTGAGTTCATGATGCTCATGCAGGGCGTAATCGATTCCCCCGACATACCGCTGAATGTGTCGCGTTCATATCTCCAGAGTGACACTGCCGTGAAGAAAATTTCCACTTACATCACCCGTAAGGTTGCCGACCGCCTTGAAGAGATATTCAAAAACAGTCGCGACGAATACGAGAAGAAATGGGACGACATAAAGCTCTTCATCGAGTATGGCATGCTCACTGATGAAAAATTCGCTGAGCGGGCAATGAAGTTTGTGCTTGTAAAAGACACGACAGGAAAATATTACACCCTTGATGAATATAAGACGCTTATCGAGGCAAACCAGACCGACAAAGATG
The DNA here is from genome assembly GCA_003150235.1 of Bacteroidales bacterium. Lineage (GTDB taxonomy): Bacteria > Bacteroidota > Bacteroidia > Bacteroidales > Muribaculaceae > Muribaculum. The sequence continues at coordinate 71,629 of QAMW01000009.1, forward strand.
GCAATATAATCTATCTGTACACCACCGACCCGGTTGCGCAATACAACTACATAAACGCGGCAACCGACAAGGGATACAGTGTGCTTGTTATGGACGGACAGCTTGACAGCCATTTCATAGGTCTGCTTGAACAAAAGCTTGAAAAATCCCACTTTGTACGCGTCGACTCCGATGTAATCGACAATCTTATCCGTAAGGAGGAGAAGAAAGTCGCCGACCTGACTCCGGAGCAGCGCAACATACTTACCACCGTGTTCAAGTCTCAGATACCGCCGGTAGAGAAAGCCGAGTTCCTCGTGTCGTTTGAAGCACTCGCTTCTGATGCCGCACCGCTCGTAATCACCCAGAACGAGTATATGCGACGCATGAAAGACATGGCGGCTATGCAGCCGGGCATGGCATTCTACGGCGAACTTCCTGACAGCTACAATCTTATCGTCAACACCGAACACACTCTCATAAAAGAGATTCGCGACAATGCCGAGAAGGCTATCGGCGAGAAAATTGCGCCCATGAGTGCCGACATCGAGAAGAAAAACGCTGAAATCACGGCAATCCGTGATGCCGCAAAAGATGGCAAGATGAGCGATGACGATACTAAAAAGACTTCCGATCTCGAAGCCGAGGTCAACAAACTGCGCGCCGAAGAGACCAAGACCATAAGCGACTATGCAGCCGGTCAGGAGAAAGTCAAACAGCTTATCGACCTTGCTCTTCTTGGCAACGGTCTTCTCAAAGGTCAGGATTTGAGCAGCTTTATAAAGCGTTCCATCAATATGCTTTAACCGGCAATACGTAATAACCCGAACCGGGCTTCTGCTGGATGAGGATGTGACTGAATACTATTTATTTAGTGCATCCTCATCTTTTTTATGTTGTAAAACATCTCTGCAATATTTCAAATTTGCGCATAATTGTCCATCTTTGCAGATTGATAGTCATTTAATATTTATAGCGAAATAATATGAAGAAATTCTATTCACTAATTTTCTTGCTGACATGTCTCGGCATGGGAATCCACGCCCAGATTGTAACGACCTCGCCTGCAATCCTGCAGGAAAATAGCCGTGACATTGTAATCACCTTTCATGCCGATGAAGGTAATAAGGGTCTTGCCGGACTCACCGAGAAAGACGCCGTGTACGCTCATACCGGTGTGATACTTAAAGGTTCCGACCAGTGGATGTATGCCCCGTCATGGACAGTAAATCAGGATAAGTACAAGATGACTTACGTATCGCCCGACACATGGTCGCTAACCATTCCTGAAATCAGCACTTATTACGGAGTAAAGGAAGGGGAAGTCGTTGAGCGGCTCGCTTTCGTGTTCCGCAACTCAAATGGTTCCAAGGAAGGCAAGACTGCTTCGGGAGGCGACATATTTGTCAATGTATATCCTGCCGATGAATTGTCATTGGTGATAACACCCTCCGTTGAGCCGGGTGTGCTTTCAGAAGCGACTACAGTTCATTTCACTGTCAACACGACTTCAGAAGCCGACATCGCCCTTTATGCCAACGACAAGGAGCTTACCTCCGCTAAAAACACCGACAACCTCGCTTACGACTACAATATCGATGCGATGGGCACCACCACGATAAAGGCGACAGCGACAGCAGGAGGCAAGACTATAGAGTCAAGTCTGGTCTACGTGCGTCCTAATGCACCTATGGCAAAAGAGTATCCGGGAGGTAAGCCGCAGATGGGTGCCGTTCGCGCTGCCAATGGCACAACTTATTTCTGTCTCGCAGCACCGGGAAAAGAGAAGGCAAATATTGTGGGCTCATGGAACGGATATATCCCCTCAGCCGACACATATTATCAGGACTATGAAGGCAACCGCTACTTCTGGTGGAGTGTGGACGGACTCAAAGAAAACACCGACTACATATATTATTATATCGTAGATACAGCCACCAAGGTCGGCGACCCGTATGCGCGTCTCATCCTCGACCCCTCCAACGACAAGTACATCCCGGAAAGCGTATTTCCCGATATGCCGGCATATCCGTCGGCATACGTGACAGGAAATGTGCCTGTAGCCGTCTACAACTCCGGAGCCGACACCTACGACTGGAAGATAAAAGACTTCAAGGGTGTCGACAAAGACCGTCTTGTAATTTACGAGCTGCTTATTCGTGACTTTACCGGTACTGAGGGACAGGCTAAAGGCAACGGCACACTTGCCGGTGTAATGGAAAAGCTCGACTATCTGCAGAGTCTCGGCATCAATGCCATCGAGCTTCTCCCGATTATGGAATTTAACGGTAATAACTCGTGGGGTTATAATCCTAACTTCTATTTTGCCCCCGACAAGGCATACGGTACTCCCGACGATTACCGCCGGTTGATTGACGCGGCACACGAAAGAGGTATGGCGGTGATTCTCGACGTGGTTTTCAACCAGACCGACGGTCTGCATCCATGGTATAAGATGTATCCGGCATCAAAAAATCCATTCTACAATGCAAGCGCCCCCCACTCTTACAGCGTATTGAACGACTGGAAACAGGAAAACCCGCTCGTGCAGCAGCAGTTCAAGGATGTGCTCCGCTACTGGCTTGAGGCATACAATGTCGACGGATTCCGTTTTGACCTCGTTAAGGGTCTTGGCGATGACGACAGCTATGGTGCCACTTATAATGCATCGACCAATAAATACACCGGTGTCACAGAAGCAAAGACCAACGCCTATAATGCATCACGCGTGGCACGCATGAAGGAACTCCACGCCGCAATGATGGAAGTTAACCCCGATGCCTACTTTATCAACGAGAATCTCGCCGGTGCAAAGGAGGAAAACGAGATGGCAGCCGATGGCGAGCTCAACTGGGCTAACATCAACAACGCATCCTGCCAGTTTGCTATGGGTTGGCCTGAAGGATGCCAGCTCAACCGCTTCTATTCTATCAGTGACGGCCGCACAAAAGGCTCAACTGTATCCTACGCCGAGAGCCACGATGAGGAACGCATGGCATTCAAGATCAACAAATGGGGAGCTGCAGGAGTGAAAGGCGATACTGAAGTCGCCATGCGCCGTCTTGGTTCAGTAGCAGCAATAATGCTGATGACTCCAGGCTCTCACATGATTTGGCAGTTCCAGGAATTCGGTGCAGATGAATCGACCAAGAAGACCGATAGTGCCGGGAATCCTACCGGGGAAAATAATACCAACCCCAAGAAAGTGATTTGGAGTTATCTTGACAATCCCGACCGCGCTGCATTGCACAACACCTACGCAGCTCTCAACGGCATTCGCAACGACAATCCGGGTCTTTTCGGTAACAATGCCACCGCGACTATGAAATGCAACTCCGTAAGTTCGTCAAAATGGGGCAGCGGATTCACCATCAGCCTTTCCGACGGTGCAAAAGAGCTGTATTGTGTAGTCAATCCGGAAGTCACATCCGAAATGAAGATTGCTGTGCCGTTCAAAAACGACGCTTCGACCTATCATCTCGTTCTGGCAAGTCCCTCCACCACCCCGTCACTATCGGGCAGCGAGGCAACTCTCGCCCCCGGCGCATTTGCCATCTACGGCACTCTCGACATCTCAGGACTTGACAACACCATCGACGACCTCACTCCCGCCGTAACAGTCAAAGGCGACGTAGGCTCGATAACAGTTGAAGGCGACTATGACACACTCAGTGTATATACCCTCACCGGCATCATGACCGGCTGCGACAATCTCGCCCCCGGCATCTATATCGTGACCGTCGACGGCACCACCCACAAAGTATTAGTCCGCTAATCACCACTCCTCACCAACAAAAATAGGGTTGCGCCATTTGACGCAACCCTATTTTTATTTCCGATTTTGATTATAAAATTACAAACTTTATTCTTTTATCGTCGGGGAGTTGACTTGTTGCGAATGTCAAGAGTATAAATCAGCAGTGCGATTGAATGGAAAGTGTTTAGGAGCAACGCATAAAACCACCATGTCATTCCGCTACCATATCGGCTGTTAAACACAAAATTGTAAGCCAATATCGCATTATACACAAACATCGTAATCAAATTACCATAAGCAACTCTCGGTCTTGCCACATGGCATAACAAAGTAGATAATAGCGATAGCGCATAAACTCCACCAAGCAAAGCTGTATCTTCACTCCGGCCCTCAGACAAACAACACCCGACCATGACTACAAGCATTGCACCCCACGTTATCCAAAATCGTTTATCAGTCAGATTCATAATTATCAAGATATACTGTTAGTCGAGTAAATGAAGATTTCATATCGTCTGTGAAATCTTCTTTCTTTACAATTCTTTTATACATTTGTTTAATGTTCTCGTATTTAGGATTATTTGAGAGCTTGGCTGATATTAGTCCAACCATGCAATGAGTATCAAGACCGGAACAATATGGGCTATATCGTTCAATAGGAAGATTATTGAATAGTCGGTCTATTGAGTTAATACTCTCATATTGAGAGAGAAAATCCAATGCGAGGGAAAGTAATGGAGATAACCCTATATAAAGCTGATTATAGTCCTCACGCTCATCATCAGATAGAATAAATCTATCCGTCTTTTTTACTTGCATTTGCCATCGCAAATCCGGATTAAAGCCATTGGATTTTATTTTCTGAAGCAATCTCAGATTTATAAATGCTGAATGATTCAAATGGAAACCATAGGTATTGCAGATGGCAGTTATATCCCTAAAATCCACACCGACATAAGGAAAGAGATGGACCTCAAATCCCCATGAATTTGTAGAGAACCATATTTCATCAGTTCTGTTGCCGTCTTTTCTGCTTAATGCAAATCTACTTTTGACAGCCTTGAACCCATTGGATGTTGCAAAAGGCTCCAAAACTGAAAATACATGTTTCTTTATATCTTGTATTTTCATAGCTCAAACATCTCTAATTATCGAAATAATAAAAATGAGGGCTATACCTATAAGTGCCACTAAAAGTATTCCAACCAGATATTTATATTGACGATGAGAAGATTGGCAATCGTAAACATCCTTACCGCCAAATCTCTCAATAGCCTCTTTGACGCTCTTGTCGCGACAGTATTTTCCCGAAAGGCTGACAAATATGTGTTGCTCATGTTTATTATCAGATTTGGCAACGATAAATAAATCGCGCTCAAAAAGAGTCGGAGAGGCCGAGGTTCTGTAATATACCTCACATTTCTTTATCTCAGACCAATTAAGAGTAGTATTCTTACTCCAATCTTTAATCTCAATACCGTCGGCATCTATTCTAAGAAAGTCACACCCGAATTGGAGATATTTGAAGATATAAATCAATGTGATTATTCCGAAAAACAATGTGCCAACAATCGCTCCGACATGCCATCCCTCAGTGCAGCCCCAATAGATGAAAGAAGCCAAACAAACAAGGCAAAAAAGAGGAAACGTAAACGCCTCTTTCGCAATATATTCATCTTGCTGTATCATCGCTTGCCTCCTTTCCTGTTGATGAGCCAAAGGATGCCGCCCCAAAACAGTACGTTTGCACTGACCAATAGGGTATTGGTCAACGGGTCGGGCGAGTCGAAGCAGAATATCAGGCTGAACATAAATAAGAACATGACAACCGCCGAGGTTATGAATTTACCAATTTGATCCATTCTTTACCATACCTCCTTTCCAAACTCTGTACAAAAGTTCTGACATCCTTAGGCGATAGATTGATAGTAGAATCTTTAGGGAATGACAACCGGGTAAAGTTGTTATTAAAAACCATCACACTCAAACTGTCATTTCCAAGAAAATCAATATTATAAGTTATGGAATCTTCATACATTATTTCTCCTCCTTCGTAATTAATTTCCGCGAAATTGTCTGGAAAAACAAATGTTCCATAAGATTTTTGCGATAACAAAGGTTGTGCGTGATAAAGGCTGTCAATGAAAGCGTTTATATCATTGGTGTGACGATGATATCGTGCCGAATCAATAGGAATAACCCATGCGGCTGGCGATTCCCCATGCTCTACTCCATACATGCAGCCTTTCAGTGTGTCGACTTTGAAACAGTCTACTTTTCTGTTTCCATAATCATATAACCTGATGCCTCGTGACAGTCCGCGGATAAACAGTCCCTCCTTTTTACCTAATCTATAATGCGGGGCAGCCATCATAATCCCTCTACTTTCATAAAGCACATAATCACCATCTTCAGCCACAATAAAATGTCGACCACAGTAAAATAGCAGTGGCAATATAAGAATTGCCGGAATGAGCGAAAACCAGAAATCTATTCTCAACCACCATCTCAGCAATTTAGGTTTTTCAAGACCTCGGCTGACAGGGAGTGCAAGCAATCCAAGAACATAGCCTCCAATCATCAGCCAGCTGATTAAATTCCACCGCCACATCACGCCACTTTCAGTCACATTTATCATCAATATGACAATCGGCAGAAGCGCAATCTGCGCCCACACCATCCACAGCACTATTTTATATCGGAGAGAATCTGACATAGCGGCTATAAATTGAGTTTTGCGATGCTGTCATTCCATTCAATCACTTCACCGTCGTGAAACATCTTGTTTCCGGAAACAGCATAGCCATTACCAATATATTTGAATTGTGACGGTTTTGCACCTTTAAGCACTATCTTTTCAGCAACTTCACCTCCGAATCCCTCATATTCGCCGGTTTCTTTATCTTCTTTAAAACCCTCATAGCATATCACTACTTGCGGATAATATACATGATGCTTGTCTTTGGCGTACTCCGAGCCTTTGCACACACGGAATGTTTCAATATCCGCGCCGACATTATCTTCTTCAGTGAAATCCCCGACTATATATCCCCAATAAATCTGACCTCCAATATTATTGTAACCTTCTGCAAAACTATCGACAGGCACACTTACCCACTCGCCTTTATCGGAAATATTATCACTTCGATATGTGCATGAGGTAATTAGGACTGACCATATTATCAATAAATATATCTTCATCACTATTTCTGCTTTTTGTGTTTGAACTGGATGGTTTTATTGGCGTTGCGTTTGGGATATTTGACCTTGATTATTACTGGGACGTCATAACCCTCGGCCTCTATGCGGAGTGTCGCTTCTTTAAGCGGCTTGTCATTTTCGTCTTGCAATCCATAGTCATAATCCCAATAAATACGGCATGGATGCTTCTCGTCAAAGTATTCCGGAGATAGATGTTCGGAATCTTCCTCCCCGTCCTCATCAATCCATACCCGCCCAATATAAAGATTATCACGATCAATCACTTTTCCTTTTTCGTCAGTCACTTTAAGGTCGAGGTAATGATTTATCTCTCGCCTTACAACCGGAACTTCTCCCAATAAGACGACCTTCGTATCCAACGTCACGGTGATTGGCAGGGTCACATCAGTTACGGTTACTATTTTGGATTTGAAGCCAACGTAAGACACCTTTATCGTGTCGCCTACTTGCGCATCGACTTCAAACTTTCCGTAAATATCTGTTGCTGTTCCTTTGCCATTTGTGATATTTACTACTGTCGCACCAATTAGCTCTTCTGTAACTGTTGAGTCGACATCGGTTGTGCATTTAACCCTCCCTTTAACTTTTACGGAATCGAGACGAGTTGTAACAATGCTGTCGCTGGGCAACATCTTAATATCTGTTGCTGTTTGAGCCTCGGAAGTCATCGGCATGAGCATGGCGATGGAAGCCGCCGATATTCCGGCAAAGGCTACGGCTTTCCCGGCGAGAGAGCGCGCGCGAAGCTGCTGCTCCAAATAGCGCACCTCAGCCTCACATTTGGGGCATGTGCCGAGGCAGTCACCCTTGTAACGACATTCCGATGTAACAAATTCAATATCGTTAGCCTCGGCAATCTGCCGGCGTATCTCTTTCAGTATCTTACAGGTCTGCTTTCCTCGTGCCATAGTCAATCTGGGGGTAATTTGAATGTAATGGGAAGATTCAAATATGTGTTGACTTTTTTGCCATTAATAGTGCCGGGAGTGAAATTCGGGAATAATCTTACTACCCGTAAAGCCTCTCGGTCAAGAGCAGAATCTTTCCCTCGTACTATTCTCGGTTCACAAACACGACCTAATGTGTCAACATAGAACTGTACAACCACACGACCTTGAATCCCCTCTTTTAATTGTTCTTCGGGATATTTCAAATGCTGACCTATGAAACGTAACATTTCAGCGGGACCTCCCGGAAATTGTGGCATCTGTTCAACACAACTGTAAACTCCACTTTCATCCGGATTTTTCGGCCGCTCTTCAGGCATTTCGCCTTGTGTTACTACTTCATTAGGATCATTGCTTATTTCACCTTCTTTGATACCTGAAACTTCGGTTTCAGAATTGAAAATTGTATCTCTGTTTTTGGATAATAAACATTCCTCATCAATTTCTCCCTCGAAATCCATCATGTCGGTTCTTTCTATCGGCTCGCCTTGCAAAGTTTCGTTTGATTGATTTGACGATGTACCGCTGCAGCCAGACACAAAAATCATGCCTGCCGATATTCCGGCAAGGGCTACGGCTTTCCCGGCGAGAGAGCGGGCGCGGAGTTGCTGCTCCAGGTAGCGCACTTCGGCTTCGCATTTGGGGCATGTGCCGAGACAGTCGCCCTTGTAGCGACATTCCGATGTCACGAACTCGATGCCGTTAGCATCGGCAATCTGCCCCCGTATCTCTTTCAGTATCTTGCAGGTTTGTTTTCCTCGTGCCATAGTCAGTGTTTGCGGATTTGATAGGTGAATAAATCGAGTCGGTTGAAGCCGAGAGCTTCAAGAGCCTTGCGGCTTGCCTCGCGGTCTGTATCGGTATTATAGCCCGGTATCAGCGGTATGCGGACGATGCAGTCGCTTTGGCGTCCTGCATCAGCTATAAGGCGAAGATTGTCAAGAGTAAGGTCGTTGCTCTGACCCGTGTAGTTGCGGTAAATGTCATGGTTCATATCCTTGATGTCGATAATCAGGGTATTGACCACCGGGAGCAGAGCCTCAATGTTTGCCGACGATACGTTGAGCGATGATTCCAGATTAATCTGCCATGCGGGGCCACACAATTCGCTGAACTCACGTATAAACTGCGGACGCAGACATGGCTCGCCACCCCCGAAAGTCACGCCGCCGTTTGTTGCGATGAAATAAAGCTCATCGATGCGCGTCTCGTCATACAGTTCCTCCGGTGAATACTCGCGGAAATGCCCGTCATCGCCCAGCGACTGCGGATTCAGGCAATATCGACAACGGAGCGTACAGCCATGAAAGGCAACAAGCGTAGTGACTCCATCGCCGTCAGTCGAAAGGCGATGCCGTGCGATACCTATTATCTTAGCCCGTTGCTTTTTCATGTGTCTATTATCTGTAATTAAGCGAAGTTACAATGAATAATCGACATCAGGTGTGACAAATGTCCCATTTTAGCATGAGTTACTCATAATTAAATATTGCTTTCCTGGTTTCGTGAGTGAATCCGGGCGTTGTACATCTGTTCTTTGATTCCACCATTTTTAAGAAAATCAGCTTTTATAAGATTAATCATCTTATTGAGCATCGAAATGGTCTGATTTATTAAGGTCAACATCATGTTGCAGAACTCTTCATCATTAAGGCGGTTGGCGAGTGAGGAAAAGAATGTTGTGTCATTGTGGTCGCGACAAGTTTTTAACAAATTCACAAAACGTGGATGACTTTGATTCCAGAAGTTAATATGACGTGTCCGCATATAATCTTCGTAATCATTCAATAATTCATGGAGGCTGCCACGTGCCACTCCAAACAGCTTAATCTCGATTTCAGCCGAGGACGCGGCATCAGAGCGACCTTCAACAATATTCTGTTTCCCGGAACGTGCTGCCTGAAGCATCTGGTCATAAGTACGGTCAGTTTTGGCAATGTGACCTTGAAGAAAGAAATAGGTCAGGTCATAGATAGCCTCTGCCTTATGGAAAACATACAGTTTCCGGTAGCTTGTTTTGGGTCGGGCAAAATCAGGAGTAGCCATAGTTGTTTAGCGTTTATGTGATGAGCTAAGTTAGCTAAATTAGCTGATTAACAGTGTCGCAATTATTCTGTTAATTTAAATGTAATAGGCATTGTAAACCAATAATCGACAGGCTTGCCATTGATTATTGCCGGATTAAATTTGGGTAAGGTTTTTACGACTCTGACTGCTTCTTCATCAAGATCCGGAAAGACAGACTTTACGATTTTGGCATCCCCTACCGAACCATCTTCTTTAACTAAAAATTGCACCACAACACGACCCTGAATGTTGGAATCATAGGCATTTTGCGGATATTGAAGATGTTGAGAAATCCATTCATTCAGTTTTTGATCACCTCCGGGAAATGTCGGACAACCACCTACTTCACCGACCGCCTCATAGACATCACTTTGATTGTCTTCAGTGCTGTCGCTAACTTCCTTCACCGAATCAGTCTCATTAAGTAGCTCCGGGTCGCCACATATAGCAAGCTCTGTGACTTTTATAATATGTAATTTTGGCGTTTCCTCCTTCTGAAGAGTATCTTCAAGGCTTTCATCCCCGATGCTATCCGTAATTTCATTCTGCTCAACGGGCACGACCGGCTCGCCTTGCAAAGTTTCGTTTGATTGATTTGACGATGTACCGTTGCAGCCAGACACAAAAATCATGCCTGCCGAGATTCCGGCAAGGACTACGGCTTTTCCGGCAAGAGAGCGGGCGCGAAGCTGCTGCTCCAAATAGCGCACCTCCGCATCGCATTTGGGGCACGTGCCGAGACAGTCACCCTTATAGCGACATTCCGATGTAATAAACTCAATATCGTTAGCCTCGGCAATCTGGCGGCGAATCTCTTTCAGTATCCTGCAGGTCTGCTTTCCTCGTGTCATAATCAATCGGCATTAAATTGTCAGTCAAATTAAAGCATCGGCAACACTGCCAATCCCATCTCCTCAAATTTATAAAAAATAATCCAAATAAAGTATTACATTTATCATATTGTGATATAATAATCATAGAATCTATCTATTATTCATGCTACACGCTTCATCAGATGCAGATTTTACACAGATTTTTTACAAAAAAACGGCGCGGTGTTGCATTAATCAAATGTTTTATGTAATTTTGCACTCGCTTTATACGCTTTGACAACAAACAAAACATTATAACAACGATGAAAAGAACGTTTCAGCCCTCTAACAGAAAAAGAGTAAATAAGCATGGATTCCGTGAACGCATGTCTACCCCCGACGGTCGTAAAGTGCTTGCACGCCGTCGCGCTAAGGGTCGCGCTCATCTTACTGTAAGCGATACTATCGCCCGCAAGTAATAACATCGGAGACAGCCAACTCATAAAAAGCGCATCGGTCATAAAGTGCCGGTGCGCTCTTTGTGGTTATATCAACTTCTTAATTACAGATTATGACACTTATTGACGGAAAGAAAGTTGCCGACCAGATTAAAGAAGAAATAGGGGCGACTGTCGAAAAAATGGTTGCCGAAGGTAAAAAGCGCCCGCATCTCGCCGCAATCCTCGTAGGACATGACGGGGGAAGCGAGACATACGTGGCTCACAAGGTGCGCGCCTGCGAGCAGTGTGGCTTTAAGTCGACACTTATCCGCTTTGAAGACGATGTGACTGAAGAGAAACTTCTCGAAGCCATCGAGACACTTAACCGCGATGCTGATGTTGACGGTTTCATAGTACAGCTCCCCCTCCCGCGCCACATCTCCGAACAGAAAATCATCGAGGCTATAGACTATCGCAAGGATGTCGACGGCTTCCATCCTATAAACGTAGGCAGGATGTCAATCGGACTTCCCTGCTATCTCTCGGCGACCCCGGCAGGGATAATGGAACTGATAGCGCGTTATGACATCCCGACCAAGGGCAAGCGTTGCGTAGTACTCGGCAGAAGCAATATCGTGGGCAAGCCTGTGGCAACACTCATGATGCAGAAGCATGTGCCCGGCGACGCTACGGTGACAGTGTGTCACAGCGCCACTGAAAATATCAAGGAGATATGCCGTGAGGCTGATATCATAATCGCCGCTCTCGGCAAGCCCGGATTTGTGACCGCCGACATGGTAAAACCCGGTGCCGCTATAATAGACGTAGGCACTACGCGTGTCCCCGACGCTTCACGCAAGAGCGGCTTCCGCCTGCGCGGCGACGTAGACTTCGACAACGTCGCGCCGCTTTGTTCCTATATCACTCCGGTACCTGGCGGTGTAGGTCCCATGACCATCTGCTCACTCATGAAGAACACCCTTCTTGCAGGGCAGGGCGCAATCTACGGAAAATAAACTCGCTCCATGCAGTTTTTTGCGATAATGCTATTCACGCTCTCGTCGTTGTTTTCGGGCAACGACGGAGCGTCTATTGTTTTTGCAGGTGATGCCATGCAGCATCAGGCGCAGATTGATGCCGCCAAGAAGGGTGCCGGAGTGTACGACTATTCCGGATGTTTTGATGCAATCGCGCCTTACGTTGATGCCGCCGATTATGCAGTAGTCAATCTCGAGACTCCGCTCGGCGGTGCACCTTACACCGGCTACCCATGCTTCTCCGCGCCTGATTCTTACCTTGACGCGCTCACAGATGCCGGCTTTGACCTGATGCTTACCGCAAACAACCACACGCTTGACAAGCGCGACAAGGGCCTTGTCAGGACACTTGACCGGCTCGATGCAGCAGGCGTCGACCATATCGGCACCTATCGCAACAGCGAGGAGCGCGACTCTGTGCTACCGCTGCTGCGCAACATCAATGGATTTAATGTAGCTTTCCTGAACTACACGTATGGCACCAACGGTATTTCCTTACGCACCGCCGCCGTGGTCGACTACATTGACCGCGAACTAATCAAAAGCGATATCGCCAAAGCGCGCAGTCATGGCGCGGAAATAGTGACTGTGTGCATCCACTGGGGTATCGAATACGAACTACTTCCTTCGCGTCAACAGAAACAGCTCGCCGATTTTCTCGTGGACTCGGGTGCCGACCTCGTGATAGGCGGTCATCCTCATGTGGTACAGCCGATGGAGATGCGCCACAATGCCGACGGGAAAAATGTACTTGTGGTATATTCGCTCGGCAACTTCATTTCCAATATGAAGACCCGTGACACACGCGGAGGTGCAATGCTGAAAGTCGAGCTTACTCGCGATGCCGACGGAATTGCCGCCATTGACACAGCCACCTATCGTCTTGTTTTCACCGTGCCGCCCGTGAAAGACTCTAATTTCCGGCTCGTACCGGCGGAAAAGTGCGATGTCGCGACTTGGGAGCCTCAGTGCAAGGCATTTGAGCAGTCGGCTGAAAAACTGTTTGACAAGCACAATATCGGTGTGCCTCGCGACACCACACTGATTCCGTCAGAAAAAATATCGCCTATCGAAATATTTTTACACAAAACATTTGGTACATTACAAAAATAGTGCTACCTTTGCACCATCAAAATGGTGAGTTTAGCTCAGTTGGTTAGAGCGTCGGATTGTGGTTCCGAAGGTCGTGGGTTCGACCCCCACACCTCACCCTCAAAGGAGATGTCAACGGCATCTCCTTTTTTTGTATATAGTAGCGCCCAAGGCGCGTACCGGTGGATCATTTTCCGCTAACAACGCTTTGCTTATCATGAAGCGACATTGAGTGGAATCACATCACAGCATAGAAGCAAAAGGGGTTGCGTCAATTAGACACAACCCCTTGTATAGGAGACTATCGTTAAGATAGTTTATTCAGCGTATTTCTTTACGATAATGCTTGCATTGTGACCACCGAAACCAAACGTGTTGGATAGAGCGGCGTTGACAGTACGTTTTTGAGCCTTATCAAATGTAAAGTTCAGATTGTAGTCAATCTCTTCATCCATATCTTCCGGATCATGGTTGATGGTTGGAGGAATGATATCATCCTGCACAGCCTTCACGCAGAAAAGTGCCTCAAGAGCTCCGGTGGCACCGAGAAGGTGACCGGTCATTGACTTAGTTGAGCTGATATTCAAGTCGTAGGCATGGTCGCCGAAAACTTCCTTGATAGCCTTGACCTCGGAAAGGTCACCAACAGGAGTCGAAGTGCCGTGGGCATTGATGTAATCAATTTCTTCAGGCTTCATTCCTGCATCTTCAAGGGCATTCTTCATCACAAGTTTTGCGCCGAGACCCTCCGGATGAGTAGCAGTAAGATGATAAGCATCGGCAGACATGCCGCCACCAACAACTTCTGCATAAATCTTGGCACCGCGAGCCTTTGCATGCTCAAGTTCTTCAAGAACGAGCACAGAAGAACCCTCACCTATCACAAAACCGTCGCGCGACTTGCTGAACGGACGTGAAGCGGTAGCGGGGCTATCATTGCGTGTGGAGAGGGCATGCATGGAGTTAAATCCACCCACACCGGCGGGGAACACCGCAGCTTCCGCACCACCTGCGACGATAGCATCAGCCTTACCCAGACGGATAAGGTTAAAGGCATCGATAAGAGCATTGGTAGATGATGCACATGCCGACACGACACCATAGTTAGGTCCGTGGTAACCATATTGCATTGATACATGACCCGATGCAATATCAGCAATCATCTTGGGGATGAAGAAAGGATTGTATTTCGGCCCCATTTCCTCATGATGCAACGCATAGTAACCTGCCTCTTCCTCAAATGTGTGAAGACCGCCGATACCTGCTGCAATTATGACCCCGACGCGATCCTTGTTGATGTCCTCTGCATCGAGCTTTGCATCGGCGACAGCCTGTTCGGCAGCCACAAGAGCATACTGTGCGTAGAGGTCAAGCTGACGGAGTTTCTTACGGTCAAAATGATCTGCCGCATTGAAATTCTTCACTTCACAAGCAAACTGGGTCTTGAATTTAGAGGCGTCAAAATGAGTAATAGGTCCCGCCCCGCTTTTTCCCTCCAGCGCGCTTTGCCAGGTAGAGGCAACATCGTTACCGAGGGGATTAATCGTTCCAAGACCTGTTACAACAACTCTCTTTAATTCCATTTAAAAGTGGGAAATAGAGTTATACGTTTTTTAGTTTTTTGCTGCTTCGATGTAGTCGATAGCATCCTTTACAGTAGTGATGCCTTCAGCTTTGTCATCGGGAATAGTGATGCCAAATTCTTTCTCAAACTCCATGATGAGCTCTACAGTATCAAGGCTATCAGCACCAAGATCCTTAGTGAATTCTGCATTTTCAGTTACTTCGTTTTCATCAACGCTGAGCTTGTCAGCAATAATAGCCTTTACACGAGATGCAATTTCTGACATAATTATAAAATTTAATTAGTAATGATTTTCAATTTTGCAGTGCAAAGTAAGTAATTTTAATTGAATTACTAAAACTTTTCATTGCACAAATGTCCGATTTTTGCGCAGTTGTATAAAAAACACCTATTTATTGGTCTATTTTACGCCACTTTACACATTATTTTATATAAAACGGGAGGCAACGCGATGTTACATTTCTATTACATCATCCATATTATCATTTCCTGAATAGTCTTTTATCATTAACCAACGAGCAAATCCAATCAATTTTGCGTTATAGTTACATTACAATACATCATAATATATTTTTATGAACACAAAATTATTTATCGGAATAGCAACGGCTATAATGGCGTTGACAATAGGAGCCTGCAAAAACGCTGACAGAGACAGATCGACATCAGCGGACATAGACAGCATAACCAACTTTGAAATAAAGCAGACGGTAAAGTCACTTGAACGCAATTATCTCTGTGAAGGCGCAGAAACCTACTATGATGACTCCACCGAAGTCTACAGCACGGTAAGAATCGCAATCGAATGGCCAGAAGAAATGGGAGGATATAATCTTAAGACCCTCCAAGACTCACTGCTCGCCTCCATTTTTGATAAGCCAAAAGCTACGATTGACGCCTCCATGCTCGCATCGGCAGCATCACCGGAAGGATCTGACCTATTTAAGATGAAACAGATTGACTCAATACCGGCAATGGAGGCGGCAATGGTCTATTCGCGCGACATGATAGCCTCAATAATCACTTTCAGTCCGAATTTCATTTCCTATCAGATAATGACGGCTACATATAACGGTGGGGCACATGGCATGACAGAGTCACATTACATAAACTATGACTTTACCACAGGTAAAGTACTCACTTATGACAATACGTTTAAAGCCGACAGTGAAGCGCAAGTGTTACGCGCGATAAAAGACAATCTGATGACACGCTACAACGTGTCGTCAATGAAAGAACTTGATGACCGGGGCATATTCTCTGACCAGATATATATCAGTAAAAATTTCTACTTGCAAGGATATGAAATCGTATTTCATTACAATCCTTATGAAATAGCCCCGTATAGCGAAGGCAGCATAAATGTAAGGGTACCCTATTTCCAGATTGAGGATTGCCTGAATCCGGAAGTCATACAACTGTTGACCGACAACGATTTTTAAAATCCGTATGGATAAGTGATATCCTGAAGAAACAACGGATGTGGAGGCATGGAGGTACCGGCGGCACAGCGGTCCTTTGCCTCCACAACTTTTTTAAAGCCCTCAATATTCATTTTACCCCTTCCCACTTCCACAAGAGTGCCGACAACCGCACGCACCATATTACGCAAAAACCGGTCGGCAGTAATTACAAACACATGCCGTCCGTCACCAATCTCACGCCATTCCGCACAACTCACGTTGCATATATTGGTCTTGACATCGGTATGCAGTTTTGCAAAAGAGGTAAAATCATTCGTATCCAGAAGAATCCTGCCACATTCGTTCATAGTCTCAAAATCAAGACCCGGAGGTTCCTGCCAGCTGTGGGCATACAGAAATGGCGACTTCAAGCTATGGGTATAATAGTAATAGGTACGTGATGTAGCATCAAAACGGGCATGAGCATCGTGGTGCACAGGAGAAATAGACTGTACGGCGATATCCTTCCCCACAAGTGAGTTAAGACTTGCCATCAATCTCGCATCGATTTCCCTGTGGGGCATTTCAAGGTCAAAATGCGCAACCATTAAGGATGCGTTCACACCGGTATCAGTGCGCCCTGCCCCGGTGACTTTGACCGGGGCACGGAACACCCGTGACAATCCTTCTTCAAGGACTGACTGCACACTTACAGCGTTAGGCTGCGACTGCCAGCCATGGAAAGGCGCGCCATTATATGAAAGGCGCATGAAATAACGCTGGATCATCGGCGTCAATCCTTCTCCAGATAAGTATAGCCGTAAAGACCGGAACGATAGTTACTGAGAAACTCTCTTCCTTCCTCCGGCGTAATCTTTCCGGATTTCATCGAGGAAGTAACCCAGGTCTCGACATTACGCACAAGACGTTTCGGACTGTACTGCACGTAATCAAGCACCTCATCTACAGTTTCTCCATAGATAATCTGATCAATCTCATACCGGTCCTTATAGACGCTTATATGCACGGCATTGGTATCACCAAACAGATTGTGCATGTCACCAAGTATCTCCTGATAAGCCCCGACAAGAAATACACCTATATAATATGGTTCGTGTTCACGGAGGGCATGTACCGGCAATGAACTCGAGGTACCGTTGTTGGAGATGTAATTGGAAATCTTACCGTCGGAATCACACGTAATATCCTGCAATACCGCTGTACGGGTAGGCTTTTCGTCAAGACGCGATATCGGCATTATAGGGAATACCTGGTCTATTGCCCATGAATCGGGCAAAGACTGAAAGAGCGAGAAATTACAGAAATACTTGTCAGGCAACATCTTGGCAATCTTGCGTAACTCTTCAGGGGCATGTTTCAAAGTACCGGCAATCTCTCCTACCTCACGCGCCACTGACCAGAAAAGTTTTTCTATCTGTGAACGTGTCTTTATGTCAAGAAGTCCGAGGCTGAACAAGTCAAGAGCCTCCTCACGTATCTGAAGCGCGTCGTGCCAGCTCTCAAAAAGGCGCGGCT
This sequence comes from Bacteroidales bacterium, assembly GCA_003150235.1. Taxonomy (GTDB): domain Bacteria; phylum Bacteroidota; class Bacteroidia; order Bacteroidales; family Muribaculaceae; genus Muribaculum. The sequence continues at coordinate 89,506 of QAMW01000009.1, forward strand.
GACTGAGCTTGTCCCATATTTCATAAAGTTCACGGGCAAGTTCATGGTCATCCGGACCGATTTCATGTTTGTCATTCCATTCCGGCAGCGAGGTAGTTGCAAGAACGTCGAATATCAGCACCGAATGATGTGCCGTGAGCGACCTGCCGCTCTCCGTAATGATGTTCGGCTGCTTAAGGTTATTTTTCTCGCAGGCATCAACTATTGCCGAAATCGAGTCATTGGCATACTCCTGTATCGAATAGTTCATCGAACTCTCACTTGAAGAGCTGCGTGTGCCATCGTAATCAACCCCAAGACCGCCGCCTATATCCATAAAATCGATATCAAACCCCATCTTGGTCAACTGCACATAAAATTGCGTCGCCTCACGCAACGCGTTTTTGATGCGTCGTATCTTGGTGATCTGGCTGCCTATGTGGAAATGAATCAGTTTAAGGCAACCGGTCATCTTGTTTTTGTTCAGGAAATCAAGAGCTTCAAGCAACTCGCTCGAGTTAAGACCGAACTTTGATTGGTCTCCTCCCGATTCCTCCCATTTACCTGAACCGGAACTCGAAAGCTTGATGCGGATGCCGATATTAGGCTTTATGTCGAGACGCTTTGCCGACTCAGCAATCATGGCAAGTTCATTAAGCTTTTCAACCACAAGATATATGCGCCTGCCCATCTTCTGTGCGAGAAGAGCAAGCTCGATATAATCCATGTCTTTATAGCCGTTGCATATAATTAATGCATTTTCAGCTATATTAGTGGCAAGCACTGCATGAAGTTCAGGCTTTGAGCCGGCTTCAAGACCGATATTAAATTTTTTGCCGTGGGATACAATCTCTTCCACGACCTGTCGCATCTGATTGACTTTAATAGGATATATTATGAAATTTTCAGCTTGATAGTTGTATTCCTTGGCAGCAGTCTTGAAGCATCGCGATATCTTTTCCACGCGGTTGTCAAGGATGTCGGGGAATCGCAAAAGCACCGGTGCGGCGACATCGCGCACCTGCAATTCATCAAGCACCTCCTTAAGGTCGACGGAGGCATATCCCTCCCGGGGAGTGACGATTACATGTCCTTTGTCGTTGATGGAGAAATATTTAAGTCCCCATCCGTTGATATTGTACAGCTCTGCGCTGTCATCAATACGCCATTTTCTCATCGGCTGAAAATTCTATAATTATACAATTTTTATTAAAATCGGACACAAAGATAACGACTTTCGGTAAAACTGCGAAATTACATGCCTCCAATCATCAGAAATCAACGACAGAAATCTCTGTCATGCCCGGCTTGAATATCTTTCCTTTCTTAACACCGGGGGTGCCATAATGTTTCCATTCGATATTATCCCAGTCAATCCTGTCGGTAGACTGCGCAACCGCAGCATGAGGGATAACAGCTCCGTCACGCACGAGAATCACACAGCGCAAATCGCCGTCAGCCTTGATATCGCGCCATCCGGGCGCATATCTCTTTCCTGACTGGTAATCAATCCAGTCGGCATCACCCGGCAGATAGACATTACGCGACTCCACATTTTCAAAAAGAGGGGCGACCATCATCTGTGAACCAAACATGTACTGGTCATCAACCGACCATGCTCCGGGATCGTCGGGAAATTCCACCAAAAGGGCACGATACATGGGCAGACCGGTTTCGGTACATTCCTTCGCCTCGGTGTAAATATAAGGCACGAGAGCATATTTAAGCTCGGCACATTTACGGAAATAGTCGGTAAACTCCTTATTATCGTAAAGCCATGGCTCAGTGGGAGGCGCTCCGTGGGCGCGACTGTGGGAAGTAAGAAATCCCATCGGAAGCCAACGCCGGTAAAGCTCCTCAGGAGTGCTGGTCACAAAGCCGCCTATGTCATTGCTCCAGAAGCAAAAGCCGGAAAGGCCCAGTGAAAGACCGCTTCTGACCGTGCCTTCCATGCCTGTATCGGTCGATGCGGCATCGCCGCCCCAGTGTAGCGGATAGCGTTGGCTTCCCGACCATGCCGACCGTGCCCAGATGATGTTTTCACCATTCACTTTACGGGTCACATCAGCTACCGCCTTGTTGTAGCGTACCGGATATATATTGTGTTCATACCATCCTGTGCTTCCGTTATTGTAGACCGCTTCTATAGGAGCGGCTTCCCCGAAATCCACCTTAATGGCACCAACGCCCATAGACAGGAGCTTGCCGAGCTTTTCCTGATACCACTCCACTGTGGCAGGATTGGTAAAGTCGAGTACAGCGTCTTCGTAAGGGAGTGTACCCTTGCCGTTTTTCACCGCAAGGCCTTTTTCCACAAGTTCAGGGAAATATTTGTTACCGGGGACAAAATAAGGCAATTGCCAGAGGCTGATATGGAAGCCCTCTTTCTTAAGATCGGATATCATCTTTGCAGGATTTTTGAAACGCTCCGGCGAGAACTCATAGTCACACTGCCAGTCGACATCAAACCATCCCGTATCAAAGTGAATCACATCACTCGGAATCTTGTTGGCACGAAGTTGACGCGCCACTTCCCTACCCTCATCTTCAGTAAAATAGGAGATACGGCTCATCCAGGTGCCAAACGACCACAGAGGCGGCATTTCGGGGCGACCGGACAGAGCCGTGTATTCACCCAGAATCTCTTTAGGATTACCGAAAAACACAAATAAATCCATCTCCTCATCAGCCATGAAAAGCTTGTTGGCTCCTATATAGCTGCGCCCCACATCAGCAGTCACAGGAGCCGAAGTGTGCATGAACATTCCATAGCCCCTGTTGCTGAAGAAGAAAGGTATGGGCTTATACATATCAGGGGTTTCCGGTCCTTGCGGGTCAGTCACAAAAAGATTCAGTTGCTGACCTACCTTGTCAAGAGGTGTAGCCGACTCGCCAAAGCCGTAAATGCGTTCACCCGGAGAAATCGACCATACGGGATTGATACTCCGGGAATTGTCGCTTCCCCGCTTAATGAAACTAAACGGCGCGACCTTGACCTGGGTGCTGTCGTTATCACTCCACACTCGTGTGCGCGTAAGCTCTTTGCCCGATGCGTCACGAAGCACGAGACGCCAGGGATAACCCATTATTTCAAGCGAGCCATAAGGTGAAGTATAATATATGTCATCCCCCTCGCGTGATATCTTCCACTCCGAGCTATCATAAACGGGCTGCCCGGCGAGCATTACCGATTCATAGTCATTCTCCTTGGGAGTGACCGGAGAGGTATAGACACGGATACGCAGCGTACGCGCATTAACCGGCACCACAGTAAATGACAGACGGGGATTCTGCGGATACGCCGTGTCAGGGAAATCAAGCGATTTCAACGGCTGGTGAAGGTAGGTATTGGCATTGAACGCCTGCCGTGGCATAAGCTGCTGCCGTTTCCATTCCACTATTCCCGTACCATCCGCCGTATTAAACGAGACAAGACTGTCAGCAAAGAAATATGTATTACTTAGGTCTGAAAAATCACGGCTCATATCCTTTGTCTGCGACAGCAGGTATGCAGAGCCGGCATTACTTTTGGTCTCTCCGCTCATGGTTACGGAGACCATGCAGGCGGCACAAAATGTGATGCCGCCGACTAAAAATCGGTTGATTGTCATTGCAAATATGATATTTCCACAAATATATACATCTTTTTCGGAAAAGAATGCAAATGAGAGTATAAAATGTCGTATATTTGTCGTTACAAAATATTCCAACAACCAAAGTTATATAACCAATCAATCATTATGAACAGCAAGCTATGCTATTCGGTAGTATTGGGCACAGCGGTACTTCTCACCGGCTGTGGCAAGAAGATGAATCAGTTTAAGGCTGACTACTTCACCGTTAATCCCAATCCCCTTGAAGTGGTAGGCGACAAGGTCCCCGCCACAGTTACAGGTAATATCCCCGGTAAATTTTTTGTAAAGAACGCCGAAGTCACCGTAACTCCGTATCTTGAGTTCGGTGGTTCGGAAGTAGCATCTGCGCCCTACACTTTCCAGGGTGAAAAGGTGCGTGGCAACAATCCCGTGGTAAACTACGAAAACGGCGGGACAGTGACCATTCCGGTACAGTATGCTTACAATCCCGACATGCGTAAGAGCGACCTGTCACTCGCCTTCACAGTCAAGCAAGGCAATAAGCAGTACGTGCTTCCCCGTGTGAAAGTCGCAACGGGCGTTGTAGCAACCGCTGCACTTGCCGATGCCGGCACCGTGACTCCTGCGATTGCAGCTGACAAATTCCAGAGAGTGATTAACGAGAAATTTGACGCTGACATAAAGTTCCTTATCAACCAGGCGAACATCCGCGACGGAGAGCTCCGTTCGGCAGGAATGCAAAACCTCCACAAGGAACTTTCTGAGGCAAACGATGACAGCCGCCGCGAAATCAAGGAAATCAACGTGACCTCTTACGCATCGCCCGATGGTGGCGTGAAGCTCAACACCAAGCTTGCTGAAAACCGTGAGAAAAACACTGTAAACTATGTGGAAGGGCGTCTGAAGAAAGACCATATCAGTGAGTTTGGCGAACTTACCGCTGACTTCACTCCGCAAGACTGGGAAGGCTTCAAGAAACTAGTTGCCGCAAGCAACATCCAGGACAAGGAGCTAATCCTCAGCGTACTTTCAATGTATAAGGATCCCGAACAGCGCGAACGCGAAATCCGCAACCTGTCATCGGTATTTGACCAGCTCGCCGAGGAAATCCTCCCCCAGCTCCGTTATTCACGCATCACGGCATCAATCGACGTGATTGGCAAGAGCGACGAGGAAATCATGAACATCTACAAGGTCAATCCCAAAGGTCTTACCGTAGATGAACTTCTCTATGCAGCAACCCTTACCGACGACAATGACCAGCGTATCCAGATTTACGATACAGCCGCAAGCATCTACCCCAACGATTACCGCGCATTCAACAACCTCGGTATGTGCCAGTATCTCGACCAGGACTACGAAGCCGCACAGGCATGCTTCGAACAGGCAGCAAAAATGGCTCCTGAAAGCGGCGAGGCTCAGATGAACCTCGGTCTTGTATCGCTCCTTAACAACAACTACAAAGACGCAACCGCACGCTTCGGTAACGCAGCCGGAGTTCCCGCCCTCGCCGATGCTCTCGGTGTTTACTACATGAAGCAGGGCGACTATAACTCGGCTATCCGCGCGTTTGGCGACAGCAAGAGCAACAACGCAGCCCTTGCCCAGATTCTCAACAAGGATTACAGCAAAGCCAAGGCTACTCTCGGCGGCATCGACTATCCCGATGCAACCACTTACTATATCGCAGCCGTACTCGGTGCCCGCACCAACAATAGCGACATGGTATTCAATAACCTCCGTGAAGCATTCAAGCTTGACAACAAGCTCGTAGACCAGGCGAAGACCGACCTTGAGTTCTCTCGCTTCAATCTCAGCAGCCTCTATTAATTACGAGACCATACATAATTAATATATGTGCGCAGTGATAAAATCATTGCGCACATTTTTTATTGCCGTTTAAATAATTATTCTTATCTTTGCATACACAAACAATAACCATGCGGTAATAGCTCAGTTGGTAGAGCATCAGCTTCCCAAGCTGAGGGTCGCGAGTTCGAGCCTCGTTTACCGCTCACAAAATAAAGGACTGAACGACAGCACATTAGCCAAGTTCAGTCCTTTCCTTTTTACCAGATTCTCATACGGGAAATAATATAATAAATGGAGGCTGTATTGCGCATTTGCACAACACAGCCTCCGCTGATATGGGTTGTTGAATTTAGTTGGTCTTGCTTTCAACCTCCGGGGCGATGAGCTTATAGCCCTTGCCATGAATGTTTATAATCTCGATTGAGGGATCGTCTTTCAGGTGCTTACGCAGCTTGGTGATATAGACATCCATCGAACGGGCGTTGAAATAATTGTCATCAATCCAGATGGTCTTGAGAGCGAAGTTACGTTCAAGTATTTCGTTGACATGAGCACAAAGCAGGCTCAGCAACTCCGACTCCTTGGTAGTAAGCTTAGTCACCTTGTCGTCAATCATTAACACTTGTTTCTGAGTATCGAAAGTAAAGCGACCAATCTTGTACATGGTGATTTCCTTTCCTTTCTTTCCCTTCACGCGACGAAGGATAGCCTCGATACGGAACACAAGCTCTTCCATGGAGAATGGCTTTGTGATGTAGTCATCGGCTCCAATCTTGAATCCTTCGAGTATATCTTCTTTCAATGACTTTGCAGTAAGGAAAATAATAGGCACCTCTGAATTTACGGTGCGGATTTCCTGCGCCAAAGCGAAGCCGTCTTTCTTAGGCATCATCACATCCAGCACACAGAGATCGTACTTACCTTTCAGGAACGCTTTGTAACCAGCCTCCCCGTCGGGAAACAAATCGGCGTTGAAGCCCTTTGCCTGGAGATATTCCCGCAGCAACATGCCAAGATTTTCATCATCTTCGCATAGTAATATACGCAAACGCTCTTCCATAATAATTTAGTTTTTTGTAAGTGGTAATATAATTATAAATGTTGTTCCTACTCCGTATTCACTCTCGACGCGTATGTCGCCTTTAAGCTCCTTCACCATCTTGTGAACATACGCAAGACCGAGACCGAATCCTTTCACGTCATGACGGTTGCCGGTAGACACACGGTAAAATTTCTCAAAAATCTTTTTGAGGTCATCGCGGCGTATGCCTATACCATTATCCGATATCCGTATCTCAAGACGATTACCCGAAATGTCTTCCGTGCCGACCTTCAGTTGTAGCGGTTCATCATCCTTACGATATTTAACCGCATTGTCGAGAAGGTTGAAAATCACATTGGTAAAGTGCATTTCATCCACCTCGACAATCGAATCACCGGCAGCCAGGTCACTCACTATTTTTCCGCCATAGCTCTCGACTTTCAGTTTGAAGGTTGACACAATGTTGGCAATAGCCTTGTTGGCATCAATCTCCTGCAGGCGCAGAGTAGCTTTTTGACGGTCAAACATCGACATCTGCAACACTTTTTCCACCTGAAAGCGGAGACGTTTTGTCTCATCATTGATCACTGTGGCGATATGCTGCATCATTGCGGGCGATTTCCTCACCGAATCATCGTTAAGCATCTGCGCGGCAAGTGATATCGACGATATCGGTGTCTTAAACTCATGGGTCATGTTGTTGATAAAGTCATTTTTCATCTCCGTCAGACGTTTCTGCTTGAAAGCGATGATGATGGTGTAAAGAAACACTATCAACAATATTATCGTGAAGATGAATGACGGTATCATCAGTTTCACCGATGAAAGAATGTAGTCATTCTTAGTCGGGAAATATACTTTCAGATAGTTGGTGCGACTTGCAGGATCGTTGGGAAACAGCGTCTGCACAAACATATTGTTACGGTCTATATCGGCACTGTTGTACCCTGCCGATTTATATATCACACGACCGCCACGGTTGACCACCGCAAACTCAAACGGCAGGTTAAGCCCGTTGTTCTCAAGCTCCGAGTGAAGATATCCGTCAACCACAGCAGAATCGGCACGCTCCTGGATGGGGCGGTTGCTCGACTGGCTCAGTATATTTAGTATCACCTCATTAAGCAGCCCGCGCTGGTAGAGATACTGACCGCGTATGCTCTCCTGCATGTTGCTATAACCGCTTTTAGGTGTCTTGTTTTCAGTCTGCGGGAGCGACTTAAGGTCGCCTTGTATGGTAAGATTAGCTTCAAGTCCCTCAGGCGTGGTAAATGAATAGTTGAGACTGCCTATACCATTCATTTTCTTTGTATCGACCTGAGAATATATAGAACTTTCTATCGCGGCGGCATCTTCTTCAAGGAAATGGCGCGTCTCATCTTGCTCCAGCGTGGTGGAAACGCTGTAGAGGCTACGCCGTACTCCTTCAACAAACTGGTCGTCGCGCATCCTGATCATGTCATTCATATACATGACCTGTATATACAACAACCCACCGAAGGTGAGAGCCATTATAATTGTCAGAAACCAGATAGTCGCTTTCTTCATTTCAATTAGCTTCCTCGCTTAATGTATAAGCTTTTTTATAATTATATAATGTTAACAAATGCAAGCGTTAAATGTTTTTGCCCTTGTTGAAAAAGGACCGGTCAAATTAACACTTAAATGCAAAATTAACATAATTATGTGAAAATCCAAAAAAGTTCACGAGTTTTTAGATGTTTTTAGTTGTCAGATTTCAGTTTTCAGCATTCACATACTAACAGGCATATCTATCAGGTAGAAAATGACGCCGCGGAAACTATACCGTAAACCGTGGAGTCTTTTTGAGTGTTATTTCATCAATTCATATTTTTTATGTATTTTTGAGCCAAAATTTATTTGTATAACTGTATAGATGAAAAATATTCTGTTGCGCAGTTTATCCGGCACAATCTATGTGGCACTTATTGTTGCAGGCGTGCTTGTGAGCAAGTGGACCGTGCTTGCCCTCTGCCTATTACTCGTCATACTCGCCCAGATAGAGTATTTTACGTTATATAGCCACGACGACGCTAAACGTCGCCGCATCATCTGTGTCGCCGACACCGTGGGGGCGATGCTACTGACAGGAGGTGTGTGGCTGCTTACCAACTATTTCTCTGCAATAGGGCTTATGGCATACCTGATATATCTGCTGTTCAGGCTTGTGATGCAACTTTATATCAGCAAAGACACTCCCCTCTCGACTCTTGCCTACTCTTTCATGGGGCAGCTCTATATCGCATTGCCCATATCCCTGTTGCCGATACTCGAGCCGCATATCGCACTCGCGATGTTCATATTCATCTGGCTGAACGACACCGGTGCTTTCATAGTAGGCTGCTCTATAGGACGTCACCCGCTCTTCCCCCGCATTTCGCCCAAGAAATCATGGGAAGGTTTCTGGGGGGGTATAGTGTTCTCCATTGCGGCAGCGATACTCTTCGGCACTTTCTGGCCTGACTATTTCATGTCAACTCCCATCGGATCAATGCCCATCGGAGTATTCATAGGAATGGCATTCACGGTGTCGATATTCGCCACATGGGGCGACCTTGTGGAATCGCTTTTGAAGCGCACTCTCCACGTCAAGGATTCAGGACATATCATGCCGGGACACGGTGGCATACTCGACCGCATTGACTCGCTGTTATGCGTGTTGCCCGCCACACTGTGCTATCTGTTTTTCACTGCGAATCTATAATAAAATTCATATCATAAATCCATCACATTATGAGCGACCAACGCTATGACATGAGGGGCGTATCGGCATCTAAGGAAGATGTACACAACGCCATCAAAAATATCGACAAAGGGTTATATCCCAAGGCATTCTGCAAGATAATCCCCGATTATCTCGGTGGCGACCCGGAGTATTGCAATATCATGCATGCCGACGGGGCGGGCACAAAATCATCGCTCGCATATATCTACTGGAAAGAGACCGGGGATTTAAGTGTATGGAAAGGTATCGCACAGGATGCCCTCATAATGAACATCGATGACTTGCTCTGTGTGGGCGCAACCGATAATATCCTCGTAAGCTCGACTATAGGACGCAACAAGATGCTTATCTCCGGCGAGGTTATCGCCGCAATCATAAACGGCACGGAAGAACTGCTTGACGAATTGCGCGAAATGGGCGTGACCATCTATAGCACCGGTGGCGAAACCGCAGATGTGGGTGATCTCGTGCGCTCGATTATAGTAGACAGTACTGTAACCTGCCGTATGAAACGCAGCGATGTGATAGACAACGCCAACATCAAGGGAGGCGATGTAATCGTAGGACTTGCCAGCTACGGCAAAGCCGACTATGAGCATGAATATAACGGCGGAATGGGTTCAAACGGTCTCACCTCGGCACGTCATGACGTGTTCTGCCATGAACTTGCCGTAAAATATCCCGAAAGCTATGATGCAGCAATGCCCGAATCGCTTGTATATTCCGGTAATATGCACCTGCTCGATGAAGTAGAAGGCACACCGCTCGATGCGGGCAAACTCGTACTCTCTCCTACCCGCACCTATGCGCCAGTAATCAAGAAACTCCTTGACGAAATGCGCAAAAAGATTCACGGCATGGTACACTGTTCCGGCGGTGCACAGACCAAAATCATGCATTTTGTCACCGATAAACATGTAATAAAAGATAACCTCTTCCCTGTTCCCCCGCTATTCGACATGATTCAGCGCGAGTCGGGCACCGACTGGAAAGAGATGTACAAAGTGTTCAACATGGGACACCGTATGGAAATATATGTTGCGCCCGAAGACGCAGCCCGCGTCATCGAGATTTCCGAGTCAATGGGCATTCCGGCACGTATTGTCGGAAGAGTCGAAGACGCCGAGACAAACAAGCTGACAATCATTTCCGAAAAAGGTACATTCGAGTATTAACCCCGATGCGAGGTCTTTGTCTGTTAACACTCCTCCTGCTTGTCATCCCGGCGCTAAGTCCGGGGTGCAAGCGCGGACATTCCGGAGTCACTGACAATAATGACTCAATACACCCGTTGCCCGACACGCTCCGCGTCGGCACTCTTTACAGCCCTACTTCCTATTTCATCTACCGCGAAGAGAAGATGGGCTACGACTATGACCTGATATCGCGATTCGGGAAAGACAAAGGGATTGTAATCGACCTTGAGGTGGCTCCGAGTCTTTCAGCACTCATTGAGATGATGGATTCCGGGAAGATTGATGTCGCGGCTTACGAGATACCTATCACTGCGGAATATCGCAATCATGTGATACCGTGTGGCACGGAAAACATCACCCACCAGGTACTCGTACAGCCCAAAAAGGGACAAGACGAGCGCATCACTGACGTGACTCAGCTTGTAGGCAAAGAAATCTATGTCGAGAAAGACTCGAAGTACCAGCACCGTCTCAACAACCTCAACGACGAGATAGGCGGTGGTATCATAATACATACCGTCGCGGAAGACACTCTCATCACCGAAGACCTTATTGAAATGGTATCCAACGGAAAGATTCCGTTGACAGTCGTCGACAGCGATATCGCGCAACTCAACAAGACCTATTACAACTCCCTTGACATCGGCATGGAGATAAGTTTTCCGCAGCGCTCTTCATGGGGTGTCACTCCGGGAAAAGAATGGCTTGCCGATAGCATTGACACATGGTTTGCCGACAGTGAACCGCAAAACATGCAGGCGCGTCTGCTTAAACGCTATTTCGAGCTTAGTAAAGAGAATCCGGAATACAACATTGACCTTTCGCGAGGGAAAATATCGCCTTATGACCACCTGTTCCGCAAATATGCGTCGCAGATTGACTGGGATTGGCGCGTACTTGCATCTCAGGGGTATGCCGAAAGTCACTTTGACTCGACGGTGGTATCATGGGCCGGCGCACGCGGCATCATGCAGATTATGCCACGCACTGCAAATGCATACGGACTACCGGCATCTCAGATTACAAATCCGGAAGCTAATATAAAGACTGCCGTAGCCATTATAAAAGACCTTGACAATTCGCTAAAGAAACATGTGCCTGACCCTACGGAACGGCGCAAGTTTGTCCTGGCTGCATACAATTCAGGCATAGCCCATATATATGACGCAATTGCACTTGCAAAAAAGTATGGCAAAAATCCTCAGGTGTGGAGCGGCAATGTCGAGGAAGCGCTCCTGATGAAGGCTAATCCGGAATATTACAATGACCCGGTATGTAAATTCGGCTATTTCCGAGGGCGCCAGACAACGCAATACGTAATAAAAGTGCTCGATTTTTATGAGCGATGCAGAAAGCAGATTGCGGTCTAATAAATAACAACCTATTCATTCAATAAACCCAAACAAAAAACTTTCTATTATGAAAAAGAAGTATCTTAGCGTTGCAGTAGTGCTTGCCTTAGCGGCATCAATGGTGTCGACCTCTTGCATCGGCAAGTTTGCCTTAACAAACAAACTGCTTACATGGAACAATACAATAGATAATAAATTTGTCAACGAGCTTGTGTTCATTGCATTCTGGATTATTCCTGTTTACGAGGTGGCAGCAGCAGCCGATTTGCTCGTAATCAACAGCATTGAGTTCTGGAGCGGAAACAATCCGGTCGCATGCGGTACAAAAGTCATCGACGGTCAGGACGGGAAGTATATCGTGGAGTGCGACCAGAATGGATACACAATCACAAGCGAAAACGACGGCAGCGTTGTGCGCCTCGACTTCGACGACAGCGACCGTAGCTGGAGTGTCAGCGCCAATGGCGGCGAAAGCTACAAGCTGATGACATTTATCGATGACACCCATGTCGAAATGATTGCCCCCGACGGAACCATGCAACCGGTAGAACTGTCACACGGTGGAGTGCTTGCTTACGAAAGCATCGCAACAGGAAAGATGTTTGCGCGCCGATGAAGAAACGCGACATTGTATTTACAGCATTGGTTGCAACTACGCTTTCAATCAATGCAGCTGAACTACCCGACCTTGCCAAACCGCTCAACATACCTCTTTTGTTGAGCGGTAATTTTGGAGAGCTGCGCAATAATCACTTCCATTCCGGACTCGATTTCAAGACACAGGGGCGTACAGGATTTCCCATATATTGTGCAGCCGACGGATATGTGTCGCGCATCGTGGTATCGCCCTGGGGATTTGGACGAGCCGTATATGTAGTACACCCCGACCTCGGTATCACTACGGTCTACGGACATCTTGATGCATTTGCCCCTAAAATCGACAAACGTGTCCGCGATATCCAGTATGAGCGCGAGACATTTTCAGTCGACTTGTCATTCACGCCCGGAGAAATACCCGTTACCAAAGGGGAACGTATCGCTACAAGCGGCAACGCGGGGTCGTCGGGCGGACCGCACCTCCACATGGACATCAGAGATACCGACAGCGAGGATCCGCTCGACCCGATGCCTTATTTCAAGAAATACATCAAGGATGATATAGCACCCGAGATACGGTCAATCGCCCTCTATCCTGTAAAAGGTGAGGGTGAAGTAACGGGGAAAACGACACCCGATATTCACCTTCCTGCTGCCTTCAGGCAACCGTTCACAGCATGGGGAAAAGTGATTGCAGGCATAAAAGCATACGATAAAATGACCGGGACCGCCAACATATATGGAGTGAAGCATCTGTCACTTACGGTTGACGGCAAAGAAGTATATCGGCGCACCGTGGACCGCTTCAGCTTTGCCACTACGAAGGCGGTCAACACACTCGTGGACTATGCCGGAGTAATCAACAACGGGTCATGGACCATGTGGACTTACCAACCGGCATCTGCGCCTCTCGGCTATATGGTAGAGGCTGTAGAAAGAGGCATAATCGACATAAATGAGGAAAGGGATTATAAGTGTGAATGGACATTGACCGACGAACATGGCAATACACGTAGGCTTCCGTTTATAATTAAAGGTGTGAAAGAACCGATTACTGCAAAAGCTGCCAAAGGGGACCGGTTTAATCATGACGGGAAGAACAGCTGGACGGGCGACGGGATTAGAGTCGTATTACCTGCAGGGACACTTTACGATGATATCGATTTCACTGTCACCACGACACCATCGGCATCCTACTTGACGCCTGTCTACAAAATTGCCGACCGCACCATACCTGTCGCCGGAGAATATACGGTTGAAATCGACCTGTCGAGTGACACCATTGCCGACAAGCAAAAATACGTACTTGTCCGTACCGGCGGCAAAAGAGTGACCCGCGTGGATGCCACATACGACAATGGCGTAATCAAAGGCTCGCCAAGCTCATTCGGTTCATTTGCCGTTACTACAGACACGCGACCGCCTGTAATCAAACCGGAACTACCGGCGACATGGAGAAAGAAAAGGAAAATAAGTTTTATTATCAGTGATAATCTCAGCGGGATAAGAAGCTGGCGAGGTGAAATCGACGGCAAATTCGCACTGTTTGAACTTGACGGAAAGACCGGACGACTCAGCTTCAGGATGGATGAAGAACGAATTCCCTTAAAGAAAAATCACAAAGTGACGCTAACAGTGACCGATGCCGCCGGCAATGTCGCGGATTGGCATGGTGAATTTTGACATCATCCAAATTTTTAATCGCATACTTGCTTTTGTAGCGGCAAAACATTATCTTTGCCCTATAACTACTCAAAATCAAAAAAATAATACCAACATGGAGAATGAAGATTTGATGAAAGAAGTAATCGCGAAAGCTAACAGTTGGCTTGGAGACGGTTACGACGAAGAGACGAAAGTTGAAGTACGTCGCATGCTTGACGCCGAAGATAAGACAGAACTTATTGATTCTTTCTATCGTGACCTTGAATTTGGCACAGGTGGTCTACGTGGCATCATGGGAGCCGGAAGCAACCGCATGAACAAGTACACTGTCGGAGCAGCCACCCAGGGTCTTGCCAACTACCTGAAGGTAGCCTTCAAGGATCTGCCCGAAATTTCGGTTGTAGTAGGTCATGACGTGCGTAACAACAGCCGCCTTTTCGCAGAAATCGTAGCAGACGTATTTTCGGCAAACGGCATAAAGGTGTATCTGTTTGACAGTTTCCGTCCTACTCCGGAATTGTCTTATGCCATCCGTGAACTCGGTTGCCAGAGCGGTGTCAACATCACTGCATCTCACAACCCCAAGGAATATAACGGCTACAAGGCATACTGGTCAGACGGCGCACAGATTATTGCTCCTCACGACACCAACATCATAGAATATGTAGAGAAAATCGCAGGTGTAGGAGAAGTGAAATTCCATGGCGACAAGTCTAAAATCACTATCATCGGTGATGAAATCGACAAGAAATTCCTTGCGGCAATCAAGGGTCTGCAGCTCAGCCCCGATGCCGTAGCTAAATATCATGACCTGAAGATAGTGTACACCCCTATCCACGGCACCGGTGTGAAACTTATCCCCGAGTCATTGCGTAACTACGGATTCACCAATATCATCAACGTGCCGGAACAGGATGTGACGAGCGGTGACTTCCCCACTGTAGAATCGCCTAACCCTGAAAATCCCTCGGCGATGGCGATGGCAATCGCAAAGGCAAAGGAAGTGGGTGCCGACCTTATCCTTGCTTCTGACCCTGATGCCGACCGTATCGGTTGCGTACTCCGTGATGACAACGGCGAGTATGTGCTTATCAACGGCAACCAGATTGTCATGATTCTTCTCAACTACATCATGACCCGCAACAAGGAGATGGGCAAGATTACCGGCAACGAGTATATCGTAAAGACTATCGTCACCACCGAGACCATCAAGTCAATCGCCGACAAGAATGGCTTCAAGATATATGACTGCTACACCGGCTTCAAGTGGATTGCAGCCGTAATCCGTGAAAACGAAGGCGTAGGGCGTTATCTTGGCGGTGGAGAGGAAAGCTACGGCTTCCTTGCAGAAGATTTCTGTCGCGACAAGGATGCAGTATCGGCAATATCATTGATGGCAGAGGCACTCGCATGGGCAAAGACCAAGAACATGAACTTCCTCCAGATGCTTCAGGATATCTATATCAAGTACGGCTATTCTCACGAAGCAGGTATCTCGTTGGTACGCAAAGGCAAGTCAGGAGCCGAGGAGATTATCGCCATCATGAAGGAATTCCGCGCCAATCCGCCTAAGCAGCTTGCAGGAAGCGACGTTGTGCTTGTTAAGGATTATGCCGACCTCAATATGAAAAATCTGAAGACCGGTGAAGTCACAAAGATGGATATGCCTACAACAAGCAATGTGCTCCAATATTTCACTGCCGACGGCACCAAAGTATCTGTACGTCCCTCAGGAACAGAACCTAAGATTAAATTCTATGTTGAAGTGAGAGGTGTCATGAACAGTGCTGCCGACTATGAGAAGGCAAACAACGAGGCTGATGCTAAGATTCAGCAGATCAAGAAAGATCTCGGCGTTGACTGATAGACCTATATTAACTGACGAATAACATTTACGGGCGATCCCACATCACAGGCGGTCGCCCGTAATTTAAGTGATTGTTTAAATAATATGGAAGTAGTTTACGAAGACAATCATCTCATCATCGTCAACAAGGCTCCAGGCGAAATAGTGCAGGGTGACAAAACCGGCGACCGCCCGCTTGTTGAAGAACTTAAGATATGGCTTAAAGAAAAATACGCCAAACCCGGCAATGTATTCTGCGGTGTCATCCATCGTCTTGACCGCCCCGTCGGAGGTCTCGTGATATTCGCCAAGACATCCAAGGCGTTAGCACGTATGAACGAAATGTTCCGCAACGGTGAAGTAAAAAAAACATATTGGGCGATAACCCGCAACCGTCCGCCAAAAGAAGCCGACACGCTCACCCATTATATCACCTCTACGGAGCGCAACAACAAGTCGTATGCATCGCCAACGGAGAAAAAAGGTGCGCAGAAAGCGATACTGCAATATCGCCACATAGCTTCATCCGACCGTTACCATCTGCTTGAGATAAACCTTCTCACGGGCAGGAAACATCAGATACGTGTACAGATGTCAGCTATAGGATGCCCTATAAAAGGAGACCTGAAGTATGGCGACAAACGCAGTAATCCCGACGGATGTATCTCACTGCTGTCACATCGCATCGAATTCACCCATCCTGTAAGCGGTGAAAAGATAGATATCACAGCTCCTCTGCCCGACGACAATCTGTGGCGCGCTCTTGCCGCAGACATTCAAAATCAGGTCAAAGATTAAAAAATTTGGTGAAAGCGTCTATTGTGTGGAGATGGTCCTGTGCCGAGGCTGTCTCACGTACAGAGTGCATCGCCCATAAAGCAGCACCCATGTCAACGCCACGCAAATCCATCTGAGAAGTAAGTATATTGCCCAGAGTCGAGCCGCCCGCCACATCGGAATGATTTACAAAATACTGGCACGGAACATCAGCAGCCTCGCAGATGCTTTTAAATACAGCGGCAGAGTCGGCATCGGTCATATACTTGCAGTTGGCATTTATTTTTATCACGGGACCACCCCCTAATACAGGATGGTTTGTCGGGTCTTGCTTTTCGGGATAATTGGGATGCAATCCGTGGGCATTATCAGCCGATATCATGAAAGACTTGGCTACTCCACGGAGATAATCTTCCTCCGTGCCCCCAAGAGCCATGATTATGCGCCGACACAGATTCATCAACACGGGCGATGCGGCTCCCTGCTTAGTACCCGATCCGGTCTCCTCATTATCAAATATAGCCATAATGCGTGTCTGGGAGCAATCCTCATCGGCAGCAAGCAGGGCGGAAGCGGCGGCATGTACCATTGACAAGTCATCAAGACGCCCTGACGTGATAAACTCCCCGCCTGTACCGAGCAGACACGCCTGAGTGGTGTCATAAAGCGACAGGTCAAAGTCAATTATATCCTGCGGATTCACATCAAGAGCTTCAGCGACAAGGCGCAGGATAAATCCGTCCTTTTCCGTGACATTATTAATCATCCCTATCACCGGAAGCATATCTTTCTGCTTCGACAGCGGATTACCGTCGTTGACACCACGATTGAAATGAATCGCGAGGTGAGGTATAGTAAGTAGCGGTTCGTCAAACTTGACAAGACGCGTTTCCGGCATAAACGGGTCGCCGGTACGCAGCAACACCCTTCCCGCTATGGACAACGGACGGTCAAACCATGTGTAGAGAATCGGTCCGCCGTACACCTCGGTGTTCAGTTTCACTATTCCACCGTCGGAAAGCATTTCCGGATTAGGCTTTATACGGAAACCGGGTGAATCGCTATGAGCCGCGATAATACGAAATCCGTCGGAAGGAGCACCGTCACCCACGATGAAGGCAAAAATAGCGGAGTCATTTTTAGTGACGTAATATTTGCCACCCCATTCAAGACACCAGCGGTCCTGAGGATTAAGCATGGTAAAGCCAGCCTCATCAAGCATCTCACGCAGTGTGGCTACCGCATAAAAATTACACACACTTGAGTCCATGAATTCCATCAGACCCTCTATTGTCGCGCCATATTTTGCCATAACAGTTATTTTTATATACCACAAATATACTACATCACCCCTCCATTTGTCAAGTTTTTCGGATAAAAAATCACTTTATATATGAAGCTGCAGCATCAGTCACAAGAAGCACCCGGTCATTTCCCGGACCTTCAGGAGCAGCCGCATAACGGAATGTAGCCTGTGACGAGGCATATTCTCCTGCAGGTTCAAATTTGCCGGAAGTCACGTCATACCACCACACACGTTTCTTCACGCCGTTGATTTTATCGAGATTTACCGTAAATGGAGAATTGGTATATGTATAAAGCAACATCCAGTCATCGCCTCTTGCCGCCACAACCCGCTCATATCGCTGTCCGTTTTCTCCGGCGACTATACTTTGGTCAGGCACAAGCTCATGATAAGGCAACATTTCCATGAGCCGTCGTAAATATCTCATCTGGTTATATCCCTCATCGCGCATACCTTCGCGCCAGGTCTTCACCGCTCCGTAAGCACCTACAGGCTCATCTTTCTTCATCTGCATCACCGAAGAGTGTCCGTAGGTATGACCTGCGGCTCCCGAAAGTACCGACCAGTAAGCATAACGGCGTACATCGGGGGCTTTCCACCACGGCTCGGTAGGGTCATGCAATCCCTGCGGTATCTCCTCGTAGCTTGGCTCGGCATCAATCACCGGTTTCGCAGGCTGCATTTCGCGCGCAGCTTCCCCATAACGCCAATTATCCTCGGCTTGCGAAGCCTGTGCCTTATCATCGCCGTCTCCACGGGTCTGGTCATATCTCCTGTGTCCGCTTTGGAACATGTTGAAGTCAAGCCATGGCGCATTGTGAAACCATGCAATAGATGAAGTACGACCGAATGGATGAAAACTCATAAGATGGCGGTTATCGACACTTCTTATTGACTGTGCGAGAGCCTCCCACACATCAGACTTTACATCTCCGCGTATATCTCCGCCCATAATCCATATTATATTGGGCTTATCCCTGTAGCGATTGGCAAGGAAAGAGCCGTAAGCCTCCGCCTCATCGACATTCATCTTGCCACCTTTGACAAGACCGCCCCATATACATACCATACCTATATATATGCCCTCATCTGCCGCCTTGTCGATAATATAATCCAAATGTTGCCAATATCCGTCATTTCCCTCGTTTTCAACAGAGGAAAAATCATACCCTGAGGGATGAGAACAATGACCGTATGCGTTATACGCCGGCACGCCATTGATTACCTGCACCTGCACTACATTAAATCCTGCCGCAGATGCACCGGAAAGATACTCCACAGCCTCTTCACGGTCAAGACGCTCGGGAAGCAGCCAGCCTGTGTCACCCATCCAAAAGAAAGGCGTACCGTCGCCATGACAGAAATATCTGCCATCCAGGGTAACTTTAAGGTCACCATGACTCCACGGCAAATCAACAGCGTTGACATTTATAGCATACATTAGCAATGAAAGCCTGAATATGAAATTAAAGAAACGTGACATAACGATATTGGATTTAAGTTACGCGACAAAGATACGAATAAGCCAAGCGTAATGCCAAATTTATTTGCGCATTGCCGAGAGTGAGTATTTAAGAGAAGAAATTTCGGAATAAATGTGGTTAATGAAAGTTAATTATTGGGATGTGTCAGTTAATGACAGTAAATTTGCAAACAAAATAATTTGCCTTAAACCATGAATAAATTCCATTTTTTGCTGCTATCCTTGCTATTGCCATGCTGTCTGCTCGCCCAAGATGACATATTGGAGAAAGCAATCCGCACAAATGATTACTTTATGGCAAAATATGCCGACCCGACTGAGCCGACAAACGTAAAGCGCATACGTCCGAGCAACCTTTGGACCCGTGCCGTATATTATGAAGGACTGATGGCTCTTAACGACCTTGTGCCGGAACAAAGATATATCGACTATACCGACCGCTGGGCAAATTTCCACAAGTGGACACCGCGCTACGGCATAACCACAACTCATGCCGACGATCAGTGCTGTGCCCAGACCTATCTTGACAGATATGCGGCAACCGGTGATACAGCATGCATCAATCAGGTAAAACTGAATCTTGACAATCAGATGAATTCCGGTCGCGTGGATTACTGGACCTGGATTGACGCGATACAGATGGCAATGCCTGTCTACAGCAAATATTACAGGATAAGCGGCGAGCGTAAATATATGGACTATGCCATGAACGCCTATAAATGGAGCCGCGACACCTGTGGAGGCGGACTGTTCAATGAGTCTGAAGGACTATGGTGGCGCGACAAAGATTACGTGCCTCCCTATAAGGAAAGTGACGGTAAAAACTGCTACTGGAGCCGTGGCAATGGCTGGGTCTATGCTGCTCTTATAAGAGTTATGGAAGACCTCTCCCCCGATGATCCTTACTATAAATCGTTAAAAAAAGATTTTCTCCTCATGAGCGACGCACTTGCCGAGTGTCAGCGCGAGGATGGCTACTGGAATGTAAGCCTCGTGTCACCGGTAACCTACGGAGGACCGGAAATGACCGGAACCGCACTGTTTCTGTACGGCATGAGCCGTGGCATAATGGAAGGATGGCTTGACGAAGAGAAGTTCCGTCCTGTCTGCAACAAGGCGTGGAAAGCACTTGCCGCCTGTGTGCATGACAACGGATTCCTCGGCTACAATCAGGGCACTGGCAAAGATCCGTCAGCCGGTCAGCCCGTCACATTCACAAGCGTTCCTGATTTTGAAGATTACGGCACGGGATGTTTCCTGTTGGGTGCGACGGAATATTACAAGCTCGTGATGCGCGGCAAGACACCCGACTTGCCGCCATCAAAGCCGGAGGCTCGCGCCGGGACGCGATGGTGGTGGCCCGGCTCGGCTGTCGATGCCGAAAACATTTCATGGAATCTCGACCGGTTTTCAGCCTGCGGCATAGGAACGGTCGAGATTACTCCTATATATGGGGTACAGGGAAATGAAGCACACGATATAGAATATCTCTCACCGCAATGGATGAAAATGCTCGCACATACTGTAAAGGAGGGAAAAGAGAGAAACATACGCGTTGACATGAACAACGGTACCGGCTGGCCGTTCGGAGGGCCGGAAGTGCCGATTGAAGAAGCCGCCTGCAAAGCAATTTTCCGCGATACAATAATTTACGGTGATGACATCGATCTGTCGGAAATAACCTTTTCCCTCCCGGAAAAAGACAGGAAATACGCCCGGCTGCAATATACCGGCGTATACCCGTGCGGGGAAGCAAGACGTGTGATTGCACTCTATACCGCTCCTACTCTGCAGAAAGTCAAGCGCGCCGCCCCCGGTGGCGAGGGGCTTGTCATCGACCATTTCAGCCGCGATGCTGTAAAACATTATCTTGAAAGATTTGATAAGGCATTTGCGGGATCAGCAACCCCATTTCCCGCCACATTTTTCAATGACAGCTATGAGGTATATGGTGCCAACTGGACTCCGCGACTATTAGAAGAATTTGCCGGGCGTCGCGCCTACCGGCTTGAAGAAAAACTTCCTGAATTACTCGGATATGTAGACGACGGAAACCGCACTCTTGCCGACTACCGCGAGACACTTGGTGAACTTCTGTATGAAAATTTCACATGTCAGTGGCACGATTGGGCAAACAAACACGGCGTAAAAGTACGCAACCAGGCTCATGGCAGCCCTGCTAATCTTCTTGACATCTACGCGGCAGTCGACATTCCGGAAATCGAGGGATTCGGACTGTCAGACTTCAATATCAAAGGACTGCGCACCGACCCGGGGTTCACACGCAAAAATGACAGCGATGTGTCGATGCTCAAATATGCATCCTCTGCCGCTCACGTCATGGGGAAACCGTTGACCTCAAGCGAGACATTCACTTGGCTTACCGAGCATTTCCGAACGTCACTGTCGCAGATGAAGCCCGATCTCGACCTTATGTTCACCTGTGGCGTAAACCATGTGTTCTTCCACGGCTCATGCTACTATCCTCAGGACGCACAATGGCCCGGATGGCGTTTTTACGCCTCGGTCGACATGACCCCAAACAACCCTATATGGCGTGACGCGCCGGCACTGATGGGCTACATCGAGCGTTCACAGAGTTTCCTGCAATATGGCAAGCCTGACAACGATTTCCTTGTCTACCTCCCTGTGCGGGATATGTGGCATAACCGCCTTAAGGAGGGAGAAAAAGGATTGCTGATGCAATTTGACATACACTCCATGTCTAAAAAAGCACCCGGTTTCATCAAAAGCATACTCACTATCGACAGCCTGGGATATGACTGTGACTATATCTCTGACCGCCAGCTTGCCAATGTCAGGACTGAGGGGGCGCGTATAGTGACTGAAGGCGGCACATCATATCGCGGCATAATAATTCCAACCGGCACAACCGTCACCTCTGAATTAAAGAAGCTGCTTGCTCCACTGGGGAATCTCGTCATATATGGTGAAGATGAAAAAAATCTCGCCGTTCATGCCCCATACGAGCCAATGAAACGCGACAATCGTTTGCGCGCCATACGCCGTAAAAATCTTACCGGCAACCACTACTTTATAGCCAATCTCACCGGCAATGATGTACATGAATGGATTGCCCCGGCGGTCAAATACAAAGATGCCGTGTGGTTTAATCCCATGAACGGTGACATCACTCCTGCGACTATACGCGATGGAAAAATCCTATTTGACCTCCGAAGCGGCGAATCGCGGATACTACGTACATACACCATGGAACTCGGACTTCAACAATCAGTCCCGGACATTACCGATAAGAAAATCATCGACCTCACTCCTAACAAGTGGAAACTTACATTCGTCGATGAGACACCTGCCGTCGGAAAGGTGCATAATCTGCGCGGATTGAGTACATGGGAGTCGCTTGGCGATACCGAATCGATAACAATGGGAACCGGAGTCTACACCACCAAAGTAAAGCTTGACAAGAACGACAGCCGGCGGTCATGGAAAATTGACCTCGGTGATGTCCGCGAAAGCGCTCGTGTATATATCAACGGTGAATTTATCGGATGTGCCTGGGCAGCCCCTTTTATACTTGACTGCGGCAATTCTTTGCACAAAGGCACCAACGAGATTCGTATAGAGGTGACCAATCTTCCGGCAAACCGCATAGCCGCCCTTGACCGCGACAAAACCCGATGGCGCATAATGAAAGAAATCAACGTGGTCGACATAAATTATAAAAAGACCCGTTATGACAACTGGCAACCTATGCCCTCAGGACTCAACTCCACAGTAAAACTCATCAGTGGTAATATCTGAAAACCCCAATATATCACATATAAATATTAACCTTAACCTACTATTTTTAAATATTAACCTTAACCTACTATTTTTCATGAGGTATTCATCATTGTTACTTGTATTTGCGCTTGCCTTCTCGCAAGCTCCCTGCATTTCGGCGACAACATTGCCTGCCGACTATGAATTTGCACCAATGTACGAATCTATACCATTTGAGATGCCACCGGTACACCGCCCAGTGATTCCCGGATATGAAGTATCCATAACCGATTTTGGAGGGAACGGCGATGGTCACACTAAAAACACCGGGGCATTTGCCGCCGCAATGAAGCATCTTTCAGAAAAAGGAGGAGGAAAGCTCATTGTACCGGCAGGAATATGGTACACTGGTCCTATCGTGTTTGAGAACAATGTCGAGCTTCATCTTAACAGCGGGGCATTGATACTTTTCTCATCGGACCGCAGCGATTATCCACTTATTGACGGCTATTTTGAAGGCAACTCGGCAAAACGCTGCCAGTCACCGCTTACCGCCATCGGCAAAGAAAACATTGCCATAACCGGCTTAGGCACGATAAACGGAAACGGAGGTCACTGGCGCCCCGTCAAGAAGAGTAAAATGACCGATGCCCAATGGAAGAACCGTTGTAACGACGGTGCCGTTGGTGCTAAAGGTGACGTATGGTATCCGTCTGACCGTATCCGCGAGGTGTCGGAAGACAAGTCGTTCCTCAACAAGGCATATACCGACAATACGTATGCCGACTGGGAATATGTGCATGATTTCCTGCGCCCTGTAATGCTGTCATTCTCCAACTGCAAGAATGTGCTTCTGGAAGATGTCACATTTGAAAACTCGCCGGCGTGGAATCTACACCCGATACTGTGTGAGAATGTAATTATCAACCGCGTCACCGTGCGCAATCCCTGGTTTGCACAAAATGGCGACGGACTGGATGCCGAATCATGTAAAAATGTGCTTGTCAACCGTTGCTCCTTTGATGTGGGCGATGACGCGATTTGTATTAAATCTGGCAAAGACAAGGAAGGCCGTGACCGGGGCATACCTTGCGAGAACGTGCTTATCACCGATTGTACCGTATATCACGGACACGGGGGATTTGTAATCGGCTCGGAAATGTCAGGAGGCGCCCGTAACATATCCATACGCAACAGCACCTTCATCGGCACTGACTGCGGCTTGCGCTTCAAATCGACCCGCGGTCGTGGCGGCGTAGTCGAGTCAATCTGGGTTGACGGCATCAATATGGTCGACATCGCCGGTGACGCACTTATATTCGACCTCTATTATGCTTCAAAGGCTCCGGCTCAAATGGTGCCCGTGACAGAAGAGACCCCGGCTTTCCGCGATATCTATATATCCAATACGGTATGTCGCGGAGCAAAACGCGCAATGTTCTTTAACGGACTTCCCGAAATGCCTGTCAATAATATCAGCGTGAAAAATTCCCTTTTCAGTGCCGATACCGGTGCGACAGTCAATTTTGTCGACGGACTCACATTTGACAATGTCACCATCAATAACGCAACCGGTGAACGCATAACTACGCATGATGTAAAAAACTTCACCGAAAAATAATTACCGGTTTCTATTAAAGAGAGAGGGCATCCCATCGAGAATGCCCTCTTCTTTTATATTCGGCAACCAAATGTGCGATTAAAAAATCGTGAGGAGGTATGACGCAATCGCCTTGCGCACCTCGGCGACCTTACAGGTAAAACCGTTGACCATAACCACAACGACATGGGTGGGATTGCCTGACGTGTCAATCTTATAACCGGCATAACAGAGTACACCCGACATACTCCCCGATTTCAATGCAAGAGCGCCTTTAAGACGAGTATCGGCAAGCAGACGCGCCACCGTACCCTCTTTCCCGACTTTTGGGAATAACGCTACATAATCCCGACATGATGCCATGTCTTTTAAAAGCGAGCCAAGAAATTCGGGCGACAGACGATTATTGATTGCAAGACCGCAACCGTCGGCAATCTTTAGCGTTGACAAATCATAGCCTACGTCAGTCAAAAATGCACGTTCTTTTTTTGCAGCATCAGCAATGCTGCGGTCGCTGTCGTCACGCAGAACCAATCCCCGGAGCATACCTTCGGCAAAAAGGTTGTCGCTCTTAAACATCATGACGCGCAGTATCTCATCGCGCGAAGGCGATTTGTGTACCATCCGTTTTCTTTCGCCGGATTCCACTATCCCCCAGTTGCCACCGACTCTCACTCCCGACTCACGCAGACTCGACTCCATGTCCCGATATAGAGCGGCCCAAGGCACGGGGATTGAGTAACGCGACGTATACCCCTTCGTGCCGGCGACAGTGCCGGAAAGTGTCAATATTGAAGATCCTTCGCCTCTCATAGCAGTCACATCACCTGTTTTGCCCTGCTTCAACAGATTCTCTACCTCAATATCGTAGGGCACATCGATTACATCCTCTCCGGGATATACAGTCATGGAGAAACTGTTGTCATGATAATTTATACCGTAAAGACCCGCACCATACTCCCAAGGGGTGTCTTCCAGCAACCAATAAGGCGATACACCTATTGACGGATACACCGATGAGTCTATGACGATATCGCCTGCAATGGAATCGATTCCTTGACTGCACACCCAACGGCTGACAGAAGAAACAAAGCTGTCACAATTCTTAAAATGACGAGAATCAAGCGTCGGGTCTCCACCCCCGATTACATAAAGATTACCTTTAAGAACCCTATTGCTTACCTCGCCACATATCTCAACAGCTGTAGTAAATGGCGCGTCGGCAGGCAACAATTTCTGCGTTGCCGCTGCTGTGACACACTTCATGGTCGATGCCGGAATAAACACCTTTTCCTGACTATATGCCGCAGTTACCTTTCCGGAGGAAATTCCGGCTATATAGATTCCTACCGAAGCCGCCTCGCTGCCCTTGAATTTAATCGGCTCGGCTGCGGCATTTACAGTAATAAGGCAAACGGCAAATAGAGGCGCAGCAAGTTTATACCACCGCATGCTATTCAATTACGTATTTGAGATTATAATAGTTGCTTCCCCGCTTCTTCAATACAAATGGCTCGGAGCCATTTGCAACTTCTATCGACAGGAATAAAACCGCGCCGCCGTCAGAGTAACTGGCAACAAGCTCTGCGTTAAAACCCTTTGACACCGGACCAACACAATATTCAAACTTTCCGTCAGGGCGCGAAGATTGAATCAATGTATTATTGCCATTTTCATCAGTAAAATACATATCTATCTGACGTTCAGGTTCGGCAATAGCAGTATAACGTACATAGTAACGCTCCCCGGCAGACTGTGGCTCATCATTGTCACAGGCAACAACACTTACAGAAAAAACGAGGAGCAACAATCGTAAAATAGTAGATTTCATCTGGATTTTTATTTGTAACGAAGGTCAAATTTACATCTTTTTCATAAAATTATCAACGTAAAGTAGCTGTTATATGATAATAAATTGCTAATTTCGCACAAATAAACTTCATTTGTGCAATCATGGTAATAAAAACTCGCGAAAAACTGATAGATGTGGCACGACAGCTCTTTGCCCATAAAGGCATTGAGAATACGACCATGAGCGACATCGCGAATGCTTCCGACAAGGGTCGGCGCACCATTTACACTTATTTCAAGAACAAGCGCGAGATTTATAACGCCGTCATTGAAAAAGAGAGCGAACAGCTCGTGGCACGTTTGCGCAGTGTTACCACCGCCGATATGTCGCCCGTCGAGAAACTGTGCCGCTTTATCGACCTCCGCATCGATGTAGTGGTTGATGCCGTCGCCCATCATCACGACAATACTGTGTTGCGTTCATTGTTGATGCGTGATGTAAAGCGTATGGAGCGTATCCGCCAGCTTGCCATTGAAAAAGAGCTTGACATGTTGAAGGCTATAATCCGCGAAGGGCTGAAAACCGGCGATTTTGACCCCGAGAAAGTTGACGGAGTATATGCCTCTATGATAATGCTCTTCCAGGGAATCGAACTCTCCTACATGCGCAACAATTTCCATCAGATAGGAGTCGACCCCTCCAAAATGAGAGACCAAGTAAAACAGTATATAATAACAGCAATCAAAAAACTCTAAAATTCATAAAATATGTACATTAATGCCACCGGTTATTATGTCCCTGCCGAAAGGGTGGACAACGAATATTTCAAAGATGTCAACGGACTTACAAGCGATTGGATTTATAAGCGCACAGGCATAAAGTCGCGTTCGAAAGCCGGAGAAGGGGAAGGACATAACTCAATGGGGCTCAATGCCATCGAGGATGCATTGAAGACACTCCCCTACGACATCAAGGATGTAGACCTCATCGTGTCAGCGTCTTATTCACCTTACGACACTGTCGCCACACTTGCCCACATAGCGCAGCGCAAATATGACATAACCGGGGCAAAGGCAGTCTATGTATCGGCTGCATGTTCTTCATTTGTCAACGGTCTGGAAATCATAGAGACATATTTTGCTGCAGGAAAAGCGAAGAAAGCGCTTCTTATTTGCTCCGAGCACAACACATATTACTCCAACGAGCATGACCCCAAATGCGGGCACCTCTGGGGTGACGCAGCTGTGGCGTTCTTCCTGTCAGCCGACAAAGTTGCTGATACCGATGCAGAGATTAAGGAAGTCTACACCTGTGGTCTTGGAAATGTTGGCAAAGGTCCGGAAGGAGTAATCCTGCGTCCTAAAGAAGGAGGTATCGAAATGCCCGACGGCAAAGACGTGTTTGTCAACGCATGCTCTTATATGATTGATGCGCTTGACCATGTGACAAAGCCCTACGGTATGACTCCGGGCGAGCTTGACCACATCATAACCCATCAGGCAAATAAACGCATAGTTGCACAAGTCGCACACCAGCTCGAACTTGACGACGACCACTTCGTCAACAACATCGAGGAGTTAGGCAATACCGGCTCCGCAAGCTGCGGACTCGTGTTCGCCCAGAATCGCGACATGTTCAAGAAAGGCGAGAAAATCGGTCTGACTGTATTTGGCGGCGGATATTCATGCGGCGCATTTTTGGTGGAAATCTAAATTATAGTTAATTTTGTGGTCGGTTCATCATGACCAGAATTTTTATTTAAGATAATATACATGAAACTTCTTGAAGGAAAAACCGCGCTCATCACCGGTGCAGCCCGCGGTATCGGAAAGGCACTTGCGCTTCGTTTTGCGCAGGAGGGTGCCAACATCGCATTCACCGATCTCGTAATCGACGAAAACGGCAAAGCGACTGAAAAAGAAATCGAAGCTCTCGGAGTCAAAGTAAAAGGATATGCCTCAAACGCAGCCGACTTCAACCAGACAAAAGAAGTAGTTGCCGAAGTACACAAGGATTTCGGCTCAATCGACATCCTCGTCAACAATGCCGGCATTACGAAAGACGGACTCATGATGCGCATGACAGAAGCCCAATGGGATGCAGTCATAGCGGTCAACCTCAAGAGCGCATTTAACTTCATCAACGCCGTGCTTCCCATCATGATGCGCCAGCGTGGCGGCTCAATCATCAACATGGCTTCGGTAGTAGGTGTGCACGGTAACGCCGGACAGGCAAATTATGCCGCTTCAAAAGCAGGTCTTATCGCCCTCGCCAAGTCTATCGCACAGGAAGTAGGCTCACGCGGCATCCGCGCCAACGCCATAGCTCCTGGCTTCATCGAAACCGCCATGACAGCCGCCCTGCCCGATGATATCCGTGCCGAGTGGGTAAAGAAGATACCTCTGCGCCGTGGCGGTCAGGTTGGTGACATCGCCGATGTTGCGGTATTCCTTGCCTCCGACATGTCAAGCTATGTCACCGGTCAGGTAATACAGGTTGACGGCGGTATGAACATGTAATCGCTTCATTACAACATATTGAGAAAGAGACTGTCTAACAAGTTTGGGCAGTCTCTTTTTATAGTCTAAACAGGTAAAAAA
>QAMW01000002.1 GCA_003150235.1 Bacteroidales bacterium
TGTAGGGGCGAGTGGAAGCTCGCCCGCATCCATCCTCGCGGGCACCCTCCCGGGCGAGTCCGATGAGTCCTTAAGGTCGTCAGCGTCATTAAAGACCTTAACGACCCCTCTCTCAGCTGAAAACTGACAACTGACAACTACCATCCGACAACTCCCGGCTCCTTTTAACAAAAATAAACAAAATTATTCTGCATAAGTATTGCTGAAATTAAATTTGATTATTACTTTTGCGGTGCAAAAAATGTAATAGCATTCATTAATTAACCAAAAAACCTTAAACCTGTCATCTAATTTCGTGAACTATAAAATGAGACGAATTGTACTCCTTTTAGTCACTCTTGCAGCGTCATATCTTGCTGTGTACGGCAATGTAACCGAGGCTGTCACTTCCGATTCGTTGGATGTTAGGGTATATTTCCGTCAGGGTGCATCGAATATCGACCTCGATTTCAATGACAATGGCGCGAGAATAGACTCTTTGGTTCAGCGCCTGAAGGCTATGATTGACGACAGCACGGCTCGCCGTATCGAACGGATACGCCTTTTTGCCGGGGCGTCGCCGGAAGGCTCCTCTATCCGAAACAAAGAGCTTTCCGAACGCCGTGCCCTCGCTATTCAGGCTTGTCTGCATGAGCGCATCCCGCAGGTCGATTCGCTGGTCACCGTAGAGGCGTTAGGTGTCGATTGGGAGCGATTTATCGCCATGGTAGAGACCTCGGATGTCCCCTATCGTGCTGATGTTCTGCGGATACTGGTATCTACCCCCCCCATCAATTAACATTTGATAACACTTTAGGAGTCGAGCAACTAAAGCTACGGCTCATGAAACTCCATGGTGGAGTGCCGTGGAAATACATGTACACTCACATCTTCCCGGAGCTGCGTGGTGCAAGCACCGGCGCGAGGATAGAGTATTACAAAGAGGAGCCTGATACTGTGGCGCTCCCGTTTATCCCCGAAGTAATCGAAGCGGTCGACACCGTGGCTGTGCCCGACATGCCTGTGCCTGTTGTGCCCGCGATCCCTGTCGACACGGTGATTCCTCTGCCTGTGCAGGAGCGCAAGCCTTTCTACATGGCGGTGAAGACCAACATGCTTTACGATGCATTCCTTGTGCCGAATATCGGGGTTGAGTTTTATCTCGGCGATTATTGGTCGGTTGGCGCCAACTGGATGTATGCTTGGTGGCATTCCAACCGTCACCATAACTATTGGCGCACCTATGGCGGTGACCTTGAAGTGCGTCGTTGGTTCGGCTCAAAGGCTGATGAAAAACCGCTCACCGGACATCATGTGGGTGTCTACGGACAGATGCTTACCTACGATTTTGAGCTTGGCGGTCGCGGCTATCTCGGCGACCGGTGGAGCTGGGGCGTGGGTGTGTCGTATGGCTATTCGCTTCCGGTGGCAAAGCGTCTTAACATCGATTTTACCATCGGTATAGGCTATCTTCGCGGTGAGTATAAGGAATATAAACCTATTGACGGCTGCTATGTGTGGCAGGCGACAAAGATGCGTAACTGGATCGGACCCACTAAAGCTGAAATCTCTCTCGTGTGGCTTATCGGACATAAAAACTGCAATGAAAAGAAAGGAGGCTCACGATGAAAAATTTTGTGATATGGTGTGCGGCAATCGCACTGTCTCTTTCCTTAGTATCGTGTGAACACAAGGACCTTTGCTATCTCCATCCTCATTCGGGTAATGTTGAGGTGAAGTTTGACTGGCGCAATGCCCCCGATGCCGAGCCTGGCAACATGCTCCTGTGGTTTTACCCTGTCGACGGCGGTACCCCCGTGCAGTTCCAGCTATCTGGTCATGAGGGCGGGGTAGTGTCAATCACCCCCGGCGACTATCGCATAATCTGCCTTGACGGCGACCATGAAAATATACTTTATTCGGGAGAGGCTACATTTGACGGTTTCGAGATAGCCACCCACGGCGCCTCGCTGCTGCGCCATCTCAACCGCGCCAACGTAAGCGCCAATGTGCCGCGAGCCGAGGGCACCGACGACCAGGATGTGATCGATGAGCCCGACCAGGTGTATGGCGACGCGCTTGAGACAGCAGTGTCAGTACCGGTCAACGCCACTACCACCATCACGATGTATCCCGAGGAGTATGCCCACACTTACGAGGTGGAGATACGCGATGTCGAGAATCTTGACCGCGCACAGTCGCTGAGTGGGTCGCTATCAGGTATGACCGGCTCTCTGCGTGTGGCTGACCGCGCCATGACCGGAACACCTAAACTGATGCCATTTTCTCTGACTAAAGTCGACGCTACGACCCTGAGAGGCACGTTCCTTACATTCGGGCACTGTCCCGAGCCTGCCGTGCCGCATAAGGTAGTGGTCTACGCAATCATGCACGATGGCGCTCAGCGTTATCAGATTTACGGGGATGCCGACGATGTGGTGACTCCGCAGATTCATGAGGCTGCCGACCCGCACCATGTAAAGATTGTGCTGCATGGGCTGAATCTCCCGGAAGAGAGTCAGGGAGGCGGACTTATGCCGTCGGTCGACGGCTGGGGCGACAAAAATGTCGATATAGAGCTGTAAACCAAATTCTTCATTAAAAATAAACCTATTATTAATTTAGTTTCATTCTAAAGAGCTATGTTTAAAAAATTTGTCTTACCCGCAGTGGCACTTGCTGCCATTACGTCGTGTAGCAGTGACGAAGTCCTGAACACAAATTCAAATCCTGACGGACAGGATTACATCTCATTCAACACCGTTGTCGGCAACAATAGCCGCGGAGAAGTGACTAAGATTGACAACTTGAAAGACGACAAAGGGTTCTATGTAGTTGCTTACGGTGACAATTCTCTTTATTTTCATCGCAGCGCTGCTAAATTTAGTAATGAAAAGAATGGTTGGTTCCTTGCCGATAATTATTACTGGCCCAGCTATGAGTTGACATTTGCTGCATGGTATCCTACTGTTCTTACTTCAAGCAATGGTACTTGGACAGTAGCTGGAACAGGTCTGAATACTTCTGCTGGTGAATATGTTTCTCGTGCTACTTTCAATGATGACGGAGGGATAGCTACTCGTCACCAGATAAAGGATTATAGTCTTCCAGTGGATGTTGAAAATCAGGTTGATATTGTCGTAGCACGTGAGAAAGAACAAAGAACAACAAGCAGTACTGATGCAGTCTCTATGCAGTTCCGTCACATATTCTCTCAGATTGAGGTTAAGGCTAACTATCAGGGTGAAGGAGCAATGAAAGTTGAGGTAGCGGGTGTCGCTCTTCGCTATATCCCGAATAAAGGTACATTTACTTTCCCGGCAGGAGAGACAAGTGGTACTAACGATTTGGCGAATACTGACTGGACTATAAATAAGACTGCATTTACAAATCTGGCTGAAGGAACTACTCTGTCTGATGCAGATGCTGCTACTTTCACCTTGAATCGCTTTGTAAATGAAATTACATCCACAGAACTTAAGAATGGCGAAACCGCGACTTCATTAAATGCAGGAAACAAAAATTTCCTCGTTATCCCACAGGATTTTGGCAATTTTGTTTGGTCTGAGACAGCAAAAAAGGATGGCGCGTACCTCGCAGTTAAGGTCAAAATTTCGGCTCGTCAGGCTGACGGAGGTTACAAGCAGATTTATCCTACCAATAATAATGAGTATGGTTGGGCTGCAGTCGGAGTATTCAGCAACGCGGGATTGAAGTCATTGAAGCCTGGTGTTCATTATAACATCAATCTCACATTCACAGACAATAGTGCAGGTAAGGGCGATCCCGACCCGGTAGATCCGACTCCCAATCCTGAACCAGATAAACCCGGTGAAGATATCCTTGGCGAGCCTATTTGGTTTAATGTAACTGTTGCGGATTGGGTTGCAAATGATCAGAACATTAATAAGCCAACTACTACAGATTAATAAATACTAATCCTGTTTCCATCGTGTTTATGGTTTGAGACGATGGAGATTCCACAGGCCGGGAGCGGTTGAATGTCTGCTCCCGGTCACAAAAAGAGGGTGTTGCACGACATCCATAGATTCCACCCTGAATGTAGGGACATGCCTTTGGCATGTTGTCTGAGCCATCAAAGCGATGTCCCTATGTTTAGACCTGATAAAAAGATGGTGCAACTGCCTCAAATAACAAGTTAATTTATTGTTGATATATCATGTCATTATCACGTTTTTATAGTCCGTTAGCCGCAATAGCCGCCATGCTTTGCTGTGCATCATGTACCGATGACATCGAGCGCACCGATTTGTCGGCAACAGATGCAATCACGTTCTCCGTTTCCGATTCACAGGAATGGCTTGAAACCGGATCGCGTTCCGACTTGCCATCCGTTACCGACCCTGTGATTATCCCGCTCGGCAACAGTGACGGTGAACCGCTTTACGTTCATGTGGCGTTGCAGAAAACTGCCGCGACGTTTGGCGACGAGCCGAAGAGCCGTGGCGAACTGCTAACCGGCGACAATTTCGCTACGAAAGTCACCGAAATCGGACTTATCGGCTATAAATACACCGGCACGACATTCTCCTTTGACGGTGCCACGCCCGACCCAGACATGAACAACATAAAACTTGTCGAAAACGTCGACCACTGGGAAGCTGCCGACAAGCTGCTCCGCTGGCCGGGCGGCGACGACAAATACGCCTTTGTTGCGTACGCCCCGTATCGCGAGGGGACTGCTGATGATATTACTGCCGGTTTGACATTAACTTTTGACAACGGAACTCCGCTGTTTACCTATAAGTGTGGCTCTGCAGTTGAAAATAATCCTGATTTTGTAGTGGCATACACCGATGGTATATCGACCAAAGGCAGCGCGCCGGTGGAGCTAAATTTCATCCATCCTCTCGCCTCGATGAAATTCAAGGCTTCCGACGACTTTGTCGCTTGCAAGATTTCCAAGCTCGATATTACGGGTGCTACCGCTGACGCGTCGCCCTTCCTCGCGCAAGGCTCTTACCGCCTTTCCGGAGCAGCCGATGCAATCGGCGCATGGGACGCTCCGGCGGCTGATGCAGCGCGTATCGATATGGGGCTTACTATTGCTTCCGGCAGCGAGATAGACGCAAAGGGAGGCAATGACATCGGCTCTGCCACTCAGGTGTTTATGGCAATACCCGAAGAAACCGTGGAAACAACATCGGAGACTGCTCCCAAAGCCAAGATTGACATTGCCCTCAATATTTCGGGCGTGTCGGTTGAAGCATCCCCCGAACTCCCTCTCTTCCGCATACCCGGCTACACCACCATCTACACCATCTCCAACAAAAACAGCATCACCATCTCCGCCGGCACGTTTGAGGTAACAGGAAATAATGTATTTGAATATACCGGAGGCACTAATGATATCACGGTGACAAGTACCGCTAAAATCAACGATTCCGATACTGAAGTGCCTGTCGGTTGGACTACCGCGTTTGATACTGAGGACGGGACTTGCCCGGATTGGCTGACGATGTCGGAGCCTGATGCCGAGGGTAATGTAAAAATTGCAGTGGCACCTCAGGATAAGAGCACGGATGAAGCACCTCATGCAACTATACTCCGCAATACTCCCGAAGTGACCGACTATGATCTGTCGAAAGAGGGTGGCGCAAGTAAACCCATCAATACTGCAAACTGCTACATTGTCAATGCTCCCGGCACATACCGCCTCCCCCTCGTCTATGGCAATGCCATAAAGAATGACCAACTTAATTCTGATTGCGGTCTTGGTGAAGATAACTTTATTCCGGCTGCAAAAAGCGCTGAAGGGGTTGTTAATCCTTGGATACCGGAAGCAGATATAAATGATGCTATAATTCTGTGGCAGGATGTGCAGACGGCGATGATTTCCAGTGCCGCGATTACATCCGATAAAAAGTATATGACATTCTCTGTTGACAAGACAACTATCCAGCAGGGTAATGCCGTTGTTGCTGTGCGTGATGCTTCGCAAAATATCCTTTGGAGCTGGCATATATGGGTTACTGATTTCAAGCCCGGAGACGATAATCTTATTCCGGTAAAACAGCCTAATGTCACTACGACATATAATGCTATGCCTTATACGCTCGGATATTGTGCAGGTCCGAATCCCGAATATTATCCTGCGCGTGACGTGACGATTACCTTCACTCAGGATGGCACCGGCGAACAGAAAGAATTTGTTATCCGACAGCAATATTACGAAAAAGCTATCAATAACAACACACCCTTCTATCAGTGGGGTCGTAAAGACCCATTCCCTGCAGCGACAAATGTCAAAGATGAGGCAGACCGCTCTGGGATATATATTCAAAGAAGTGGTGATGGATATGTGAAGAACTGTATATACGCTGAAGGAATGAATTTTACAACTGCGAATAGTGTAAATTCGATGGCATTATCAATCTTGAATCCACTGACCTTCTCTACTGCGAATGATAATTTTTGGTACGGAAGTTCACAGATAGAATCTCTTTGGGGAAATGGAGGTCTCACCTCATTGCCGAAAAAGACGATATACGACCCGTCGCCAGTTGGTTATTGTGTTCCTCCAGAAAAATTCTTTTGGGAAAGTACGAGTGCTATAAATTCAAATTTATCGACAAAAGAAGCCAAAGGCTATTGGCTATATTGTAAAGAAAATGATAAAAGCGGATTGATGCTTTTCGTGCCGTCATCAGGTAGACGGAATAGTGGCAAAATAAGCGAAGTCGGTACTTATTGTATGCTTTGGACATGTAGGTCCGCGAGTAGTGGTGCCCGAAGATTCAGAATAAATGAGGGGGCAGCCGGATGCGGTGGATTGGCTACTGGTACCGGATGCGCCGTCCTCGCTGTAAAAGAACAATAATAGTAGCGAATTGAGCAAAAATAAATAGTTAGGTTTAAGAAATGCCTTAGAGCATAAAATTTTCATTGGTGTGAAATAATACAGGATAACATCACTTTTCCAACTTTAATTCTAATATCATGACCCAAAAGCCAATTACCCGAGCAATCGGATAATTGGCTTTAGACTTTCCCTCGCAACGCCTCTGTGGCGCGGGCAACGCCTCTGTGCGGGCAAGCTTCCGCTCGCCCCTACAACGGCATGTAAATCAACAGAGTGAACCGCGTAGCAGTAGGGGCGTCCGGGAGGGCAATGTCACTAACTTAAGGTTCAATGGGTATAAATCCCCGCAAGGGGATTCATTTCGTTAACCGCGGGTAATGCCGAAGGCATACCCGTGGCTCAAGGGACCCTCTCCTTGGCTCAACCCCGAAGCGGGTTGCATAGGTATTTGATTAGCATATATTTATGCAACCCGCTTCGGGGTAGTTTTGTTGTGGTGGTATCGCTTTCCACGGGTGCCCCATTCGGGGCTACCCGCGGTTAACGACATCTTGCCCATTCCGGGCAAAATCCTTAA
>QAMW01000014.1 GCA_003150235.1 Bacteroidales bacterium
TTCCGTTTCTGGAAGGACCTGGAAGCCTCCCACAAGTCGATGTGGACACAGGAGGAGATTGACAACAACCGCCCTTCCTTCGAGACCGAGGTATGGGAACATGAACTTGACGACAGGGTGCCCGACCATCCCGACGGCACACCGATGTCCTATGAAGAGTTGCTGCGGCATTACAGCCTTATCATGCGCCATGACCCGAAGATGCTGCTTCATATCTCCGATGAGGTGGCTCGTCACGGGAAGGTGCTATACCGCAGCTCCGACCTCTGCGACCATATCGAACTGTTTATCAATCACTCGACCGACTACATCATCATCAACCTGAACCGCACGACCTTCCGCCGCGCCTTCATCCGCTACATGCTCCGCTCCGCCTCCAACTACCGCTCCACATGGCTCGGCAGAAACTACCACGCCGGATAAACGGTTATGGTAGTATCATTTGTTGGGCGATTTGCACGGTATGACGGGATTATTTTGTAACTTTGCGTAATTAAACAGCAAACAACTGATATGAAATTTCATAGCAAGTTAAATATCTTGCCTTTAGGTGCTGCCATGTTGGCAGTGTCCGTAAATGCGGCAAACCTGCCGACCCGAATGGTAAACGGTCAGGAATGTTATTATTACGAAGTGCAGCCAAAAGAGACGGTATATGGTCTATGCAGGGAATTTGGCATAACCAAGTCTCAGCTTGTACAATATAACCCATCGGTTGCCGACGGGTTACGCGCCGGCGCGGTGCTATATTTCCCTGTCTCCGAATTTCCCGAACTGGGTGCCGTAGACAAGAACATGACGAAGTCTCCCTCTACTGACAAAAAATCAAAAATACATATATCTCCCGATAATGAAGCCGGTCGCACATATCAGAAAGCGGCTATTCATCATGTCGCTAAGGGTGAGACCGTTTACGGAATATGCAAGCGCTACGGAATTTCAGAGTCACAACTGTTTGAACTTAATCCCTCGCTGAAAGACGGATTGAAGCACGGTACAATTCTTATGCTCCCGGACTCCTGTCAAAGCCCTGAACCCGAGACTAATGTAGCCCCCGTCATTACGGAAGTGGACGCAACTAAAAATACCACTGAAGCCGACACAGCCTCGTCAACGATACCGACCATTCCTGCTCCCGTCGCAACCGGTGAAGACAGCGTTCCGGAATCCACATCCCCGGCTGCCGACCTGCTTTCTTTGATAGAAAACAGAGACTCCATAACACCTGCGGCATCGGATAAAGGTCAGACAAGCATAGCAGTCATACTCCCCTTCATGCTTGCCTCGGAAAATGTCGACAAACAGTCACAACTCTACACTGAATTTTATCGTGGAATGTTACTTGCCGCCGACTCGCTGCGCAATAGCGACCGCAACATAGTTATCCGCGCATACGATTCCGCAGCAAGTCTTGACACCGTAGTGAATATTCTCGGTAAACCGGAACTTGAGGATATAGATGTCATCATCACTCCCGACGACAACGACCAGCTTGACGCAATCGCCCGCTTTGCCCGCGAACGCGGAGCCGCTGTTTTCAATATATTTGCGGTAAAAAATACCGATTATCAAAAGAATCCTGATATATTGCAGGCAAACATCACCCACTCCGCCGTTTACCCCAAGGCTGTCACTGAATTTATAAGGCTGTATCCGCAGTACACCCCGGTATTCCTGACTTCACGCGACGGGAAGACCGACAAGAAAGACTTCACGGCGCTACTCCGCGAAGGTCTCACGCTGAGAGGCAGGGATTACATCGACATTACCTACAACAGCTATCTGAAAGAGAGTGATCTCGCATCGCTGAATCCGGAAGGATATTATATGTTTGTACCGGAATCGGGCACTTCGACAGAGTTCAGTCATATCGCGGGCGCATTAAAGACCTTCCGTGAAAATCATTCCGACCTTAACCAGGTACGCATATTCGGCTATCCGGAATGGATTACATTCCGTGGCAATTCGCTTGAAAACCTGCATTTCCTTGACGCGACTGTGTACTCACGCTTCTATAATGACGATAGCAGTTACAGAAGCAAGGATATCGCCGAACGATATAAAAACTGGTATGGGTCTTCCATGATTCAGGCTGTTCCTGTACAGGGCATTCTCGGATTTGATGCCGGATTTTACCTTATTAAAGCGATAAACGAGACCGGCGGCAAACTCCTGGACTCTAAATATTATTATGACGGCGTACAGAGCGGCTTCCACTTCACAGGAACGGGTGACGGTGCCGGACAGGTTAACGACACGCTGTATTTTATCGAGTTCCGCCCGTCGGGACTGATTGACAAACATTCTGTGGAATGAACAGGCTGAAGTCATTTGTTGCGGCTATCGTATGCATCTTGTCATTCACCATGGCAAATGCCCAGGCTCATTACGTGTCAAAAGTTTCTATCGGCGGCAAAGCCGGTATCACGATGTCAAAAATGTCGTTCACACCAAGCACAAAGCAATCATTTGTGTTGGGAAAGACGGCAGGTGTCACTTTCAAATATTGGGAAGAGCGTAATTTCGGTCTGATTGCCGAGATTAACTATGAGCAGCGTGGATGGAAAGAAAATTTCGAAGGCGCTCCGTATGAATATGAGCGTCACCTCGACTATATACAGATTCCGTTGCTGACGAGCATATTTTTCGGCAACAACACTGTCAAGGGATTTGTCAACCTCGGTCCGGAAGTCGGCTACATGATCGGCACAAGCTACAGCGCCAATTTTGACGTGACAAATATAGGTGCTTACCCTGATTTCCCGCAGCTACGCATGACCGACCAGATGTGGATGGAGCCGTCAAAGAAATTTGACTACGGCATTTCTGGAGGAGCCGGCATCGAGTTTATTATCAAGCGTCGCAATATCATCAATCTTGAGGCACGATACTATTTCGGCATCGGCAATATATTCCCCGATGACCGTCGCGACACATTTTCCGCATCACGCGGAATGTCGATAATGGTCACTCTCGGTTACTCCTACCGCCTCCGTTAAATCCTGCCGGGCGCGGTGAGAATGTGAAACACAAGGTCGTTAAGAATGTCGTAGGGATCCATGCGGGAATCCACACCCTTGCTACGGGCATCGGCTACACGGATAGCATGGATAATCTCAATCAGCTTCCAGGCGTTGTAATTGCGCATTCCTTCCTTGTAGTCAGTCGGGAGCCACGAGCCTTTTCTACCTAATGCCGCGCATAACCCCGCATCACTCTTATCCTTGGTATAAAGCAGCACGAGCAGACTTGAAAAATAGTTCCAGATACTGCTTATTGTGACCACAAACGGATTGCGTTTAGGGTCGCGGCGGAAATGATTAACTATGGTGAAGGCGCGCTTTGAATTTTTGGTGGCAAGCGCGCTTATCAGCTCAAAATTGTTGTAATCCTTGCTGATACCGATAAGATTCTCGATGACCTCCGGCGTCACGGTAGCCCCCGCAGGAAGCGCAACTGTCAATTTATCAATCTCGCTGTGAAGTCGCGACAAGTCAGTGCCGACAAAATCGCGCAACATCCCGAGTCCCTTTGCCTCTATATTCAGACCCTTTTTCTTTATATACGCACTGATTGTACGCCCTACCTCGGTCTCTTTCAATGACTGTGACTCAAATATCACACCGCCGTGGGCACCGGCTTCCGCCATCAGCTCTTTAGCCTTGCACTTGTCGCCGCGACAAGCCACGACAAGCACGGTTGACTGCGAAGGCTGAGAGGCATAAAGATGCAGACGGTCAAGTTGCGTGGACTTTATCGACTGCGCCTCCTTGAGAATAACCACCTGCACATCAGACATCATCGGATAGCGCCGGCACGCATCCATTACAGTGTCCATCTCCACTTCAGGAGCATACATCGTATATAGGTTGAAATCACGGTCTCCCTCGGGGATAATCGCCTCAAATCGTTTGAGCAGTTCGTCGATGTAATACCCCTCGGTGCCATGCAAGATATAGACCGGCGCATAATTACGCGCGTTAATCTGCATGACGATTTCATCAAATGTTATTGACTTGGGTGCAGCCGCCATAGTTATCGTTTTATTTTGTAAATTTACAGAAATTTTCCGTTACCGACAAATTTGGAATCTGATGAAACTTAACCTGCCAGCCTTCGACTACCGTTTACGCCGTGACCGCGACGGTGTAAAGATTTTTGACCGTCTGCGACTGAAATATGTCGCAGTCACACCCGAAGAATGGGTCAGACAACATTTCATCGAGTATCTCATCACTCACAAAGGCTACCCGGCGTCCTTGATGGCAAACGAAGTCGGTATAACACTCAACGGCACTCGCCGACGCTGTGACAGCATAGTGGTCGACCACTCGGGCAACACGGTCATGATAATCGAATACAAGGCACCGGAGGTGACAATCTCCCAGATGACATTTGACCAGATTGTACGCTATAACATGGTGCTCCACGCCAGATACCTTATCGTGTCAAACGGGCTTAACCATTATTGCTGTGCGATTGACTACGACCATTCCACCTACCGGTTTCTACCCGACATCCCCGATTACGACAAACTATAAAAAAAGCCGCCCGAAGGCGGCTCCAGTATAGTGATAATGTCGGTGTCAGAAAAGATAGACCACACGCACGTTAAGAGTGCGGTTTTTTGCGCTGAAATCATCAAGGAGCTTCGTCTTTTCGGCATACACGAGACCCCAAGTGTAGCTGCACATAACCTGCCAGTTACGGAACAGTTCAAGACCACCTCCGACAGTCATGCCAACATCACCGCCGGCATATTCCAACGCTTTCACGTTGCTGTGTCCCATCAGGATACTGAAAGAAGGACCACCGAACACAAACGGTGCAATATAATCTTCAAGTCCGTTCATGCGTGTCCATTTGAAACGCAGATGCACCGGAATCTCAAGATAATGCAGATAGGAACGCTCCTTGCCATAGCCTTGCGAAGCCCACACCTCACGCTGTCCCAGATTAAGTGTCGCACCACGCTGCTCGTAAAAAAGCCCGGCATCAACGCCAAAACCTATTCCGGGGAACATCAATTCTGTCGCCACACCGGCAGAGAATCCCACGCTCTTATCGATGCTGATAAGATCCTGCTTAAACTTCAGGTCAGTGACAGTGACACCGACCATGGGACCATAACGGAATTGAGCCGACAAGTTGAGTCCCGACACGGCAGCCGCCAAAACGGCAAGGCATATTATTAATTTTCGCATCATTTTAATATTTTGAGCAAAGGTAATAAATGTTTATCACCTATGCAAACAGCCTCGCTATGTCATCTGTGGCTATCACGCTCAACACAAGTTTGCCGTCAGGCGTATAGTTAGGGGTTGCGAGCTTGAACAGGTCGCTAAGTATATGGTCCATTTCGGCAGATGTAAGCTGCTGTCCCGGTTTTATGGCGGCTGACTTCGCCATCGAGAAGGCGATACGCTCCCGCATACTCTCCCCAAGTTTCTCACCGCTATCCATCACCATGTCAAGCATCACCATCATAAGCTCTCGCGGATTCACATCGTTAAGCACCGAGGGAAGTCCGTTGACGGTCCAACTGTTATCCCCGAGAAAAGAGATATCAAATCCGAGTGACGACAGTTCACCGGTGATACCTTCAAGAAACACGGACTGCGACGGTGACAGTTCAAGCACCTCGGGGAAAATGACACGCTGTGTGCTCAACGCGTCGAGACGCGCCAAGTCAAGATAACGGTCATAGAGAATGCGTACATGTGCGCGATGCTGGTCGACTACAGTCAGTCCGGATTTTGCCGGCGAGAGTATGTAACGTCCCTTCAACTGCATCACAGCAGGCACAGCCGAGTCGAAACCGGCGGAAAAATCCATGTCGGGAATTTCTTCCTCCCCAATTTCGTCAAGGCTCATTGAATTAAGCGCACTCGCTTTTATGTTGGAAAGTTCTTCATCGCGCTTGCGCTCAAAGTCCTGATACAATTTCTCCCAATCCTGGTTCATCACAACCGATGACTTACGGCACACCTGCGATGCACTTCCACCGGCTTTCGGCGATTGTGAGGCAAAGGGATTATAGGATGTGTCGAGGTCGAGACCATGTGATGCGCCGGCATCGGGCTGAAATACAGGAATCTCGGGGGCGTCGTCAAGATCAAAGTCAATCGAAGGCACGGCATTGAATTTACCGAGACCTTCCTTGACGGCAGCAACGAGAATTTGCCATATAGGCTGTTCGTTTTCAAATTTAATCTCACTTTTCTGAGGATGTATGTTTACATCAATGGTCTCAGGGTCGACAGTGAGATTGATAAAGTAACATGGCTGTTCATCGGAAGGAATAAGCTGTTCGAAGCAGTGCATGATCGCCTTGTGGAAATAAGGATGACGCATATTCCTGCCATTGACCGTCAAAAACTGAAGTGCGCCGCGCTTGCGGGCATTTTCAGGCCGACTAACAAAACCGTTTATTTTTACAATCGAGGTCTCGGTATCTACCGGCACAAGCTGCTTGTCGATAGACTTGCCGAAAAGATCGACAATCCTCTGCTTGAAAGAGCTGCGCAGAAGCTGATGAAGCACCACATCATTGTGAACAAGCTGAAACTCGATGTCAGGATTAACAAGAGCCATACGCTCAAACTCACGAAGTATATGGTTCATCTCCACATGGTCGCTCTTAAGAAATTTGCGCCGTGCCGGCTGGTTAAAAAAGAGATTCTTGACCATGAAATTACATCCCGGAGCACACACTTC
The DNA here is from genome assembly GCA_003150235.1 of Bacteroidales bacterium. Lineage (GTDB taxonomy): Bacteria > Bacteroidota > Bacteroidia > Bacteroidales > Muribaculaceae > Muribaculum. Next base: position 6,718 of record QAMW01000014.1, read on the forward strand.
AGGCTCCTGGCTCTCCACTTTGGAGCCTTCTATTATTACACATGTGCCTATCGTGTCATCTTTGCGCATCGTACGCAATTCTACTCTTGCAATCGCACATATCGAGGCAAGCGCCTCGCCACGGAATCCCATGGTGTGAAGGTCATAGAGGTCGGCAGCCTTGCTTATCTTAGATGTGGCATGACGTTCAAATGCAAGGCGCGCGTCAGTAGGCGACATACCGCATCCGTTGTCAATAACCTGCAACAGTGTACGACCTGCATCCTTGACAATAATCTTTATGATTGTGGCACCCGCATCGACAGCATTCTCGACAAGTTCCTTAATCGCAGCCGCAGGACGTTGTACGACCTCACCCGCCGCAATCTGGTTTGCCACAGAGTCAGGCAACAGTCTAATTATATCGGTCATAGTATCTTCATAAATTTATAAGCACAAAGTTAACATAACCGCGCGTCTTATCCTAATCGGCTATTAACAACTTATCGATACCGGGGTGTTGATAACTTCGTGAATGAGCAAAGAAAAGCCCCCGGCTTCAAGAAGAAACCGAGGGCAAAAAGTGAGACAATACAACTTATTTGTTCAGATGTTCAGAAAGCCATCCGGCAGCAAGAGCTGAAGATGACACAAGGCTTTTTGAAAAACCATGGTCATCGCCCTGAATCAATTCGACACGAGCATCGGGCATCTCGATACCATAGCGTTCGCCATAGGAATATGGCACTACCCTGTCGGCTGTGCCGTGGATAACCAGCATCGGACCCGTGTAACGCGACGCCACCTGATATATCGGGAGGTCACGCGCGGTCTCGATGTATCCGCGGCCAAGCTTCAGCCCACCGAAAAGCTGGACATATTCCGGAACATTCCACGGGTCATACATGGCACCCATAGTATTTCCCCTCAAGGCATCGTCACGAAGCACGGCAGCCGGAGCCATCAGCACAACAGCCTTGATTTTCCCTGCACCAAGTTCTCCTGCCGTCATAGATGCCACAACGCCACCCTGAGAGTGACCGAGCAATGATACCGAAGCGGTGAATGGCTGCTTATCAGTCCAAGATACAACCTTTTTCGCATCCTCTATTTCATTAGGCACAGTCATATCCTGAAACGAGCCTTCACTCGCTCCATGACCATTGAAGTCAAAGCGGATCACACCTATACCGTCTTTCAACAAATCAGATGCAATCGTGTCAAACAGCGGACCGCCCATATTCCCGCCAAAACCATGACACAATATCACCATAGGGCATTTTTCACCTGATTTTAAATCGGGTAACTGCAGACGTGCGGCAAGCGCACCTTTCGACCCTTCGATAGTGAAGGTCGAGTCAACCTGTACAGCGGCGGCTGTCAACAGTGATGCGACAGCGAAAGCCGAAACTAAGAATCTTTTAAGGTTCATTTTTTTATTTATAAGATTTATAATATTAGAATAAGCTCCATGAAACGGTGAGCCCTGCCATGACAATCGCCACCATAGACATAAGTTTGATGAGGATGTTAAGGCTCGGACCCGATGTATCTTTAAAGGGGTCACCGACGGTATCACCAACCACTGTCGCCTTATGTACATCGCCACCTTTTCCTCCGAAATTGCCCTCTTCAACATATTTCTTGGCATTATCCCACGCACCACCAGAATTAGCCATGAATATAGCGAGGACGAAACCTGCCGACAGCCCACCTACAAGCAGACCAATCACGCCCGGCACACCAAAAATCAGTCCGGTAAGGATAGGTGCAATAATCGCAAGCAGCGAGGGGAACACCATCTCTTTCTGAGCGCCCTTGGTCGAAATCTGTACACAACGCGCATAATCAGGTTCGGCATCACCGGTCAATATACCCTTTATCTCACGGAACTGACGACGTACCTCCTCGACCATGTGAGCCGCCGCACGTCCAACGGCATTCATCGTTAGTCCACAGAAGAGGAATGCCATCATGCTTCCGATAAACATACCTGAAAGCACCTTGGGATTCATGAGATTCACGTCATAATAAGTCATGAAGTCGGTAAACGATGCCTCATGTATAGGTTTTGTCATGTCACCGAGATTAATGGCTGTCGTTCCGAGACGCGACAGCCCGATACGTATTTCCTCTATGTAAGATGCAAGCAGGGCAAGTCCGGTAAGCGCCGCCGAGCCGATGGCAAACCCCTTACCTGTGGCGGCGGTAGTGTTACCGAGCGAGTCAAGAGCGTCAGTGCGACGGCGCACCTCTTCACCCAATCCGCTCATCTCGGCATTTCCACCTGCGTTGTCGGCGATAGGGCCGTAGGCATCGGTTGCAAGAGTTATGCCGAGAGTAGAGAGCATGCCGACAGCTGCGATACCGATGCCGTAAAGTCCCATACTGACATTAGTGAAATCATATCCTGACGCCAGCCAATAAGAAAGAATAATACCTACTACAACCGCAAGCACGGGAACGGCAGTGGACACCATTCCAAGTCCGATACCGGAAATAATCACAGTCGCCGGGCCTGTCTTGCCGCTTTCAGCCAGCTTACGCGTAGGGAGATAGGACTGTGAGGTATAATATTCAGTAGACCTGCCGATTACGACACCGACCAACAGACCGATAACCACTGCAAACGAAATGTTGACCCAGTTATTAAGCTGAAGTGCCCAGAGAATAAGGAAGGTAGCACCGATAATAAGCACGGAACTTAGATTTGTACCGAAAGAAAGCGAGTTCAGGAGGTCTTTCATTTTCGCATCTTCCTTAGTACGCACAGAGAAGATACCTATTATAGAAAGGATGATTCCTACTGCCGCGATAAGCATCGGAGCAAGAACAGCCTTGAACTGCATCGCCACGTCGCCACTTGTCATATAACCTGCGGCACCAAGTGCTGCCGTTGCAAGAATTGAGCCGCAATAAGACTCATAAAGGTCAGCACCCATTCCGGCGACATCACCCACATTGTCGCCAACATTGTCGGCAATAGTCGCAGGGTTACGGGGATCATCCTCGGGAATACCCGCTTCAACCTTGCCAACGAGGTCGGCGCCGACGTCAGCAGCCTTAGTATAGATACCACCACCGACACGCGCAAACAGAGCCTGTGTACTCGCGCCCATACCGAATGTAAGCATGGTAGTGGTTATCATACATAGTTTTGCTGTAGGTGTTGCGGGATCATCGGGGACGAACCAGTCAAGTATAAGATACCAGAACGAGATATCGAGCAATCCCAGTCCTACAACTACGAGACCCATGACGGCTCCACTGCGGAATGCCACCCGAAGTCCACCGTTCAACGATTTACGGGCAGCATTTGCGGTACGTGCCGATGCATGAGTCGCCGTTTTCATGCCGAGAAATCCGGAAAGTCCGGAGAAGAATCCACCGGTAAGGAATGCTACCGGCACCCAATGATTCTGAAGGTCAAAACCATACGCCATTATCGAGAATAGCACTACAAGTGCTATAAACACCATCCCGACAATCTTGTATTGTTGTTTTAGATACGACATCGCGCCCTGTCTCACGTACAGCGCGATTTTTTGCATAACCGGAGTGCCTTCGCTCTCCTTCATCATTTGGCGATAGAAATACCAGGCAAGCAGCAATGCAAGCAATGATGCCGCCGGAACGCCCCAGAAAAGAACTTGTTCCATTGTGTTTGATATTAGTTGTCAGTTTTAAGTTGTCAGTTGTCAGAGTTCAGTTGTCAGTTGTGGTTATTGTTGTGGAGAGAGGGGTGTTGGCTGAGGATGAGCCGACTCTTATATTGAGTAGCGTGCCGGGAAGGACCCGGTAGTCGCGTGTGGTCTCGTTCCAGTCACCAATCTCCGACAAAGGCATTATAAATTTAACCTTTTCCCGTTTACCTGAGTCTACCGGCAGGCGGCGGAACGCTTTCAATTTATAGGTTTGACCACCGTCAACCGAAAGATATAACTGGGCGACCTCTTCACCGTCGCGGTCGCCTGTATTCGCTATCATAAAATCCACGACAAGATTATCATCATCAATACGCGAAGAAATATTGCTGTAAGAGAAATCAGTGTAACTCAATCCATAACCAAACGGGTAAAGCGGTTCATGACGGTTATACATATATGTATGCCCGTGGCGTATGTCATAATCCATCATCGGAGGGAGGTCAAGAATATCTTTAACCCAGGTCTGTGTAGTGCGTCCGGCGGGATTCACGTTGCCGAAAAGCACATCGGCAACCCCGTTACCATGCTCCTGGGCGCAATGAGTCACATGCAGAATCGCATGCAGATTATCGTTGCTCCAATTTATTGCATAAGGGAAACTGCTGACAAGCAGAAGCACCGTGTTAGGATTGACAGCGTATATCTGCCTTATCATATCTTCATCAGGCAAAACAAGTGAACGACGGTCAACCGCTTCCCTGCCATCGGAAGGCACGGGACAGAAAAACCAGTCACGCTTCGTGCCAAAAGGATGATTACCCGTGCATACAATCACGACATCAGCCTCCGAGGCAAGTTTTACAGCCATATCCATACGATTGTCAGGAGCGTATGTCACCTCGATACCTGTTCCCTCGACGGCATTTTTTACTCCATCAAGTATTGTCACCTCATAGGGAGGCATTCCACTGTACCAATCCTGAACTATATTGTCGGCATAAGGTCCAATCAGCGCGATTTTCCTTATCTTATCCTTGTCAAGCGGCAACAAAGCCTCGCCATTCACCGAAGGAGAATTTTTCAGCAATACCACGGATTTTGCCACTGCCTCACGTGCAAGCGCTTTTGCGTAATCAGACAAAAACGGTACAGCCGTCGTGTCAGAGCCTATGGCAAGATAAGGATTTGCGGAATTTTCCCCGTCAAGAAGCCCGAGTTTAAGAGCCACCTTGATATTTCCCCGTATCGCCCGGTCTATATCGGCTTCGGAAAGGAGACCCGAAGAAAGTGCCTCCCTGACATCGTCGACATAACGGTCAAGAAACTGCCCCGTAGTAGCCTTTACAATAGCCGCCGCCCCCTCTGCGCGTGACGGGAAACGCTTATGAGCCGAAATCAGCAAACCCAGCGCACCACCATCGGTACATATTATACCGTCATTGCCCCATTCCTTACGTGTAATACTGTCAAGACAGGGATGCATCGCCATAGGAATGCCGTTCCAACTGTTGTAAGCAGCCATATATGCACGGGAACCACCTTCCGTAATACCTTTATAAAACGGATAAGCATAGTACTCACGGAACAGCTCGGAATCAAAATCGGAAGAAGAGCTGTCACGACCGAACTCATTACTGTTGGCAAGGAAATGCTTCATAAGCGCCGCCGTCTTCCAGTATCGCGGATTATCACCTTGCAGACCCTTTATTTTCGCCACTGTCATTGCAGCGGTAAGATACGGGTCCTCGCCGAAACTCTCCTCAGTCCTTCCCCATCGCGGGTCACGGGCGAGGTCGGCATTAGGCGCCCTCATCACCAACATGCACCGGCGTCCGGAATCAATTTGAGAATAATAACGCGCTTCCTCCGCCACTTGTGCGGCAATACGTCTGAGCAACTCCGGATCCCATGTCTCCCCTAATCCGTAAGCCTGGGGGAATATAGTAGTATGTATTGTGTCAGGTTTTTCCTTACCGGGACCGCTCAACGACAGTCCGTGCAACCCCTCTACCTGCCAGCAATGAGGTATTCCCAGCCTCGGCACACTGAGATCGGTTGACAACAGAGCCACTTTTTCATCAAGTGTAAGCTCTTTGAGAAGGCACTCAACCCTGACGCTGTCAGGCAGCGCTGTATCCTGAAAAGCATAATGCGCCGCCGATATTCCCTGGAATGACAAGGCGGCAAATAATAACGTGAAGAATTTCCTGATGTGCATAACATGGATTAAATATCTACAAATATAGGGTTTATTTAAGAAAAAGTAATTATCTTTGCACAGAAATTTGGAAAAGTATTTTTTTGCTTTTCACTCTACAGGAATAAGAAAAACGATATAATCATTTATGGCAACAACTGCAGATTTTAAAAACGGAATGTGCCTCGACATCGACGGCAACTATTATTTTATTGTTGAATTTCTTCATGTAAAACCCGGTAAAGGTCCGGCTTTCGTGCGTACAAAGCTTAAGAATGTAAAGACCGGCCGTATCCTTGACAAGACCTGGAACTCAGGCGTGAAGGTCGATGAAGTGCGCATTGAGCGTCGTCCCTACCAGTATCTTTATAAAGATGACATGGGTTACAACTTTATGCACACCGAAACATTCGAACAGGTTGCGATTCCCGGCGAAAGCATTGATGGGGTACAGTTCCTCAAAGAGGGTGACATCTGCGAGGCTATGGTTCATGCCGCATCTGACACTATCCTTACCTGCGAGATGCCTACCAGCGTAGTGCTTGAAATCACATATACCGAACCGGGCATCAAGGGCGATACAGCCACCAACACTCTCAAGCCCGCAACCGTTGAGACCGGTGCCGAAGTACGTGTACCGCTTTTCTGCGAGACCGGCGACAAGGTACGAATCGACACCCGCGACGGTTCATACGTAGAACGTGTTGAGCGAGCAAAAGCCTAACCGCCACAACAATAACGATATAAAAGAGCCGTTTCTCACAGAGAGCGGCTCTTTTAGTTGTGACGACACTAAGAATACAGTCAAATTTCAGACTGTTTCTGAGAGATTGTCTAAAATTTATATCACTTTGCTTTTCAGGTACTTGTCAGTGTCTTTTTGCCCGTTCTTCAGTCATGTAGCAACCGCTACGCTCCTTCATCGCAATCAAAAATCCATCTGACAATCCCTCTCAAAATCGGTATCATATAAATTTAGACAATCTCTGAACATTAGTCAGATAATTGTGATTATATAGTTATACTTTTATTTAATTATGAATATAAAGAAAATAGTTGAGGGAATCTATTATGTAGGAGTCAATGACCGCACAACCCACCGTTTTGAAGCGTTATGGCCCATACCATACGGTGTAAGCTACAACTCCTATATAGTAAAAGGAAACAACAAGACCGCCCTTATCGACGGCGTGGAAATAAGTGAATGTGACAAGCTACGCGATAACATCGCGAATATATTAGGAGATGGATGTGCCCCCGATTACCTTGTAATCAACCACATGGAGCCTGACCATTCCGGCTCAATCAAGGTGCTCAGAAGTTTCTTCCCCCAGATGACCATAGTCGGTAATGCCAAGACCCTCGAAATGGTCAAAGGATTTTACGGAATCGAAGAAAACACCCTGAAGATTGCCGACGGCGAGACACTTGACCTTGGAGGTATGACCCTGACTTTCAAGATAACCCCAATGGTACACTGGCCGGAGACAATGATGACTTATGTCGAAGAAAAATCCGTACTCTTTTCAGGAGACGCATTCGGATGTTTCGGCGCGCTCAACGGCGGAATTATTGATGAAGAGACCGATGTCGAGCCGTTTATTCCCGAAATGTACCGCTACTATTCCAACATTGTAGGCAAATATGGCATATTCGTGCAGAAAGCAATAGGAAAACTCTCGTCATTGAAAATCGATTATATCTGTTCAACCCACGGCCCTGTATGGCATGAACAGATAAACCGTATCGGCGGCATATATGACAAACTGAGCCGTTATGAAGGAGAAAACGGCGTGACAATCGTCTACGGGTCGATGTACGGCAACACTGAAGAGATGGCAGAAGCAATCGCGGCACGACTTGCCGAGCGTGGAGTAAAAACCATAAGGATGCACAATGTCACCAAATCACATCCGTCTTATATCATCAGTGACATATTCCGCTACAAAGGACTTGTTATAGGAGCCCCTACCTACTCCAACACCCTTTTCCCTCCGGTAGAAAACATACTGACTGCAATAAAAACGCGAGAGCTCAAAAACAGGGTAATCGGCACTTTCGGCTCATACACCTGGGCACCGCAAGCAGTAAAGCGCATAAACCAACTGCTTGAAGACGCCAAACTATACACAGCCGATGTAATCTCAGTAGAGACCAAACAAGCACCGACCGCCGCTACCATTGCTGACTGCCGGTCACTTGCCGACGCAATAGCAAACCAACTCTAAGTCCATGATACCTCTTGAATATCATCCATTTGAGCCTTACGTCCCGACAAATGCAAAAATACTGATAATGGGGACTTTCCCTCCGAAGCAGGAACGCTGGTCCATGGACTTCTATTACCCCAACCGCATCAATGACTTCTGGCGCATAATGGGCATAATCTTTTACGGAGACAAGGACTATCTCTATGATTCAACGACCCGTACATTCAAGCTTCCATTAATAAAAGCCATGCTAAATGAAAAAGGGATAGCATTGAATGACACCGGTCATGCTGTCAGACGCCTGAAAGACAATGCCTCCGACAAATATCTTGAAATAGTGGAATCTATACCCTTGATGGATGTACTGTCGAAAATACCGGATTGTCATGCGCTTGCCACCACGGGAGAAAAAGCGGGTGAAACCCTTGCCGCACTTACCGGCACAGCAGTTCCCAAGATAGGAGAATCGGTATCGACGACATTGAACGACGGAAGACATGTTGACATATTCAGAATGCCGTCAACATCGCGCGCCTATCCTCTGGCACTCGATAAAAAGGCAGCTTATTACGCTGAAATGTTGCATCAAATAGGGATATTTTAGGTTTTCTAAATAAAAAAATTGTTTTTTAAGAGTTTAATCATTAATTTTGAAACGTAATTTAGCCTGTAGAAAAGTATATGTTCGACTTGATTACACTTGCCATATTTGACCCTGCCGACATCATGAAGCAATTCCTGACCGCCGACGGCGCTATGGTATATCTGCTCGTATTCATATTCATGATAATAGAGAGCTCCTTTATTCCTTTCCCATCAGAGGTAATAGTGCCTCCGGCAGCCTATCTTGCCTGCACAAAAGGCGATGTCAATATTGTCGCGGTTGTCGTTATCGCTACTGCGGGAGCTATTGCTGGAGCGCTCATAAACTATTATCTGTCGGTATGGATAGGCCGTCCGATAGTATATAAATTTGCCAACAGCCGTTTCGGACATGCGTGTCTTATCAATGAAGACAAAGTAAGGCATGCTGAAGAGTATTTCGACCGCCACGGTGCAATCTCAACCTTCATAGGCCGACTCATCCCCGCCGTGAGACAGCTCATTTCCATACCTGCCGGCCTCGCAAGGATGAATATAGGTAAATTTATCATTTTCACCGGACTCGGGGCAATGGTATGGAACTGCGTACTTGCCGCCCTCGGCTATTGGCTCGGTACGATAGTTCCGCAAGAACAACTATTTGCAAAGGTAGAAGAGTATAACGACTATTTAACTTATATCGGTCTTGGAATCGGAGTTGTGTGTCTGCTATATATACTGTACAACTTCTTCAAGCCCCATAAAAATAAAACCACAATTTAAATAACCAATCCACACATTATAACATCATGCTCGTAGCGCCATCACTTCTTTCATCAGACTTCGGCAATCTCCAGAACGAGATTGAAATGCTAAATTCAAGCGAAGCCGATTATCTGCACCTCGATGTAATGGACGGTGTATTTGTACCCAACATCACATTCGGTTTTCCAGTCATCAAGGCAATCAATGCCGTGTCGACCATCCCCATCGATGCGCACCTTATGATTGTAGAACCTCAAAAATACATATCACAACTAAGAGACTGCGGAGTCGCCTTCACAACAGTGCATGTAGAAGCGTGTACTCACATCTATCGTGTGATACAGCTTATCCGTCAGGCAGGCATGAAGGTAGGAGTGGCAATAAATCCCGGTACACCCGTGACCTCGCTTGAAGATATAATCACCGATATCGACATGGTATTGCTTATGTCGGTAAATCCGGGCTTCGGCGGTCAATCATTCATAAAGAACACTCTTCCAAAGGTTGCGCGTCTTAAAAAGATGATTACTGAATCGGAATCACACGCGCTGATATCGGTTGACGGCGGCATAAACGCCCACACAGGAGCGTTGCTCGCACAATACGGTATCGACATGCTTGTAGCCGGCAGCTATGTATTTAACGCGCCCGACCCGCATCATGCCATCCGTACACTGAAAGCTCTTTAACTGTATTCAACTTTCGCAAGCGAAAGTTGAGGGTAAAAAAAGATTAAGGGGTTAAAAGGTTAAAGGGTGTTGCAAGGCTATGATTTTGACCTCATGTAAACGAGCCAAAGGCATGCCCCTGCATCATGGCGGTTTCGCGACAGCGCAGATTCTACCTGCAAGTGCAAAATTAGGCAATAAATTTGAAGAACTCGG
>QAMW01000004.1 GCA_003150235.1 Bacteroidales bacterium
GTTGTGGTTTGATGTAGAATCTATTAACTTTACAACCTCGTGCTCTCTATCCTCTCCGGAAAGCTGGTTGTGGTTTGATGTAGAATCTATTAACTTTACAACTCGGCCGACGGTCTCAACCTCTGCCGCCCTGTTGTGGTTTGATGTAGAATCTATTAACTTTACAACGCAGTGGGAGAACGTGATATCGTTTTACAAGTTGTGGTTTGATGTAGAATCTATTAACTTTACAACTGCGGGTTGCCCTGCGCGTCCTCGCTGTAGGTTGTGGTTTGATGTAGAATCTATTAACTTTACAACGCCCGGCTAACTATGGGAATAGCGGCAACTGTTGTGGTTTGATGTAGAATCTATTAACTTTACAACCCAATTTAAAACATCCAACTCATTAGAATGTTGTGGTTTGATGTAGAATCTATTAACTTTACAACATGGACTCGCTTCTTATCTCCGTGCGTCTAGTTGTGGTTTGATGTAGAATCTATTAACTTTACAACTGTGCCACCCATTCATAAAAGCACTCCATAGTTGTGGTTTGATGTAGAATCTATTAACTTTACAACCACAATGAATATTACTGTCCTCAAAGACGGTTGTGGTTTGATGTAGAATCTATTAACTTTACAACACGAGGCAGTAGCGGCGGAGCAGAAAGCGGTTGTGGTTTGATGTAGAATCTATTAACTTTACAACACACTCGGCAATAAGTGTATCAGCCATAAGTTGTGGTTTGATGTAGAATCTATTAACTTTACAACGACCATGATTTTGCTGAAGTTCCATTATTGTTGTGGTTTGATGTAGAATCTATTAACTTTACAACAAATTGTGCCCGCTGCAATAGTTGAAATTGGTTGTGGTTTGATGTAGAATCTATTAACTTTACAACAACGTCCTTGGTACGAGTATCTTTCTTGTGTTGTGGTTTGATGTAGAATCTATTGGTTGTGAGTAGATGCAATTTGTTGAATCGGCTCTGATGGCAATTGCTCGATTTTTAGTATTTTTGCACTCACGCTGACTTAGTCGGCTAAAAACATTGGTGTAGTGAAAAATTTTACTGACATGTTGCGAAAAACCAGGCGCACAATATTTTTGATTGTAATGACTATGTGTATCATGCATGCCGCAGGCTGCAACAGTAACGAAAAAGTCATTTCTGTTTCAGCATCTGAATTTGAGAAAGAAATCAATGTCGGCTCCGTACAATTAGTTGACGTCCGCACACCGGAGGAGTTTGCCGACGGACATATCGCAGGAGCCTTAAATATCAATGTAAAGTCTGATGATTTCCGACAGAAGGCTGAGAAAGCGCTGTCGAAAGACTCTGTCGTGCTCGTCTACTGCCGCAGTGGCAGGCGTTCGCTGGATGCAGCGAAGATTCTGACCGAACTCGGATACAAGGTGATAAATCTCAAAGGTGGAATCATTGAATGGAGTGAAGCCGGACTTCCGGTAGACGATGGACAAAATTGAGCTGGAGAAACAGGTGGTCGCTCAGATGATTGCTATATATTGCCATCGCCATCATCATGCCGACAGACAGGAGCTGTGCGATGACTGCCGCGCATTGGTGAGTTATGCGCATCAGCGGCTCGACCATTGCCCGAAAGGTGAGCATAAGACAAGTTGCCGGAAGTGTGAGATACATTGTTATGCACCGGAGAAGCGCAGTCGCATACGTGAAGTGATGAAGTATGTAGGTCCGCGCATGATATTCATTCATCCCCGGTCAGCCATACGGCATCTGATTTCGGAACTGACTTGAATTCATTGTTACGAGAATTTCCCGGGTTCCCGATTTTTTGTATATTTGCGTGTAAGATTGCATAATGCAAGTATTAGAATCCAAATTACTGATAATTATGAAAACGATAACCTTCTCTCTTATAGCCATGATGTGCTGGGTTGGAGTGTCAGCCTGGACCAATGTTTCTTCAGGATTTCAGGAACTTGACGAATGGACTGAGCAGTGTCTGACCGATAGACCGTATGCTCTGGGTTACCCTGGCAATTATGACGGCAACCTCGATGGATTTTATAAATGGTACACGGCGAATAATCTGGGGAATGTGTTGATTAACAACGCCGGTGACCCCTTTGAAAAGAGCGGCGCACTGTCGTCGGCGAAATTTGAGCGCGATGTGATAGAGTTTTTTGCCCCTCTTTATGGCTTCGACACAAGCGATCTTTGGGGAATAGTGACAATGAGCGGAACCGATGGTAATAACCACGGCATATATTTCGGGGTGAACTATCTGAAGGGGAAGACCGGGAAAATGCCTGTCGTTTATGTCTCCGACGAGGCTCATTACAGCAACTACCGCCTTTGCGATGTCCAGAATCTTGATGTAAGGCTTGTAAAGAGCAACGACATGGGTCAAATGGTGCCTGAAGAACTCGAAAAATCGCTCGACCCCACGCGCCCTGCGCTCATCATCTATGCCATGGGGTCTACCTTCAAAGGAGCGATTGATGACCAGAAGGCTCTCCAGGAGGTATTGGACCGTCATCCCGAAATACCGGTATATCGGCATGTCGATGCGGCTCTTTTCGGCGGATACCTGCCATTTACCGAATATCGCGATCTGGTAAGCCGCAAAGTGATGGAGTTTGAATCGATTTCCATTAGCGGCCATAAGTTTTTCGGCATTGACAGCCCCTGCGGACTGTTTATTACCACCAGGAATATCTATGATAATCAGAATCCCTTTGACGTACCCTACTTGAATGCCAATATGCGGATGATTAGCTGCTCGCGTTCCGGCACTGACCCGCTTAAATTCTGGTGGCTGACAAAGACCATCGGCGTCGACGGTTGGACGGATCAGGCTCGGAGGATGATGGACAATACAAAATATCTCATGTCGGAACTCCGGCGTATTGACTGGGATTGCTGGAACAACACTTACAGCAATACTGTGTTTTTCCGACGCCCGTCAGACGAGATTGTTGTCAAATATAATCTCGCCAATAGTTTTGACGATCGCTTCGGTGGGAATCTGTCGCATGTTGTAGTAATGCAACATGTCACACGGGAAATGATAGATCTATTTATCTCAGATCTGGAAAAAAACGAAAGCGCTTCGCGATGACGCCACCGGGTTCTCATCCCGTCGTTCTTGAGTAATCGGGACTGTCGGGATTAGTACTGCAGATAGATGAAGGGGACGATGTCGCTTTGCCGTACCTGAATGATGACGAGGAGCACTATGGCGAGGATTATTGCCTGCAGAAGGAGTGGGAGAGCGATGTAGCCGCGTTGGAGGGCGTTACTCCAGCGGTCAGGCATGAAATGGAGTATATAGGCTGCCGCCATGATGATGACTATAAGAAGATAGCCCTCGACAAATTGCGGGGCGATTTCAGGATGGAAATTGGTGAAAATCTGGGTTAGCATATCCCTGACATTTTCCATTGAGCGTGAACGGAAAAACATCATTCCGAAAGCCATGAGATTGAATGTCAGAAACACATTGGCGGCAACCCGCCACCATTTTCCCCGGTTCTCTTCCTTGACACGCGGCAATACGCGCCGTGCCGTCTTGTGTGCCACAAGCAGGAAGCCGTTCCACGCGCCCCAGATTATATACATCCACGATGCGCCGTGCCACAAGCCGCCTATAAGCATGGTGTTAAACAGATTGGCGTGGTTGCGCGTCTTTGAGCAGCGGTTGCCCCCCATCGGTATGTATAGGTAGTCGCGAAGCCATGTGGAGAGCGATATATGCCAGCGGCGCCACCATTCCGAGGGATTCTGCGACTTGAACGGGGCGTTGAAATTGTCTTTGAACTGATAGCCGAGCAACAGTGCTATGCCGATAGCCATATCGGAATAACCGGAGAAGTCGCAATAGAGCTGCAGCGTGAAGCCATAGGTGGCGATAAGGTTCTCAAAACCGGAATACATAAGAGGGTTGTCAAACACCCGGTCGACAAAATTGCCGCTGATATAGTCGGCTACGATTACTTTTTTTATCAGTCCGGCTATTATCAGAAACAGTCCCGCGCCGGTCATCGACCGTGTGGCAACGGGATTTGCCTCAATCTGTCCCAGCATATCCTTGGCTCGTACGACGGGTCCCGCGAGGAGAGGCGGGAAGAAGGTCAGAAAAAATGTGTAATGAAGAAAGTTGGTCGCTGGTCGTATGTCACCACGGTAGATGTCGACTATATAGCTTATCGAGCGGAATGTGAAAAACGAAATTCCCGCCGGCAGGATTATGTCAAACGCGTCAAAAGGCTTGTCGGCAAATTCTGCAATCGTGGAAAATATAAGATTCGTGTATTTGAAGTAGACAAGCATACCGATATTGATGATGACGTTCAACGCCACGATACACTTGCGCACGACCATGTTTTTAGTCCATCCGAGCCATCGTCCGAGCAGATAGTCACTCACACACACTCCCAGCAATATAAAACAGCACTCCGCGCTTGACTTGTAATAGAAATAGAGCGAAAACGCTATGACCATCACTAATTTTGCACCCTGCCATCTTCTCAATAATCGGTATAGAAGGAGAAAGGCAAGAAACAGCAGCAGAAACAACCCTGTATTGAACAGCAACGGGCTTGCCGGGTCGTAGAGCAGCAACGACTTAAGCTTATCCGCGTCAATTATAGGTAATAGTGAACGGAAATTTTCTATGTCAAATGTCGGCAGCTTCATCTGAGTGAATTTTTTAAAGCGTCGTAAAACAGTGCGCCGTGTAGACGGTATCCCTTATAAGAATGGTGTATGCGGTCTTTCGCCATAAGCCCCTCATTGACCCATTGACGTGACGCCCCCGTGCCTCCGGCTATCTCATACCAGTCATATACCGGGATTCCGTGTTCATCACCATATCGGGCGATGATATTGCGCACGGTAAGTATTCGTTCATTTACCGTGTAGGTTCGCCGGGAACGCCTTTTCCCCTTTCTGCGCACACGAGTGCTTTTCTGACACTCCATAGGTGTGGTCAGCAATATGTCGCTTGCCGGATATGATTGGCGTATGTTTGTGACAAAGGTGTCGATACTGCGGTATATCTCATCGTCGGTCTGCTTGCCGAATGCTTCATTGGCTCCGAGACTTACGATTATAAGGTCGGGATTTATGTCGCCCATTTTCCGGGCGGCGGGAAGCATATTGTAGCAGTGGTACGTAGCGCCGTTGTTGCCGATGGCATGATAAAGCACACCGCTGCTTTTGCCGTTGGAAAGGACGATTCCGCTGATTGAAGTGCCGCAGCCGGTGGTTAAAGCAAGTGAGACCTCGGTCAACAGTTGCGGCAATGTCACTGTGGTCACCGAATCGGTGTAAGTCGCCGAGAACGCTATCGGGCTATCCTGTGAACTTACCGAGTCGATGAGCAGTGTCCCGCTATGATATATCTTTAAGCTGTTAAACGGGTCGGCATTGCCTGTGCGCGACAGTGTGGCTATGGTGAGACTTGTGCTGTCACACACCGGTGATATCCCGACTCCCGTAAATCCCGGTGCAGCATTTTCATTCTGCTTCAAAAGTTTGGATCCATGCCATTTCGATGTACTTTTTATTATGTAATCGCGAGGCTCGTTGGTGCCTGCAAGTTTCAACGGTACAATCAACCCTCTTCCCGCGTTACCATATTCCGCTTGCATAAGGGCGCGGGTTTTGCCGGTAGAGAAATCAGCCTGGATGTGGGAATCGCCGATATGTACTATTGTCAGGGTCGCGGAGTCGGTATGTGCCGCTTTGTAGCGGAGATTGCTCCAGTCGGCACCGTTAAGTTCAATCCTGTTCTCATTTTGTTTGATAAACGGAGGGATTACATCAAGTTCCTCGTCGGAAAACTCCAGCTGAGGCGTTTCTCTTACCGCGCAGTCAGTAGTGTCGGCTGCCTCTTGTGCCGCGGCAGTGCGGATTGCCGCGATACAAAGTATGGATGCTATTATATTTTTAATTTTCAATCGCATTTACAAATGATTTTACAAATTCTTCGGCAAGCCGTGCGCCGCCTGCGTGTGAGAGATGCACGTAATCTTTGTTGGCAAGCGGAGGCTGTGCCGATGCCCACTTTATTATGGCACCCTCGCCACCCATAGCCTCCCGGGTATCCCAGAACACGCATCCTGCAGTTCGCGCTGCCGTGCGCTGTGCGTTGACCATCGCTGCGGTCACTGCCATTGACTTGACTTCGGAGCCTGTCTTTTGTCCGCGGTCACCGACTCCCATCATAACTATGTCGGCATTTGGGTAGCATTGCCGTATATGATTGATCACTTTGACCATCAGGCGCGAATAAGCCGAGTAGTCGCGCTGTGATGCCGACATGGCGTTTATTCCGAATTCAAGGATAATAAGGTCATAGTCGATGTAGCGGCGCATTTCCCCGCTCAATTTCTCATTGACGCGAGTCAATGTCACCCCGGAGAAGCCGCGCGACGACATGCAGTCGACCGAGACACCACAGTGCTCGTCGAGCCACACTCCTATAGCCGCTACCGAGGAGTCGCTGAGCGACACGGAGAATGAAGGGGCGGCTCCCGATACCTCGATGCATTGAGCCTCCGGTGAGCCTGTTATTTCGTGGGTCTCCCATCCGTCATCCGTACATTTTGTGCGTATGACCGTGTTCTGGGGGCTGACAAACACGAAACGCGACACTCCCCATGAGCTTAGATTGTGGTATTTGTTGACCCCTTTGTAGGTTGCCGTCGCTGTGGTGGCATCGGCACTTTTTACCGAATATTGTTCGGTTATTGATATGTAGGCATTCCGTTTTCCCGAAGAACCGGCGTTGAAGACAATCCACCCGCTGCCCGACTGTCTTACAGACCGTCTGAAACCCGGAAATTCTGAATACATGTTGACATATCCTACACCTCCGCCGCCATAGCGGTCCTGAAGTTTTTCCCTTACATTCTGCGTGAATATGTCGCCTTCGATATAGGAGTCGCCTATCACGGCAATCCGTGCGAGACGGTTGCCGCTCTCGGCAAGCGCCGCCTTGATGCGTGCCAGTCCGTTGCCGTCGGGCGAATAATCCTCCATCTTTATAATGTCGCCTGACCGCGGGTTTATCGCTTCCGGAAGCGGCTTTTCTTCCTCGATGGAATCCTGCGGCGCTACTGCCGTCTCCTGAGGTTGGGCGGTGACGGTTTTTGCGCTGTCTTTCTGCTCTTCAATCGCGGCGATCAGTTCCTTGTCGATATGCAGGTTGTCATTGTCGGCTACGGCTACCGTGGTGTCGCTGACCGGCAATATATCTCCGATAAGGTTGAAGTCGTTGAGCTTGCCTCCGCTTATTCTTGACAGCGGAAGCAGCGATACTGACGCCACAATGATTACCGCGATGAAAAGTATCAGGAACGGTTTTCCCTTCGGCTCGTCACTCATGGCTTTCCGATTGAATTATTGACATGAGTCGGGCTACCTTTGCCTCCGTTTCCGCCCACTCGTTTTCAGGTGATGATGCAGCCGTGATGCCGCCCCCGGCATACACGCAGTAATTATCCCTGTCAAATCTTACACTGCGCAGGTTGACAAAGGTGTGTAGACCGCTCTCATCGTTTACTCCCACATAACCTCCGTAGCATCCACGGTCATGACTCTCGTATCTGGCGATATTGTCCAGCGCGGCGGTCAACGGCACACCGGCGAGCGCAGGTGTCGGACTGAGCCGGTGGAGCAGGGGAAGTATCGCCCCGTCATATCGGGCGGTGATGCGGTGACACAGATGTTCGATTTCGCCATAGCCTACATTTTCCGCTTCGTGGACTTCCGGGATAATTCCTTCCGCACGGAATAGATTTACGATATAGTCGGTCACGAAATTGTGTTCCGCGATGTTTTTGCTGTCCCACGGCAGGTTGCTGCGTACTCTTGTACCGGCAAGCGACATTGTCGTGATGACCGATGTCGCTGTGTCGCGTGACAGGATTGTTTCAGGTGTCGCGCCGAGCCAGCCGCCGGTCTGCCCGGTATAATACATGAAACGGAAAGTGGAGGGGTATGCCGCGAAATAACGGTCGGCGACCTTCACCCAGTCGATGTCAGACGCACTCCCGCATATTACACGTGATATGACCGTCTTGCCGCCGTCACGCTTCAATGTCGCTGTAAGATTCCTGATGTCACGCAGATATTTTTCGCGCGGTGTAGACTTTTCTTTCCACGCTGATTTCACAGGCTTCTCGCCATTCTGACCTATGACGCTCCGGCAATCCCATTGCGGGCGTATCAATACCGGCACGGGATAACGGTTCATGAAGCTGTTAATGAAAAATCCTTTCATATCGCTTTCATCGCCGCTCCAAGGCGTTCCGTCGTCGGCAATGAAAGTCACGTCCGGTCTTCCCGGCATCGCGTACACTGCGAAATTTATCCCGTTGGCGAGGCAATATCGTGCCGCCTCTGCAATCTCAATAGATAACATCATATCTCCGCTATAAGATCGAAAAACTGGGAGTCGACGATGCGCACATCGTAAAATTCCCCTTTTTCAAGCTTCCGGCTCTTTTTTATCAGCACTTCTTGGTCAACTTCCGGTGAATCCCACTCGGTCCTCCCCACATAGTAGTCATCTTCCTCGCGGTCGACAATCACGCGTACTGTAGTGCCAATCTTCGCTTCATTCAGTCGGGCGGCTATCTCAGCCTGCATGTCCATTATCTCAGAAAGACGCTGCTGCTTCACTTCATCGGGTATGTCGTCACTGAAATGCTTTGCACCGTATGTGTCTTCCTCTTCGCAGTAGGCAAATGCGCCCATGCGCTCGAAGCGTTGTTCGCGTACAAATTCTTTCAGCTCCTCAAACTCTTTCTCTCCTTCGCCTGGAAAACCGGTCATCAGGGTTGTGCGGATATGTATGCCGGGCACACGCCGACGTATTTCGGCAAGAAGCTCGCGGGTCTGTTCGCCGGTGATATGCCTGCGCATGTTTGTAAGCACGTTGTCGCTGATATGTTGCAGGGCGATGTCGAGATATTTGCACACATTGTCATGTTTCGCCATCACGTCGAGTAGATCCATCGGGAAGTCGGCGGGGTAGGCGTAGTGCAGACGTATCCATTTCACGCCGGGTATCCCGGCGATGCGGTCGATAAGCTCGGCGAGACGGTGACCGCCGTAAAGGTCGGTGCCGTAGCTTGACAGGTCCTGGGCTATGATGTTGAACTCTTTTACACCGCGCGAGGTGAGGTCGGCGACTTCTTTTAGTATTTCCTCGATGGGGCGTGACTTGAACCTGCCGGTGATAAGGGGTATGGCGCAGAACGAGCAGAAACGGTTGCATCCCTCCGCGATTTTGATGTAGGCATGATGACGCGGGGTGGTTATCACCCTGTCATATTCCGATGTCGCCGGATTTTGGCGTGACAGCATAGTCACAAGTTCGTGCCAGTCAAACTTGCCGTACCACCCGTCGACTTCCGGCATTTCAGCCTTCAGCTCGTCAAGGTAACGCTGCGACAGGCAGCCCATCACGTACAGGGATTTTATTTTACCCTTGTTTTTAGCGTCGATATATCGGAGTATCATGTCGATAGACTCCTCTTTGGCATCGCCGATAAATCCGCAGGTGTTTATCACGGTGATGTCACCGCGTGAATGTTCGGGCTCGTGGCAGGCATCAAACCCGTTTCTTGCAAACATACTTAGCAGCCGCTCGCTGTCGACAAGATTTTTGGAGCAGCCTAAGGTTATGACATCGACTTTTTTTCGAGCCATAGTGAATATAGTTTTTTAGTTTCGCAAGCTCATTTAAATGTTTAGGGTTTAAGGTTTAGAGCCTAAGATGACCGATGTTGGCAGAAAACGTCAGATTACAATCGGCTTTATAACCTTATAACCTTTTTAACCTTCAACTTTCGCTTGCGAAAGTTGAGTAGATTACTTATTGTCGCCGAACAGTGACTCTACAAACTCTTTTTTATGGAATACCTGAAGGTCATCGATACCTTCTCCAAGACCGATATATTTGACCGGAATCTTGAACTGGTCGCTGATGCCTATCACGACGCCACCTTTTGCCGTGCCGTCAAGCTTGGTTATGGCAAGCTCGTTGACCTTTGTGGCGGCGACAAACTGGCGCGCCTGCTCGAAGGCATTCTGTCCCGTGGAACCGTCAAGCACCAGAAGCACTTCATGAGGCGCATCGGGCACAACCTTCTGCATCACGTTCTTTATTTTGGTCAGCTCGTCCATCAGACCCTTCTTGTTATGAAGACGGCCCGCGGTGTCGATGATTACCACGTCGATATCGTTTGCTTTTGCCGACTGGAGGGTGTCAAACGCCACTGATGCCGGGTCGGCACCCAGTTTCTGCTTGATGACGGGTACACCGGCGCGTTCGCCCCACACGTCGAGCTGCTCTACGGCGGCTGCGCGGAATGTATCGGCGGCTCCGAGCATTACCTTGTTGCCCGCTTTCTTAAACTGATGGGCAAGTTTGCCTATGGTGGTGGTCTTGCCTACACCGTTGACTCCGACTACCATTATTACGTGGGGCTTGTGGGATGCCGGCACGGTAAAATCATCAAGCGACGACTCATTGTTGTTTTCGGCAAGAAGCTCGGTTATTTCCTCGCAGAGCAGATTGTTGAGTTCCGATGAATTGACATATTTGTCGCGAGCCACACGCTTTTCTATGCGCTCAATTATTTTCAGCGTCGTCTCCACACCTACATCTGAGGTGATGAATACTTCCTCCAGATTGTCGAGTATCTCGTCGTCAATCTTCGACTTGCCGGCGACGGCACGAGCCAATTTTGAGAACACACCCTGCTTGGTGCGTTCCAACCCTTTGTCAAGAGTCTCTTTTTTCTCCTTGGAAAAGAAACTGAATATACCCATCGGAATATAAAATAATGAATTACGCTGCAAAGATACTAATTTTTTATCTTTACAGCGTAATCCGTGATGACTTTAATATGGTTTGTGCACACGTTTTACGGTGCCGAGTTGTACACCGTTGACAGCGTGTATGCCGGGTCGTCGGAAGTGGCGGCTTTTACCATGAGGTCGATTATCTCCTTGCCGTTGTTGAGATAATTGCCGGTGGCATGGTCGAGCAGTCCCGAACACTCTCTGCCTGCATCGCGGCTGCCGTTGTCCCAGTATATTGCAGGCATTCCGTATTCGCGGGCGGCTTTGCAAACATATTCGAGGTAATATTTGCGGAATTTCTCGGCGCGGTCGCTGCTGCGGTGTACACATCCGGTCTCGCCGATATATACGGGGATGCCTTTGCTTACAAATCGGTCTCGGAGTTTGCCGAAAGTGTCTTTTATTGCGTCTTCATCGCCGTATGTGGCTTTCTTCCCTGCGGCTCCGGTGTGTCCCCATTCGCTGAATTTGTCCTCAAGTGAAAATTCGGTGGGCGCATAGTAGTGTACCGATACCATCAGGCGACCGGGTGTCGGGTCAGAGGGAAGTACGAAGCTGCCGGTTAAGGCAAGGTCGGGATTGGTACAGTAGCTCGGCACGGCGAGATAGCGCGTGGAGTTGTTGCCGCCGGTTGCGCGCACTGCATCGACAAATGTCTGGTTCCAGTCGTTGAGGGTGCGGTATTGCTTGCCTCCATCCTTGCGGTTGTCGCCCCAGCCCCAGCCACCGTCATGGATTTCGTTGAGGCTTTCGAAGATAAGAAATTCGCCCTTGTCGCTGAATTTAGACGCAATCTGGGCCCACATCGCCTTTAGCTGTGCTTTCACGCGCTCGTTTATCGCCGGGTCATTGGCTGCTCCCTTGATGTCAAGCCAGTGTTTGCCGTCGGCTCCGTCATGGTGTATGTTTATGATTGCCTTCAGTCCTGCTTTTTCGGCGTAATTCACCAGTTCGGCAACGCGGTTGAGCCATGCGCTGTCGATTGTGTAGTCGGGTGCCTCGCCGAAATGTCCGAGCCAGGTGACCGGTATGCGCACAGTCTGTATGCCTGCCGATGCGAGGCGGTCAAATAGTGCCTGGGTGGCTTTGCCGTTGCCCCATGCGGTCTCTGAGGCGACATTATTGTTGTAGGCGTCCATCTGGTTGCCGAGGTTCCATCCCATGCCCATGCTCTGAGCAAACTTTACAGCCTCGCTCACCGGTACTTCCGGGGTATCCGGCTTGATTGGCTCTTCGGGCTGCTCTTCGGCTTTTGCCGCCTGGGTCACGCTTATCTGGCGGGTAATGTCGGCAGCCGTCATGGTGACGGTTGCCTTGCGCTCCACGGTCGATTCGTTTTTCTTGACCTCGACCGTAAGGGTCGCCTGTTCGGAATTGTTTATCGGCTCTATGGTCGCGATACACCATTCGGGCTGACTTGATGTCACGGTAAGCTCACGGTTGGATTTTACCAGAAAACTTTTGGTGTCGGCGGCGTCGGTATAGTTGATACCGTCGTTGAGCAGATTCTCGTTGATTGTCAGAAACGCCTCCTGTTCGGAAGGTGCGGGATTGTTTTCATCGCCACATGATGTCAGTATCATTGCAAAGATTGCCGTGATAAATGACAGGATTGGTTGGTAGTGCATTGGTTTAAAAAAAGTTAGTTGGTATATATGATAGTGCAAAGATAAGATGTTTTTTTGTAATGTGCCTCACGGCAGTAGTTATAAAATGTTAGTAAAAACAGGTGTGCATCGGAAATTTCCGATGCACACCTGTTTTCAATATTGTCGGTAGTCGGGTTTAGTCGACCTGGATTACGAGATAGTTGGAAAGGCTCCAGAACTTCTCCGGATTGGTGATGGTTATCACTACCTGGTCGTTTTCCTTTTCAAGGGTGTAAGAGTCGGCAGGCATGTTGGTGACGATCTTAGCCTTCTTTGAATGGGTCGGGATCACGGTGAGTGAACGCTTGTCAGCCTTGGTGAAGTAGCTCTGCTGGAAATCGGCCTGCAGCAGCTTGGTCTTGCGGAGGAAGCCGGTCTCGATGATTTTTGCCTCTTTCAGCTCCTTCTTGGTGCCGATGGCGTAGTAGCAGGTGTTAAGCTCGTTGGTAAGAGCCTGTGACTCCTCCTGTGCGCGGGTCTTCTCTTCGGTCACGTTTGCCACGGTCGTATTAAGTGAATCCACTTTCGTTCCGAGGTCGGCTATCTGTATCTTTGCCGATGCGAGGTCGTTGCGCAGGGTGGAGATGGTTGCCTCCTGGTTGGCGATCTCAGCCTTGAGGTTGTCGACAGTCTTCTTCAGGGTGGCGTTGTAGCTCTGCGAGTTCTGCAGTTTGTTCTCAAGTTCGGCAAGACGTTCGCGACGTTCCTTCAATGCCTGCTGGATTGCCATCATGTCGTTGCGGATCTGGTCTTTGCGCGACTGTGATTCGGCGGTAAGGTCGTTGGTGTTGCTCAGGATTTTTTCAAGATCCTTGATTTGGTTCATACCGTCGGTGATGTCGTTTAATAGCACAAGTAAGCTGTCCTGATTGGCGAGTGCGACACGCAGTGAATCGTCAAGTACGGCGTTTTCGCTTTCTGCCTGCTTAAGTTTCCCGCCATCACATGCTGTCAGAAACACCAGTCCTGCAGCAATAATTGAAACGAAATTTTTCATATCCAATATAATGTTTGAATGATTTATGTTCTAATTTATTTCTGAGTCGGTATTGTCGTTGTCGCGGTATTTGTTTCGGTGTACTTTACGTTCCTGCGAATCCTTGTAACCGCTTACAATAATAACGATTTCTCCCTTAGGAATGTTCACTTTAAAATGTTCCGCGAGTTCGGAGAGTGTGCCGGTTACGGTAGTGTCATGAAGTTTGGAAATTTCTCGCGACACTGACGCCTCCCTGTCGGCACCGCAATATTGGGCAAGCTGTTCGAGCGTTTTTACAAGTCTGAGAGGCGACTCATATATTATAAATGTGCGCGGCTCGCGTGACAGTTCTTCAAGGCGTGTGTTCCTCCCTTTTTTCTGTGGCAGGAAGCCTTCGAAGGTGAATCGTTCACATGGCAGCCCGGAGTTGACGAGTGCGGGTATAAGTGCCGTGGCTCCGGGAAGGGTCTCGACGGTTATGCCGTGGCGCCGGCACTCTCTTACGAGCATGAAGCCCGGGTCGGAGATGCCGGGGGTGCCGGCGTCGCTTATGAGCGATATCGTTTCTCCTGCCTCAAGACGCTCTACTACCGGGGCGGTCGCCGTGTGCTCGTTGAACTTGTGATGGCTTGCCGTAGGCACATTGATGTCGAAATGGCGCAGAAGCACTGCACTTGTGCGCGTATCTTCGCAGAGTATAAGGTCGCTCGACTTTAGGGTCTCGATTGCTCTCGGGGTCATGTCGCCGAGATTGCCCACAGGGGTAGGCACTATATACAGTTTGCCGCTCATTTTGCCGAGATATGATGTTCGATTACAGCGATGAAGTCAGCCACGTCGGTCGATGTCTTATCAAGGCCGAGGGAGTTGTAGAAATAGTCGTGAGCCTCGTCGATTGTCGCCATCGACTCTATGGCATGTAACGCCTCGTTCATCCTTTCATCGGAATTTCCGAAAAGCTCGCGGCGAAACCGGAATCGGTCGTTCAGTGAAAACGCTTTCCGCAAGTCGCGTGAGTTCTGTCGCGCGAGTTTCTCGTCAAGACGCAGTTCCGCGACGGGAGCAGCTTCGGTCGCCGGCTCCTCTGCAGGGGCAGGTTGCTCCACGCTTGTTGCCGGCTCCGATGCCAAAGTGACCTCTTCAGCCGGCACCGTTTCTTCTAAAGCTACCACTTCTTCTTCCCCTGTTTCTTCTTCCGGAGTCTCCTGCTCAAATATCACCGGTTCCTCTTTTTCAACGATGATTTCGGGCATTACCGAAGGCTCTTCGCCGGTTTCCTCCGCGACGGGGGCGGCTTCACTCTCCCTGATGTCGATACCGGCTTTCAGGGAGTCGATTTTCTCCGAAATCATCTCCCACACCTTCTCCGGGGTGTCGTCGCCCCTGTGAAGGGCGAGATAGAGAAGTCCTTCAAGTTCATAATTTAAAGTTATTAGCTCTTCGATGTTAGGTGTCATAGGCCATACACTTGAATTATTGCGCAAAGATACGAGTAAGCGAGCGTAATGCCAAATTTATTTGAGCATTACCGAGCGGAAGTATCTAAGAGTGTGTTGCATAACTAGATTTTGTCCTCGATGTAGGGACATCGCTTTGCGATGTGTGATTGGTAATCAGTTAATTATGTCAACGTGCCAAAGGCACGTCCCTACAACTTGGCAGTTTTGGAGCATCATTTCATTTTAGAATCACCGCGTAGCTGTAGGGGCGAATGGAAGTTCAATGTCACTAAATTAAGGATTTTGCCCGGAATGGGCAAGATAGAGTTAACCGCGGGTAGCCCCGAAGTGGGCACCCGTGGAAAGCGATACCACCACAACAACGCAACCCTGAAACGGGTTGCATAAATATATGCTAATCAAGCGTCTATGCAACCCGTTTCGGGGTAGAGTCTATGGAGAGAGGAGCTTGAGCCAAGGGTATGCCTCCGGCATTACCCGCGGTAAACGATATGAATCCCCTTTCGGCGATTTATGGCTCCCTGCGCCTTAAGTCAGGACATTGAATGGAAGTTCGCGCGCCACACAAAATCCCGAAAAAAAGTTAAAATGCACCCCCGAAATCATTTTAAATGTTAAACAAATGTTAAAATGGGGGGGGGTATTTTCTCTTATTAAAATGTATGTATTTTTGCAAAAAAAACATCATATTTAATACTTAAATATACCGTAAATTTTTAAACACACACATTTTAAGTTGAGGCAGCCGATTCCGCTGCCTCAACTTTCCTTTTCTATATCGCCAAACCAAATGAAAGATGATTCCCTGCGGGAGAGAATCATCAATCTTACTCCGGGAAACTCGCCTTGTATCTTTTCTCCATCTGTATCTCCGTGCCCATTAGCTTCGGGCGAGCTTCCACTCGCCCCTACAATGGTTTGCAAATCACCGCGTAGCTGTAGGGGCTGCTGGAAGGCAGCCCGCTATAAACCATAGCTGAATGTTTCCCGTCAGGGAATCATCTTAATGCTCCAATAAAAGAGAGGCTATGACTTCGCGTCATAGCCTCCTTTCGGGTTTGTCTAAAAATGAAAAAGCTCTCGATGCTTATTTGCCGATAAATACTTTTTTATGATTGATAATGTATATGCCGGGCGCGAGATTGCTGGTGCTGTTTGTGTCGCCGACCTTCACGCCTAACATATTATATACGTCATATACGCTCTTTTCGGCGGTCACGGAGTCTATGCCGGCTTCGGGAGGCAGGTTTTCAAGATAAGTCTTGTACTCATCCTCGGTCATGGTCTGCAGTGTCTCGGCGCAGCCCTGCGGCACGGTCAGATACGACTTGTTTCTCGGAAGCAGCTCGATGTCGGAAGTCACAAATCCGAGCTTGCCGTCGGCAAGTATCGCCGGTATGCGCATCGTGGCAGGGTCGTAGGCTACCGCACTGTAATGCTTGAAAGCCGTATTCTCGAAATATACACCTTTAAGGCAGTTGCCGGAAAGGGTAGCCGAAGCGGTACCACCTATGTCAAGGCGGTTGTCGGCGGCGTTAGCCCCGTTACACTTGATGATGAGCGGAGTGCCTGCGGGTATTGTCCCTGAGGTCTCTTTCACCACGGCGATACCATGCTTGGCGTCGACATGCGACACATAGAGAGCCGTCATGCCGGGCGATGAGAAAGAGTAGGGGAACGCTGCATAAAACGGTTCATACCATCCGTCGGCTCCTTCGAGGCTCGGGGTGATGCCGAAATGGTTGTCGCCCGAGGTTTCGATTTTTTCAAGATGCCAGTAGCGCCATTTACCCTCTCCGCTGTCGCCGAGCACACCCCTGTCCTGGGTCTCGCTGCGCTCTCCGTCACAGAGATATTTGGTCATGCCGCTCTTGGAGGCATAAAGCATATATGTGTCGGGCTCTGACTTTATTTCGTAGAGCTTTACGTAATAGTCGATAATTTGGTGGATGCCTGTGCCTTGTGCGGTGACATCATACTGGCTATCTTCAATATGGTTGAAATATAGCACTGAGGCGGGGTCAGAGATAGTGTTTTCGTGACCTTTCCAAAGCTCTATGGCATTGAGGTCGGCGGAAGTCGCGCCCCAGTCGAGATAGCCGTGATTGTCGATTACATAGACGTAGCGGCCGCTCATTACATTTTTTACGCGGTAATATCCGTCGGCGGGAAGTGCGGCTGATGCCGCGGTTGCAGATGTGAGGAGCAGGAGAGTGATGATTGGTGTTATTTTCATCAGACCGGATAATTGTGGTTTATTATTAATAAATAGTCAAGACAGCCGGTCGCGGTAGGCCGGCTGTCTTGTAGTTTATGATTAGTCTTCCGTGATACATACTGCGACACGGTTGAGTACCGGGTCGGTAAACGGAGGAGTTGCAGTCTCCGACATGCCTGCTGCCTTGATGCGGTCGGCGGCGATACCGAACTTGTCGGTGAGAGCCTTTGCCACTGCGTTGGCGCGCTTCTCGGCAAGCTGCATGTTGAGGCGGAGTGAGCCGGTGCCCTTGTCGGCATAGCCGGTGATGTTCACCTTTGCATTCGGGTTTGCCTTGAGATATTCGGCGATAGCCTTCACTTTCTCCATCTCATATACGGAGATGTTGGTGTGAGAGATGGTGAAGAAGATGTCGCGGGTGATCGGTTCCTGTACCTCCTTGACTACTTCAACCTTAGTCGGTACCTCTACGATCTTCTCGACAATCTTTTCCTCTACTACCACTGCGGGAGCTACAACTGCTTTCTTACGCTTGCTGTGGCTCTTGCCGAAGGTGTACTTAACGCCTACAAGACCGTTGAAATACCAGTCGCTGTTGCCGGCGCGCTTAGAGTTGTAGCCGTCGGGGAGGGTGTTTGCCTGAAGTTCAAGACCTACCTTCCATGCCTCGGCAACGCGGAAGTCGATGCTGGCACCCATGCGGAACACGAAGCGAGCCTTTGTGCCGGTCCAGTTGTTGCGGAGCACCTGGAAGCCTGCTGCCTTGCTCAGTTCATCATTGATGCGGTTAGCCTCCTTGTTCTTGTAGCCAATGTTCACACCGATACCGGCGAGCACATTGACGTCAACAAGACGGTTGGGGTTGAAGCCGCCGATAAGATTGGTGAGGTTGAATGTACCGTCAATCATAGGGGCGATATAGTTCCATTTCCAGTTGTGGCGACCCTGGAAGTCGATTGATGCCTTGCTCTGCCAGCTATTGAGCGACAGACGTGCACCAAACAGGTCGGTAAACTGATAGCCTGCGGCAAGCTGTGCGTTCGGGGCAAGAAGATCACCGAATTTGTTTTCACCGAGAGTCTCCTGTATGCCGAACTGTACCTGCCCGTACCAGTGGGGGTTGAATACATATTCGTATTCTTCCACCGGTTCCTGGGCTGTGGCGGCGAGTCCTGAAAGGACCAGCGCCGCCGTCAGCAATGTTTTCTTTATAGTCATTGTATTTGAAATTCTTTAATGAGTCGGTTTATTTTACCATGATATAGAACTTACGGGTAGATGTCACACCGTGGTAGTCAAGTGATGAGTACACGATTTCGTAGGTGTAGCCCTTTGTAAGCTTCAGAGCGACATCAGTGTAGTTACCGGGGAATACGGTGTTGAGGAGACCTGCCTTGTCGTTGGCTGCCTTGGTGAGGGCCTCGTTGGTTACACCGGTCTTGTTATCATAAACCTTGGTGACTGCTACATACTTCTTGAACGAAGGTGCGATCATGTCGTATGTGTAGCTGGTCGGGTGAAGGGTGATACCGTCACCACCGTTGAGCTCGAGGGTAGTAGGTGCTACGGAAGAGTTGCTGACCTGGTGGAAAGCTCCGTCATTTGCGCTGTAAAGCATGGTCACCTGGAGATAGTGGTTAGGATCCTCGATAAAGCGGTTGATGCGGTTAAGGAAGCTGTTAGCCTTGTCGATATAATTGTTGACAGTGCCGAGGTAGCCGTTGACCTTATTCTGGATTTCAGTTACGATGTTGTTAAACTGGGTTTCGATATTGGTCTTCAACTTATCCATCTCTGTGTTGATCTGGCTGTTGATCTTTTTGGCAACTTCACCGATAGCCTTCTTGAAAGCGTCGTTAATTGCTTCATTCTGTGTCTGCAGAGCGTTGCTTATCGCGGTTGACAGAGCACCTTCAAGTGAAGTGAAATCAGTTGCCTTTACAGTCTGCTCTTTGATTACACCTATTATCTCAGATGTTTGTACACCGTTGACTACCTTATATACATTAGTTTCGGGGATTTTTACTTCGATTACAGTACCGTCAGGAATATCCACGGTGATGTCACCGAATGAGAAGCCAAGATTAACATCATCGAAATTGAATTTAAATTCCGGCATGGTGATAGTCAGCTTGCTGTCGAGTGTGAAGTCCTCAATCGGGGAGATTGTGGGCAGCGGCTTGAAGTGACGACCATAGAGGAACTTGTAGCTCAACGGCTTGAAGGTAGTAGCTGCAAGACCGAACTCAGAGAAGGTAGCGTCCTTGATAGTTTCAGTTTCACCGGTGGGGTTACCTTCTTCATCGAGAATAGCCTGCTCATATTCCCAGCCTGCCTTTACGCCGGTAGCTTCAATCTTGTTGTTGAACTGACCGTAAATAAGTTTAGCTACTTGTGCAAGGTCACTCAGAGTGTGGTTTTTGAGAAGATCCTCAACCTCGCTTTCAAAGTTACCGCCAAGTGTAAGTTTTATCTTGTCGATGTCGGCAACGGGGAGGGTAGCATCAGCTACGTAAAGTGAGGGAAGAGTCGGGTCAGCAGCACGTCCGCCGAAGCCAAACTTCAACACTTCGTCGCTCTTTACAAGCTCTGACAGTTTTACGGAAGAAGCTACGCCCTGGCTGTTGACCATCTCAAATTTTGCGCCTTCAAGATCAACACCTGCGGGATTGACTGTCATGTAGACAGAACCGAGCTTGAGGTTGCCGTCTTCTGCTCCAAGATATCCGTTAAAATTCTCAGTGCTTATGCCAAGAAGGTTCTGGTCGGCAGCGCTGATTACGAGGTTATTATTGTATTCAGTAGCTGAGCTGTTGACGGGAGGGAAGTTTACGTTGGAAGCTTCACCGAAGTAAGATACAAGCATCTTTGAGTTGACATCAAGCGGAAGGTTCATTTTTCCGAATACGGGGTTTTTGACCTGCTGAATCTCGATGCTGGTGATAAGATGGTTGAGCTTGCCTGTCATTGCGTCAAGCTGTGCGGTAATCTTTTCGATTTTCTTCTCAACGGTTTCTACACGTGTAGTAAGTGTGGCTACTGCCGCTGTTGCTTTATCTGCAGCATCTTTAGCTGTGTTTGCGGTGGCTGCTGCAGTAGTGGCTTTGCTCTTTGCCTCATCGGCAGTAGCTTTTGCTGCAGCTGCATCGTCAACTGCTTGTTTCATCAAGCCTTGAATCTTGGTCAAATCAAATGTGCCGTCAGCGTTCTCATAGCCTTTAAGGAGGGCTTGCAATATGGCAAGATTCTCGTTTGCCTGCTTGTCAGCGTTGATTGCTTTTTGGAGCACTTGGGGAAGAGTCTGATTGTCATGATCCTTCAACCACTGGGCTACCTCATCCAAGCCCGGAATTTCTGTGATATTGGTGTTGTTGAGTGCTGCCAATGCAGTTTCAAGAGCCACAAAACGCTCACCGATGGTATTGTATTCAGTGTTGGTTCCGTCAGGGTTTGCCTTCGTGAGCGCGCTGTTAATCTGCGCGAGATACCATAAAAGTGTCTCGTTTCTGCCAGCTGACTTAACATAATCGTTCAGCGTCTTTTCGAAGTCTTTTTTCAAAAGACATTCTTTCCATTTTGCATCGCAATCCTGCTGGCATTTTTTCTGAGCTTCTTCAAGAGCCTTTTGTGCTGTTTTGAGAGCCTCGATGTCGGCATTTACCTTCTGGTCGAGGGTCGCGTTTTCGTCTCTCAGTTGTGCATAAAGATCCTCGTCAGTGTCCTTACATGAGGTCACCGACATGGCACTACCGATGGCAAGTGATGCCACCAATAATCCATTGAGTAATTTTCGGTTCATTTACGTTTGTTAATTATTTGGTTGGTTAATACTTTTTCAATATTTCCCTATTAAATAGTTGTGTGTGTGATATTCCCTCAGACCGAGTTACTCATGCAGGAGCGTTTGATGACCTTTAGGAAAAATCCGCTGCAAATTTAACAAAAAAAATCATAAGTAGATGTTGAAAATTAGTTTATATCAAATTTTTTGCGTATCTTTGTGTGAACACATAAAGACACACAGCTATCGCAAAAATCAAAGTTATACAACTGACAGACCAGCAACGTCTGCAACTGGAAGAGGGCTTTCGCCACGGCAAGAGCCACGCATACCGTATGCGCTGTCGCGCAGTACTTCTGAAATCCACCGGCCTGACCTCGAAACAGATTGGAGAACAGACCGAAATGACCCATATATCAGTCAATTCCTGGGTGAAACGCTTCGAGACAGAAGGCATCAAAGGCCTGGATACACGACCGGGGCGTGGTCGCAAACCGATAATGGATTGCTCAGACGAAGAAGCGGTACGCAGAGCCATAGAGAACGACAGGCAGAGCGTGAAGAAAGCGAAAGAGGCATGGCAGCAGGCTTCTGGGAAAGAAGCCTCCGAGAGTACCTTCAGGGCTTTTTTATCCGCCTTGGCGCGGGATATAGACGTATAAGGAAACGTCCGAAGGGGAAACCCTCGCCGCAGCTCTACGAGTATAAGACCGAGAAGCTGCAAGAACTCGTACAACAGGAAAAAGACGGTCTGATCGACCTTTATTATGGAGATGAAAGCCATATCTGCACTGAGGGATATGTGCCATACGGATGGCAGTTCCGCGGTGAAGATGTCTATATTCCATCTGAAAGAGGTCTGAGACTCAATATTTTCGGCATGATCGACCGCAATAATCAATATGAAGGATTCTCCACAACTGAGAATATGACCGCTGACAAGGTCGCCGACTTTATTGACCGACTTTCTCTCCGTATCCGTAGAAACACTTTTGTTGTCCTTGACAATGCAAGCATCCATAGATGCAAGCTCATGCGGGAACTCCGTCCGATCTGGGAGAAACGTGGATTGTATCTCTTTTTCCTCCCACCGTACAGTCCACATCTGAATATCGCCGAGACGCTCTGGAGAATCCTCAAGGGCAAATGGCTCAAACCTGCGGATTATTGTTCCACGGATTCCCTGCTCTATGCAACCAACCGTGCGTTGGCTGCACTTGGATCTGAACTCAATATCAAGTTTGCCCATGCAGCTTAGTATAAAATAATTTTTACGACTTACTTA
>QAMW01000034.1 GCA_003150235.1 Bacteroidales bacterium
ATAACCTCATAACCTTTTTTCGCGGGATTTCCCGCGAAAAAATTTCCCATTTGTACATTGGCGAGGGGTCGGCGCAGCTTATATTTGCAGCATAAACCAGATAAAAAACGACGCTATGAAACGCACATTTAAATTTGATGGGGAATGGAAAGCGGCTATCGGCATGCTTCCACAGAAAATGCAACAACAGCTTATCGGGGCAATCATCCGATATCAACAAACGGGAGAAGAATCAAAGCTTCCTCCGGTTGCTGCGGCACTATTCATGGTAATCAAATGTACGGTCGACCGCCGCGCCGCCGTGGCGGCACGTCAGCGCGAGCGCCGGAACAGAAACGCCGCCGCAAAACCTGTTCCGGAGACCTCTGAGGAAAAGACACGGCGCATCGGCAGCCTGCTGAAGCAAAATCGCCGCTACCTGCGGCTGATCGCACGCAAATTCAACGTGGCACATGCCGATATAAAGTCATCCATTGACAAGGTGATTGCATGGCTCATCTCTACCGGCACAGAAATAGAAGACACCGAAGCCTTCATGACCTACCTCTATCCCCAAATATTGACGCTACGAAAGAGATAAGGAGTTGTCAGTTTTCAGTCGTCAGAGGGGATACAGATGGACATAGGGTCAGAAGATATAAGGAGTCGTCAGTTCTCAGTTGTCATCGCGTAGCTGTAGGGGCGCATGGAAGTGCGCCCGAGCCTATTGGCAAATCGCTGAATGTGATAGTTTTATCCCCGTTTCAGGGGATAATCCAAATTTAGCCGGGCGGTTGAGCGTAGCGAAACCCCCGGACAGCATTGCATAAGCGGATGTTTCCGGCAGGAATCATCAATCGTGCTCCAAGATGATTCCCTGACGGGAAACACCTCCGGCTGCGCCACTTTTCCGTAGGTTTCGCTTCGCTCAACGCTACGGCTAAATAGAGATGATGCCCTGCGGGCAACAATCGCGTTGCAACTGCATGCTGATTTGCAAGCCGATGTAGGGGCGAGATTCCACCCTTGCAACGCGGGCTGCCTTCCGGCAGCCCCTACAGCTACGCGATACAATCTCACGAACTGAAAATCCTATTGCAGTTACATACTGATTCATAAAACGAAAAGGATGGTGCATCAAGTTGACACACCATCCTTTCATAAAGTTAGGTTATTTCAATTAGAGGGCAGCTTTTACAGTCACAGCCTCGCCGTTGGCGGCAACAGCCTTGACAATGTAGAAGCCGGATGCGAGAGTAGTCTCTACCTTTGTGCCGGGATTAGCCACATTCATCACGAGACGACCGTTAAGGTCATATACCGCAACCGAAACAGCATCGCCGTTCAGCATGATAGCGCCATCCACGATAGCGATTGCAAGATTTGCGCCACCGACAGGAAGAGCAATTCCGGTAGGATTAAGACCTGGGGTCAGGAGATATGAATATGCAGCCGGTTTCTCCCAGTTTTCTATATCCCACAAATCAGACTTGGTCCATGTAGCAATTATCGACATATCGGAACTTGCAGTAGGCACACCGGTAATCATGTAGTTGTCTTCCAGAATCAAGGAACCTTCTTCATCATATTCACCCGTAGCCACCCCGTCATGCGACATATTCTCCTTCATCCAATCAACTGTAGCAGGAGAATATGCAAGATAATCAACCAATGGCATAAATGCATCCTCTCCTTTTTTAAGAATATATCCTTGTGTGGGTGCCACAGTCCACATATCCATTTTGGTAGCAGCAAGCAAATCTCCATTATCGGATACAAATGACGTGACTATATTTGAATCATAAGGATATTGCTTGTATTCGTTGGTCTCAAGATCAAACAAATACGGAACATATTTTTCTACGGGCCAACCATCCTCAGAGGGTTCAAAAAGACAAGCCGTGGTAGCATAATATTTTCCATTCGCTGACAGGAAAACATTATTCTGCTCAAACATAGCAGCACCGTTATCCTGAAGATCCTGTATCGCCAAACTCATCTCCCCTACAAGTGCTACCCACTCATTATATATATCGGCAGCTTCATTGAAAGCGGCGATTTCTTCCGGTGTCATATAGTCTGCCGGATTCGGCTTTAGGGTTTCATCATACCAGCTATCTACGTACACCTGATATGCTTCTTCGTATGCCTCTTTGTTTTCAGGAGTCATAAAATCTTTCGGATCAGGATTATACGGCTCATCTTTCCATTCAGGGAATTCGGTATTTGACACATTAATCAATTCCGGATGAATCAGCTCATATTCCCACTCATCCTTGTCATTAAGGCGAAAAACAATCGGCTGAATCATGAAACCCTGATAATCAACCACTTGACCGGCAACAGTCTTACCATCGTCACTCACACAGATTGCCAAGATATTCTGAGGAGCACGACCAGTGAAATCTTTTGTCGGATAAGGAAGAATCTTATAGTCACCATAAGTGCCGTCGGCATTTCGAGTCCATATTGCAGGCAGATAGAGGGTTTCACCCGTAGTAGCAGAGGGAACATATCCACAGATCACGCTTCCATCGGCAGAAACACCGTTAGCACAATATACACCATTAACCTCACCTACCGGCAACATCTTCCATTCACCGTTTTCCCAATAAGCGGGAGTCGTGTCGCCAAAGCTTCCAACAACAATTCCGGTAGATGAAATAGAATTACCGTTTCCCGTGGCATAAGATGCGCCGGTGGTCTCATCCATTCCATACTCATAGGTCACGTCATTGGCAAAATCAAAAATTGTGACAGCACCATACATGTCACTGACTCCGATATGACCGTCGGGAGAAAGTCTGTTGATTGTCACATTTTCCAAGACCTGCGGTTCAATCGCATTAACTGCAGCAGCTGACATAGCCGCCACAGCAGAAAGAAGTAAAACTTTTTTCATACGCAAAATTTACTTTTAGTTTTTTGATTAGTAAGTATTTAATAAGAAATTGATAATAGTCAATTAAAATTAGATGATATATTCAGCACTGCAAATATACAAATTTCAGATATTAATCACGCATTTTGTCAAGATTTTAATAAAAAATTCAGCTTTAGCAAGCGAAAGTTGAAGGTTATGGGGTTATTTGGGTAAAAGATTAACGTAATTGTCGGCATTATGATTCAAACCACCCGGAGACAATTTGTATATTTTCCAATTTAATCGTAACTTCGTAGTATCTATAACCATCAATATTTGCAATGAATTTAAAATATATATTGACCGCATCGGCAATGACGCTTATACCGTCAGCGATGATAGCCGACCAGCTTGTAATACTGCACACCAACGATACCCACAGCCAGCTTGACCCGACCGACAAGAACCTCGGCGGCATACTCCGCCGCAAGGCACTCGTTGACAGTGTAAGGAGTGCCGAGCCGGAAATGCTACTTATCGACTGCGGCGATGCCGTGCAAGGCACCCTCTACTATACATTATATAAAGGCGAGGCGGAGCGCGTGATGATGAACAATCTCGGATACGACATCCAGATATTAGGCAATCACGAGTTTGACAACGGCATGGAAGAACTCGCCCGCGAATGGTCGCAGCTAAACGCCGAAAAGCTCACATCCAATTACGACTTACGCGGGACTGCTCTCGACAGCATCTTCAAGCCATATACCACACACACCTTCGGCAATCGCAAAATCGGCTTCATGGCAATAAACCTTGACCCTAAGGGAATGATTGCCGACACCAATGCCGAGGGAGTGCGCTATCTTGACGCGACAGATGCCGCCAATTCCCTCGCCTGGTATCTGAAGCACATAGAACATACCGATATGGTAGTAGCTCTCACCCATATTGGCTATGACACCGAAAATCCGCCGACACCGAGCGACATCGACATAGCACACAACTCAAAAGATATCGATATCATAATCGGCGGACACTCCCACACTACGGTCAACCCATCAGCTCCCGACGCGCTCGCCTGGAAAGTGGCAAATGCCGCCGGCGACACCGTGATAGTGGCTCAGACAGGCAGCCGAGGAATAAATGTCGGAAAAATTGCAATAGACCTCCCCACCCTTACAACGACCTACTCACTTATCCCCGTCGACAAGCGGTTTGACAACCGCATCGACCCGGAGGCTGCCGCATTGCTTGCCAAATACCGCGCGGGCGTGGACTCTCTCAAAAGCCAGAAAATCGGTCGTCTTGCTCAGGAATTTCCCTCCGGCAGCCAGATTATTTTAAACTGGGTAGCCGATGTGATGCATGAGATGGGACAGAAACTGGTCAATGAGCCGGTGGATGTCGCCATAGTAAACAAGGGAGGTATAAGACGTGGCATGCCCGCGGGACATATCACCAAGGAGACCGTCATGACCATGCTCCCCTTTGACAACAAACTCGTGGTGATGGAAATCAGAGGAAAGGACCTCAAGGAAGCATTTGATGTGATGGCTCGACGCGGCGGCGACGGTCTGAGCGCAGGCTTCGACGTGTCGGCAATCATCCCCGACAAGACCTACACCATCGTGACTATTGACTACCTTGCCAACGGAGGTGACTACATGGAGCCTCTCACTCGCGGCAAAGTCGTGACACGCAGTAAGGCTCGCCTCGACGAGACAATGATAGATTATATTGAACGCCAACATAACAAACCTATCAGATACACCGACAGCGCACCGCGCATGTAACCTCATTCATAACCTAAAACACATAATCCGCGATGAAAAAAACATTTTCACTCATATTCATGGCACTGTATCTCGGTGCCATGCTCATCTCGGCAAAAGCCGAGCCATCAATAAAGCAGCTTACCGCGACACCTCAGTGCAACCGGTGGGTCGACTCGGTATATTCAGGGATGACAATGAGGCAACGGGTCGCACAGCTATTTGTCCCCAAAGTGAATCCCGCCAATGTCGCGGCAGCGAAACAGACTATACATACTTATGTCAAGACCCTCGGCGTAGGCGGACTGCTATTCAGCAAAGGCACAATCGACCAATATGCC
This sequence comes from Bacteroidales bacterium, assembly GCA_003150235.1. Lineage (GTDB taxonomy): Bacteria > Bacteroidota > Bacteroidia > Bacteroidales > Muribaculaceae > Muribaculum. The sequence continues at coordinate 4,959 of QAMW01000034.1, forward strand.
CAATTAACTGATTACGCACAGTCGATAGCCGCCATCCCGCTTGTCATGACACTCGACGGGGAATGGGGACCGGCAATGCGCGTCACCGGTACGACGCGTTTTCCCTACAACATGAGCCTCGGAGCTATCGATGACGAAAGATTGCTCTATGAATACGGCAAAGAAGTGGCGCGTGAATGTAAGCTGCTCGGCATCAACGTCAACTTCGCCCCTGTGCTTGATGTCAATTCCAACCCGGCGAATCCGGTAATCGGCTATCGCTCATTCGGTGAAGACCCGGAACGCGTCGCCCGACTCGGCACCGCCTATTCACGCGGGCTGGAGGCAGGCGGCATCATGGCTGTAGGCAAGCATTTCCCCGGTCACGGCGACACTAACAAAGATTCCCACAAAGAGCTTCCGGTGGTCAGCCATAGCCGTCAGCAGCTTCACGACATAGACCTGTTGCCATTTCGCCGTTTCATCGATGCGGGCATGTCAGGCATCATGGTAGGACATCTAAATGTACCGGCGATAGACCGGTCAGGCACACCTACTTCCCTTTCTCACAAAGCCACAACAGGTTTGCTGAAAGAGGAGATGGGATTTGACGGACTTATATGGACTGACGGACTCGCCATGAAAGGTGCATCGGCAGGCACGGAAAACAACTGCGTGTCGGCACTCAAGGCAGGTGTCGACATCCTGCTTGAGTCAGCGGCACCGCGCACCGACATTGCTGCAGTGATGACCGCCGTCGGAAACGGCACCATCCCCGCCTCCGTAATAGAAAGCCGCTGCAAGAAAGTGCTCGCTTACAAATATGCCCTCGGGCTCGCCGACGGATATAAGCCAGTAAGTGACGCGTCACTCAAAAAACAGCTTGACTCGCCGGAAGCCGATGCGGTCAACCGCCGCCTTACAGCGGCGATGATTACCTGTCTGGAAAACAAGGAAGCATTGCTCCCCATAGACGACACATACGACAAGCGTATAGCCGTGGTAAATATCGGAGAAGGTGCCGACAACACCTTCTCACATTATTGCTCGAAATATGCCGACATAAAACGCTATTCAGCTTCAACCGCGCTGACAGCCACACAACTCAAGGCGATAAAGTCGTGTGACATAGTGATTGCCGGAATTTATAATGATAAAGCCGCTTCCATTGAAGTACTTCGCCAACTTGAAGGTTGCCGTAATCTCGTAACGGTATTTTTCCTGAATCCCTATAAACTGTCAAAATTTGCGCCGTTGAAATCTGGGGCGGTGCTGCTGACGGGCGAAAACACGGCTCTCGCGCAGGAATATGCGGCGCAAGGCGTGTTTGGCGGTATCCGTGTCAACGGCTCGCTACCGGTCAATGTGAAAGGAATCGCCCCGCTCGGCAGATGTGTCGGGCTGATGAAAACCCGCCTCGGCTACAGCAGTCCTGCCGTCAAAGGATTGGACCCGACGCTTGACTATCGGGTAGATTCATTAGTTAAGACAGGGTTGCAGACAGGTGCTTTCCCCGGATGTCAGGTACTCATAGCCAAGTCAGGCGATATTATCCTTGACAAGCAATACGGCTATACCGACAACACTAAAACCCATAAAGTGAACGACTCGACACTCTATGACCTCGCTTCCGTGAGCAAAATCGCCGGTACTCTTCCGGGGCTGATGCTCGCCTACGATGAAGGGCTGTATAAACTCGACGACCCGGCATACAAATACATTCCGGGATTACAGCAACGTGGTAAGGATGACATAACCCCCCGCCAGCTGCTCCTGCATGAAAGCGGGCTTCCGGCAGCAATCAATCTGTCAAAATTCATGATGGACACCACCTCCTATACCGGCAAACTGATAGCATACCGTATGCGCGGCGACAACACGATAAAAATCGCGAAAGGAGTCTATGCCAACCGCAACGCCCGCTTGCGCCGCGACATCACCTCCAAGACCCGGACGGAGGATTTCGACAAGCAGGTAGCCGACGGGCTATATGTGAGCGACGCGACAGTCGACTCTATCATGGAACAGATATATGCCGTCGATACACGCGACAGCAAAAATTACCTCTATTCCGACCTTAACTTCGCTTTACTCATGGATATGGAGCAAAATGTAAGCGGACAGCCGCATGACATGTTTGTAGAAAACGGCATCTTCCGCCCGCTTGGTGCAACACACACCCTGTATCGCCCTTTATCACGCTTCAGTGCCGCGAATATCGCATCCACGGAACATGACAAATTCATGAGGAAACAGGCGCTGAAAGGTTACGTTCATGACGAACTCGCCGCTTTCTCCGGAGGTGTGCAGGGAAATGCCGGACTCTTTTCCACCGCGGGCGACCTCGCAAAACTCTGCCAGATGTGGCTCAACGGTGGCAGCTATGCCGGTCGTCAGATTATGTCACCCGCCACGGTCAACACTTTTACAGGAACAAAAAGCGACAAATCGCGCAGAAAACTTGGATTTGACGGACCGGACACCGACAATCCCGACAAGACACCGACAGCTAAAGACGCCGACCCGTCTACCTTCGGGCATATAGGATTTACGGGAACATGCATCTGGGTAGACCCTAAAAACGAGCTAATATACATCTTTTTAAGTAACCGGGTCAACCCTACCCGCGACAACAGTGCCTTTAGCCGTCTTAACATACGCCCGGCGATAATGGATGCCGTCTATCGTGCGACGAAATAGCTAAATGCGACCAAAACACGCAAAAAGATTGAAAAATGTTATGTATTTTGCGAAAAACATTGTAACTTTGTCGCAAAATCATCAAATCATATTAATTTCAATCAATAAAGAATGAAAGCAACCGAAGTATTAGACGACTTGAAACGTCGCTTTCCCAATGAGCCGGAATATCTTCAGGCAGTGGAAGAGGTAATCACTACTATCGAGGATGAATACAACAAACATCCTGAATTTGAGCGTTACAACCTCATCGAGCGCCTCTGCATCCCCGACCGTATTTTCTCGTTCCGCGTGTCTTGGGTTGATGACAAGGGAAAGGTCCAGAACAACATGGGCTACCGTATTCAGCACAACAACGCCATCGGCCCGTACAAGGGAGGTATCCGTTTCCACTCTTCGGTAAACCAGTCAATCCTTAAGTTCCTTGCATTTGAGCAGACATTCAAGAACTCTCTGACCACCCTCCCCATGGGAGGTGGCAAGGGCGGCAGCGACTTCTCTCCGCGCGGCAAGAGCGACATGGAAGTGATGCGTTTCTGCCAGGCTTTCATCGCGGAGCTGTGGCGTCATATCGGTCCTGACACTGACGTGCCCGCAGGTGACATAGGCGTAGGCGGTCGCGAAGTAGGCTACATGTACGGTATGTATAAGAAGATGGCACGTGAATTTACCGGAACATTCACCGGCAAGGGTCTTGAGTTCGGCGGTTCACTTATCCGTCCCGAGGCTACCGGCTACGGTAACGTATATTTCCTTCTCAATATGCTCAAGACCAAGGGCATCGATATAAAGGACAAGGTAGTCGCAATTTCAGGTTCCGGAAATGTAGCCACCTACACAGCTAAGAAACTTCTTGAACTTGGCGCGAAGGTAATCACAATGAGCGACTCCGATGGTTGCATCTATGTACCGGAAGGCATCACTCCCGAGCAGCTTGACTATATCTTCAAGCTCAAGAACGAATACCGTGGCAGAATCCGCGAATTTGCAGAGGAATATGGCTGCGAGTATGTTGAAGGAGGTCGTCCCTGGGGCTACAAGTGTGATATCGCAATGCCGTCAGCCACACAGAACGAGCTTGACGGTGATGATGCGCGCACACTTCTTGCCAACGGCTGTTTCGCTGTCAGCGAAGGTGCCAACATGCCCTCTACTCCCGAGGCAATCAAGGAATTTCTCAATGCCAAGATACTTTACGCACCCGGAAAGGCTGCCAATGCAGGCGGTGTGTCAGTATCAGGTCTTGAAATGGCACAGAACTCTCAGAAACTCTCATGGAGCGCAGAGGAAGTTGACCAGAAGCTCAAGAATATCATGGCAAACATCCACGCCCAGTGTGAGAAATATGGCAAGGAAGGCGATTACATCAACTATGTAAAGGGCGCCAATGTTGCCGGTTTCATGAAAGTGGCACGTGCGATGATGGCACAGGGTATCCTCTGATAAAGACATTCTTTCATAAAAAACACGGGGTGTATCGTAAGATACGCCCCGTTGTTTTATTTAACGGACCTGAAGACGGCGAGGATAGCGGAAAATTATTGACAACGCCACCGCGACAATGAGTGACCAAGAATAATACATGTATCCCCAGGGAGCCACAGGCGATATTCCCGCAAGACCCGTTGCAAGAAGCGTCTGGGCACCGTATGGGATAAGACTCTGCACGATACACGAGCATGTGTCAAGCACTGAAGCCGCCTTACGCGGGTCAATCCTGAAACGGGTCGATATCTCCTTAGAGAGTGAGCCCACGGTGAGAATAGCCACCGTATTGTTGGCGGTACACAGATTCACGATGCTCACAAGAAGGGCGATGCTCGCCATGGCACCGCGCGAACCGTTTATACGCGTGGTCAGCACCTGCAAGATGTATTTTATACCTCCGGCAGCCTTGATGAGTCCGAGCATCCCGGCTGCAAGCAAGGTCACTATGACAAGATTGCCCACCGAATCTATTCCTGAGCCCATGAAACCGAACAACTGCAACAGGTCATAACCGGAAAACATGGCGATGACAATAGCTGACAAAATGCCCACCGACAACACGACGGTAACATTTATCCCCGCGATTGCAGTGGCTATTATAATAAGGTAAGGCAACACAAGCCAAGGATTGCTGACTTCGCCGATTTCGGCTTCCGGGACATCAGCGCCCAATATGATATACAACACAAGGGAGGCTACAGCGGCAGGCAGCACAATCCAGAGATTAGCCTTGAATTTGTCGTTCATCTTACATCCCTGTGTGCGTGTTGCCGCGATGGTTGTATCGGAGATAAACGAGAGATTATCACCAAAGAAAGCACCGCCAAGCACCACCGCAACGAAAAACGGCACCGACCCCGACTCTGACTGCGCGAGCTGCACCGCCAGCGGTGTGAGGGCAACAACCGTGCCTACCGATGTACCGATTGCAAGCGAGATGAAGCATGACGCGAGAAACAATCCGGGTATGAGCATCTCTTCCGGAAGCCAATGCAACGCAAGATTCACCGTAGCTTCCACCGAGCCTATTTCTTTTGCAAGAGCGGCAAACGCCCCCGCAAGCAAAAATATCCATATCATATACATGACACCCGGCGAACCTGCTTCCCTGCTGAAAATCTCGACACGTGACGACAAGGGTGTTCCGCGCAGAATCACCACTCCCCACGCCGAGGCGATAAGCAGCGCCACGGCAAGCGGCATCTTGTAAAAATCATTGACAATGACCGAAACAGCTACATAAAAGATAAGAAACACCAGAATCGGTGAGACTGCCAAGAGTCCTTTTCGGGTAGATATCGCAGCCATGATGTCAGTCGTGATGATAGGGTTCGCCTCGGAGTATGGTCATCGCCCGGTAAAGCTGCTCGGTGAAAAAAAGCCTGACCATCTCATGAGAAAAAGTCATTTTGGAAAGTGAAATCTTGTCATCGGCACGTTGATATACCGCCTGAGAAAATCCGTAAGGACCTCCTATGACAAAAATCATCCGCTTCGGCACACACTGCATCTTCCGGTCAATATATGTGGCGAAATCGCGCGATGTCATCTCTTTTCCACGTTCATCAAGCAATACAAGGAAATCGCCCGGCTGCAGCTGAGCCAGAAATTGTTCTCCTTCAAGCTCTTTCTGCCGTTCGGAGGTAAGCGATTTCGTAGTCTTTATATCAGGCAGATACCGGAGTTCAAAAGGGATATAGTGAGCAAGACGTTTCACATAACCGTCGATACCATCCTGAAGATACCGGGCCGACGTACGCCCGATCACCATCAATTCTATCTTCATTTAAAAATACGGATTACTTATTTTAAACGGCAAAATTACACATTTTGTATCTAAAATTCCGTAAATTTGCACCACAAAGCTATTTAATTATGGATACGAGAGATGAATTGATTGACAGACTGCTCGATCTCGCCTTTGCGGAAGATGTAGGCGACGGTGACCACACCACCCTCAGCACCATACCTGCGGAAGAGACGGGTAAGCAGCAGCTTATAGTAAAAGAAGAAGGCATACTTGCCGGCGTGGAAATAGCCCGCAAGGTATTTGAAAAATTTGACCCGTCACTGAAAATGACCACGTTTATCAATGACGGGGCACATGTGAAGCCGGGCGACATAGCATTTGTAGTGGAAGGACCTGTGCGCTCACTCCTCCAGACCGAACGTGTGATGTTGAACATCATGCAGCGAATGAGCGGCATAGCCACTACCACGGCACGTTATCAGGACAAGCTGAAAGGATTGAAGACCAAGGTGCTTGACACCCGCAAGACCACTCCCGGTATGCGTATGCTTGAAAAAGAGGCGGTAAAAATCGGAGGTGGTCACAACCACCGTATCGGACTCTTCGACATGATACTCATTAAAGACAATCATGTGGATTTTGCCGGTGGCATCAAGGAAGCCGTGGCTGCTGCAAAGAAATATCTCAAAGAGACCGGACGCGACCTCAAAATAGAAGTAGAGGTACGAAATACCGACGAGATAAATCTTGCATTGGAAGCCAGAGTAGACAGGATAATGCTCGATAACTTTACCCCTGAGCGCACACGCGAGGCTGTCAAGCTGATTGCCGGAAGATGTGAAATCGAATCATCGGGAGGCATCACTTACGACACCCTGCGCGATTACGCCGAATGTGGGGTGGACTTTATATCCGTCGGTGCACTCACCCACTCTGTCAAAGGGCTTGACATGAGCTTCAAGGCATGTCAGTGACGCTTCACGGCAATCATATCATCAACAGAAAAGCCTGCAAACCCGTCAATGAGTATGTGGGCTTTTCCTTTTAGTCTTTCTGCGGGAAGAGTTGTGGCAAGTCCTATGACGGTGCATCCTGCCGCCATTCCGGCAGCAAGCCCGGAAATAGAGTCCTCAAACACATAACAATCCTCAGGATTACACCCGACGCGCTTCGCGGCGAGCAGATATCCTTCCGGATCCGGTTTTGAGCGTGTGATATCGCCTCCTGTCACTATAGTGTCGAAGTATGCCTTAAGCCCGGGATGCTGGTTCCATAGCTTCACCATCTTATTGTCGCTTGAGCTGGTTACAATAGCAGCAGGAATATCACGCGACTTCAGTTCCGAAAGAAACTCAATCACCCCCTCGCATATCGGATATTCCATATTCGCCTCAAATTCATTTATGCGTCGCAGCACATCGGCACTCGCCTCAGGCGAGGGGAAATACTTGCTTAAAATCTGCTCTATTGTCGAACCCTTTATTGCCATTGAGAAGTTTTCTTCTTCAATATTATATAATTCTCCAAGATTATCGTAAAAACCGCTATAAAGGCGCTCACTGTCAATCAGGACACCGTCAAGATCAAATAAAACTCCGGTCTTAGCCATATTAAAAAAGTTAAAATTTATGCAAATTTACATCGTTTGAGTCTCAACATTGCATAATTAGCTGTTAATTTTGTAAAACATAATCTTAATATGGCAAAAACAGACAGTCCACTCACGCTTGGAACGAAGTCGGTAAGCAAATTACTGGTTCAATATTCAGTGCCTGCAATCATTGCAAGCGTTGCCACTTCGCTATATAATATTGTCGACAGTATTTTCATAGGCAGAGGCGTGGGACCTATGGCTATATCGGGACTTGCCATCACCTTCCCGCTGATGAATCTGGTCGTTGCCTTCTGTACGCTGATTGCAGTAGGCGGCGCAACCATCAGCTCAATATTTATCGGGCAGAAAAATGAATCGCGGGCGACCGACGTGGTAAACAATGTAATGGTGCTATGCCTGATTCATTCGGTGATATTCGGAGGGCTGACCCTACTCTTTCTTGATGACATACTTTACTTTTTCGGCGCGACTTCCGAGACCATAAAGTATGCGCGGGAATTCATGGTCATAATCCTCTACGGCACCCCGATATCCTATGTATTCATCGGGCTAAATAACCTGATGCGCGCAACCGGATACCCGAAAAAAGCGATGATTTCGGCATTGTTGTCAGTGGCTGTCAATGTAGTGCTCGCCCCTATATTCATCTTTACCTTCAAATGGGGCATCGCCGGAGCGGCTCTCGCCACGATATGCGGTCAGTTTGCGGCTTTCATCTGGGTACTCATCCACTTTATGTCAAAGAGCAGCTTCATACATTTCAAGCGTGACAACCGATGGTTTACGCCCTCGATAATCAAACGCATATACTCGATCGGGCTATCACCGTTTCTCATGAATGTATGTGCCTGCGTGGTAGTGGTATTCATAAACAAAGCTTTGCTTGACTATGCCGGCAGTGACGGCAATCTGGCGGTAGGTGCCTATGGTATAGTCAACCGTACCACGATGTTTTTCATAATGGTGGTGTTCGGTGTAACCCAGGGCATGCAGCCTATACTTGGCTTCAATTACGGTGCTAACAAATGGGAACGCGTCAAACGTACACTTAGAATCGGCATCATTGCCGGGGTGTCGATAACGACGCTTGGTTTTATTCTCACCGAATCGTTCCCTGACACGATAAGCTCGCTATTTACCACTGACCCTACCCTCATAGAGATAGCGCGTAACGGTTTCCGCATCTATTTCATCTGCTATCCGGTAGTAGGATGCCAGATTGTAATACAAAATTTTTTCCAGTCAATCGGCAAACCTCAGATATCAATATTCCTGTCGCTCACGCGTCAGTTGCTGTTTCTTATCCCGTTCCTTATCATTCTCCCGAGGATTTACGGCACTGACGGCGTTTGGGCAAGCATGACCGGCTCCGACCTTATCGCATTTATCGTGGCGGTAGTGACACTGCTCATAATGCTGCGTAAGCTGAACAAGAGATTTGCCGATGCCACACCTATCAACCAAAATCCCTGACCGAACAATGATAACCGACCTGCAACTGAGAGTGACCCCGAAGGAGGCGTCCAATCTGAAAATACTTGAAAAAATCGCTGCACGACAGATTGGCTGTAGCGATGGAGAAATCACCGAATTGCGCATAGTCAAGCGTTCAATCGACGCCCGTCAGCGCAAAGTCATGATTAACGTGACTCTGAGGCTCGGTGTGGGTGAACATCTGCCGGAAATAGCGACCGAATTTCCTGTCACATATAAAGAGGTATCGAAAGCTCCATCACAGGCAATCATCGTCGGAGCAGGTCCCGCCGGACTATTCGCCGCGCTGCGTCTGCTTGAGCACGGCATCCGCCCAATTATCCTTGAACGCGGCAAGGATGTCGACAGCCGCCGTAAGGATATGGCGGCAATCGCGCGGGAAAACCGTGTCGACCCTGACTCCAACTACTGTTTTGGAGAGGGCGGTGCCGGCGCATACTCTGACGGCAAACTATATACCCGAAGCAAGAAGCGCGGGTCGGTCGACCATGTACTTGCCACACTTTACCGCCACGGCGCACCGGAAGACATCCTCGTCGACGCCCATCCCCACATCGGCACCGACCGTCTTCCCGAAGTGATAAAGGCAATACGCAATACAATCATAAGACATGGGGGTGAGGTTCATTTCAATGCGCGTGTCACCTCTCTTCTTATGAACGGCGGTGAAGTGACAGGAGCTGAGACAGCTGACGGCACGGAATATCACGGTCCCGTAATCCTTGCCACAGGTCATTCGGCACGTGACACCTATGAGATGATGATGCGTCAAGGCATCGCCATCGAGCCGAAAGGAATCGCCGTCGGTGTCAGACTCGAGCATCCGCAGGCACTTATCGACAGCATACAATACCACAATCCCGAAGGGAGGGGCAAATATCTCCCGGCGGCAGAATACTCTATGCTTACGCGGGTTGACGACCGCGGAGTGTATTCTTTCTGCATGTGTCCCGGAGGATTTATAATTCCGGCGGCAAGCGGACCGGGACAGCTCGTGGTCAACGGCATGTCACCCTCATCGCGCGGCACAAAATGGGCAAACTCCGGAATGGTTGTCGAGGTATTGCCGGAAGATGTGGAATCCGCCACCCCCGATGACCCGCTGAAAATGATGAAATTTCAGGCGGAAATCGAGGCGCGGTTTTACGAGGATGCGGGTAACACCCACAACGCCCCCGCCCAGCGCATGAAAGACTTCACGGAAAGTCGCCCGTCAAAAGACCTTCCAGCAACGTCGTATGCTCCCGGCATACATCCGGCACGTGTCGACCGCCTTCTTCCCGAGGGTATTGCACGACGGCTGCAAAAAGGATTTATCGACTTTGGCAGAAAAGCGAGAGGATTCCTGACCAACGATGCAGTGCTTATCGGCTGCGAGACGCGCACATCCTCCCCGGTCAGGGTGACGCGTGACCCCGAAACACTTTCCCACATAGCCATCAAAGGGCTATATCCCTGTGGTGAAGGTGCAGGATATGCCGGCGGCATAGTCTCGGCGGCAATCGACGGCGAGCGTTGTGCCGACGCTCTCGCCTCAACCCTGTAATAAGTAACCCTTAAAAATTTAATATCATGACACGAGGAAAAAACACTTGCAAGATTTTAAAGGAAATCCGCCGTCAGATAGCGGAAGCCAACGATATCAGTTACGTGGTGTCGGAATGTAAGTTTAAAGGAGAATGCTCGGGAAGTTGTCCGAAATGTGAGGCGGAAATAGAGTATCTTGAACAGCAGCTTAACGAGCGTCGGCTTTCAGGAAAGATAGTGCGGCTTGTCGGAATATCGGCAAGCGTTATCGCCATGCTGACACCGTGGGCTGCCCAGGCGACACCAAGCCAGTTCCCCGATAATAAGGTTACAACTTCTAAAGGATTTAAGGATAATCCTTATTTGGGTGCTATAGAGCAGATGCCTCAATTCCCGGGGGGTGATATGGAGTTAATAAAGTGGATATACTCCCATTTGAAATATCCTGAAGAGGCTCTTAAAGACAGCATCGAAGGTCGTGTTGTAGTTCAATTTGTTGTTGGAAAGACAGGAAAAGTTGGTGAAGTAAAGATTGTAAGGTCACCAAATCCAATATTTGACCAAGCGGCTATCGATGTTGTCAAAACCTTGCCCGATTTCATTCCTGGGAAAGAAGAAGGCAAACCCGCCGATTGTTGGTACACGTTGCCAATAAAGTTCGAATTGCCGGAAAAAGGCAAGTGAGATTTTTATTGTAAATAATTTGTAAATAATTATGTGATACGGTAGGTGGTTACGCGGATTTTTAATAATTTTGCACTCTGAACTGCAAAATAAAGAACAATAAGAGAATGTCCGACATTAAGAAGATTAAGACCGCACTGGTCTCCGTTTATCACAAAGACGGTTTAGATGAAATACTTGCGTTATTAAATAAAGAAGGTGTACAGTTCCTTTCAACCGGTGGCACCCAGTCATTTATCGAAAGCCTCGGCTATCCCTGCGCTTTAGTTGAAGACCTCACCGGCTATCCTTCCATTCTTGGTGGTCGTGTAAAGACCCTCCATCCCAAAGTGTTTGGCGGAATCCTTAACCGTCGTGAAAACGAAGGCGACAGGGAGCAGATCAAGCAATATGAAATTCCCGAGATTGACCTGGTGATAGTCGACCTCTACCCCTTTGTAGATACAGTTGCTTCAGGAGCATCTCACGAAGATATAATCGAAAAAATCGATATAGGCGGCATTTCGCTCATCCGCGCCGCTGCAAAGAACTACAATGATGTAATCATCGTCGCATCAAAAGAGCAGTATGCTCCCCTCGCAGAAATGCTTCGCAACAACGGAGCGCAGTCATCGCTCAAAGAGCGCCGCTGGTTTGCAAAAGAGGCGTTTGCAGTAAGTTCGGGCTACGACAGCTCTATCTTCAACTATTTCGATCAGGAAGAAGGACCGTCGGCACTCCGCGTGGCAATCGACGGAGCAAAGACCATGCGTTATGGTGAAAATCCCCATCAGAAAGGATATTTCTTCGGCGACTTTGACAAAATATTCAAGCAGCTCCACGGCAAGGAGATTTCCTATAACAACCTCCTTGACATAGACGCAGCAGTCAACCTCATCTCCGAGTTCACCGACCCGACATTCGCCGTGCTGAAGCACAACAATGCCTGCGGTCTTGCCACACGCCCCACTATTGCCGAGGCTTGGGCAGACGCTCTCGCCGGAGACCCGGTATCGGCATTCGGAGGCGTACTTATCACCAACGGCACCGTCGACGCAAAGGCTGCCGAGGAAATCAACAAGATATTCTTCGAGGTAATCATAGCCCCGGCATACCACGATGATGCACTCGCTATCCTTGAACAGAAGAAAAACCGTATAATCCTTGTCCAGAAAGCTCCTGTGACAGAAAAGATGCAGTTCCGCTCTTGTCTAAATGGTGCGCTCGGACAGGAACGCGACCTCAAAATCGAGGTACCCGCCGACCTGAAGCAGGCAACCGACCTTGCCGTGACTCCGGAACAGGTAAAAGACCTGCTTTTCGCCAACAAGATTGTCAAAAATTCCAAGAGCAACGCCATCGTACTTGCAAAAGGCGAACAGCTTTATGCAAGCGGTGTAGGACAGACCTCACGTGTGGACGCGCTGAAACACGCCATCGAGAAAGCCAAGTCATTCGGCTTCGACCTCAACGGCGCTGTAATGGCTTCAGATGCATTCTTCCCCTTCGCTGACTGCGTGGAAATCGCACATAAGGAGGGTATCAACGCCGTGATACAGCCCGGCGGCTCCATCCGCGACAATGAGACAGTGGAATATTGTAACAAAAACGGCATCGCAATGGTGATGACCGGCATACGCCACTTCAAGCACTAATTATCAACTTTCGCAAGCCTTTATAAGATTTATGAACATCCACTGTTTATGAATCTTATAAACGGCAAGCCTAAATTAATTCAAAATGGGACTTTTCTCCTTTACAAAAGAAATAGCCATTGACCTCGGCACGGCGAATACGATCATCATCCACAATGACAAGATTGTAATCGACGAACCGTCAATCGTGGCACTCGACACCAAGACCGGCAAGCTTATCGCAGTCGGCACCGAGGCGCAGCAGATGCAAGGCAAGGAGCCGGAAGGCATCCGCACCGTGCGACCGCTCCGCAAGGGCGTTATCGCCGACTTCAACGCCGCCGAGCTTATGATACGCGGTCTTATCAAGAAGGTGAGCACAAAAAGCAATTGGTTCTCCCCTTCCCTGCGCATGGTCGTGGGTATTCCCTCAGGCTCCACAGAAGTCGAGATTCGTGCCGTGCGCGACTCTTCGGAACATGCCGGAGGCCGTGACGTGTACATGATTTATGAGCCTATGGCTGCGGCACTCGGTATCGGGCTCGACGTGCAGGCACCGGAGGGCAACATGATTGTCGATATAGGCGGTGGCAGCTCCGAAATCGCGGTAATCTCCCTCGGAGGTATTGTCAGCAACAAGAGCATCCAGATTGCAGGCGACGACCTTACCGATGATATCCAGCAGCACATGCGCCGCGCTCATAATATAAAAGTAGGCGAGCGTACCGCTGAACTTATCAAGATGAATGTCGGGTCGGCACTTACCGAGCTTGAAAATCCGCCGGAAGATTATATCGTGCATGGACCTAACCACATGACAGCCCTCCCGATGGAAGTGCCTGTAAGCTATCAGGAAATATCTCACTGCATCGAGAAGTCGATTTCAAAGATTGAGGCGGCTGTATTGAGTGCCCTTGAGCAGACACCCCCCGAACTGTATGCCGACATCGTGCGCAACGGTATCTGGCTTGCAGGCGGCGGTGCGCTTCTACGCGGTCTTGACAAACGTCTTGTCGACAAAATCGGCATACCGTTCCATATCGCTGAAGACCCGCTCCTTGCAGTGGCTCGCGGTACAGGTGTCGCACTCAAGAACATCAACAAGTTCAAATTCCTCATACGGTAATCCCGCTGTGGATTGCCGCTATTTCTCCGTGACCGGCTATGCCGGTCACGATGCAGGAGGGTGTTGCAATTTTTGTAAAATTTCTGCAACATCCTCTTACATCTCTGCTTAGTCATCATCCCCAAAACGGTAACAGATGCGTAATCTGCTTGATTTTTTAATAAAGTACAGCAAGTGGTTCTTATTTATCATCTACGTGATTATAAGCTGCATGCTGCTTTTTAACAATAATCCGTATCAGCATTATATATACCTAACGTCGGCAAACAAGGTGAGTTCGCTTGTGTTTAAGACTTCGGGTATGGTGACCTCATATTTCCATCTTCACGACATCAACGAGGACCTGCAGAGACAGAATGCCTCACTTGAATCGGAAGTAATCTGGCTTCGCAAGCAGCTTGCGCTCCGTCAGGAAGAAATCACCGCCGACTCTATCGCCCGCGATTCGTCGCTCCGGCAGTTTGACTTCATACTTGCCCACGTGATAAGCAACAGTGTGTCGCGTGTCAACAATTATATCACGATAGAAAAAGGGCGACTCGATTCCGTCAAGCCGGAAATGGGTGTTGTCGACCAGAACGGAGTCGTCGGCATAGTCAATATAGTCGGTGACCGGTCGGCACGAGTCATATCGCTGCTCAATCCCGAGATGCGCCTGTCGTGCAAGGTCAAGGGACGGGAATATTTCGGCTCGCTTGTATGGGATGGCAAAAGTCCTCACGAAGCACTTCTTGAAGAGATGCCCCGTCATGAAAAATTCAAAAAGGGCGATACGATAGTGACCAGCGGATATTCCGCTGTATTTCCGGAAGGGATTCCGGTAGGCACCATCATCAGCCACGAGAAGGAACATGATGACAATTTCTACGCACTACGTATTAAATTATTCACCGATTTCACCACGCTAAGCACCGTGAGGGTTATCCGTAACAACATGAAGGATGAACTTATGAGCATTCAGGCAGGCGAAGAAAATGATTGATACACAACCGCTATGACAAAAACCATAATACAATTTTCGATACTGTTTATCGTGCTTGTGTTGTTACAGGCAATGGTGTTCAACAACATCTGCCTGTTCAATGTGGCGGTACCGTTTGTATTCATCTATTTCATAGTGTATCTTCCACTGACCCTCTCGACCAACTGGGTACTCACACTTGCATTTCTTGCCGGGCTGAGCGTCGACATATTTGCCAACACCCAGGGGATGAACGCACTCGCGTGTACCATAATCGCCATGTCACGTCACTCGATATTGCATTTCTATTTTCCGCGCGAAGACGAGCTTTCCATTCCGGAACCCTCAATTCGCTCTCTTGGGCAGGAAATATACATGAAGTATCTTTTCACGGTCGTACTTCTCTATTGCACCACGATATTTCTCATCGAGGCATTCTCGTTCTTTGACATCTGGCGGCTGTTGTTACGCATAGTCTGCAGCACCCTTCTTACATTCTTCCTCCTCTTAGGTCTTGACAGCGTGGTGTCGCGCCACGATTGACCATACATTGTTTACTATGAGAAAAGACTACAATCTTGAAAAACGTAAATATATAATAGGCGGCTTCATCGTAGTGATTGTCGTCATATACCTGATAAGGCTTTTCAACCTGCAGGTGATGGACGGCGACTACAAGATATTTGCCGACTCCAACGCGTTCATGCGCAAGACGCTGTATCCTTCGCGCGGAATGATGCGTGACCGCAATGACAAACTGGTAGTGTATAACCAACCTGCCTACGATGTCATGATGATTCCGAAAAATGTACAGGAATTTGACACACTTGACTTCTGCCGCACACTCAACATCACCAAAGAACAGTTTTTGAAACGCATCGCCGACATGAAGGACAAGCGCCTTAATCCCGGCTATTCGTCATATACACCCCAGAAACTCATAACCCATATCTCGGCACAGGACTATGGCAGGCTTCAGGAAAAACTTTACCGTTTCCCCGGCTTCTTCATACAGCAGCGAATACTTCGCCAATATATGTATTCAGCTGCGGCAAATGTGCTTGGCAACATCAGGGAGGTATCGCAGCGTGACATCGAACGCGATAATTATTATGCCTCCGGAGACTATTGCGGCGACCTCGGCGTGGAAAAAAGCTATGAAGAATATCTGCGTGGGGAAAAAGGCGTTGAGATACTTATCCGCGACGCTTACGGAAGAATCAAGGGAAAATACGATGACGGCGCCCATGATATTCCCCCGGTTTCGGGTCGTGACATCAAACTCAGTCTGGATATCGACCTTCAGATGTACGGTGAGCAGCTGATGCAAAATAAAATCGGTGCAATCGTAGCGATAGAGCCGTCAACCGGAGAGATACTTGCAATGGTGAGCAGCCCCACCTACGACCCCAAACTACTTGTCGGCAGGGAGCGAGGCAGCAATTACAAGGAACTGGTAAATAATTTCTATAAACCGCTCTATGACCGCGCACTCATGGGTGCCTACCCGCCCGGCTCCACATTCAAGCCGAGCCAGGGTCTTATATTGCGTCAGGAAGATATCATCTCGCTCACAACGGCATATCCCTGTTATCATGGATTTATCAACGGCGGTCTACGGGTAGGATGTCACGGTCACGGGTCACCTATTGCCCTCAAACCGGCATTGCAGACTTCATGCAACGCATTTTTCTGCTGGGGACTGAAGGCAATGCTCGACGGCAAACGCGCCAAATACGGGTCGGCAGCCGAAGCATTTGAGGTCTGGAAACGTCATCTTGTGTCACTCGGATACGGCTACAAGCTTGGAGTAGACCTTCCGGGAGAAAGCCGTGGCTTCATCCCTAACGCACAATTTTATAACAAGATATATGGCGAGGGACGCTGGAGCGCAAACACCATCATATCCATAGCCATCGGACAAGGAGAGATACTTGCCACCCCTCTCCAGATAGCCAACCTGTGTGCGACAATCGCCAACAGAGGGTGGTTTATTACCCCACATGTTGTCAAAGAGATACAAGACACAATACTTCCGAAAGAGCTTACCGAACGTCGAATCCCGACTATAGAGCGACAGCATTTCGAGGATGTAGCCGAAGGCATGAGAATGGCGGTCACCGGGGGCACATGCCGGCTTGCCAATCTAAAAGATATCGAGGTGTGCGGAAAGACCGGTACGGCGCAGAACCCCCACGGTAAAGACCATTCGGCGTTTATCGGTTTCGCCCCTTATCATGACCCGAAGATAGCCATCTGCGTTTATGTGGAAAATGCAGGTTTCGGAGCCACATACGGTGTGCCGATAGGCTCGCTGATGATGGAAAAGTATCTGACGGGAGCCATTGCCCCCGAGCGGCAGTATCTCGAAGACAGGATGTTAGAATCAAATACGATTATAAGCAGTGGAGTCAAGAAACACTAACACGTCAGTATTCCGTAGCCTTGACTGGGTGACGGTGATTATCTATCTCTTGCTTGTGGCAGGAGGTATTGTGTCGGTATATGCGGCAAGTTATGACTTTGACAATGCCTCCATTTTCTCTTTCGATGAATTTTCGGGGAAACAACTGCGATGGGTCGGACTGGCTCTGCTTGCCGGTGTGGTCATACTGCTGATAGACTTCCGTATCTACGAGGCGTATGCCTACCCCATTTACGGAGTGTTGATATTATTGCTGATCGTAACCATATTTGTCGCGCCTGACATAAAAGGCTCCCGCTCATGGCTTGTACTTGGTCCGATGAGTCTGCAACCGGCGGAATTTGCCAAGTTTGCCACCGCGCTTGCACTCGCCAAATTATTTTCATCCTACAATTTCAATCTCAACGCCTCTCCGGTCAACTATCTGAAGGCTCTGCTCATAATAATGCTTCCGATCGGGCTGATTCTTGCCCAGAAAGAGACGGGGTCGGCACTCGCTTACATGGCTCTATTTTTCGTGCTTTACCGTGAGGGGATGAGCGGGCTCGTGCTTGCAGCAGCGTTATGTGCCGTGGTTTTCTTCGTGACAACGGTGAAATATACGGAGACCATGATTATGGGTATACCCTCCGGGGAGGTGTCGGTATTTATCATGATAGAGCTGCTCATCGTTGCCATGCTCGCGGTCTACTGCAAGCAGCTTGTCGGTGCGCGCAACGTGCTACTGTGGTTTCTTTCCACAGGTCTAATTGCATGGATACTCTCGCTTTGCAATGTCACGATTCCCGGACTTGCGTTTTTCCTTCCGGTTATCGGCATAGCACTTGTCTATTGCCTGCTGCTCATGTTCAAAGGACCGGTCAAGCCATTGCTGATAACTGTCGGCGGCGCGGTTGCAGCGGTCATATTCCTCTTCTCAGTAAACAAGGTATTCAATGATGTGTTGCAACCCCATCAACAGCAACGTATAAAGGTGTCGCTCGGTATTGTTGAAGACCTGCGCGGTGCCGGATATAATGTCAACCAGTCAAAGATTGCCATCGGGTCCGGCGGTCTCTCCGGCAAGGGATTTCTTAACGGCACACAAACTAAGCTCAAATATGTGCCCGAACAACACACCGACTTCATTTTCTGCACCATCGGTGAAGAGGAAGGCTTCATCGGCACTACCGCCGTGTTGTTGCTATTCCTTGCGTTGATATTGAGGGTGCTGACAATAGCCGAGAGGCAGCCAACCATATTCGGCAGAGTATATGCTTATTGTGTGGCATCATTTTTCATCTTCCATCTCGCAATAAATGTAGGCATGGTCATTGGATTATGTCCGGTAATCGGCATCCCCCTCCCGTTCCTGAGCTATGGCGGCTCTTCGTTATGGGGATTCACCTTCCTGGTGTTTATCATGCTCCGCATTGACGCTGCGCGACGCGAACATCACAGCTATTGATGCCGGTAAGTCTTAATTTTATGTTAAAACTTTTTATTTACCGACATTTGCTGTAACTTTGAATATAGAATATCGACCATGGAATCGCTATTATACATAGTTATCCGCGGTATTGCCATAGGCATACTCATTTCGGCGCCAATGGGGCCGATAGGAATGTTATGTATTCAGCGCACCCTTAATAAAGGCAGATGGCCGGCTTTTTTCACCGGTATGGGCGCGGCGCTGAGCGATCTCATCTACTGTCTTTTGACCGGTCTCGGGTTATCGTTTATAACCGATTTTATAGAGACCAATCAACTGCTTTTACAGATAATAGGCTCAATCGTGCTTGCCGCTTTCGCCTTCTATCTCTTCCGTAAGAATCCGGCACGTCAGTTGACCACTCCACAAGACTCACCCAATACCTATTGGAAAGATTTCGTGACAGGATTCCTGCTCACATTCTCCAACCCGCTCATACTATTTTTTATAATCGGTCTGTTTGCCCGTTTCAATTTCCTTTTGCCCGAATTCCGCTACTATCACTATATCTCCGGGTATATCGCAATATTCGGTGGCGCTATGCTCTGGTGGTTCACAATCACTTTTTTTGTCAACAAAGTGCGTTCCCATTTCAATGTGAGGTCACTTTGGCTTGTCAACCGAATAATAGGCGGCATATTGCTTATCATGGCGGCAATAGGATTTGTGATGGGTATTAAAGACTATATCTCCTTATAATAATGACAATGAACACTAATAATCCAACTCTCTATGTCCCGGCACTCGGAAACATCGTGCTCCCGGATGTAGACACCGTAATAAACTCACTTGAAGAAAATGGTGTCAGACAGACAATCGATTCGCTCGGATGGAAAGAAAAATATCCGTATCATCCTTTGACAACATTCTCGATGGCTCATTCTGACACTACCCTGTTTATCGACTTTTTTGTGCGCAGCAATTACCTGCGCGCTGTCAATTTCAAGCCCAATACTCCCGTCTATGAAGATTCTTGTGTAGGCATGTGCATACAACCAGATGTCAACAATCCTGCATACATTACATTAATGATAAACTGCATAGGCACAATAAGCGGAAAACTGCACGGTGCCGATGGTAGTGAAACTGTTATCCCGGAAGAAAAACTTTCCGCAATCACCTGTTACGCTTCATGTGGCAACCGCCCCTTCCGGGAGCTTGAAGGACTTTTCACCTGGAATATCCTCGCCGAGATACCCTTCTCCTTTCTCGGCATCGACACGCCGGAATTTCCGGTGAAAATGAAAGGCAACTTCTTCAAATGTGCATCCGGCACATCGCAGCCCCATTTCCTTTCATGGATGCCGATAGACTCGCCCACGCCGCAATTTGAACGACCCGACTGTTTCGGCAATATAACCCTTGAACAATAATTCCAAAACATATATCACAATATGAAAACAATCTATTCCGTGCTTTTAGCATTAATATGTGCCTGCACTGTATCGGCACAGTCTTTTGACCTCAAAGATGTCCTTAAAGGTATAGGCGGGTCAAGCCAGTCATCTGAATCATCCGAATCCGGCAAAAGCGGCTCCGGCTTAGGCGATGTACTCGGTTCGGTTATAGGGAATGTGCTTGGCACAAGCAAAATCACTCCGGCTGACCTTACCGGTACATGGAACTATTCGGCACCTGCAGTAGCATTCAAAAGCGATGACCTGCTGAAAAAAGCCGGTGGTGCCGCTGCGTCGGCAACCATAGAGAGCAAAATTGCTCCTTATTACAAACGTGCCGGTCTGGACAAGATGGTGTTTACAGTCAATGCCGACAGCACATTCACAATGAAATTTAACCGCGGCTCACTTTCCGGCACACTCGCCCAAAGTGACCAGGAAGGATTCATGAAATTTCAGTTCAAGGCAATGGGCAAGATGAATGTCGGCAGTTTAAACGCGGCTGTAACGAAAGCGGGCAACCAGCTTTCAATCACCTTTGACATCTCGAAACTTATGAGTCTCGTAAATACAATCGCATCCATATCGGGCAACTCAACACTCAAAGGTGCAAATTCATTGCTGCAGAGCTACGACGGAATGCAGGCAGGCTTCCGGCTCAAAAAAGTCCAATGAACCTTGTCATCTGTATATAAAACATCAGGCGCGGGACAACACCATGTCCCGCGTTTTTTTATTATATGATGTTAAAATAGACTGCATGGGACAATTATTTTATTAAATTTGTAGCTATGAGAAAGAGCAGTCACATCATAAATTTCGTCCTAATAGTGCTTGCTTCCGCCATGTTAATGCTCAGCGGGTGTAAATCATCCAAATCGGCAGTAAAACATGATAAGCAGCCTGCTTATATCGGAGGTCTCGCCTTCAATCCGGAACGATTGAAAGGAGAAGACAAGAGGATTGTCGAGGAAGCACTTACCTGGCTCGGTACACCATACCGTTACGGAGGCGCTGACTATTCAGGCACCGACTGCTCCGGACTGACCATGAAAGTGTATCTTAAAGCACTTGGGCTGACGATACCGCGCAATTCGGCGCAACAACAAAAATTCTGCAAGTCAATAAAAAAAGGCGCGCTCACCACCGGAGACCTGCTATTCTTTGCTACAGGCAGGGATAAGAAAAAAGTGTCGCACGTCGGGCTGTATCTCGGTGACGGGCAATTTATCCATGCGTCTGCCAGTCGCGGAGTAATCATCAGCAACATCGATGAACGCTATTACGCCAACAATTACCATTCCTCCGGACATGTGTCACGCAAGAGTGATAAGGGTCGGGAAAAATCCAAACGTCAGGAGGAGCGCAAAATGACACCGGCACCCGTAGCTGCACCTGTCACACCGGCTGCAAACGCAAAGCAAGAGCTACGACTTGAAACCGAACCTATTACCATTGAATTAGACGAGGTAATTGAGTCAAAAATCGATTCTATTTATTCGACATTTCTTGAATAATACCAGGGATGTCGTGTGACGACAGGTGTCGAAGCCACGTGCAACCGTCGCGCAGTAATTATCTTCCCGGCATCTTCAACCCTGTTTCGACGAACCCGTCCCGCCGCTTCTATGACAGTACCGTCGCCATCATAAATCGCGACATGGTTTATTCTGCCGGTCTCAGGTTTGCCATAGAACACAAGATCCCCCCGTTGTAACGAATCCATGTCTACAGCCACTCCGGCAAGAGCCTGCTGCGATGCGTCACGTGGCACAATATATCCGGCTGATAGAAATGCAAGTTTGACAAGTCCGGAACAATCCATGCCTTTGGTTGACAGACCTCCCCACAGATATGGCACACCCATCTGCTGTCGTGCCATGTCGAGTATTGGCTCAACGCCGGTAAAAGTCACACTGTCAAGAGGAATAATGTCGGTATTGAATACCCATGCGCGTCTGCCATCGGGCAACAATATTTCGGTACGCAACCGACCCTTCTCCCCGCTGAGACAGACTATATCTCCCGCTACGAGATCGCTGACCGGTTCATAGCTTAATGAATCGATATATGTCCGTATTTCATGTGATGAAACAATCATTCCCCTCTCTGATTCGCGCCAATCCCCGAATTCATCATCATCAAGCATAGTAAGCGAATTACCCATGATATATCCGGTGTAACCGTCAGGCATCGTTACCGCAACCCATCCGGTCGTAGTAACTGAATCCACATGGAGAGGAGTACCCATGAGAGCCTGTGTCGACATTTCCGCACCATGGCGCGGCTCAGTCCTTACATGAGCGACTGAAATATGAGGCAATGCCCACTGTGCATGTGCAGGGCAGAAAAAAGCCATCAACAATATTATTATCCAGTTCTTTTCCATCATCTTTTCTTTTGAATGTAAATATACAAATTTTACTTTACACGATGAACTTTTGATTTTAGCAGATGTTAAAAATATAACATAAACCTATTTAGTTATGCATCTTACTCCAAAAGAAATCGACAAACTGATGTTGCTCAACTTGGGTATCATTGCCGAACGCCGTAAAAACAAAGGCTTGAAGCTCAATTACCCTGAAGCTGTGGCTTACATCACATCGGCAGCCCTTGAAGAAGCCCGTGCCGGTAAGACAGTAGAAGAAGTGATGGTCGAAGCTTCCAATGTGCTTAAAAAAGAAGATGTCATGGAAGGCGTTGCCGACATGATACATCTGCTTCAGGTTGAAGCCGTGTTCACCGACGGCTCGCGACTGGTCAGCATCCACCATCCTATCAAGTAACACCCCTCATAAAAGTAGAAAATCATGGCTACAGACAACACCAAAATTCAAGCGACCGATGCACAGGCACCGGGCAATCCGCCTATGAACAATGAGGGATTCAGCAAAGCCAATCCCCCTAAGTCGAGCGACACACCTACAACCGTGTATAACGGTGTACCACCGATTTATGAGCCGGTCACTCCGGGATTCACCCCGGCAACCGAGCCTCCGGTAGGAGGTGTCATCCTTGAGTCGACACCTATCGAATACAATACCGACCGTTACACGGCGAAAGTCACCGTACACAATACCGGCGACCGTCCCATTCAGGTCGGTTCTCACTTCCATTTCTTTGAAGTCAACAGATATCTTGAATTTGACAGGGAGAAGACATTCGGCTGTCACCTTAACATACCTGCCACAACCGCCATCCGTTTTGAACCGGGCGAAGAAAAAGTCGTGGAGGTGGTAAGCTACAGTGGCAAGCGCAAGGTATGGGGCTTCAACGGTCTAGTCGACGGATACACCGGCGGCGAAGACACCCCGACATATTTCCCCGACAAAATCCGTGCGCTGCGCAGAGCCGAGGAATATGGGTTCAAGAGTGTAAGCGAAGACGAGGCTGAAGCAGAAGCCTCCAAGTAATCCCTTCAAAATTCACAATTATGGCAACTATTTCCAGACAAGAAAACAATAACCTATTCGGTCCTACCGTAGGTGATAAAATACGTCTCGGCAACACCCATCTTTATGTAGAGATTGAAAAAGATCTCCGTGTATATGGTGACGAGGTCGTATATGGCGGCGGCAAGACTTTGCGCGATGGCATGGGACTTGCCAACCGCTATTCGGTCAAGGGAGGCTCCCTCGACCTCGTGATAACCAATGTGACTATCCTCGACCCTATTCTGGGCGTGGTAAAGGCAGATGTCGGCATCAAGGACGGCAAGATTGCCGGTATCGGAAAAGCCGGTAACCCGGATATAATGGAAGGCGTATCGCCTGACCTCGTAACCGGTCCTTCGACCGATGCAATCTCCGGTGAACATCTTATCCTTACCGCAGCAGGTATCGACGGCCACGTACACCACATCTCTCCCCAGCAGGCTTACAACTGCTTGTCAAACGGTATCACCACTCTTATCGGAGGCGGTATCGGCCCGACTGACGGAACTAACGGTACAACCATCACATCCGGTGTATGGAATATGTACAAGATGCTTGAGTCATTTGAAGGGATACCTATCAACTACGGATGTCTTTCAAAAGGCAACAGCTCGGTAAAAGAGACACTTGACGAACAGATTTATGCAGGTAGCTGCGGCTACAAGATTCATGAGGACTGGGGTTCGACTCCGGCAGCCATCAGGGCTTGTCTTGATTCAGCCGACCGTCTTGACGTTCAGGTAGCGATACATACCGATACCCTTAACGAGGGCGGTTATGTAGAAGACTCTATCGCCGCAATGGACGGACGAACTATCCATACCTACCACACCGAAGGTGCCGGCGGAGGTCACGCGCCCGACCTTCTTAAGGTGGCATCCATGGCAAATGTGCTTCCTTCATCAACCAACCCGACACTACCCTTCGGTATCAACTCCAAGGCAGAGCTGTTCGATATGATTATGGTATGTCATAATCTTAACCCGAATATCCCGAGCGATGTCGCATTTGCTGAAAGCCGTGTACGCCCCGAGACACAATCTGCTGAAAACATTCTCCATGACCTCGGTGTACTCTCGATGGTATCGAGCGACTCTCAGGCTATGGGTCGTGTAGGTGAATCATTCATGCGCTGTTTCCAAATGGCAAGTTACATGAAGGATGTCCGCGGTAAACTCCGTGAAGACAGCGACAGCAATGATAACTTCCGTGTGCTTCGTTATCTCGCCAAAATCACTATCAACCCTGCTATCACATACGGATGTTCCGATATACTCGGGTCAGTTGAAAAAGGCAAGATGGCAGACCTCGTGCTCTGGGAGCCTGAATTCTTCGGAACCAAACCTAAACTGGTTATCAAGGGCGGTCTGATCAACTGGGCACAGATGGGTGACCCCAATGCTTCACTTCCTACCCCGCAGCCGGTTTACATGCGCCCGATGTATGGTGCATTCGGCAAGGCATTGAGCACGACTTGCGTCAACCTGATGTCACGTGTATCAATCGAAGCAGGTGTTCCTGAGAAGTTAGGATTGCAGCGTATATGTTATCCTGTTCACGGCACACGTCAGATATCGAAATATGACATGGTACGTAACTCGGCGATGCCACGCATCGAGATTAACCCCGAGACATTCTATGTCTATGTCGACGGTGAGCTCGCCTATGTTCCGCCGGCACCAAGCCTGTCACTGGCTCAGCTCTACTGGTTCAGTTAACATCTATGAAATCAATATCACTGCACGCTCCAAAAGGCGTGCAGTGAATATTTAACTCACGCAAAACAACTCTTATTTATGAAAATATTCAGTGAGGTTATCGGCAATATTCACGGAGATGCCGAACTTGCAAAAAAGATATCAACAGCCGATATCGAATATCTTGACCTTGATCAATGGACAGCGCAAAAAAGCCGTTTCATCGTGACAGGAGACAAAGGTACGCAATGTGCCGTGGCACTAAAGCGCAATCATCAGCTCATCGAAGGTGACGTGCTTGAATACGATCCCGCAACCGGTAAGGCAATAGTGGCACGTATTGAACTCAGTCCGGTATTTGTCATCGATCTTTCTGCTGTGGAGAAGGAGGACAAACTCAAAATAATCGAAACCTGTATTGAACTCGGACATGCCATAGGCAATCAGCATTGGCCGGCAGTGATAAAGGGCACGAAAGTATATGTGCCGTTGACCGTTGACAAGAAAGTGATGGAAAGCGTCATGTACACCCACTCCATTCCGGGCGTGACATACGAATTTCAACCGGGCAAGGAAGTGATACCCTATCTTGCACCTCATGAAATACGCAACCTGTTTGGTGGTACCGCACAGGAAAGCCATGCACACGTACATGAAGATCCTATGCACCACCACACGCCCCACATTCATACCCATCCCGACGGGACAACACATTGTCATTAAAAAAACAACATCACACATTTCCTTGATATGAGTTCTGCGTCTATTATATCCACCATGCGATTGCTCGAAATGAGCGACTCACAGTTTCCTGTAGGAAATTTCTCATTTTCCAATGGACTTGAGACAGCATCTTACGAAAAAATTGTTCATGATGCCGAAACATTGCGTCAATATGTCGAGGCGGCATCAATCCAGTCGGCGTTCAGCGACGGGATAGCATCAATCCAGGCTTACAGGGCTATCAACGACAACAATTATAATGAGGTGCTTCATGCCGATGAAGAAGTGATTCTCTGCAAAATGAACGACGAGGCGCGACAGATGGTACTCCGCATGGGCAAGAAGATGGCGGAACTGATAGTCCATATCACCGACTGCCCGATGATGGCGAGATTTCTCAACGATATAAATGCCGGCGTCACGGCAGGCACCTATCCTGTCGCCCAGGCAATAGCCATGCATCATGCCGGAATTTCTGAAGAGGAGATGTTCACCTCCCAGCAGTTCGGGGTCATAAACATGATACTCGGAGCAGCATTGCGATGTGTGCGTGTGTCACACTACGACACCCAGAAAATCGCGTACGAAATGGCGCAGCGCATCGCTGAAGATTACATCATTGTAAAAGATTCGGGATATGAAGACATGAGGGCGTTCGTTCCGGGAATTGACATGATGGCATCGCTTCATGAAAAAGGGAATATGCGTATGTTTATGAATTAATCTATAAAACTTTCAACTATAAAATATATTATCAGTCATGAGTACCTGCAGAATAGGAATAGGAGGACCCGTAGGGTCAGGTAAGACCGCACTAATCGAGGCGATAACACCACATTTGCTCGAAGACGGATTTAAAGTGCTTATAATCACTAACGATATTGTCACCACTGAAGACGCAAAACATGTGCGTCGCATGCTAAAGGGAGTGCTCCTTGAAGACCGTATAATCGGAGTCGAGACTGGTGCATGTCCACATACCGCCGTACGTGAGGACCCGTCGATGAACATTGCCGCCGTAGAGGAGATGGAGGCGAAATTCCCCGATACCGACATTGTGCTTATCGAGTCAGGAGGCGATAACCTCACACTCACTTTCTCCCCCGCCCTTGTCGACTTTTTCATTTACGTGATTGATGTTGCGGCTGGCGACAAGATACCGCGTAAGGATGGTCCCGGCATTTCCCAAAGCGACATTCTCGTAATCAATAAGACCGACCTCGCCCCTTATGTACACGCGTCGCTTGAGGTGATGGACCATGATTCAAAACTGATGCGTCCCGGCAAGCCTTTCGTATTTACCAACTGCATGACAGGCGAAGGCATAGAAGAACTGGTAGGGTTAATCAAGGCGATGGCGCTTTTTGACCACGAAAAGGCTCAGAACTAAACGGTACAAACTTAAAACGTGACTCCTGATGAAAGATGTATATAACGCTCCGGAAATGCAACGTATAGTTGCCATGCGTGAGATGCAGCCTTATAACCATCCGACGCGCGCCATGTATCTTGGCGCGCCCGGAAAGGTTGGCTATCTGCGCCTCGGTTTTGAACTGGACTCCGACGGTAAGAGCATATTGAGAGACCATGAACGCATAGCCCCGCTGATTGTCCAGCAAGAGCTATATTGCGATGAGGCAATGCCTGAAATACCGGTAGTCTATATTCTTTCCTCAGGAGGTCCCAACGTGGATGGCGACCGCTACGAACAGGAAATCGAGATGCGCCGCCGCTCGATAGGTCATGTCACCACGGGTGCGGCAACCAAAATAGCGGAAATGAAGGACAATTTCTCTGCCCTCTACCAGAAAATAACACTCGAAGAAGACAGTTACCTGGAATTTATCCCCGAGGCAACCATCCCCTGCCGTAACGCCCGTTATATCACCTATACGGATATCATCTGTCATCCTACCGCCACGCTGTTTTACAGTGAACTGTTCATGTGTGGCAGAAAACACCGTGACAATGAGATTTTCCAATACGACATTCTTTCCGTGACATGCAATGCCCGACGTCCTGACGGAGAACGCCTGTTCCGTGAAAAATTTATAATCGAACCTCACAACTCGCCAATGCGCAATCTCGGTATCATGGGCAAGTATGACATGTTTTCCAATGTCATTGTGCTGACACCACCCGACAAAGCTGAAGAAATATACAAGGCGACGGAAGTAGGATTTTTTGATAACGAGAAAATCGGAGTCGGGCTCACACGTCTTCCAAACAATGCAGGACTACTTTATAAGGTCGTAGGCATGGAACCTCAACCGGTCAAGACCAGAGTAAGGGAATTTTGCTCAATAGTAAGGCAGGCGGTAAAAGGTAAGCCGCTTCTTCCCGATTTCCCTTGGCGATAACTATAAAACACATTAAAATTTAATGATATGGCAGACAATGTTAAATCAGCAGACGCACCGCGCCGTACCCTCATGACCTATATTACGGGTACACTTAAAGGAGCAGGACAAGTAATGTTTCAGGGAAGTGCCTGGACCGGATTGCTTATTATGATAGGTATCTTCTGGGGTTGCTACGGACCCGATGGCGAGAGTATGCCGCTTGTAGCATGGGGTGCCTTGACTGGTCTTGTCGTGTCGACAGCCGCAGGTTATATCTTCGAGTCAAAAAGCGATGGCGATCAGGGGCTCTGGGGTTTTAACGGCATACTTGTGGGATGTGCTGTGTTCACGTTCCTCGGTAACACGGTGTGGGCATGGGTAGCAATGATACTCGGCTCTGCACTGACCGTAATCGCCCGCAGAGGCTTCAACAATGTACTCGCGCCATTCAACACAACATCCTATACGTTTCCCTTTATCGCTATTTCATGGTTCATCCTACTGTCTGCGCGCATGATGGGACAACTTCCTCCCGTAGGCGAATCAATAGCGGCGTTGCCGACATCAGTTCCGGTCGAGCATCTCTCGTACTCTTTCGGTGACCTTGTCATCTACTGGCTGAAGGGTATTTCACAGGTATTTCTGGTAAATTCATGGGTGACAGGAATAATCTTCATCGTCGGGTTGGCTTTGTGCAGCCGTTGGGCTGCCGCATGGGCAATGATTGCCTCAGCGGTATCTCTCGCCGTAGCGATTATATTCAATGCCGACCATTCTGACATTGTAAACGGATTATTCGGATTCTCTCCCGTATTGACCGGTATCGCCATCGGATGTACATTCTACAAGCCTTCCGTGAAATCATTCTTCTATTCACTCGCGGCAGTAGTGTTCACTGTATTCGTACAGGCAGGGCTTGATTCCTTCCTCTCTCCTGTAGGTATCGCCACACTTACGGCTCCGTTCTGTATCGCTACATGGATTTTCATGTTGCCAATGTATAAACTTGATTCAAAATCCAAATCCTGAACGATATGAAAAAAGTAATATTACTCAGGCATGGACAGAGCCAGTGGAATCTGGAAAACCGGTTTACCGGATGGACCGATGTAGACTTGACCGACAAAGGGCGTGAAGAAGCCCGTAAAGCAGGTGAAAAGATGCTCGCAGCAGGGATATTCCCGGAATATTATTTCACCTCATATCTGAAAAGAGCGATTCATACACTTCAGATTGCCGCCGATGCCCTTGACCGCGACTGGGTGCCGGTAAAAAAAGACTGGCATCTGAATGAACGCCACTATGGTGCGCTCCAAGGTCTCAATAAGGCGGAAACTGCGAAAAAATATGGTGACGAGCAGGTTCATATATGGCGTCGAAGCTATGACGTGGAGCCGCCGGCACTTTCGCTCGATGACCCGCGCTATCCGGGCAATGACCCGCGTTACATGCACCTTGCCTACGATGAGGTGCCGTTGACAGAATCGCTTAAAGACACTATTGCGCGTGTGAAATCATGTTGGGAGGAATTAATCTCTCCCAAGATTCATCTCTACGACACGGTATTGATTTCCGCTCACGGCAACAGCCTGAGAGCTCTCGTGATGATGCTTTTGCATCTTACTCCGGAAGAAATAATGGACGTGGAGATACCTACCGGGGCACCATGGGTATTTGAACTCGACGACCATTTCAGCGTTTTGAAAAACTATTATCTGGAATAAAAAAAGCGGGTCATGACCCGCTTTTTTTATTATTCACTTATTATATCCGATTACCGGTTGGCGAGACATGCGTCCAGCATACTTTCTATCGCCTCACGGTCGAGTTTCTGACCTATTATTACAAGTTTTATCATGCGGTCGCCATATACAGGGTCCCAGTCTTTAGCAAGTCCCGGCTCGGTCATCATAAGTTGCTGTAACTCTTCTTCCGGAGCAGTGGCAAACCACAATCCTGCCTGAGTAAGCTTTTTCTGTGAGCCTGCCTGCTCAAACAGGAATGACATGTCGCGGTTATGGTTAAAATAAACCACTCCCTTTGTGCGTATGATATTTTTCGGGAACTGCGTAGCAAGGAAACGGTCAAACTTATTCAAGTCAAAAGCCGGACGGCGATAATAGACAAATGTCTGTATGCCGTATTCTTCCGCCTCGCCTTCGTCATGATGGTGATGGTGGTGATGATCGCAATGACCTTCATGATGATGATGCTCATCAACCTCCTCGTCATCATCGTCGTCATCATCGTCATGGTGATGCTCAAGTTCCTGAATCCATGCGGCGGATGTCGCTACCTTTTCAAAATTAAACAGCCCGGTATTAATTATCTTGTCAAGGTCGACATCGGCATAGTCACACTCTATAATCTGTGCTTTGGGCTGGATAGCACGAATAATGGCTTTTATTCGCCCCGCCTCTTCAGGAGTAACCTCCGATATCTTGTTGAGCAGAATTATATTACAGAATTCCACCTGCTCGATAATAAGATTCTCTATGTCATCCTCCCCTATCTCTTTCTTTGTAAGACTGTCGCCGCAAGCAAACTCATCCTTCATACGCAATGCATCGACTACTGTCACGATACAGTCAAGACGAGGCTGGGCACCACGGTTGTAATACTCTTCCATTACCGGGATAGAGCATATAGTCTGTGCTATAGGAGCCGGTTCACATATGCCGCTTGCCTCGATAACTATGTAGTCAAACTTTCCGGTAGCTGCCAGGTCGGCAATCTGCTCGATAAGATCCATTTTAAGCGTACAGCAGATACAACCGTTCTGAAGTGCCACAAGGTCATCACTCTCTTTTTCCTGACCTACCACGCCACCTTTCTGAATCAATGACGCATCGATATTGACTTCGCCTATATCGTTCACAATCACGGCGAAACGTATCCCTTTTTCATTGGCGAGAATACGATTAAGCAAAGTTGTCTTGCCACTCCCGAGGTATCCGGTCAGAAGCAATACAGGTATTTCTTTTTTTGCCATTTCTACTGATTTTTAGTCACTGCAAAATTAATTCTAAATAACTTTTTATACAAACAAAAGTATAATATTACATAGGCGGCAGACGTTACTAAAGAAACACAAAAAACATTTCTTATTATGAAAAAGTTAGTTACATTGCTACTATTTTGTCTAGCCACATTACATATATCGGCAATAGAAAAAGGGAACTGGGGCATACGCGCCACTTTTGACGTAACCATACCCGGCAAGTGGAATATAGACGACACGCATGTCAAAATGTTTAAGCCCGGCTGCGGTTTCTCCATCGGCGGTGTGTATATCCAACCCATAGGGAAAGGATTCTATTTTGAACCGGGACTGTCATTTTTCTATGATACCTATTCATTTGATAATCTCGCTATAGGGGCTGATAACCTTGACAAGAATACACAGGACCCGAGTGTCAGGAAAGCCGGATTGCGCCTTCCGCTCCATTTCGGATATGAATTCAGATTCGCCGATAACATGAAACTTGCCGTGTACACCGGACCGGAATTAAGCTATGCCATAAGCCGCAAGGCGCATGTAAAAGACATAGAACTCTACGGCGACGATTTCAATACCGATCTGCTCGGAATTAACGAGCACCGACGCTTCGACTGTGCATGGAAAGTGGGTATCGCAGTACCTGTCAGCTATGTATGGGTAGGAATCGATGCCGCCTTCGGACTTGTTGACCTCATTCCCCGAAATGTCTCTTTCCGCGAAAACAGGGTCTCCGTTACGGCTACATATTATTTCTAATCTTCAGACTGCACCCAGGGAGTCCATTTGCGCCAATTGACATCAGCGAACATCGGCGCTCTTGTCACATTTGTGTCTATCGAGTCAATACCAAGAAGATATCTCTTTACAAAAGCTTCGACTTCCGGGTATTGGCTTTCCGGTAGCTGACAGTGCATGTGATTTCCTTCTATCGAATACCCCATACGTGAGGCTATGCCGAATGTCTTCCACACTTCACGAGCCGCATTTGCCGACACATAGCCCGATTCATCGGCAAGCCATTCATAATCCGTATTACCAAGCAGTAGCAGAGCCCGCGGAGCTATAAGTGCAGCAACCTCATGATGGTCGACAGGCAGAAGGCTGACATTAGTATCGCCAAACTGTTTCATGCTTTCCAGAAACCAGGCATAATTAGTATTATGCACCCGTTCCACATTTCCAAGCGTTTCCGATACACGCCATGCGTTTACCCCTCCTCCACCCGGTTCTTGCGCAATGGTAAGAGTGATGCGTTCATCCATTGCTCCGGAAAAAAGAGCCATCTTTCCAGCAAACGAACATCCGGTGACAGCGATATGCGTCAGGTCAATACGCGATTCGTCACCTATTTTTTCAAGAGCGTCAATCAACCGGCTTACACCCCACGGCCAAGCACTATATGCACCAATATCAGTATTTTCAGGATATAAACGGTTAATAGGTTCCTCTCCGCGAATCTGTGTATGAGACATCACTTGTGGAAAAACGAACGGCATCACTGCTATACCGTTATCTAAAAACAGCTCTTCGGGAAGTGAACCGGTAGGGAAACCCATACCAATTACCAGCGGGAATGGTCCTTCTCCTTCAGGATAGCGGATAGGAGACTTAAGCGTGAGCACTTCACCACGCTCATGCACATCAACAAACAGCGTGTCAGCCATTATCCTCGCATCAATACTGTCAGGACTCGCCACAGGTTTTACACCTGTCTCATAATGCCATAACCGTTGGAGAATCTCCGAACGGTGACGCTCCCAATCATTGAAATCCACTGAACGCCCGCTTCCATCAGCCCACAAAAACGGATCAGGAAGATGCCTGACTACCGGGAGTGAATCAAAAGGAGGCAAATCAATCACGGGAAAAGTATCAGCAGAGTTTTCCCGGTCATACACAAGAGGCAGGTCGTCGACACTGCCGTTAGACAAATTGCAAGCAGTCATGACTACCGACAGTGCCGCGACAATACTCTTGTTCATATTTTCAATTATTTTCCTCCAAGTGCCTTTATACTTGCCTCAATCGTGGCAATCTTTGATTCGGCATCTTTCTGCTTGTTGCGCTCGGCTGCGACAACAACCTCAGGAGCATTATTTACAAACCGCTCGTTACCAAGCTTTTTCATTACCGATGCAAGAAATCCGCGATAATAATCAAGTTCCTTGTTAAGACGCGCAAGTTCGGCATCAACATCTATGTTATTGGTCAACGGCACATTAAATTCCGTTGTTCCGACCATGAATGTGGCGGCAGCCGCATCTTTCTCAGCCCCGGGGTTTATCTCCGACAAGTTACCGAGTTTCTTAACCACGGCATCAAGAGCGTTATCCCATGCACCGATGACATTCAACACAAGTGCCTCGCGCGGAGAGATATTTTTTGCCGCACGGACACCTCGAACACCTACAATCACTTCTTTTGCATGAGCCATGGCTTCAAGTGTGCCGCCATTGACTTCACCGGCAACAGGAAGCTGCGCATACATTATTGAATCACCGGGCTTGCGCTCCTGAAGATGCTGCCATAGCTCTTCGGTGATAAACGGCATGAACGGATGAAGCAGACGGAGCAATGTATCGAAATAGTTGAGAGTAGCCTCATAGGTAGCCTTGTCAACAGGTTCGCCATAAGCAGGCTTGACCATTTCAAGATACCATGACGAGAACTCATCCCAGAACAGACGGTAGATAGCCATCAACGCTTCGGAAAGGCGGAATTTGCCGAATAGGTCGCTGACCTCCGCGAGAGTGGCATCAAGCTGCGACTTGAACCATTCTACGGCTATACGCGCACTGTCAGGTTGCGGTTTATCGGCAACCGACCATCCTTTTACAAGACGGAAAGCATTCCATATCTTGTTACAGAAATTACGACCCTGCTCCACGAGCTTGTCATCGTAGAACACATCGTTACCGGCAGGCGCGGCAAGCATCAGACCCATACGCACTCCATCGGCACCATAAGTGGCAATAAGGTCGAGGGGATCAGGCGAGTTGCCAAACTGCTTTGACATCTTCCTGCCGATATTGTCACGTACTATACCGGTAAAGTACACATTATTAAAAGGCTTGTCGCCTACAAACTCATATCCAGCGATGATCATGCGTGCCACCCAGAAGAAAATGATATCCGGACCGGTCACGAGTGTGGTTGTCGGATAATAATAGGAAATTTCCTTGTTGCCAGGCTCAAGAATACCGTTGAAGAGCGAGATGGGCCATAACCAAGAGGAGAACCATGTGTCGAGACAGTCATCATCCTGACGAAGGTCGTCAAGGGTAAGCGATGAATTGCCGGTAACACTCATTGCCTCTTCGAGAGCCTGTTCAGGAGTCTCGGCTACGACAAAAGAGCCATCGGGGAGGTAGTATGCAGGAATACGGTGTCCCCACCACAACTGGCGCGAAATACACCAGTCCTTGATTTCCGACATCCATGTATTGTATGTATTCTTGAACTTCTCAGGCACAAACTTGATAAAATCTTCCATCACCGCCTTGTGTGCGGGCTTTGAAATATCCTCCATCTTCAGGAACCACTGATCGGAAAGACGCGGCTCAACAACAGTATCGATGTTGCGTTCGGAATATCCTACCTTATTCTGGTATTCCTCTATTTTCTCGATTAGACCGGCTTTCTGCAAATCCTCTGCAATCTGCTTGCGCACATCGAAACGGTCCATGCCGACATACATTCCTGCCGCCTCGCTGATAGTCCCGTTGTCATTAAATATATCGATGGTCTCAAGATTATGCTTCTGACCGAGCATATTGTCGTTCATATCGTGAGCCGGAGTCACCTTCAGACATCCTGTACCAAACTCTATATCCACATAATCATCCTCAATCACCGGAATCTCGCGACCTACCAAAGGCACGATTACCTTCTTGCCGCGCAGATGCTGGTTTTTCGGGTCATTAGGGTTGATACACATCGCAGTATCACCCATTATAGTCTCGGGACGGGTGGTGGCGACAATAGCATAACCATCCTCACCTACAATCTTATACCGGAGATAATAGAGCTTGCTGTGTTCTTCCTTGTAAACTACCTCGATATCGCTCAAAGCGGTACATGCCTTCGGGTCCCAGTTGACCATGCGCTTGCCGCGATATACGAGTCCTTTGCGGTAAAGTTCACAGAACACCTTTATAACACTCTTTGAACGAATGTCATCCATGGTGAATGCTGTACGGCTCCAGTCACATGAAGCGCCTATCTTTTTAAGCTGTTCAAGAATTGTGCCGCCATACTTTTCTTTCCATTCCCAGGCATGCTTGAGAAATTCCTCTCGCGAAAGATCGCTTTTCTTGATACCGTCTTTTGCGAGCTTAGCCACAACCTTAGCCTCTGTCGCGATAGCCGCATGGTCGGTACCCGGCACCCACAACGCATTTTTTCCCTCCATACGCGCACGGCGTATGAGGATATCCTGGATTGTATTGTTAAGCATGTGTCCCATGTGCAGGATACCTGTCACATTAGGCGGCGGGATTACGATTGTATAGGGTTCACGCTCATCGGGAACTGACTTGAAAAGGTCATGTTCCATCCAATAGCTATACCACTTGTCCTCGACTTCGGCAGGACTGTATGTCTTGGCTAATTCGTTCATTTCGGGAATATATATTTAATTTTGCGCAAAATTACAAAAAATCCATGTCATTTGCCACTAATAATGTTGATAGTTTTACGGTTATAGGCTTCATCTTTTCCGGAGTGATTGTAACGGTGACTTTTCCGGGATTGCACGTCGAACGTAGTATGAGAGTAGCCTTACCGTCGTAAAGGCTACGGCGATTACCCGTAGTCAGTTCGTTGCTGTTGATGTCTCCGTTGATTACTCCCGCTATCTCAGCCTCGCCCTCGACGCTGAATGTTAGGGATTCAGCCACACCAGGTACGATTCTCCCCTTCTTGTCGATTGCTGTAATCCTTATATGCTGAAGGTCGCAACCGTCGGCTTTCCATGACTGATTATCAGGGATTGCCTTAATAGCGACATGCGTTCCGGTTGTCTCGACCTTATGACGCGCGACGGAAATACCGGCATTATATGCCACAGCCTCGATGTCACCCGCCCGGTAAGGCACATTTTCCCATAAAATCCGGTTTCGCTCTTTTGAGACCGCGCGGTTATTTACCTTACGACCGAGACTTTTACCGTTGACTCTAAGTTCCACCTCATCCGCGTTGGTAAATGTATATAATGTGACATCTGTATTATTCTCACGATTCCAATGGTCACTCAACCGGAGTGTGCCTACATTTACGTCATTCCACACGGCATCTTCCTTGCCCTCGACCACGCCTATATGCACCACCGGTTCATCGGGCTTGAATATAGACCGCAGAAAATAAGCAAGCGGCTTAGGCTCAAGTGAAATGTCAAACACACCTTCGCTCCAGCCTTTCGCGGGCCATCCGCGCGACTCGCCGAGATAGTCGATCATACCCCAGTAGGCAAGCCCCGTCACTCGGTCAAGATCCATGTCAAAATAGTTGGGTCCCATATTTGACGTATTTGCCTCGCTCTGATAAAAAATCATCCACGGGAAACGCCTGCTGTCACCGGGGAAATACATATACCTGTAATTATAGGATGCAATATCGGTTTCCATTACGAGCGGTGCAGGCAGCGAGTCGGTGGTCTGATGCCGTCCGCGCGGATGCATTGCCACAGTCACGGGGCGCGTTGTGTCGTAACGATGGAGAAGTTCACGTTGTAACCTGTAGGGAGTCACACCCCAGTCGGCGTATGGAATATCCCACAATGTCTGCAACTCATTACCGAGACTCCACATCACCACGGAGGGATGGTTACGGTCACGCCTGATAAATTCCGGCACATCTTTCTGCCATTGATTCACCCATTCGTTGCGACCGCCGGCATACTGCGTCAACCACTTGTCATAAAGCTCATCCACGACCAATATGCCGTAACGGTCACATAAGTCGAGGAATGATTCACTGTATGGATTGTGAGAAGTACGCACATGATTGAAACCGAAATCTTTCAACATGACGATACGCTTTTCCATCGCGCGTTCAAACGCAGCAGCGCCGAGTGCGCCGAGTGTGTGATGGTTGGCAATTCCTTTCAGCAACACTTTTTGCCGTTGAGCTTAAATCCAAAATCGGGTGAATATTCTATGCTGCGTATGCCGAAAGTGTCCTCGACCTTATCAGCGACAGAGCCATCGGGATTAAAAAGGGTCAGATGCGCAGTGTATAATGACGGGGATTCACACGACCATAGTTGCGGTGCGGTGATAGTGAGTGAATCAATAATATATTCACGGGTTTTCTGCCTGCGGCTGAAAGGTATGTCAATGTCACGGTTTACAATGGTGTCACCTTGAGGTGAAGTGATACACAATCTCATCAGCAACTTCTTTATGTCGCGCAGCTTTGAGGTAACTTGAGCCATGACTACCACCGAAGCACTGTCTTCACTCACCTGCGGGGTGGTGATATATAATGGATGACGGTCAAAATACTGATTTTTATCGGTGATTATGAATTTCACGTCACGAAAAAGACCGCCCCCGGTGTACCAACGTGAATTTTCAGGCTTACCGGTGTCAGCGACGACATCCACTACATTTTCCTCACCGTAGCGCAACTTACCGGTAAGGTCAATTTCAAAGCCGAGATAACCGTAATCGGTACCCCCGACCCGCTCACCGTTAAGATACACATCGCCGACAAGCATTATACCGCCGAAATCGAGCAGCACACGCCTGCCAGTCCACGAGGCATCGGGCACAAAGTTCTTCCTGTACCATCCCTTGCCCATCTCCTTGAATCCGCGACTGCTCAGACGGCTCTTCACATTGGCGACGGAATTTGACATATCGGCACTCTCGTCGGCAGCCGGTGCCACCCACGGCTGGTGTATCTGAAAGTCATGTGGGAGATTGACAGCAGACCAGTCATGCCCATTCATCCCGGCGGCAATCACGCTACTGTCAATGTCGCCATAGCGGAATTTCCATCCACGGTTAAAATCGATTGTTTCTCTTCCGGCAAGCAACACCGGTAACATTATAATACTTAAAAACAGAGGCAGACACTTCTTTTTCATGGTCAATTCGGTTTATCACGACAAAGTTAATTATTCAATTTGTATCTTTAACGAGTTTTCATTAATTTTGTGAGCAGAGTGTGCTTTAAACACTAATTTAACCTGATATATCATGAAAAGATTTGCTTTCAAAATGTTTCTGAAGCCCGGATGCGAGGCTGAATATGAACGTCGTCACGCCGCTTTATGGCAGGAATTAAGACAACAGCTTGCAGATGCCGGCATAAAGAATTATTCGATTTTCTGGGATAAGGATACCAACATACTTTTCGGCTATCAGGAGGTGACCGGAGAGTCAGATTCACAAAATGCAGAGGCAGCCGACGATATAACCCGCAAATGGTGGGATTACATGTCTGACATCATGGAGGTGAACCCCGACAATTCCCCTGTCACGATACCGGTAAAAGAGGTGTTCCATCTTGATTAAACGATAGAGCGATGAATGTCATCCGTCACTTTGTCGCCATGCTTATTCTTGGGACGACAGCCTTTTCACCCGCTCACGAAAAGATTCCGTCGCCGGTGAAAGATGACAATAACGTAATCGACAATACGCTCGACAGTCTTAACAAGGCGCGCACCGCCCGACCTGTCGCCGGATCAACGCGCAAAGGCGACAATCCGGTACTGTTTCTCGTCGGCAACTCCACGATGCGTACAGGCACACTCGGCAACGGCTCCAACGGACAATGGGGCTGGGGATATTTTTTGCCCGAATATTTCGATCCGGATAAGATAACCGTGGAAAACCATGCACTCGGAGGCATGAGCAGCCGTACATTTTACAACCGGCTATGGAGCGACGTGCTTGACGGAGTGCAGAAAGGCGACTGGGTAATAATCGAACTGGGACATAATGACAACGGGCCTTATGACAGCGGCCGTGCACGTGCCTCGATACCGGGTATCGGCGATGAATCGCTTGCCGTCACCATCAAAGAAACCGGCGTAAGGGACACAGTCTATACCTATGGGGAATATATGCGACGCTATATAAAAGATGTAAAGTCGCGCGGTGCCTACCCTATTCTCTTTTCCCTGACACCGAGAAATGCATGGGTTGACACAGACAGCACCATAATCGCCCGTGTCGATTCCACCTACGGGCTGTGGGCGCGTCAGGTTGCGGAAAAAGAAGGTGTTCCGTTTGTGAACCTCAATGACATAACGGCAGCAAAGTTTGAGCGTTTCGGTAAAGAAAAGGTGAAGACTATGTTTTATCTTGACCGTATCCATACATCGGAATTTGGCGCGAAGGTCAATGCACGATCGGCAGTTGAGGGTATCGCCGCACTTGACAACGTAGCGTTAAAAAATTATCTTCTCCCGGAGCCTGTTGACACAATTACCGGAGCCTCGCGACGCAACGGGCAACCTATCCTTTTCACGATAGGTGACAGCACTGTCAAAAACGAAGACAGTGATGAAGCCGGCATGTGGGGATGGGGAAGCGTGATCAATGAACTGTTTGACCACGACCGCATAAGTGTGGAGAATCATGCCATGGCGGGTAGAAGCGCCCGCACATTCCTTGACGAAGGGAGATGGGACAAGATTTATAACGCATTGCAGCCGGGCGATTTCGTGCTCATACAATTCGGGCACAACGACGGAGGCGACATAAATACGGGCAAAGCGCGCGGAGAACTTCATGGTTCTGGCGATGAAAGCAAAGTGTTCAAGATGCCCTCGACCGGAAGAAATCAGGTTGTCTACACTTACGGCTGGTATCTGCGCAAATTCATAATGGATGCCAAAGAGAAAGGTGCCACACCGATTATTCTGAGCCATACCCCGCGCAACAAATGGCACGGCGACTCCATCGAGAGCAACGCATCGACATTCGGTCGATGGGCACGTGAGGCGGCAGAGAGAGGCGACGCCTGCTTCATCGACCTGAACAGCATATCGGGCAAAAAGCTGCAGGCACTCGGGAAAGAGAAGAGTGCGACATATTTCAAGAACGACCACTCCCACTCCTCGCTCGCCGGAGCACGGCTTAACGCCGAAAGCATAGCGGAAGGACTTCGCGAGACCGGCTGTACGCTGAAAGATTTTCTTAAAGAAAAGACACAACAACCATAATATCGATACCGCAATGGAAAAGACTTATCATTTTGCAATAGACCTCGGCGCGACAAGCGGACGCACGATTCTCGCGACATTTGACGGAAAGAAGGTCGCTATGCAGGAAATATCACGCTTCAAGAATCCGATGATTCCCATCAGCGGACACCTGTACTGGAATCTTCCGGGCATATACCACGAAATTTTACTCGGATTGAGAAAATGCAAGGATACACTTGAGGCTATATCGCCCATGGCAAAACTCGCGACAATAGGGATTGATACCTGGGGCTGCGACGTGGCTTTTTTCAACGCCGACGGGTCGCTTTCCGGTCTGCCACATTGCTATCGCGACAGCCACACGGAAGGTGCCGTGGAAAGATTCAGCAAAAAGGTTTCCAAAGAAAAGACCTATTCGCTCACCGGCATACAGTTTATGGATTTCAACACCCTGTTTCAGCTCGACACGATGATGGAAAACAATGCCGATGCAGTGAAAAAAGCTGACAAAATACTGTTTATCCCCGATGCCATCGCCTTCATGCTTACAGGAAATGCCGTAACTGAATACACTGTAGCATCCACCTCTCAGTTACTGAACCCGAATACAGGAAATCTTGACGAAGAGCTGCTTGCTGCCATAGGCATACCGCGAGAAAAATTCGGTAAAATCGTCAATCCCGGAACAGAAATAGGCGTATTATCGAAAGATGTGAGGTATTTTACAGGTCTTGGAGAAGTACCGGTAATCGCGGTAGCCGGACATGACACGGCTTCGGCTGTCATAGCTGTTCCCACCCCCGACACGGATTATGCCTATCTAAGCTGCGGCACATGGTCGTTGCTCGGCGTCGAATCGGAAAAACCCGTTATCACGGAAAAGAGTCGTCACTACAACTTTACCAACGAAGGCGGTATTGACGGCACGACGCGACTTCTCAAAAATATCTGCGGACTATGGCTATTTGAACGCTGCCGCGAGGAATTCAAAGACGCGCCCGATGACGTTGCCGCGCTTTCCGCACTATATCTAACTTCGCAATGTGACAGCATCATTAATCCCGATGACCCGTCATTTGCCCATCCCGACGTGATGACCCGCGCCATCAACTCATATTGCGCGCAGACTCGACAAGACATCCCCGAGAATCCTGCCGACTATATACGCGTGATATTTCGCAGTCTGGCGAAACGCTACAACGAAGTGCTCGGAATGTTGCGCGAGATAGCCCCCGTCAAAATTGACCGTCTCCACGTGATAGGCGGCGGCTCATATAACCAATACCTCATGCAACTCACAGCCGATGAAACCGGTATTCCGGTAGTGGCGGGGCCGGGCGAGTGTACGGCACTGGGCAATATTCTCGTACAGCTAAGAGCCTGCGGCAGAGTCGGCGACCTCGAGGAAATGCGAAAAGTAGCAATCAACTCAACCGAAACAAAAAGTTATTTACCAAACCAATCATAATATTATCATGAAAGAAGAAACTATCAAGAAGGCGTATGAAATAGCCCGCGAACGCTATGCCGCCATCGGTGTCGATACCGATAAAGTACTTGCACAGATGCAGGATTTCCATCTCAGCATACATTGCTGGCAGGCAGATGATGTCGCCGGATTTGAAAATCAAGGAGGCGAACTCACCGGCGGAATCCAGGTAAACGGCAACTATCCCGGAAAGGCACGTAATATCGACGAACTGCGCGCCGACATTCTCTATGCCATGAGCCTTATACCCGGTAAGCACCGTCTGAACCTGCATGAAATCTACGGTGATTTCGGAGGCAAGTATGTGGACCGCGACCAGTGTACGGTAGAGCATTTCCAAAGCTGGATTGACTGGGCAAAAGCCAATGACATAAAACTGGACTTCAATTCCACCTCATTCTCTCATCCCAAGAGCGGCGACCTGAGTCTTGCCAACCCGGACAAGGCGATACGCGATTTCTGGATTGAACACTCGAAGCGTTGCCGTGCCATTTCCCAGGCAATCGGCGAGGCACAGCAAGATCCCTGTATCATGAACACATGGGTACATGACGGGTCAAAGGATTTGACCGTGAACCGTTACATGTACCGTGAGCTACTGAAAGACTCCCTCGACCAGATTTTCGAACACAAGTATGATTGGATGAAAGATTGCGTTGAGTCGAAAGTATTCGGCATCGGACTGGAAAGTTATACTGTCGGTTCAAATGACTTCTATACCGCCTACGCTGCTAA
Organism: Bacteroidales bacterium; assembly: GCA_003150235.1. Taxonomy (GTDB): domain Bacteria; phylum Bacteroidota; class Bacteroidia; order Bacteroidales; family Muribaculaceae; genus Muribaculum. Next base: position 47,773 of record QAMW01000034.1, read on the forward strand.
AAATGACATGATGATAACGCTCGACACCGGTCACTTCCACCCTACTGAAAGTGTCGCAGACAAGGTATCGGCAATGCTGCTCTTCGTGCCGGAACTTATGCTTCATGTATCGCGACCGGTACGCTGGGATTCCGACCATGTGACAATCATGGATGACCCGACACTCGACCTTTTCAGCGAAATTGTACGTGCCGGCGCACTCAACCGTGTACATTACGGTCTCGACTATTTCGACGGTACGCTTAACCGCATCGGTGCGTATGTAATCGGCAGCCGTGCCGCTCAGAAGAGTATGCTCCGCGCTCTCCTTGAACCGACAGAGGCTATCCGCAAACTCGAGCTTGACGACAAGAAATTCCAGCGTCTTGCCATGCTTGAAGAGTGCAAGGTGCTTCCCTGGAATGCAGTATATGATATGTTCTGCCTGCAAAACAATGTCCCAGTCGGAGAAAGCTATATAGCCGAAGTGGAGAAATACGAAACGGATGTAACATCAAAACGCTGATTAGTATTTTAAATGTTTAAAAAGTTTATAGTTTATGGTTTAAGGTTTAGAGAATAGCTCTTTGGACATCGATCTACGGTATGCGCTAAGCTGCCTGGAGAGTTCCTCAAATAATGGTCGAATTTCATCAACCTTATTCCGAGGGATCATTTCCAAATCGACAGCCAAAATAAGTTGACACATCGCCTCCATGAGAGAGCCGTAAGCAATCTCACAGAAATGGATTTTCTCCTTCATGGAAAAACGACCGGTACCCTCTGCGATATTTGACGATACAGATATAGCTGCACGCCGAATTTGGTCAGACAAGCCATATTTTTCATGAGGCGGAAACATTGAAGCGATTTTATAGACTTCCTTAACGATGCTTCTCGACTTTTGCCAAATAAGCAATCTCTCAAAACTAAACTCCATATTGCTTTTTTGCGAATATAACGAATTCAATCGATTAACCAATCCAATTATCTAAACTTTAAACCCTAAACTCTAAACTCTAAACTCTAAACCCTAAACCAAATGATAATAATCGGACTGCTGATAATAGCTGTCGGTGCTTTTTGCCAGTCGAGCTGCTATGTTCCCATCAACAAGATAAAGTCATGGAGCTGGGAAAGCTACTGGATTGTGCAGGGAGTGTTCGCATGGCTAATACTCCCCTTCCTGGGTGCGTTGCTTGCCGTACCGGAAGGACATTCACTCTGGGAACTGTTTGGCAAGACCCAACCGCTCAACATCTGGATGACAATTTTCTTCGGCGCGCTTTGGGGTGTCGGCGGTTTGACGTTCGGATTGTCAATGCGCTATCTCGGAGTGGCGTTAGGCCAGTCAATCGCGCTCGGTACATGTGCCGCTCTCGGCACAGTGCTTGGTCCGGTAATCCTCAATATATTCTTTCCGGAAAATGACCCGTTGTCACAACTCACTTTCTCCGTGATTCTCGGAATTGTGGTCACACTCATAGGAATCGCCATCATAGGTGTGGCTGGCTCAATGAAAGCGGCAACTCTGAGCGAGGAAGAGAAAAAGGCGGCTGTAAAGGATTTCAATTTTCCGAAAGGTATCGCGATAGCACTTGTGGCGGGATTCATGAGCGGATGCTTCAATGTAGGTCTCGAGTTTGGCAGCGACATAAATTTCGGCAATCTCACCCCCGATATCTACAAGACGTTGCCGGCAACATTACTTGTGACACTCGGAGGATTCGTCACAAATGCCGTGTACTGCTTCTACCAGAATCAGAAAAACAAGACATGGGGCGATTACGGAAAGACCGGTGTGCTTGCCAATAATCTGCTCTTCTGTTTGCTCGCGGGAGCGTTATGGTACAGCCAGTTTTTCGGTCTTGCTCTTGGAAAAGGATTCCTCACCGACTCCCCGACACTCATGACCCTCTCATTCTGTATCCTGATGGCATTGAATGTAGTATTCTCTAATGTATGGGGCATAATCCTGAAGGAATGGAAAGGATGCTCGTCCAAGACAATCGTGGTACTCGTGGTTGGAATCATGGTGCTTGTAGTGTCGTGCTTCCTCCCTCAACTTATCGGCTAACAGTCTTAAATTGTATAATCAATAATTTATGAGTTCTATATTAGACAATCGTCCCGCACTTGCCCGTGAAGTGGAGCAAGTAGCGGAAGTCGCAGGCTACCTTTGGCAGAAAGGGTGGGCAGAGCGCAACGGCGGAAATATAACGGTCAATATAACCGAACATGTCGACGACGGCATCCGCCGGATGGCTCCCATAAGCCCGGTGTACCCCATCGGAGCCACGCTTTCCAATCTGAAGGGCTGCTATTTCTTCTGTAAAGGCACAAACAAGCGTATGCGTGACCTTGCCCGCTTCCCTATGGAAAACGGGTCAGTGATACGCATACTCGATGATTTCGCCTCCTACGTGATTATCGCCGACAATCCGGTAAAACCGACCTCGGAACTACCCTCGCATCTCGCCGTGCACAATTATCTTATCGGCAAAGGATCGACTTATAAGGCATCGCTTCACACCCATCCGATTGAGCTTGTGGCAATGTCGCATTGCAAGAAATTCCTTGAGAAAGATGTGGCGACACGACTGCTGTGGAGTATGATTCCGGAAACAAAGGCATTCTGCCCGCGCGGACTCGGCATTATCCCATATCGTCTGCCCGGCTCCAATGACCTCGCCGAGGCAACCATCCGCGAACTTGGCGACTACGACGTGACGCTTTGGGAGAAACATGGTGTATTTGCCGTTGAAAACGACATCATGCAGGCATTTGACCAGGTCGACGTGCTCAACAAATCGGCGTTGATATATATCGCCGCCAAAAACATGGGCTTTGAGCCTGACGGCATGACCGACGAACAGATGAAAGAAATGTCGGTAGCCTTCAATCTCCCCAAATAATATCCAGAACTACCACTTTCCGGGAGGGTGAATCGACATGATTCATCCTCCCGATATTTTTATAGCCCTCGCGTATCTTAACAATCTTTAAGTGTATTTATGCTTGTTTTTAATATACTTAAATGAAAATTCACTACTTTTGCACTATCCGGGTTGATATTAGCAGTCCCGGTTATATTATACATAATAAACCAACATTTATGAAACATCCCACTCTTTATGCTTCCTTGCTGTTGATAGCCGGCTTGGCTATGCCTGCGACGGCGGCACGCTACCTTACGGTAAGCAGTCCGGGCATCGATGATGAAGTATTCGAAGTCACTGACGGTCTGGTGCTCGATTTCGCGACCAAGCCAGGGTTCATGGTTGTAAAAGGTGGCTCTGCCACCGAGTCAACTTTTGCAATCTCCGATGCCACAGTGTTGAATTTCAGCAACACAACGGGCGTGTCTGATATTTTTGCCTCCGATAAATCTGTTGCTCTGCGACAGAATCCGGTCGGAGACCTGCTTGAATTTACCGCCGCTCCTGAAACGGAGTGCAAACTGAGTATTTACTCGCTGCACGGCACTACCCTGCTATCAGTCGACGACTGGCATGGTGAAAGCGTAGATGTCAGCTCTCTCACACCCGGATTATACATTGTCAACTTTAACAACCAAAGCATTAAATTTTATAAACAATGAAAAAATATATACTCGCGCTCGCTGCCGTTCTCGGCATGACCCTCTCAATGACGGCTCAGACTGATGATCCAAACCGTCTTCTTGTAATCGACCAGAACGGTCAGACTAAAGGCTTCAACCTCGGCAATGTAAACAGGGTTGAGTTCACTACAATAGAAGGTGAAGTCGCTGCCGACATCAAAATTATTTCATCAAGCCTTACGGAATTGAATGTCTCCGTAACCCGCACTCCGGAATGCCAGTCATTTCTGTTCAATGTAATCCCCGGAGTCTTAGCCAAACAGCTTGAATCCAATCCGGCAAATGCTTCTGCATATCTGGAGCGTGGCGGTCAAATCTATTACGAAGATTTCTCCGAGGGCAAAGTAACGGGAATAGAGCTTGAATACAACACCGAATACGCAGTGGCCACAGTGGGATACGACAGGTATGATGTAGCCTGTGATTTCCGCGCTGCCTATTTTACCACAGAAAAAGCTCCGATACTGGGCAATCCTCAGGTAGACGTAACGCTTGTAGAAGCCGGACTCACTACATTGGATCTGCATTTCGCCCCCAATGCCGACACTAAAGAATATTACTTCTGCATTTTCGGCGAAGGACAGGCTCAGGAACAATTTGACATGTTCGGTCCCATGTTCGGGTTCACAAATATGGGTCAGATGATTATGCAATTCAGCGGTTCTGCCTATACAGAAGCCATGGACTATCGATATACAAGCATGGACCCCAATACAAAATATGAACTATATGTACAACCTGTCGACAAAAACGGCAATATGGCTGAATTGCAAGTTTTCCCCCTCGAAACCAAGAAGCAGGGCGGTAGCGGAGCAGCTTACGTGGAAATAGAGATGGGCGACTACACGCTTCAGGACTGGAACGGAGAAATGCTGCCAAGCCAGTTCATAACATACATTCCAAATGACCAGACATGGAGCTACAGATTCAGTGTTTACAAGGCTTCTGACTACGATACCGACCCTGAGGGTTACAATGCCGCTGTGGCAAGCGAACCTCCTATGCCCAACATGGCCAACTGGTTCTTCTATTCCACCTTGTCAACCGACTACCAGATTGACCCCTCTACGGAGATTGTGGTCGTCGCAGCAGCTAAGAATGCCGACGGCATATGGGGAGAGCCTAACGTAGTACGTTATACCACACCTGCGGCTATAAGCGAAACGCCAGTGACTGCCAAGGTATTGTCTAACAATGCCCCCACCAAGATTTCCACTCGCATAGTTCCGAGAGCTATCAACCGCCCCGGCTTCGCAGTTATACCTAATCAGATTAGACTTACAAAGTAAGCAGCCTTGCGGCAACATCTACACAGCGACCCCGGTTTAATAGCCGGCGGCCGCTGTTTTTTTAGTGGTATAAGAAGCGACTAAAAACCGCTGCTGGGACCCATTTGAACGACTTCATCGTAACTGTATAGAAAAATTTCGCTATATTTGCAGTATTAGATGTAATGAGCAAAAAAGTTTTTTATCGATATAACCCTGCCAATGACGAGTATGAGCGCGTATTCCCGTCAAAAAAGGAACGTCTGCACGGTCTGATACGCAATCTGCTTTTCTGGATAGTGATATGCGGTGCCATATTCGGTGTCGTGTATGTGCTTGTCGGTACTCCGCGAGAAAAAATGCTTCAGCACGAAAACGAACAGCTCCGTGCCGAGATTGACATAATGAACCGCCGTCTCGACGCGGCAATAGAAGTGATGAACGACGTGACGGCTCGTGACGACAATTTCTATCGAGTAATAATGGGAGCGGAACGCGTGTCTACCGCAAAACGGTATGCGGGGCTTGACAACGAAAACCGATATAATTACCTTGATAAACTTCCCGATGCAGAATTGATAAAAAATCTCACGCGGAAACTCGATATACTTGACCGTCAGCTTTACACGCAGATAAAGTCATTTGACGAGCTTCAGCATCTTGCCCGCAACAATCAGGAACGGTTGAGCCACATACCGGCGATTCAGCCGATTTCGAGCGAAAACATGAAACAGATGGCATCAGGTTACGGTTATCGCCGCGACCCCATCTATGGCACAAGTCGCTTCCATGAAGGGCTCGATTTCGCAGCCGACCGAGGCACACCCGTGTATGCGACAGCCGAGGGAAAGGTTATCCATGCCGGATGGGAAGGAGGCTACGGCAATCTAGTCGAAGTATCACACGGATATGGCTACGTAACCCGTTATGCCCATCTTAGCAAAATCGATGTCACGGAAGGTCAGGAGGTCAAGCGCGGCGACAAGATTGCCGAAGTAGGCAATACAGGCAAATCGACCGGCCCTCACCTGCATTATGAAGTGCGGCTTAACGGCGCTCCGCAAAATCCCATCAACTATTACTTCATGGATATCACTCCTGAAGAGTATAACGAGATGATACGTCTTGCCGAGAACGCAGGACATGTTATGGATTGACGACTATGGAAAGTGGTGATAAGAAATATTATAAAATCCGCGAGGTGGCGGAACTTACCGGTCTCCCCCTTTCCACCCTGCGGTTCTGGGAACAGAAATTCACTATCATAAAACCACGCCGCAACGACCGTGGCACCAGGTTTTATACCGCCGGTGACATAGAAAAAATCAAGATGGTCTATTATCTTGTAAAAGACAAAGGATTGAAACTCGATGCCGCGCAAGAGCAATTGAAACACAATCATGACGGTGTATCGCGTCACTCGGCTGCGGTCGACAGGCTCAAGGCTATCAGGAAAGAACTTGTGGCAATGCTTGACGCTCTCAACCGGCTGCGCTGACAATCACCGGAATCTTTATTCACGCAGCGGTGTTATTATAATAAAAAACAGAAACCATGTATATCGCTTCACAAAAAAGGAAAGAAAACATAGCGGAATATCTGCTATACATGTGGCAGATTGAAGATATGATCCGCGCCAACAATCTTGACCTGGACAAGATAACTGAAAATATAATCAACCGCTATAATCTTGACGACAAGCATAAAAAGGAGCTTACCGAATGGTATGAATCGTTGATTGACATGATGCGCCGGGAAAATGTACAACAAAAAGGTCATCTGCAGCTGAACAAAAATATTATCATCCAGCTCGACGACCTACACCACGCGCTCCTTAAAGACCCGAAGTTCGCCGAATATACCGCCGAGTTCTATAAGACCCTCCCCTTTATCGTGGAACTGCGCGCAAAGCAAGGCGATGACAAGCTCGATGAAATCGAGACGTGCTTCGCCGCCCTATACGGAACGCTTCTGTTAAGACTTCAGGGAAAAGAAATAAGCGCCGACACTCAGAAGGCGCTTACTCAGATATCCCGCTTTATAGCCCTGCTCGCTCATTATTATAAGCTCGACCAGGAAGACAAGCTGTGGGAAGATGATGCAAAATAATCAAGCATCACTATTCTTTATGTCCTGGCAACGTAGTTTATTGCAATAATTACGCGTGTGAAGAAAATTCCGTCACGCACATAAAGATAAGCTTGCCCCGACAAATTAGGACGGTTATTGGTAAACTGTGTGGTAACCACATTCCCATTCACCTCAATCGAGATATAGCTCTCCATGCCATTATAATCGACATTTATCTCGCTGCCCGACGGAAACTCGATTGAACAGCCACCATCGGGTTCTGTCCAGGAAGCGGAAGAACTCATCACATGGGTAAGTGTCCCTACGACCTCATTCCACTTCGGCAGACCGTTGACCTCGGGAGTCATCATGTTGAAGCTCACCTTGGCACCGATATGATCGCCTTCGGCATCACTAATCCAGTCGGCAACATACATATTGTAATATGTTCCGCCTACACTGAAAGCACGTTTGCCGGATGCAAACATCCTTATGTCGCTGTCATTAAACACCTGATAAAATTCTCCCGGATTTACAGCCACCTCTTTTGCAAGCTGAGAAAGTACCGGAGCAGCAGTATAGTTACCGTTTCTTCCCATCGAGCCGATTACCGCCGATGAAGATAGTGACGTAAAATTATCGGCATTGTTGATAAACACGTTTGAATCGCCGAGCTTCGTGTCACCGTTGCTCTCGTTCATCATGTTCAGGGAAATAACAGTGTCGGGATAAACACATCCATCATCATCGCTGCTACATGATGTTACAGTCATTCCTGCAAGACAGAATAGCGCCGTCATTGTAGCGGCAGTGTGCAATCTGCAATTTTTCATACAAGTTATGTATTTTATTGGTTTATGATTCTTTTTTGCTTATATCGGTTCCTGAACCGCCCTTTTTACCACGATGATGATATCTGCGCGGTTTGCGGTTTTTAGCAGGTGTATCGGATTTAAGTTGTGACGGATTTTCCGACGGTGAAGATGCCGACGTTGTTCTTTTCTTATCACGTGCACCACCATTACCGCGATTGTTCCGCTTGACTCCACTGCGTGAAAAATGGCTTTTACCGTTACGGGAGCCACGGCTGCGCGGATTATATTCGGGAGCCTCCCCGAGCTCGGCAGGGACTGCCTCTTTTCTCACCTCATAACCGAGGAAATCTTCAATATATTTGAACTTGGACTGGTCTTTGCCGGCGACAAAAGTGACTGCCTTACCGTCGGCATTTGCGCGGGCGGTCCTGCCTATACGGTGTACATAGTCCTCAGCTTCACGCGGCACATCATAATTTACCACCATGCTTATATCATCGATATCAATTCCACGCGCAAGGATATCGGTGGCGATAAGTATATCGATACGCCCCGAACGAAATCCGTTTATAGCATCTTCACGAGCCGCCTGGTCAAGATCGGAGTGCATCTCGGCTGCTTTCCACCGGTTTCGGCGTAAGGTAGTGGTAAGTTCTTTGACTTTTATCTTGGAGGATGCAAACACAATCACACGTTTGGAATAACCGGAGGCAAACAAATGTTTCAGCAAACCTTCTTTCTGCATTTCATGACAGACGTATGCCGACTGGTCTATTTTTTCGGTTGGCTTCGACACGGCAATTTTCACTTCAGCGGGATCATGCAATATATTTGAGGCAAGCTGCTGTATTTTACGAGGCATCGTGGCTGAAAACATCAGTGTCTGTCTTTCGGAAGGCAGTTGTTTCACTATCTGCATGATGTCGTCGTAAAATCCCATGTCAAGCATGCGGTCAGCCTCGTCAAGGATAAAAAAGCCTACCTTCGACAAGTCCACATACCCCATCTTCATGTGAGCGAGCAATCTGCCGGGAGTGGCAATCACGATATCCGCACCCATTTTGAATGCCTGTTGCTGCCGGGCAAACTCCTTGCCGTCTGACCCACCGTGTATGGCGAGTCCGCTTACCGGAAGATAATATGAGAAGCCCTCAAGCTGACGGTCAATCTGTTGAGCAAGTTCATGAGTCGGTACCATTATTACGCATCTGACACCTTTCCCTGTCGGCTCACATCTGGAAAGAAGGTCAATTACCGGGAGCAGATAAGCTGCCGTCTTACCGGTTCCGGTCTGTGCCACAGCAATAAGGTCTCTTCCTTCAAGTACAATATCTATAGCACGTTCCTGAATAGGCGTACATTCTTCAAATTGCATAGCATCAAGCGCGTCAAGGAGGTCATCGCTCAGATTAAGTTCATCAAATCTCATTTCAAAAAGGGTCGATAACTAATGGTCTATTTACATTTATTGACTACAAAGATAGTCATTTTTTATCACTTTTCCTTGCGGAGATATAGCTTTCAGCTGCCGCGAGGGTTGCAGGCTTCCCGATATCAAACCACATATATTCACTCTTGGGCATGTAGCTGTATATCGGCGATTCGTTGCAACAGCTCACGTAAAACGGCACAATCGGAAATGCGTCTGAGCCACCGTAACCGGCAAGCTTTTTCAATATCGAAGGCGACATTACATGTATTCCGCCAAAAGCGAGCTTTGAATAGCTTTCGGGATCAATCCCTACAGGAAGACACTCGCCGCTCTTGACATTAGTCCAGCCGTGCATACGACCTGCCTCATCAAACAGCAGGTAACGCGACGAGTCACGGACTGCCGTCAACAATGTGGCTGTCGCGCCAAGCGCAACATGACGCTCCATCATCTGTCGAAGGTCAAGATCAGTAAGAATATCAGCATTATGTACAAGAAACGGTTCATCGCCGTCAAGCCATCCCGCCGCCTTGACAATGGCGCCCCCGGTATCAAGCAGACGTTCACGCTCATCGCTCACTGCTATCTCCACGCCAAAATCATTTTTTTTCAAAAAATCAATCACCATGTCGGCGTAATGATGCACATTCACAATAATGCGGTCAAATCCGCACTCCCGCAGATGGGTTATGACGCGTTCAAGCATCGGTACCCCCCCTACTTCTACAAGTGCCTTGGGACAGTGGTCGGTCAATGGACGCAGTCTTGTACCCAGACCTGCGGCAAATATCATCGCTTTCATGATTTTACAGGCTCAAACGATTCTTTTATTCCTTGCTCAAAATGGGTCAGTTCAACCCTTATTGAGGGATATTTTCTCACAAGATGCGCAGCAAGATGATCGGCTGAATATACCGACCGGTGCTGACCGCCCGTACATCCGAAGCTGACAGAAAGATCGGTGAATCCACGTGCGAGATATGTATCGACCGAGTTGTCGACCATCGCATAGGCATGATTCAGAAATTCGATGATGCCGCCATCCTTTTCAAGGAAGTCGATTACCTCGGTATCGCGTCCGGTAAGGGATTTATATTCAGGATATCGACCGGGGTTATGCAAGCCCCTGCAATCAAACACATAGCCACCTCCATTGCCCGAATCATCCATAGGGATACCGTGACGCTTATAGCCGAAACTTGCCACTTTCACGGTGAGAATGTCGCTCTTCGCTCTCGGAATAAAAGCGGGCATCTCCACGAGTCCGGCAAGCAGAGAGTTAAGGTATGGATACTCTTCAAACGGAGTGTTTAGCAGCCGGCGTAAATTGTCAATAGCGGCAGGTATGCTTTGCAAGAAATGAGACTTTCTCTCTACATATCCCCTGAATCCATAGGCACCGAGTACCTGAAGTGTACGGAAAAGCACGAAATAGCGCAATTCATTCCTGAATCGTCCTTCGTCTATATCGCTAAAACGCGATGCACTCTTTATATATGTTGAAATCAACCGGTCACGCAGCCAATCGGGATAACAAGCCTTCGCCTGCCATAAAAACGCCACTACATCGTAATGTATAGGACCTTTCCGTCCGCCCTGGAAATCGATAAAATAAGGCTTGGCGCCCTTCAGCATCACATTCCTTGACTGGAAATCACGGTACATGAAAGTATCGCCGCTGTCCATAGAAAGGATTTTGGCTGCCAAACGCTCAAAATCACGCTCCAGCGCCACTTCATCGATGTCGATTCCGGTCGTTTTCAGGAAACAGTATTTGAAATAATTAAGGTCCCACATTATATTTACCCGGTCAATCGCAGCGACAGGGTAACAGCGTCTAAAATCAAGCCCTTCGGCTCCTCTCCACTGAATGTCGGGCAATATCGACATAACGCTTTCAAGCGTATTTATAATCTCTTCGCTCCATTCACCGCTTTCACGCCCGCATTTAATATAATCAAACAACGATTCGTTGCCAAGGTCGGTCTGAAGATAACATTCTCCGTCGTCACTCACGGCGACAACTTCCGGCACAGGCAATCCCTTGCCGTAAAAATTGCGGCAAAGATATATGAAAGCGGCATTTTCAGCCTTATCACTTCCGTAAGTTCCTATCAACACAGGGTCATTGCCAAGCCGGTAATATTTACGGTTTGACCCGGCTCCGGGAAGAAGCGTGATTTCTTCAGGGGTCCTCCCGATTGATATCTCATATAATGTCTTTAGTCTATCAGCTATCATAATTACAAAATTAGGCAGAATTACCGAATAAATGCTTATCTTTGCCATGAGAAATAAGTAACGCGCAAAAAATTTACAATTATGCCAAAAGTATCAGAACGAGGCACAATAATGCCGGCTTCGCCTATCAGGCGCCTGGGTCCGCTTGCCAATGCGGCAAAAGCCCGCGGCACTAAAGTGTATCATCTAAATATAGGACAGCCTGATGTCCCTACCTCTCCCGAAGGACTTGAAGCACTTAAACACATTGACCGAAAGGTGCTTGAATACAGTCCTTCCGACGGTCTGCCGTCGCTGCGCCGCAAATTGCAGCAATATTACAAGAACTACAACATCGAGGTTGATGTTGACGACATCATCGTCACCACCGGCGGCTCCGAGGCGGTATTGTTTGCTTTCATGGCGTGCCTTGACCCGGGCGACGAGATTATCGTGCCGGAACCTGCCTACGCCAACTACATGGCATTTGCCATCTCGGCAGGAGCAAAAATCGTCACTGTCCCCTCAAGCATAGAGGAAGGTTTCGCATTGCCTCCGGTTGAAAAATTTGAAGAGCTCATCACACCCAAGACCAAGGGAATCCTGATTTGCAACCCCAATAATCCCACCGGATATCTCTATACGATGAAAGAGATGCTCCAGATCAGGGATCTTGTCAAGAAATATGACCTCTTCCTTTTTTCCGATGAGGTCTACCGCGAGTTCTGCTATACCGGCGCGCCATATATCTCGGCGTTCCACCTTCCCGGTATCGAGGAACAGGTAGTGCTGATAGACTCTGTGTCGAAACGCTACAATGAATGTGGAATACGCATCGGCGCGCTTATCACGAAGCATCCCGAACTGAAGAAAAACGTGATGAAATTCTGCCAGGCACGTCTAAGCCCGCCACTTTTGGGTCAGATTGTCGCCGAAGCCTCCATCGACACTTCACGCGAGTACATGCTCGCCACATATAATGAATATGTAGAGCGGAGAAAATTCCTTATCGACCAGCTCAACAAGATACCCGGATGCTATTCACCAATACCGATGGGTGCGTTCTATACCGTAGTAAAGCTTCCGGTTGATGATGCCGACAAATTCTGCGAGTGGTGTCTCGAAGAATTTGAATATGAAGGTCAGACCATCTTCATGGCACCTGCTTCCGGTTTCTATACCACAGAAGGAATGGGTAAAAATGAAGTACGCATGGCATACGTTCTGAATAAGGAAGACCTCGCCAAAGCGATGAAAGTGCTTGCCGAGGCGTTAAAAGCCTATCCCGGGCGCACGAATATATGAGCTATGAGCTTTTCATAGCCCGCAGACTGCGGCTGAACACTGAAAACAGCCGCCGCCCGTCGGCAAGCATCGTCATAGCAATAACAGGCATCGCGCTGTCACTTGTAATAATGATGGCTGCAATGTGTATCGTGCTCGGATTCAAAGAGGAAATCCGGAATAAAGTCTATGGCTTTGACGCGCATGTGACCATACATCCCGCCAATGACGACGGTACGCCCGCGGAATATCTCGACTATACCCCCGTGCTGGACTCCATAATCAAAAGCACGGGGCGTTTTGAAAAGCCTGAACTGGTCGTCACCCAGTCGGGCATACTGAAAACCGAAAATGACTTTCAGGCGATTGTGCTCAAAGGTATTCCGGAAGGGAGAGCTTCCGGATTCATAGCCTCACACATTACCGAAGGTTCAATGCCTGACTATTCGGCTGACAGCACACGCAACAGCATCGTGATATCGGAGATTACCGCATCTTCACTCGGTCTGAAGCCCGGAGACAAGACATACGCCTACTTTTTCACAAATGGCGCGGTAAAGACGCGACGCCTCGACATTGCGGCAATCTACGACACCCATTTCAGTGACTATGACAAGATATATGCCTACGGCTCGCTTCCTCTAACCCAGGGTATCGGGGGCATTGATTCGACAGGGGCGTCATCAGTAGAGCTGACCTCTCTCAATCCATCGGAGATAACCACGAGCGGCATAATGCTTCAGGATGCCATGATGACTTCGGCATATCTGGGGAAATTGACCGGAGCATATACCTTGACAACTGTGCTTGACACGGCAATGATGTATTTCAATTGGCTGGAACTGCTCGACACCAATGTAATAGTGATCCTTGTGCTGATGTCGGCGGTGTCGGGCTTCACTCTCATATCATGCCTTTTTATCCTGATTCTCGAAAGAGTGAAGATGATAGGAATACTCAAAGCTCTCGGAGCGTCAAACAAGGAAATACGCAGGATTTTCATCTACCTGGCACAGCGCGTGGTAATACTGGGATTAATTGCCGGCAACATCGCAGGACTGCTTTTCATCCTTGCCCAATATCACTGGCATTTCCTCCCACTTGACGCCGAGGCATATTATCTTAATTATGTACCTGTAAAGATTAATTGGATTTACATTATTTCCCTTAATTGCGCCGTATTTTTCCTCTCCTGGCTTATAATTATCTTGCCAAGCCAGATGATTGCAAAAATAAATCCCTGTAAATCTATCAGATACGAATAAACCCGCTATGACTGACAATCAATTTTGGCACGATTTTTGTTATTCAATTATAAATGAAAATTATATCTCATAATTAGAATATTTACATTATCTTTGTGAACAATTTTAACTATAAATGACCAACCATACGAATATTGTAAAACTCATCACTGAGGGAATCCAGGACAGGAAAGGTAAAGGCATCTCCATAGTTGACCTTAGTTCAATTGACGGAGCTGCGGCTCAACAGTTCATCATCTGCCAAGGCTCATCTACCATGCAGGTCGCATCTATTGCTGACAGCGTGAGAGAGAAGTTGCAGAATGAGGCTGGAATAAAGCCATATAACTACGACGGTTACCAAAATTCCCAGTGGATAGTCATCGACTATGGTGACACTTTTGTCCATGTATTTCTTCCGGAGACCCGCCAATATTATAATCTTGAAGAATTGTGGAGTGACGCCGAAATCACCCAGATTCCCGATTTAGACTAAATCAATATTAAACACTATCAGTCTGGCTACATGAAACCAAACCTAAAGAAGAAAAAGCTTAACTTCAGTCTTTACTGGATGTATGCTATAATCATACTTGTGCTTGTCGGAGTATATTATCTTGACCAGAATTCAATTACCAAGCCGGTGACATATTCTGAATTTGAGAAATATGTCACTGAAGGCGGTGTTGAAAAGATTGTGGTGTACACCAATAAAAATGAAGCGGAAGCATTTATCACCGATTCACTGGCAAGCAAGATATTTACTCCGAGCCAGTACACGCAAGGGTCACATCAGGAAGTAAAAATAAGCACTGCGATTCCGAGTGCCGACAAACTGCAGGACAAGATTGACCAGTGGCAACAGGAAGGTGTGTTCACCGGCTCGGTGTCATTTGAAAAAGGCAGTGACTACTCGGCAATGTTCTGGTCATTTGCTCCCATCCTCTTGCTGATTGTATTCTGGTTTGTAATCATGAAGCGCATGTCAGGAAAAGATGGCGGCGGAGGCGGAGTATTCAATGTCGGAAAATCCAAGGCACAGATTTTTGATAAAGACGGTCCTATACAGGTTACGTTCAAGGATGTCGCCGGACTGTCGGAAGCAAAGACCGAGGTAGAGGAAATTGTTGAATTTCTGAAAAACCCTCAACGCTATACCGACCTCGGAGGCAAGATACCCAAGGGCGCCCTTCTTGTAGGTCCTCCGGGAACAGGTAAGACTCTCCTTGCCAAGGCTGTAGCCGGAGAGGCTAATGTGCCTTTCTTCTCCATGTCGGGTTCCGACTTCGTTGAAATGTTTGTGGGAGTCGGAGCTTCGCGAGTACGCGACCTTTTCCGTCAGGCTAAAGAAAAAGCCCCATGTATCGTGTTTATCGATGAAATAGACGCTGTAGGTCGTGCCAGAGGAAGGAACCCGAATATGGGTGCCAACGATGAGCGCGAGAACACCCTCAACCAGCTTCTCACCGAGATGGACGGTTTCGGCTCAAACAGTGGTGTCATAATACTTGCCGCCACCAACCGTGCCGATATCCTTGACAAGGCATTGCTTCGCGCCGGGCGTTTTGACAGGCAGATTTATGTGGACCTTCCCGACCTCAACGACCGTGTAGCGATATTCAATGTGCATCTTCGCAAAATCAAGACCGATGATTCTCTCGATGTCGAGTTACTCGCGCGTCAGACCCCGGGATTTTCCGGCGCCGACATCGCCAATGTATGTAACGAGGCTGCGCTAATTGCGGCGCGTCATAATAAGACATGTGTACAGAAGCAGGACTTCAACGATGCTGTCGACCGTATCATCGGCGGTCTTGAGAAGCGTTCCAAGATTACAACTGATGAAGAGAAGCGTTCAATCGCCATCCACGAGGCGGGTCACGCCACTATATCATGGCATCTGCGATATGCAAGCCCGCTTATAAAAGTCACAATCGTCCCCCGTGGAAAGGCACTCGGAGCTGCATGGTATCTGCCGGAAGAACGCCAGATTACTCCTGCCGAGGCGTTGCTCGATGAAATGTGCTCTACTCTCGGCGGAAGGGCTGCGGAAGAATTGTTCCTGGGACATATCTCCACCGGCGCGGCAAATGACCTTGAGCGCGTGACAAAACTCGCATACGCGATGGTGGCATACTATGGAATGAGCGATAAACTCCCCAATCTCTGCTACTACGATTCTACAGGTCAGGAATACGGTTTCTCCAAGCCTTACAGCGAGGAGCGTGCCAAGAACATCGATGCCGAAGTGTCGCGCATAATCAATGAGCAGTATGAACGCGCCAAAGATATTCTACGTAAATATGCCGACGGTCACAAGCAGCTTGCCGATGTTCTTATCGCACGTGAGGTGATTTACACCGAAGATGTCGAGAATATATTCGGCAAACGCCCCTGGACTTCCAGAACCGATGAGATATTTGCCGGTAAACAACTTACCGATGGAAAGAAAGATGAAAATGCCAATCCATACGAGGATAAAGACGGCACATTTATCGATGACTCCGACAACGACAATGCCGACAATGACGATGACAAAACGGAGGTCGCAATTCCTCCCATTCCAAAAAAATAATCATTCGACTGACAAAATAAGCGGGGTGAAGCAATCATAGATTTGCTTCACCCCGCTTCTCGTATTATTCCCTTTTCTTATATTGTCATCCTTTATTTCGTTTAAGCGTCTCGACATAGCTGTCGATTGCAGTCATCCGTGCCGGGATGTCAATGCCTTGCGGGCAATGCGGCTTGCACTGTCCACATCCTATGCAATGGTTAGCCTGACGTAATTTCGGCACAGTACGGTCATATCCTACAAGAAAAGCCTTGCGAGCGTCACGATAGGCGGGGTCTTGTGTATCTTCCTTTATCAGACCTTCATTGATACATTTATTATAGTGGCTGAATATCGTAGGTATGTCAAGACCGTAGGGACACGGCATACAATACTTGCAATCAGTACACGGTACTGTCGGGAAATGCAGTATCTCCTTTGCCGCATCTTCAAGCATCGCCAATTCATCATCACTGCACGGCTCAAGAGGAGAATATGTCTTAAGATTATCCTGAAGATGTTCCATATAGGTCATACCGCTCAACACGGTAAGCACTCCTTCAGGCGTACCGGCAAAACGGAATGCCCACGAGGCAACACTGTCATCGGGCCGGAGGCTCTTGTACTTACCTACAAGATGATTGTTGACCTGGGCAAGTCGTCCTCCAAGCAACGGTTCCATGATTACGACAGGGATGCCACGCTTTTCAAGTTCATTGTAAAGATATTCGGCATCAGTGTTTCTCGGATTCACCTCCTTTGCATGTTTCCAGTCGATGTAATTAAGCTGAATCTGTGCGAAATCCCAATGGATCTTCCCTTCATCCTGCATCTTGAGAAGATGGTCAAATACCGCGACATCGCCATGATATGAGAAACCGAGATTGCGTATTCGTCCTGCCTCTTTCTCTTTTACAAGATAGTCAAGCACACCATTGTCGATATATCTCCCGTTAAGGGCATCCATGCCGCCCATTCCTATTCCATGCAGCAACAGGTAATCGATATAATCAACCTGCAGCTCTTTCATCGAATTATGATACATCGCAATCGCCCTCTCCCTCTTCCATGTATCGGGCGAAAAATTGGACAGTTTGGTCGCAATGAAATAGCTGTCGCGCGGATGACGGCTCAACGCTATTCCCATTGCATGTTCACTCAATCCTTTGCAATAGGCAGGTGACGTGTCGAAATAGTTCACCCCGTGCTCGATGGCATAATCCACCTGTTTGTTAACCATATCTTGATCTATCCTGTCATTGTCGTCACGGGCGCTTCCACCGCTAACTGTCGGCAAGCGCATACACCCGAAACCAAGTATAGACACCTTATCGCCGGTATTTGTATTGACACGATAGGTCATACCGCCCCGGGACTTGGCTCCCGACGCGATTGACGCGGGCGCCTTATCAGCGTCTGTTTTGCCGGCACAAGCCGCAACAC
This sequence comes from Bacteroidales bacterium, assembly GCA_003150235.1. GTDB lineage: Bacteria > Bacteroidota > Bacteroidia > Bacteroidales > Muribaculaceae > Muribaculum. The sequence goes on from QAMW01000034.1 coordinate 65,704, forward strand.
CTGCGGCAAGTGCGCCTGCACCCACTATATTAAGAAATTTTCTCCTGTTTATATTCTTGTCATTCATAATCATATTAAATCTAACGAGCATGATAACCTTTTAAGTCAATACCCTCATAATCCTCACTATTCGCAAATGCGAATGTTAAATCACACCGTGCGGTGCACCTCATGACCTTCTACATATATTGCACTGAACGGTCTCACCGGACATAAATTCTCACATGCTCCGCATCCGATGCATCGCTCTGTGTTGACCGACGGAATGAGTGGTGAATCAGGATTATCAGGTACTGACGGTATCATCACAATCGCTCCTACAGGACAGTGACGCGCACAGTTGCCACACGATATCCCCTCCGTTGCAGGAAGACAGTTTTCCCTTATCCATACTGCATGACCTACCTGCGTAGCACTTTTCTGTGCAGTGTCAATGGGCAGGATTGCACCGGCAGGACAAACCGAGGAACATTCCGTACATTCCGGACGGCAATATCCGCGTTCGTAACTTACTTCAGGCTGCATGAACGTATCCATTTCAGTCGAAGGCCTGAGCACATTGTTAGGGCAGTTAGTGATACAGAGCTGACAAGCCGTACAATGTGACGTGAAATTTTTATGGCTGCGACTTCCCGGCGGCGTGATTCGCGTTCTGCGCACCGGCTTCTTCTTATCTATAATCACAGCGAGGCCGCCATCTACAGTCTTTTCCTGGGCATGTGCCACGGCACTTCCGGCAAGAAGCGCGCTCACGGTAAGGAATTTTCTACGGTCGCCATCGACCTGCGCCTGATTTTGATCAGATTTAGGCTTATGTGCATAGCTTATCGCTCCGCTGTGGCAGTTGCCGATACAATCCATGCAAGCGACACAGCGCGTATAGTCGATGGTCCCGTTTTTAGAGTCGATACACGAAGCCTTACACTCTTTGGCACACAAACCGCATTTAACGCATTTTGAATGGTCGATGACCGGTTTTAACCATGAATATCGTGAAAGATAACCCAGTATCGTGCCGACAGGACACACTGTATTGCAGTACAGACGTCCGTCAATCCAAGCCATAGCACCTACTACAAGCAATGTAACCGCCGCAATCACTATCATGGTCACTGTCACATAATAATCGACGTGATAAAAAGTGTAGCTATCGGCATCCTGTGATGCGGCAATCAGATTATTTGCATCGACATATAACGGCTTAACCAGCGATGTCATTATCCTGCCAAATTCGCTATACGGTTCTATAAACGAAGCAAATCGCAATAATCCCAATATGACAAGAATTGCAAACAAAGCAAGGAAGCTTATACGAAGCCACGTGAACGGCTTGTGATAAGAAAAGCGTCTACGTTGCTTGCGCCCGAACCATCCTCTTACATGAGATATGACATCCTGCATCACCCCCAGCGGACACAAGACCGAGCAGTAAATGCGCCCGAATATAAGAGCTACCGCCACAAGCACCACAAGCACCGGAATGTTCAATGCAAGCAATGCGGGCATAAACTGCCATTTCGCAAGCCATCCCCATCCGCTTGCAGCCGTACCGGTAAAATCAAGGAAAAGCGAGGTAATCGCCACAAGACAAATTATCGCCAGTACTGTACGTATTGTTTTCAACATATCTGATTGGTTTACATAAATTTTTCAATGTTGCAAAATTAACAACAAAATCCCATATTATACAATATACATTTTGTAGCTCGTCTTACCAATTTTACCGATTTTATATTTTATAACATCTATCACCAAGAAATCACAACCTCCATAACCTCGCATAAACAACTTATATTTGCTTTTTTTGCGGATTTTGAGTATTTTTGGCATAGAAATAACCTTGTAAACCGTTTTATCCAAGTGTTAGAGTTCAAGCCATTCACTATCAATCTAAAAGGCTCATTGCGACATTACGACAAGCCTCTGGTAGCGGGTATCATAAATGTTACCCCCGATTCTTTTTATGCCGGCTCACGCGTAAATAATGCAGACGCGATAAAAAAGCGTGTCGCCGCCATGATTGAAGAAGGCGCCGACTGGATTGATTTGGGAGCATATTCTTCGCGTCCGGGAGCAAGTGAAGTTTCCCCTCAAGAAGAAATCGAACGGCTTGCGTTAGGCATGAAGGCAATACGCTCAATCTGCCAAGATATACCGGTCAGCATCGACACATTCCGCGCTAAAGTCGCAGAAACAGCAATCAGGGAACTTGATGCCGATATAATCAACGACATTTCAGGCGGCGACCTTGACACGGACATGTTCCGGACCGTTGCATCATTGAACGTGCCATACATTTTGATGCACATGCGCGGCACTCCGGCGACGATGACCTCCATGACGCAATACAGCGATGTAACGGCTGAAGTGCTTGCCGAACTGTCAGGCAAGCTCGAGCGCCTGTCACTGCTTGGAGTGAGCGATATAATCATTGACCCGGGATTCGGATTTGCCAAAGATGTCGCGCAAAATTATACACTGCTACGCAATTTGAAACTATTCAACATATTTGACCGGCCGCTGCTTGTAGGTATTTCACGCAAGTCGATGATTTACCGTCCACTCGGAATCTCGCCGGAACAATCACTCAACGGCACTACCGTCATCAACACCATCGCCCTGCTATCGGGAGCGGCGATATTGAGAGTGCATGACGTAAAGGAAGCGGTAGAGGCAATAAAAATTGTAAATCTCACATACAACCCATGACCCCTTTCGGATTAAAAGACGCCCTTGACATAATCATCGTGGCATTGATTCTTTTCTATCTCTACCGGATAATGAAAGAATCAGGCACTATCAACATATTTTTCGGAGTCCTCGCATTCATAATCGTATGGGTTGTAGCTTCCGAAATACTTGAGATGCGACTCATCGGCACAATTCTTGATAAAGTGATGTCGATAGGACTTATAATCCTTGTCATCCTCTTTCAGGATCAGATAAAACGCTTTCTTGTCGAAATCGGCAATCACAAGCGATGGCGATTCCTGCGCGACATGTTCAGGCATCATCATGGAAGTAAAAGTCACGATGCCGACATGAGAAAATGGGTTATGCCGATTGTCTACGCCTGTATGTCAATGTCAAAATCAAAGACCGGCGCACTGATTGTAATCGAACAGAGTATTCCGCTTGAACACTATGAAAAAAGCGGCGACATGATTGATGCTAACATCAACTCGCGGCTGATTGAGAACATATTCTTTAAAAACTCCCCGCTTCATGACGGGGCGATGATTATCGCCCATGACCGTATAAAAGCAGCCGGCTGCATCTTGCCGGTCAGCCATGACACCAATATTCCACGTTCAATGGGATTGCGTCACCGTTCGGCACTCGGAATAAGCCAGGCGACAGACGCCGCTGCAGTCGTGGTCAGTGAAGAGACCGGAGGAATATCGTTTGCCTACAAAGGCAAGATTACAAGCAGGCTGTCATCAACCGACCTTGAACACCGTCTGTCGCAGCTGTACCCTGACGAATAAACGCCATTCAGCAACATCCGCAAGTAGGTCCGGAGCTGCCATTGTCACGGTCGCGCCGATTATCGCATTTTGACATATCCTTATGACAATTATCCTTGAGCGGACAGCCGCCACATGCTTCATCAGCCGTACCCTTTCCTTTTGACAGTCCGAAAAATTTACGTACACAGTAAACAGCCGCACATACAACAATTATGCCCACCCAGATCCACTGGAGGAGATAGTCACTAAAAGTCCAGGCATTTGTCACTTCAGATATAGTTTAATTAACGATTCAAATTCCTGCTCAAAATTAGGAGTAAAAACATTATTATGCAAATTTTCAAGGATTTCATTTACGTGCCAGAAACGTCCGGCGGTAATTTCACCCGGATCCGGCGTAAGTACGGTATCATCCTTGACATATACATAATACGGATTAATCAGCTCACACTCGCGTGACGAACGAAACACGTATGGCGCAAGTTTTACCGGCGTAAAATCGATGATACCCAACTCTTCACGTGCCTCGCGACGTAATGCGTCATCTATTGTCTCACCATAGTCGACATGACCACCCACAGCCGTATCCCACTTTCCTGGCTGGATATCCTTTGTCATAGAACGCTGCTGGAGATAGAGCCATCCTCCTTCTTTCATTATATGAAGATGCACAACCGGATGCATCAGCATCGACCCGCCATGACATTCCTTACGGGTTGCCTTTCCAATAACTTCCCCTTCGCTATTGACAAGCGGGAATATCTCTTCACTGCTCATTGTTTGTATTTCTTTTTTAAGTATGATGCCACTCGCGCAGGGGTCAGGTCAGGTCCGCAATCCTTGAAATCAAGGCGGAAATTGCATCCTTCCTTGAAACAGCTGCATCCGTATGCAGTCTTGCCCTTAAGCAAGAATCCTTTGCCGCATACAGGACATTTCACCTCTTCAAGGCTCTTAATGCGAGGCGATGACTGACGTTTTTTAACCGGTTCCGCGCCATCTTTCTTTTTCTTATCGGGGACAGCTTCCTCCACGTTGATACGATGACTGGAATTATCGTTCAAGACGTTTATCACAATCTCATTTATGAGCACCTTTAGTTCTGCGATAAAATCAGCTGCGGAAAACTCTCCTCGCTCGATGCGCCGGAGTTTGTTTTCCCATAGGCCCGTAAGTTTCGCGCTTTTCAGCAGTTCCTCATTAATCGTTGCAATCAGGTCGATACCCGCCTGCGATGCCTTGATATTTTTACGCTCGCGGAATATATAGCGACGCTTGAAAAGTGTCTCGATAATTGCAGCGCGTGTTGAAGGTCGACCTATACCGTTCTCCTTCATTGCCTCGCGAAGCTCCTCGTCTTCAACAGTCTTGCCCGCCGACTCCATCGCGCGCAACAGCGTACCCTCTGTATATGGTTTTGGCGGCTGCGTCTGCTTTTTCAAAAGCGACGGGGTGTGCGGTCCACTTTCCCCAACAACAAAAGGAGGCAGTATCTTGTCCTCGCTCTGAGCGTCATCATCCTGCTGGTTGCCGTACACAATGCGCCAACCAGGCTCGACAATCACCTTTCCCGTCGCCTTGAATCCAATTTTATCGACTTCGCCGAGCACAGTCGTCGACATAAACACGCAATCGGGATAAAATGCCGAGATGAAGCGCAAGGCAATCAGATGGTAAAGCTTTCTCTCATCGCCGACCAGCCGGTCCGGTGCCTGTCCTGTGGGAATTATGGCATGGTGGTCGGTGACCTTCGAATTGTCGAATACCTTCTTCGACTTAGGTATTTTACCCCCGAGCAGCTGCGCGGTAAGCGAGGCATACGGTTTCATCTGACCGAGTATTACCGGTATCTTCTTATATATATCCTCGCTTAGATAGGTAGTGTCGACACGCGGATAAGTAGTTACTTTCTTTTCATAGAGCGACTGTATGTAACGCAACGTGTCATCGGCTGTCCATCCCCATTTCTTGTTACACTCGACTTGCAGCGAAGTCAAGTCGAAGAGTCGTGGCGGAGCCTCTTTCCCTTTCTTTTCCGAGACATCAGTTACAGTAAAGATTTTCCCGTCGATTGCCTCAAGCGCCGACTGTGCTTCTGCCTCGGTCTTAAAGCGCCCTGACGTGACATTAAACGTCACGTCACGGTACACGGTCTTCAGTTCCCAATAATCTTCCGGCTTGAAATTTTCTATTTCAAGTTGCCGCTGCACAATCAGTGCAAGCGTGGGCGTCTGCACACGACCTATCGACAACACATTACCGGGCGACGAATATTTCAGTGAATAAAGGCGCGTGGCATTCATCCCCAGTATCCAGTCACCGATGGCACGTGAAAGCCCGGCATGATATAACCGGTCATATACTGATTCCGGCTTCAGGTCATTGAACCCGTCGCGTATTGAATCGTCGGTAAGAGAGCTTATCCAAAGACGCTTGACCGGACATTTAATCTCAGCCTTTTGCATCACCCAACGCTGAATAAGTTCACCTTCCTGCCCGGCATCACCGCAGTTTATCACCTCGTCAGCTTCAGCGATGAGTTTCTTTATCACATTAAACTGCTTCTCGATGCCCCTGTCGGCAATCAGTTTGATACCGAAACGCTGCGGAATCATAGGCAGCGCACCGAGGGACCACCGTTTCCACAAATCGGTATAATCGGCAGGCTCTTTTAGGGTGCAAAGATGCCCGAAGGTCCACGTCACTTTATAGTCGCCCCCTTCATAAAAACCGTCCTGCCGCCTGTCGGCACCAAGAATCGCAGCTATATCCTTCGCGACACTCGGTTTCTCTGTTATGCAAAGTTTCAAAACCGGCGACTATTTAATTTTTTCGATTGAACAGCGGTCTACGCCCTTTTCCGTAGAGATAACCATTATCGCGTTGTTCAAAGATGGTGTACGCGGGAAATCAATCTCTACAGGTATCATACCGTCATCCTCCCACTGAAACCAACGGTCAAAATCAACCCCGTCGATATCGTTTGCCTCATATTTCTTCCCTTTACACTCTATGGTTATGCCATGAAGCTTTTGTGATGTGTGAGGGCGACCGACAAACTTGCCATATACACGCGTCAGTGACGCGCGGTAACTTATGCTGTCTACCGTCAGCGTCAGATGCCTGGCGGCTGAAAGCCGGTAGTTGCGCTCGGTACGCGCCTGCGCTGCAAAGACCGCGATTACAAGAAACGCGATTGACATGACGAAAATCCATACACGCTTGTTGCTATTCCTGATTGCCATGGCTATCCCTTCCTTTCAATTTGTTTTGCTTCATTCCACAGAGCATCCATCTCAGCGAGCGTCATCTCCTTTAACGATTTACCCCTCTCCTTGGCTTTTGACTCCACATAATTAAACCGCGAGATAAATTTACGGTTGGTCTTTTCCAAGGCATTTTCCGGATTTATATGATAGAGACGCGCCGCATTTATAAGGCTGAAAAACAAATCGCCGAATTCCTCTTCCATACGATCGCGGTCAAGTGATTCCACTTCACGGTCAAATTCCGACAATTCTTCTTTCACCTTATCCCATACCTGCTGACGCTCCTCCCAGTCAAAGCCCACATTGGAAGCCTTTTCCTGGATGCGGTCCGCCTTTATCATAGCAGGCAGAGACACCGGTACACCGCTCAACACGGTCTTGTTGCCGCCTTTCTCTTTCAGTTTTATCTGCTCCCAGTTCAATTCTACATCATGAGCATTATTGACGTTGACGTCGCCAAACACATGAGGATGACGGAATATCAGCTTTTTATTAAGGCTTTCAGCCACGTCGGCTATGTCAAATTCACCTTTTTCCTCCCCTATCTTGGAGTAAAAAAGTATATGAAGCAATACATCACCAAGCTCTTTGGCGATGTTCGGACTATCATTATTTATCAAAGCCTCACATAACTCATATACCTCTTCTATGGTATTGGAACGCAGTGACTCATTGGTCTGCTTACGGTCCCATGGGCACTCTACGCGCAATATGTCGAGCGTGTCGATTACCTTGCCGAGTGCTTCTATTTTTTCTTGACGGGAATGTTTCATAACATCGGTTTATCTATGCAAAGATACTCCAAATTCGGGTAAAATCGAACTTGAAGAGCGTATTTTTGTATTATTAGAGAAGAATCGACTAACTTTGTCTTTGTAAACAAGAGTATTTGACAATGATGAAAAAAGCATTATTTTTTGATATCGACGGTACACTCGTAAGCTTTAAAACGCATGAAATCCCCGGCTCAACAATCGAGGCGATAAGAAAAGCCCACGAACGTGGCAACAAGATTTTCATATCCACAGGGCGACCCTATGTCATCATAAACAACCTGAAAGCTCTTCAGGAAAAGAATCTGATTGACGGCTATATAACCATGAACGGTGCCTACTGCTTTATTGGCGATGACATACTCTACAAGAGTGCCATACCGCAAGATGAGGTAAGGCGTCTTGCCGAAATATGCCGGGAAAAAGGATATGCCTGTATTTTCGTTACCGAAGATGAGATTAAAGTAGTGCAGCCTACGGAGGAAGTGCGCAAGATTTTCAACGAGTTTCTGCATGTCCAGGAGATACCCCACACCGATTTCGAGGACGTAGTAGACAAGACGATATACCAAATGACAGTGTTCATCACTGAAGATATCGAAAAAGAGGTGGCAAAACAGATGCCTGGAAGCGAGTTCAACCGATGGTATCCTACCTTTGTCGACATCACGGCAAAAGGGAATACGAAGGCTCACGGCATCGAGATTATGATGAACAGTATCGGGTTTCCCCAAGATGCCTCTATTGCTTTCGGTGATGGCGGCAACGATATCCCGATGCTTGAAAAAGCAGCCATAGGCGTGGCGATGGGAAATGCCAATGATGATGTGAAAGCCCATGCACAGCTTGTCACCGACACGGTCGACAATGACGGCATAGCAAAAGCCCTTGAAGAGCTTAACCTCACCGATTGACAATCCCAGTCAGAAGGACATATCGACAGTATTTGCATGTCATTGGCGATAAATTAGCCGGTAATGAGTCTTATATCGGATTTTTTTCGTATCTTTGCCGATATTATATATTCAATTATCAATTTGATGGATACCAACAAGGTTCTTTACATTTCCCAAGAAATCACCCCCTATCTACCGGATAGCCCTATGGCGGTTCTCAGCCAGAAACTTCCGCAGGGTATTCAAGAAAAAGGCAACGAGGTACGCACATTCATGCCCAAATACGGCTGCATTAAAGAGCGCCGCAACCAACTGCATGAAGTAATCCGTCTCTCCGGCCTAAACATTGTAATTGATGACTCAGACCATCCGTTAATTATAAAGGTCGCCACTCTACAGCCTGCAAGAATGCAGGTTTACTTCATTGACAACGAAGATTATTTTCTTCGCGGTCAGACGACAAAGGAGCTGGAGACGGTTTTGTCGCCCGAGGATAACGATGAACGAATAATGTTCTATGTGCGTGGTGTGGCAGAAACAGTAAAGAAACTACGCTGGGACCCGAACTTGGTACATTGTTCCGGATGGGTGTCGGCTCTCGCCCCTATTTATCTGAAAAAAATCTATTCGGAAGATCCGGCATTTAATAATGCCAAGATTGTCTACTCCTTGTTTGACGACAAGTTTGAAGGCACTCTCAACAAACGTATGGTAGAGAAACTTAAACTCGAAGGTTTCAGCAAGAGCGACCTTTCCATATTGGGAAAGTCAGCTGTCAACTGGAAAACGCTCAACAAGCTTGCCATAGAATATTCCGACGGGATAGTGCAGGCTTCTCCTGAAATCGATCCGGAATTAAAAGAATATATTGAAAAATCAGGCAAGAAATTCCTCCCCTATCCCGGTGACGAGGACTATATCGACAAATATGCCGAGTTCTATGCCCAATTATAAAAACATTCACTTATTGCATTTACGGTAATGAAATTATTCAGATTGATTCCTGCCGCGCTCATAGGCGCATCTTTGTTCTCTTGCGAACAAGACAGTGCCATAGGATCATCAGTCATACAAGATCGTGTGGAAGTAGTCATCGACTCATCTTTCACAGTCACCGGCTCATCAGTGATAAATCCTGTCATACAGGCAAGAACTGACAATCAGCTTCTCGGAATAATCGATGCCAAAGGGTTCGGACGACTTTCAAGCGACTTCATATCGCAGTTGATGCCTTCCAACACTATTGATACAGTCGGAGTCACTGTCAACGACATCGATTCGCTCAAGATGTTTCTGTATATGGGAAAGAGTGACATGATCGGCGACTCCCTCGTTCCGATGGGGCTTGAGGTATATCGTGTGACAAAGGCTCTTCCCTCCCCTATTTACAGCAACTTTGATCCGGAAACATATTATTCGCAAAACGAAAAACTTGCGTCAACTGTATATTCCGCAAGTGTCTTAGGACTGTCTGATGCCCGTCGCGACACAATCGGTCTGCCTGACACCATGCGCATCGTGGAAATCAAACTCCCGGTTGAACTTGGCCGTGAATTTTACACAAAATATAAGCAAGACCCATCTTTATTCAGCGACCCAGAACGCTTCTCCAAATGGTTTCCCGGTCTTTACATAAAAAACAGCTTCGGTTCGGGACGACTCATGCGTTTCAGCACCTCACTGGTGTCGATATATTACCGAAAAAAGGTGGCAATGGAGACCAAAGACACCATATATAATCTTGCCAATCCGTTTCTCGCTGTCACGCCTGAGGTCATAAACAATAACAACATGACCCTTTCCGTGAGCAATGAGCTCAAGACTCTTGCAGCCACCACCCCCGTTGTTGCGGCGCCTATCGGCTACGATGCCGAAATACATATCCCGATTCAAGACATAATCGACAAGTATCACTCAAACACTAACAGCTACAGCGTGGTTAATGCCATGACTCTTGAGATTCCGGCATCGGAGATTGCCAACGACTACGGCATAACACCGCCAACCAACCTGCTTTTGGTGAAGAAGAGTGAAAAAGACGAGTTCTTCGCCAACCAGCAGATTTATGACAACCGCACCTCCTTCTATGCTACATACAATGCTACCACACAATCCTACGTGTTCAGTTCGATGCGTCAGTATTTCCTTGACATGTACAATAAGGAAGCCATCGAAGAAGGTGACGGCGACTTTGTACTCACAGCGGTTACACCCGTGACTGAAGTGTCGCAGTCGGGCTACACACAGCAGACCGTGATAATGGCGATTGTGCCCTATGTCAGCACTCCGGCAATGGCAAAGCTTAATCTTGAAAAAGCGAAGATAAAGCTAACATTTAGCAAGCAGACGATGTAATTATTCACAAAATATTTGTATCTTTGCACTCGCAAACCAGCCGCAATAGCTCAGTCGGTAGAGCATTTCATTCGTAACGAAAAGGTCAGGGGTTCGAGCCCCCTTTGTGGCTCAAAGCCTAAAATCAAGAAGTTCAGCCAGTTACATAATTGGTTGAGCTTCTTGTTTTGTTAAACATAGTTAAATTGAGGCTAAAAATTAGGCTTATTCCAATAAATATCCTCACTTTTGAGGAGAAATCCGCGCAGTTTGTGTGCATCTAAGTGCATCTCCTGTTGACTCAACCTGGAGAGTGGGTTGCATAGCCGCTTGATTAGCATATATTTATGCAACCCGTTTCAGGGTTGCGTTATTGTGGGGCATAGCTCTCCACGGGCGCACCTTCGGCGCTGCCCGCGGTTACCGCCATCTTGCCCTGTCAGGGCAAAATCCTTAAGTTAGTGACATTGAGATGTCTTTTGAGCCTAAGTTAGTGGCTTGAGCTTCCACTCGACCCCTTCTGCTACGAAGGAGATGACCCTTCAGATATATAAAAGGCATGGTCGTACCGGTTTAGGTACAACCATGCCTTTTATTTTACCACTTACATATTTTTACATCAGAAAGGGAGGTCGTCGCTCGGATCAGCTGACAAGTCGGGAGCGGCAGGAGCCGGCGGGAACGGAGCGGCACCGGGGAAATCCTGCGCAACCTGATTTACAGGAGCGCCCTGAGCCTGTCCGGCAGGCTCAACCTTCCAACCGCTGATTGATGTAAACCAACGACCATTATATTCACGGCTGTTTATATCGAAGCTAAGACGTATCTCATCACCTACATTGAGGGGATACTGGTCAGCTTTCTGTCCAAATAAATCAAAATGAACCTTACGGGGATATGATTCATGAGTTTCAAGCACATATTCGCGCTTCTTCCATTCATTTCCGGCTTTTGATGTACCTGATTGCTCAGGCAGCGCAAGTATGATTCTACCTTCTATTTCCATTATACTTATCTAATTTATATTATTTTATTCAAAGATAGGCAATCATTAAAGGATAGCCAAATTTTACTCCAAGAATTTTTCTACACTTTCCACTTTATTATGCTTATGGGATTTTCCGCCCTTAGGTTTATGTTTCACGAGATAACGGTAAAGTGCCTTTACCTCAGGCTCGTCACCAAGCAGATGACGCGCACGGAAAAAGCACACACCGCTGACACCCTTACGTGACAAAGCTTTCTCTATCTGCGACACCACTATATCCGACGACCATCCCCCTTCAAGCATCTTATACGGTGCAAGACCCACAATAATATTCTTACCTGAAGCGAAATTTACCCAGGTATCCAGATGATCGGAAAATCCGAATTTCTCATCCCAATACATCTGTGGGATTATCAAGTCGTGATGTCCCGACTCTATCCATTGCACGGGGTCTTGCTGAAACGTATCGAATGCAGTAGAGTTACCGTAATTCTTCACATTTTTATATGTACCTATCGGTGCCGAACCAACTGTCATTCCCGGGCGCACAGACTTTACCATGTCATACAACTCCGCGACAAAGGTGTTGATATTGTCACGGCGCCAGTCATCTTTATTCAGTTTACCGGGATTATATTTGCGGAAAGAAGCTCCGTCAGGAAACGCTTTGCCCGGATAACGCGTATAGTCGAGATTGATTCCGTCAAAGTCATATTTCTCCACAAGTTCGCGGTAGAGCGCCAAAAGATACTCGCGTGTCGCGGGATTTCCCGGGTCAAGATAATATGAACCGTTGAATTTCAGACATAATCCGGATTTGGAGCGCACGGGATGCTTCACCTTATTTGACGCATATTTAGCAGAATTTGCCGGGCTGCCGAGGCGGAACGGCACAACCCATGCATGGCACTCCATATCGCGCTTGTGACATTCATCAATCACAAAACGGCACAGGTCATATCCAAGACTCTTTGCCCCGTCACCGGTCAATGCAACCATAGCGGGTTGAAAAAAGGAATCCCAGGCGACATCACCGTTTGCCTGCACTTGAAACAGTATCATGTTGAAATGGGCGCGCTGAAGCCTGTCAAGCATGTCGCGCAACAGCTTTTTCTGTCCTTTCTCATCATACACATTACCGGGCCAGTCAAGACCGCTGTTGGTGGTAAGCCACACCGCCCTCACCTCACGAGCCGGGAGAGAAAGCACCGCAAGAATAAGAAATAATGCGACTGATAACAGATGTTTCATATAAAATGAGTAAATTTCGGAAAATATTTAATGATAAGATTATGAAAATAGGTAACGACTGGTGGACATCACCTACCGAGAGTGAGTCAGGCGCACTTGTGATGGTCACAGGTAGAAGAGGCGTCGAGCAGGCTCGCGAAAGCGGAAAATATAAAATACGGGTAGAGATTACATGGAAATATCCCGGTAACAGCGCAGGAATGCCCGATGAACCGACATCTATGGTGATGGAAGCCGTACAGGAGGCTCTGACCTCTACCTTTGACAAGGACCCGGTGGCAATCCTGACAGGCATCTATACCGGCGACAACGAGCGCAACTGGATATTTTACACCACATCGGTCCACATTTTCGAGAAGAAAATCAATGTGGCACTCGCGCCTTTTGACCTCTTGCCGATTACCATCTATACCGAAAACGACCCTGATTGGCTGGAGTATGACGAAATGCGTGAAGCATCGGAAATCGCCCCGGCACACGACTGAGCGAGACATCATATTACATATTGCCAATACGGCGCAAGCTGATGTGAGCTATGCCACACATGCTTGCGCCGCAATGCGTTATCCGGTAAAATAACCGTTTTATACGTATCCGCGTATTATACCTCTCTTGGCGTTACGCACGAAAAGTATTATCTCGTCACGTTCCTTTGTCGCGGGCAGTTCAGCCTCAATGCGCTCTACCGCCTCGCTCACGTTAAGACCTGACAAGTACAGATAACGGTATATCTCCTGGATGTCACGTATCTGCTCGTTTGTGAAATTGCGGCGGCGCAATCCGATAGAGTTCACACCGGCATAGGCGATAGGATCACGGGCAGCCTTTACATAAGGAGGTATATCCTTGTTGACGAGCGCGCCGCCCTGCACCATGACATGAGGTCCGATATGACAGAACTGATGCACGAGTGTGCCTCCGCCGATTACAGCGAAATTGTCGACCACAACTTCTCCGGCAAGCTGGGTGGCGTTTGACATGATTACATTATCGCCGACCACACAGTCATGTGCCACATGGCAGTAAGCCATTATAAGACAGTTGTTGCCTACCACGGTCTTGCCTTTTGCCGCAGTACCGCGATTGATAGTCACACACTCGCGTATGGTAGTATTATCACCAACTATTGCCAGGGTCTCCTCGCCACGGAATTTCAAGTCCTGGGGTATCGCCCCGATTACCGCACCCGGGAAAATCACGCAGTTCTTTCCGATGCGGGCGCCTTCCATAATAGTAACATTGCTTCCGATACGGGTACCTTCGCCAATCTCAACATTTTGGTCAATAGTCACAAATGGGTCAATGACCACGTTTGAGGCGATTTTCGCCGCCGGATGAACGTATGCTAAAGGTTGTTTCATATTATACGTCGTATAGATTTACTTATTTTTTACAATTTGAGCCATGAACTCACATTCGGTCACAATCTTCTCTCCAACAAATGCGTATCCCTTCATGATGGCACATCCGCGACGAAGCGGGGTCATGAACGATACATGGAAAATGAGTGTATCGCCGGGCACAACCTTGTTACGGAACTTCACGTTGTCAATCTTCATGAAGTAAGTGGAGTATTTCTCAGGGTCATCCACAGTGCTGAGCACAAGCAGACCGCCGGTCTGAGCCATCGCCTCGACCTGAAGCACACCGGGCATTACCGGCTCCTGGGGGAAATGTCCTTGGAAGAAAGGCTCATTTCCGGTCACATTCTTCAGACCGACGATATAATTCTCGCCTTTATCTATTACTTTGTCGACAAGAAGGAATGGATAGCGGTGAGGAAGCAGCTCGCGGATACGGTTGACATCCATCAGCGGCTCTACCGAAGGATTATACACCGGAGCCTGAATTTCCTGATGCTTTATCTCCTTGCGTATCTTCTTGGCAAAAGTGGTGTTGATGGAATGACCGGGACGGGTGGCAATCACCTTGCCCTTCAGCGGACGACCGATAAGCGCGATATCGCCGAGCACGTCAAGAAGCTTATGACGAGCCGGCTCATTCTCGGCAAACAAGGGGAAATCATTTATATAACCAAATTCGGTCACATTCTTGTGGGGCACACCCATCAGGTCGGCAAGACGGTCAAGCTCTGTCTGCTCCATAGGGCTGTCATAAATCACGATTGCATTGTCAAGGTCTCCACCCTTGATAAGATTGCCCTTTACAAGAGGCTCTACCTCGCGTACAAATACAAATGTGCGGCTTGCGCCAATCTCACGGGAGAAGTCATCAAGATGGTCAAGCGATGCAAACTGATTGGAAAGCACCGGGGAGTCAAACGCCACCATGGTATCGATGCTGAACTCATCATCCGGAAGCACCACGATTGAAGAACCGGTCGTGTCGTCACGCACCTCGATTTTCTGCTTTACCACGTAAAAATCCTTGTCAGCCGACTGTTCCTCCAGACCCGACGCAATGATTTTTTCGCAATATTCCTTGGCACTTCCGTCAAGTATGGGAAGCTCGGGAGCATTGAGCTTTATAAGGCAGTTGTCGATGCCAAACGCATACAGCGCGGCAAGCGCATGCTCTATAGTGCTTATTTTTATATCGCCTTTGCTTATCACAGTGCCACGTGTAGTGGCAGTGACATTTTCCGCAAGCGCATCAATCACAGGCTCTCCTTCGAGGTCAAGGCGCTGGAACTTGTAACCATGATTGTCAGGAGCGGGACAGAATTCCGCGTCTATCATCAATCCTGTATGCAGTCCTTTTCCATGAACCTTAAAGGACTCCTTGAGTGTACGTTGTTTCATATCTGTTGTATGATGATTGTGTTATTTATTGTTGTCTAATTCCTTCTTTATACGGCGCACATCGTCATAGAGCTTGCCGAGATTCTTTATATGTACGGTCTGACATGCGAAATCCTTTATGTTCACCGCCGGATAACCCATGATACGGCTGCCGGAGGCAACATCCTTGTTCAAGCCCGACTGCGCGCCTATCTGCACATTGTCACCTATATGTATATGACCGGCAAAACCTGTCTGACCGCCCACCATGCAGTTGGCACCGATTTTAGTGGAACCTGCTACTCCTGCCTGAGCAGCCATCACGGTGTTTTCACCGATCTCGCAGTTGTGGGCAACCTGAATAAGATTGTCGAGTTTCACACCCTTCTTTATGCGCGTACATCCCATCGTGGCACGATCCACAGTTGTGTTGGCACCGATTTCAACATCGTCCTCCACTATCACTATACCGATCTGTGGTATCTTGTTGTATGCCCCGTTGACAGGAGCAAAACCGAAGCCGTCAGCACCTATCACCACTCCGGAGTGTAATATACAGTTGGACCCTATCTTACATCCATGATATATCTTCACGCCCGGATAAAGTACAGTATTGGCTCCGATAACAACACCGGGACCTATGTAACACTGCGGATAAACTTTCACGCCCGAGCCAAGCTTGACACCATCAGCGATATACGAGAACGCACCGACATATACGTCATCGCCTTTCTCAACACCGGCTCCTATATGACACGGCTCCTCGAGTCCGACAGGATGAGGCGCCATCATTTTACTGACCATGTCAAGCAATTGAGCCACCGTTGCATAGGGGTCATCAACCCTTATCAAGGTAGCTTTTACCGGATGTTCAAGCTCGAAATCGCGTCGTATCAACACTACCGAGCTGTCGGTATCATATAGGAAATGATTGTATTTTGGGTTTGCGAGAAACGAGATGGCTCCGGGATGGCCCTCTTCAATTTTGGCAAAAGTATTCACCTTGGCATCGCCGTTTCCTTCTACGGTGCCGTTGACAAGAGCTGCTATTTGGGTTGCAGAAAACTCCATTGCATTTATATGATTAAGGTCAATTTGTACATTACAATATGCAAAGTTGCGTAAAATTTTTCAAAACACCACGCTTATGAGATGGAAAATATGTGTAATAGGGGTATTATTTATCTATTTTTCCATCTTTTTGACAGATTGGATGGCATTTTTATATATCTTTGTGTAACATTTATACCGAAATTTCATGGAGTGTCTGACGAAATATTTTAACCTGTCCGACCGACAGAAAGAGCAATTCCAAATGCTCGGCGAACTATATCCCGAATGGAATGAGAAAATCAATGTCATCTCGCGAAAAGACATTGACAATCTCTATGTAAACCACATATTGCACTCGCTTGCCATAGCAAAATTTTTCACCCCTGTACCCGGCACCACATTTCTTGACATGGGTACCGGAGGCGGATTCCCCGGCATACCGCTTGCTATATTATGGAGCGACTGCAAGTTTCATCTTATTGACCGTATCGGGAAAAAATTGCGAGTTGCCGAGGATATCGCCAACAAAATAGGGCTTGACAATGTTACATTTCAGCATGGCGACATCGGCGAGTGTCATAACCGTTACGATTTCGTAGTGAGCCGTGCAGTGATGCGTCTTGACGAACTTGTGCCGCTGATTCGTAAAAACATATCCAAGGAGTCGAAAAACGGTTATCCTAACGGACTTATATGTCTGAAAGGGGGTAATCTCGCGGAAGAGTCGGCAAAAGTGCATTACCCGATTATCGAGGAAGATGTGAGCAAATATTTCAGCGAGCCTTTCTTCGATACTAAAAAACTGGTATATGTTCAAATCTGATAATATGACACACTATGTTGAAGATTAAGCAATTTACATTTAATATGTTCGGGATTAACACCTATGTTGTGTGGAATCCCGAGACAGGAAATGCTGCCGTGATAGACCCCGGCATGATTAATGACAAGGAACAGGCGCAGATTGACCGTTTCATATCTGAAAACGGACTGGTTGTACACAACCTCATCAACACCCACATGCACGTCGACCATATTTTCGGTGACCTTTATATAAAAGATAAATATGGTGTGGACATCGCTGCATCTCCCGATGACAATTTTCTTGGCGAGCGGGCGGCAATGCAATGCCGCATGTTCGGTCTGCCGGATGATATGGCGGCTGTAAGAATTGACCGGGAACTAAAGGAAGGCGACACACTCGAAATCGGCGGTGAAAAGGTTGAAATTCTCTCTGTACCCGGACATTCGCCCGGCAGCCTCGTGCTTTACTTCCCTCAATCAAGATGGGCAATTACCGGCGACGTGCTGTTTCGTCGCAGCATAGGTCGCACCGACCTCGTTGCCGGAAACCACAAACAGCTAATCGACGGAATAACGCGCAAGCTGTTCGCCCTACCCGATGACACTGTAGTATATCCCGGACATGGCGACCCGACAACAATCGGCGAAGAGAAAAAGGAAAATCCATTTATCTGACTTTTATCAGAATTAAACATAATTTCTTATTTTTTGCGCGATTTTGTTGCAGAATTAAAAGAAATGACTTACTTTTGTAGCGTTAAACAGCAAAAACGATTATTAATGACTCGATTTTACGCATATTACTTTTCTTACTTTTATTTCGCAAGAAATTGAAGCGGGTAAGCATGTGTAATTATTGAACTCATATAAAACAACAATAACATCAAAGTCCCGCTCCTTTTCGAGGTCGGGACTTTGATTTTTTAAAGAGATTATGATGAAAAAACGCGTGACCATACAAGGCGTTGCCGGTTGCTATCATGATGCTGCCGCGAGACTCTATTTCGGCGATGAGGAGATTGAGACCGTTCCTTGTGACTCTTTCCCTGAAATGTTCGATATGCTTGCCGACGATGCCTCGATGATTGGTGTAGTCGCCATCGAGAACACAATAGCGGGCTCGCTTCTCCAGAATCATGAATTGCTCCGCAAAAGCCACACACAGATTGTCGGGGAGTTCAAGATGCGTATATCTCACACTCTTGCCGCGCTACCCGGACAGACAATCGACGAGCTTACCGAAGTAAACTCTCATCCCATGGCTCTCCGCCAGTGTGAACAGTTTCTTCACCGTCATCCCAACTTGAGAATCATAGAGAAATTCGACACCGCGGGAAGTGCCAAGGAGATTGCCGAACAGAATCTCACCGGTCATGCTGCAGTGTGCGGCGAATATGCCGCCAATCTATACGGGCTCAATATACTTTGCCGGGAGATCGAGACTAACAAGCGTAATTTCACGCGCTTCCTCATAATAGCCGACCCGCTGATTGCATCGGAGATGATGCCGGCGGAAGGAGAGATTGACAAGGCTTCGATAGTGTTTACCCTTCCCCACACCAAGGGTGCTCTGTCCAAAATACTGACCATACTGTCGTTCTACGACATCAATCTGTCAAAAATACAGTCGATGCCTATTGTCGGCAGAGAATGGGAATACCGATTTTACGCCGACCTCACATTTGACAGCTTCGCGCGCTATCGCCAGTCAATTGACGCTGTGCGCCCGCTGCTCAACGATCTGCGAATATTAGGAGAATATAAAGCTTGTAAAAATGAAATCTGAAAAACTATCAATCACTCCCGCCGACCGTGTGCTGGAGGTAAAAGAATATTACTTTTCGCGTCGTCTGCGCGAGATTGCTGAACTTAACGCCAAAGGCGCCGACATCATATCACTGGGCATCGGCGGTCCCGACCGTCCGCCACATCCCGAAGTCATAGCCACCCTTTCGGAAGAAGCGGCAAAACCGGGCAATCACAGCTATCAGCCTTACGTCGGGCTGCCGGCTTTGCGTAAGGCTATGGCTGACTGGTATGAGAAATGGTATGGAGTGACGCTGAATCCCGATACCGAAATCCAGCCGCTTATAGGGTCTAAGGAAGGTATTCTGCATGTGTCCCTGGCTTTTCTGAATCCCGGCGATGGTGTGCTTGTGCCAAACCCGGGCTATCCCACCTATTCATCGGTGAGCAGACTCGCGCAGGCACAGCTTTACAATTACGACCTGACCGAAGAAAACGGATGGCTCCCCGACTTTGAAGCCCTTGAAAAGCTGCCTCTCGACAAGATAAAACTCATGTGGATTAACTACCCCCACATGCCAACAGGCACACCTGCCACTATGGAATTGTTTGAAAAGATTGTCGCTTTTAGCAAAAAGCACAACATCGTCATAGCCCACGACAATCCCTACAGCTTCATTCTCAACGACAAGCCTTTGAGCCTCCTGCAGGTCGACGGGGCGAAAGATATCGCCATAGAGATGAACTCGATGAGTAAGTCACACAATATGGCGGGGTGGCGTATAGGAATGCTTGCCTCCAATCCACAGTTCATCAACTGGATTCTGAAAGTAAAGTCCAATATCGATTCAGGACAATTCAAGCCGATAATGCTTGCCGCAGCAAAAGGGCTTGCCGCCGGAAAGGAATGGTACGACGAGGTTAACAGCGTTTATGCGTCACGCCGTAAAGTCGCCGAGGAAATTATGGAAGCACTCGGGTGTACTTTCAATCCGTCGCAGAAAGGACTGTTTCTCTGGGGCCGCATACCCGACAGTTGCGAATCAAGCGAGGCTCTTGCCGACAAGGTGCTATACGATGCATCGGTGTTCGTAACACCCGGATTCATATTCGGTAGCAACGGTGACCGATATATCCGCATCTCGCTGTGTGCGACTGAAGAAAATATGCGCCGGGCACTCGACCGCATAAACAACATGAAAAAAGAAAAATAAAAACCATACATATTATGACTGATTTGCAACCACTTCTTAAAGGAGAACTCAACGGACTGCATCCCATAATCATAGCGGGACCATGCAGCGCCGAGACTGAAGAACAAGTAATGACCACGGCAAGAGACCTTGCTAAAAACGGCATAAAGATATTCCGCGCCGGAATATGGAAACCGCGTACAAAACCGGGCGGATTCGAGGGTATCGGTGTCGAGGGACTCCAGTGGCTCAAACGTGTCAAGGAAGAGACCGGGATGTTGACATCGACCGAGGTGGCGACACGCCAGCATGTCGAGGCGGCGCTTGAGGCGGGAGTCGACATCTTGTGGATTGGCGCCCGCACATCGGCAAACCCTTTTGCCATGCAGGAAATCGCCGATGCGCTTCGCGATGCCGCCGTGGATATTCCTGTTTTGGTAAAGAATCCTGTTAATCCTGACCTGGAACTCTGGATAGGAGCCTTACAGCGACTTTATAACGCAGGTATTCACCGTCTCGGAGCCATCCACCGCGGGTTCAGCTCTTACGGGAAACATCTCTACCGTAACCTCCCCCAATGGCACATTCCAATCGAACTTCGCCGCCGTTTCCCCAACCTTCCGCTCATTTCCGATCCGAGCCACATCGGCGGCAAGCGCGAACTGGTGGCACCGCTATCGCAACAGGCACTTGACATGGGCTTCGACGGATTGATTATCGAAAGCCACTGCGAGCCTGACTGCGCGTGGAGCGACAAGGCACAGCAGGTGACTCCCGATGTGCTTAATTTCATACTCAACACCCTCGTGTTACGTGATTCATCGGTCACTACCGAAAGTCTGACTCTCCTCCGCCAGCAAATTGACGAGCTTGACAACGAACTGCTCGAAGTGCTGAATAAACGTATGAGAGTATCGCGCGAGATCGGACAGTACAAGAAGGAACACCGTATGCCTGTCCTGCAAATAGGACGTCATGATGAAATCATGCAGTCACGAGCAAAACTTGCTGAAGAAATGGGCATGAGCGGCGAGTTCATGCGCCGTGTGCTCGCGGCAATCCACGAGGAGTCAGTGCGACAGCAGATTGAAGTGTTTAACGACCGTACCCGTTAATCCGCTGCGTTATGAAAATTCTTATCATAGGAGCAGGCAAGATGGGGTCGTTTTTCTGCGACCTGTTAAGCCAGAAACAT
This sequence comes from Bacteroidales bacterium, assembly GCA_003150235.1. Taxonomy (GTDB): domain Bacteria; phylum Bacteroidota; class Bacteroidia; order Bacteroidales; family Muribaculaceae; genus Muribaculum. Next base: position 87,417 of record QAMW01000034.1, read on the forward strand.
GATGTCGCGATATTCGACACCGACCCGAAGCGATTACTGTTCAGCTACATGTGCCGCCGTTTCAGCGACCTGTCGGAAGTAGATGAGTTTGAGCCTGACATGGTTATCAATGCCGCGACCGTAAAATATACCCTTGATGCGTTTAAGTCTGTGCTGCCACATCTTCCCGAGCGGTGTATACTGAGCGATATCGCGTCGGTGAAGACCGGCTTGCCTGAATTTTACGCGTCATGCGGTCATCCTTTCGTGTCAACCCACCCGATGTTCGGACCTACATTTGCCTCACTGAGCAACCTGAGCAATGAAAATGCCATCATCATCTCCGAAGGTGACCATCTCGGAAAGGTATTTTTCAAGGACCTTTACAGCAGCCTCAACCTCCATATAGAGGAATACACGTTCAGTCAGCACGACGAGACAATAGCCTACTCCCTGTCGATTCCGTTTGCATCCACACTTGTATTCGCGGGCTGCATGAAGCATCAGGATGCTCCCGGCACTACATTCAAGCGCCACAAGGCTATCGCCGACGGACTAATGAGTGAGGATGACTATCTGCTGAGCGAGATTCTTTTCAACCCAAATACATCGGGACAGCTTGAAAAGATACAGCAGAAACTCGCAGAGTTGCAGGATATTGTAGATAAGCGCGACTCCGAGGCGATGCAGACATATCTTGACAAGGTACGTCAAAATCTAAAGTAATTTAAGTTTCGCAAGCTCACTTAAAGGTTAAAAGGTTAAAGGTTAAAGGAGGACCGCCGGTTTAAATCACCGGACGTATTGCACTTTAACCATTAACCTGCTTGCATGGCAAGCAATTAACCTCTTAACCATCAACTTTCGCTTGTGAAAGTTGAATAAAGTAATATTAATGATTTATCCCAATTCATTCGAGAATAAGATAGGATTCAGTGCAATACGCTCACTTCTAAAGGAACGATGTCAATCGTCGGCAGGAGCGGAATATTGCGATTTAATGGCTTTCTCTACCGATTTTGAGGTAGTGAAAGCCTCACTTATATCTACGTCGGAGCTTGTCGCCATTCTTGATTCCGGCGAGGAATTCCCGCTTTCGGGTATAGCCGACATATCGCGGTTGCTCGCCACTATCAGGATACCGGGCACAATGATTCCGGCATCGGAACTTATACAAGTGCGCAAAGGGCTGGAAACCATCAGTGCGCTTGTATCGTTTTTCAGCTCTAAACGTCACGAAGACGGGTCGGAATACCCCTATCTTGACGAGAAAGCCCTGCGTCTTGTGTCGTTTCCCGAGATAGTCAGGATGATTGACCGCATCATCGACCGTTTCGGCAACATCAAGGACAACGCATCGCCCGAACTTGCCGCGATACGTTCACAGCTTGCCTCGACCGCCGGGGCGATAAACTCGATGATGCGTAAAGTCATATCCCGTGCCGCGCAAGCCGGATACATCGATACTGACACCACCCCCTCGGTGAGAGACGGCAGACTCGTGATACCGGTCCCTCCCATGAACAAGCGACGCATCAACGGTATCGTGCATGACGAGTCGGCATCGGGGAAGACGGTATTTATCGAGCCGGCGGAAATCGTCGAAGCAAATAACCGCGTGAGGGAACTGCAGCTTGAGGAGCGACGCGAGATAGCTCGAATACTCACCCTGCTTGCCGATGACATACGCCCCCATATCGATGACATCACCGCAAGCATGGCAATCGTGGGCGAACTGGACTTCATTCACGCCAAGGCACTTTTTGCCCGTGAGATTGACGCACATCTGCCCGTATTGGAGCCTACACCTGAAATCGAGTGGTATCACGCCGTTCATCCGGGATTGCTTCTCTCCCTGCGCCGACAGGGAAAAGAAATTGTACCGCTTGACATCACCCTCACAAAAAATGAACGCATACTCATAATCTCCGGACCGAATGCCGGCGGAAAATCGGTGTGCCTCAAGACGGTCGGTATAGTGCAATACATGGCGCAATGCGGTATGCTCCCGCCGGTATATGAAAATTCCCATATCGGCATATTCGGCGACATATTTGTAGACATTGGCGATGACCAGTCAATCGAAGATGACCTGAGTACCTATAGCTCCCACCTCAAGAACATGAAATATTTCCTCGCCCGTGGCAATCAGGCGACACTTGTGCTGATTGACGAATTTGGCGGAGGAACGGAACCGCAGATAGGAGGTGCAATCGCCCAGGCTATATTGAAGCAGTTCAACGAGAAAAAAATGTGGGGTGTCATCACCACCCACTTCCAGAACCTGAAGCATTTCGCCGAAGACACCGACGGACTGGTAAACGGGTCGATGCTGTATGACCGTCATCTGATGCAACCGATGTTCCGGCTCTCCATCGGCAATCCGGGAAGCTCGTTTGCCGTGGAGATTGCCCGCAAAATCGGTCTGCCCGACTATATTATCGCCGATGCCGAGGAAATAGTAGGCAGCGATTATATCAACATGGACAAATATCTGCTTGACATAGCGCGCGACCGCCGCTATTGGGAAAATAAGCGCATGTCGATACGTCAGAAAGAGAAAAAGCTCGAGACGCAGCTTGCACGTTATGAAGACGAGGCACAACAGTTGCGCGACAGCCGCAAGGCTATATTGAGTGAGGCGAAGGAGGAGGCGCGCAAGATACTCGAAGGCAGTAATGCCTCTATAGAGCGGACTATCCACGAAATCAAGCTCGCGCAGGCTGAAAAGGAAAAGACCCAAGAGGCGCGCCGAAAGCTACAGGAGGAAAAAGAACGCCTGATGAACGGCAATGACCGCGAACATCCGCTGCTTCAAAAAGCGCCAAAGCGCAAAAAACCGAAACCGACAAATGACGCGAAGAAGACCGACCGCCCGATACGTGTAGGCGACAACGTGAAACTTGACGGACAAGGCACTGTAGGCGAAGTACTCGCTATAGAAGGGAAAAACGCCACGGTGGCATTCGGCGTGTTGAAAACCAACGTGAAGCTTGACCGCCTGCAGCTCACCATCGCACAGGCACAGTCAGGAGCAGGCAGAACAACCGTGCTTGGAGGCGCTACTTCCGATGCGCAGCGCGAGCATCAGCTTAATTTCAAACAGGAAATCGACGTGCGCGGCATGAGGGTCGACGAGGCAGTACAAGCTCTCACTTACTACATCGATGACGCGATAAGATTTAATGCAAAGACAGTGAGAATACTTCACGGCACCGGTACAGGCGCATTGCGGCAATACCTGCGGCAGTATCTCGACACTGTGCCCGGCGTGAAGTCGTACCGCGACGAACATGTACAATTTGGCGGCGCGGGCATCACCGTCGTGGAGCTGGACTAAACATCAAAGAGGATGAATCGGGTTTGATTCATCCTCTTTGATATAAGTTGTATTAGGGTAATCAGAAGAGTTTCGCAGGATATGTGCCGTTGTTATAAAGTTCGGCAAATTTCTCGACCACACCGGGACGATCGGCTGCGTATGTGACGCCAAACCACTTTGAATCGGTATCAAGCACCTTAACGGTTGCCTCGCCTGAATTGATGAGTGTGTCAACCACCAGCGGAATGAAAAATTCAGCCTTGGGCGTGTTAAGGTCCTTTTCAAGGAACTTGACAAACTCACGCTCGCTGTAGTCGAAATAGTCGGGAGTGAAGCCCCAGAGATTCATCGACACGGGAGTAGTCGGCTCAAGATGACATTCGACACCGTTCTCGTCGTTGAACACGATGTCATGGTTGGCATCATAGCTGATCGCGGTGCGCTCGACGATTGATGAAAGGAATCCGTCTTTTGTAGCACATACGCCACGCGCCACGGAGCCGTTTTCAGTCATGGTGTTGCCTACGCGGAAACCGACCATGCAGTAGTCACCTTTCTTGTCACGCTCACGCATAAGTTCCTTAGCCATCACGGCAAATGCGTCGCGACCGTAAAAGTCGTCGGCGTTGATAACGGCAAACGGCTCCTTTATTACATCCTTGCCCATAAGCACGGCGTGATTTGTGCCCCATGGCTTAGTGCGGTCAGCGGGACAAGTAAATCCATCGGGGAGTGCGTCGGTCGACTGGAAAACGACTTCCACGGGTATGTGACCCTCATATTTTGACAAAATCTTATTGCGGAAATCTTCCTCAAAATCCTTGCGTATCACAAACACCACCTTGCCGAATCCTGCCTGCATGGCATCGTAGATGGAGTAATCCATGATGGTCTCACCATTAGGCCCGAGCGGATCGAGCTGCTTGAGACCTCCGTAGCGGCTTCCCATACCTGCCGCGAGTACAAATAATGTAGGTTTCATCCTCTATTACTTATTACTTTGTTGAAAATTTATATATGATAGTCTGCTCGTAATGTTCGCCGGGACCGAGAAGCTGACATGGGAAATTGCGGTGATTGGGCGCGTCGGGAAATCCCTGGCACTCGATTGCCACGCCGTCATAGTCATTGTAGGTGTGACCGTTTTTCCCTGCGGGACATCCGCTCAGCCAGTTGCCGGTATATACCTGTGCGCCGGGCTGCGTGGTCAATACCTCAAGCACCCTGCCGCTCTTATCCGACACAAGGCGCGCAGCTTTTATAAGAGTGTGCTTGTGCCAGTTGTCAAGTACCCAGCAGTGGTCATATCCCTTGCCTATCTTGAGAGCCTCGAAATCGTCGTTTATCTCCTCACCGATTCTCTTGCCGGCGGTGAAATCCATAGGCGTACCCTTTACCTCGGCGATATCGCCAAGTGGTATCTGGGTGTCGTCGGTAGGAAGCCAATGGGAAGCAAACAGCCGGAGATTGTGGTCAAGCACAGTGCCGCTCCCCTCGCCGTCAAGGTTGAAATAAGCGTGGTTGGTGAGATTGATGACCGTCTTCTTGTCAGTCTCGGCTGAAAATTCTATCTTGAGTTCGTTATCGTCGTTCCACGAATAAACCACGGTGGCATCGAGTGTGCCGGGATATCCCTCCTCGCCGTCAACCGATTTATATGTAAACTTGACGTGGCTGCCCTTCGCCTCTGAATCCCAGATACGGTTCATGAATCCTTCAGGACCGCCATGTAGGGCATTGGGACCGTTGTTGATAGCAAGTTGGTATTCCTTGTCGCCTATTTTAAACTTACCCTTGGCGATACGGTTGGCATAGCGTCCGGGAGTCTTGCCTGCACATGGACCGTCGCCGAAATAATCGGCGGGATTGGCATAACCGAGTGTCACGTCGGCAAGGTTTCCATCCTTGTCGGGTACAATAACGCTGACTATTCCGGCACCGAGGCTTGAAACGGCGACAGAAGCACCCGACTTGTTGGTCATCGTATAAATTGTGATATCGCCCTTAGGCGATGCCACCATTTTCTTGTCTATAGTCATATCTGTTATATTTTTCTTGCTCCGTCAGAAACAATCACTTCATATACCTGCGGCTCATGACCGTATTTCTCCGCAAATTTCTTCTTCGCCGTGGCGATGAAATTGTCATACAGTTCATCTTTTACAAGGTTAATGGTGCAGCCGCCGAAACCGCCGCCCATGATGCGTGAGCCGGTCACGCCACACTCCTTGGCAATATCATTGAGATAGTCAAGCTCCACGCAGCTCACCTCGTAAAGCTTCGACATTCCCTCGTGGGTCTTGTACATGCGGTCGCCGACTGTCTCATAGTCGCCGCGCTGAAGAGCATCGCATACATCCAGCACACGCTGCTTCTCCTCGATTACATATTTTGCACGGTTGTAATCTTCTTCCGAGATGCTGTCCTTCACCTTCTCAAGGTCGGCAAGCTCTGCATCGCGGAGCGTCTCGACACCGAGCACCTTTGCAACATGCTCACACGATGCGCGGCGCTTGTTGTAAGGAGAGTCGACAAGTTCGTGCTTTACCTTAGAATCGACAAGCACCAGTTTGTAGCCATCAAGCTTGAAAGGGAAATATTCATATTCGAGCGAACGGCAGTCAAGACGGATAAGATGATCCTTCTTGCCGAATACCGAGGCAAACTGATCCATGATGCCGCAGTTGACACCGCAATAGTTGTGTTCGGTCGACTGACCAATCTTGGCGAGTTCAAACTTGTCAATCTTATTGTCGTTAAACAGGTCGTTGAGCGCAAACGCAAAGCAGCTTTCCAATGCAGCCGATGACGACAGTCCGGCACCTAAAGGCACATTCCCGGCAAAAACGGCGTCAAAACCGCCTACCTTGCCGCCACGCTTGATTATCTCGCGGCATACTCCGAATATATATCGCGCCCACTGCTGACGGGGAGCATCCTCTTCTTTCAATCCAAATTCGGCATACTCGTCGATATCGACCGAATATACGCGTACTTTATCGGTACCGGTCGGCTTGATTTCAGCCATAATCACCTTGTCGATAGCACCGGGGAATACAAATCCGCCGTTATAGTCAGTGTGTTCTCCGATAAGGTTTATACGACCGGCTGAAGCATATAATGTACCTTCAGCCCCAAAGCGTTCGGCGAAGTTCCGCTTGATTGTCTCTTTCATGTTCATAATAGTTATAATTATTTCAGGTTAAGATTATATGGCAAAATTAATGAATTATTTCGACAATTCAACTTTCGCAATCGCGAAAGTTGAAGGTTACTCGGTTATAGGGTTAACAGGTTAACATAGATTGAAGCATTTTAGCTAAACACAACAAAGGGATGAGCAAATTTTTTACCCATCCCTTTGCCTGTAATAGGGAAACCGTGATTAATTTATCACGACTTTATAAGTCGCGTCATTCACGAGTATAATATACAACCCTCTTACGAGAGGGTAGCTTTCGCGATTGTTGCCGGAATAAATCACCGCGCCATCCTGACGGACTATTGTCACTTTGTCTTCGGAAGTCGCGCCCTTGATTGTCAATTCGTTGCCGTTGACAACGATATTAATATCGTCGGCTGAGACAAAAACTATACCGGATATCTTTTCAACGATTACTCGACAACTTGTGGATATTTCGCCGCAGGTCGCGGTGATGACGGCTTCACCCACTGAGATTGCTGTGACATTACCTTCGGTATCGACTGTGGCGATTGCTGCATCGGAGGTAGACCAGGTGACGGTCTTGTCGGTGACATCCTCTGGGAGGACGGTGGCAGTCAGTTTCTCGCAGGCGCCGATGGTGAGCGTCAGTTCGGTCTTGTCAAGAGTGATGCTTTCGGCGAGTATCGGGTTGACTGTAACCTTGCAGGTCGCAGACTTGTCGCCACAAGTCGCGGTTATGGTTGCTTCGCCTACGGAGATTGCTTTCACATTACCCTCAGCATCGACCGTAGCGATTGTAGCATCGGAGGTCGACCAGGTGACGGTCTTATCGGTGACATCCTCGGGAAGGACGGTCGCGGTCAGCTTCTCGCTCGCTCCGATTGTCAGCGTAAGCTCGGTCTTGCCAAGGGCGATGCTTTCGGCGAGTATCGGGTTGACTGTAACCTTACAGGTTGCGGACTTGTCACCGCAGGTCGCGGTGATGGTAGCCTCACCCACTAAGATTGCAGTGACATTGCCTTCATTGTCGACTGTGGCGATTGCGGCATCGGAGGTCGACCAGGTGACGGTCTTATCGGTGACATCCTCGGGAAGGACGGTCGCGGTCAGTTTTTCGCTCGCACCGATGGTGAGTGTCAGCTCGGACTTGTCAAAGGTGATGCTCTCCGCGAGTATCGGGTTGACTGTAACCTTACAGGTAGCAGACTTGTCATCGCAGGTCGCGGTGATGACGGCTTCACCCACTGAGATTGCTGTGACATTGCCTTCATTGTCGACTGTGGCGATTGACGCATCGGAGGTCGACCAGGTGACGGTCTTGTCGGTGACATCCTCTGGGAGGACGGTGGCAGTCAGTTTCTCGCAGGCGCCGATGGTGAGCGTCAGTTCGGTCTTGTCAAGAGTGATGCTTTCGGCGAGTATCGGGTTGACTGTAACCTT
>QAMW01000011.1 GCA_003150235.1 Bacteroidales bacterium
AAAGGAGAATAACCAACATGAATGAAGGCATTGGACTTACAGCGGCCGATGTGGCGGCAGTAACGAGAAATGATAACGATGACATGTGGGGCGGGAATAGCTGGATTTGGATTATCTTTTTAGCGTTCCTTTTCCCTATGTTTGGTGGAATGTGGGGAAATCGTGCTGGTGTTGAGACTGGTGTGCGGGACAACTTTATCAGTGATGAGTTTGTTAAGCGCGATATCTTTAACACAAATCAGAACGTATCCAACACAGCTTGTCAGACACAGAGAGACGTGCTGGAGAACCGGTATGCAACCCAGCTTGGATTACAGCAGGTGCAGGCGGCACAGCAGAACTGTTGTTGCGAAACTCAGAAAGAAATCCTCCAGAACCGGTATGATGCAGCTCTGATGGCGCAGAATATGCAGGCGCAGATGGCACAGTGCTGCTGCGAAATCAAGGAGAACATCTTGGCAGACGGAAACGCCACCAGACAGATGCTCCAGGAGAACACGATTCAGGCGCTTAGAGATAAGCTGGCCGACCGAGACAGAGATCTCCAGACGGCTTACTGGCAGATTTCCCAGGTCAACCAGACAAAGAATATCGTTGATGCAGTTCGCCCGACTCCAACACCAGCATATCTTACATGCAGCCCTTACTTTTCCTATAATGCAACCGGATTTGGCGGGTGCTGCGGGAGCGGGAACGTGCTGTGAGCAATCGGGATTTAACAGCTCTGGATCTGCTCAACATCTTCGGAGTGTTTTTGCAGACGCTGAATTATCAAAGCGACCTGTCGCAGGAAAGCAACGCAGATCTAGCAAGGCACTTGCAAAATCAGGACAAAAAGTATCTGGAGCGGATCCTGGAAAATCAAAATCGAATAATTAGCATACTGGAAGAATCCAAGGCTACCAAGTAGTTGTGCAAATATAAAAGGGGTCGGGTTCGGCCCCTTTTTGATGAAAGGAGAAAATATATGTTAAATGCAATAAACGTAACAGAGCAGACTGTAAATGCAGCTCAGAACGTAATCTTCGGGGCAACGCGCGTAAGATCCAGACGGTGCGGATGCCAGAGTGGCTGGTTGAATCATATCGAGGGTAGCGGATTATTTACTCTTACCAATCGGGGAAATCAGCCTATGGCTGTAGAAATTGCGTATAATGCAAACATTACAGCGGCGGCCGCCGGAGCAACTGCAATGGCAATCAGGATTAACGGCGAGGCTGTAGGCGGAACGGAAATGGATTATACAGTCGCTACGGCGAATGTGTATCAGAATGTAAGTGCCTCCACTATCATCCCTGTACCGGCTGGAACATCTCTTACCGTATCTGTTGGGAATGTCTCTGCCGGTGCCGTGCTGGTGAAGGATGCAAATATTATCATCAAAAAGCTGGCATAGGAGGTGATCCGTATGATCACTGTAAACACCAGGATGGATGCCAGCACACCGGAGGAAATCTTTGCAGAGATCAACACCAGAATGACTGGAGCGCTGATGTTCCACAGTCAAATGATTGACTACTTTGCCTTTTTGGGGCTGGACGGATATAAGCAGATCCATGTGCGACAGTACACAGATGAAAGCCTGGAGAGGACGGACCTTAAGCAATATTATATCTCCAGGCATGGGAAGATCCTCTATGACGGTTTCTCCGGAACTGTGGAGGTGATCCCGGAAACATGGAAAAATGCGAAATCTATGTCTGTAGGCAAGGGAACAAAGCAAAAGGCAGTCGAGGACGGATTTTTGATGTATCGTGAGTGGGAGAACAAAACAAAAGAAATCTACGAGCATTACGCCCACGCGCTTAGAGATGGCGGATATATCATTGACGCGCTGGAGGTGGAACGACTGGCCGCCGATGTTGCTGATGAGCTGGACATGATTGATCACATCATGCTGGATCTGATCTCTACCGGCTATGACATGACTTACATTGTGGAGAGTCAAACGGATCTATGCAAGGGCAGAAAGGAGGGAAAACATGGAAAACATTGTTGATGTGCTGAAAAATCAACTCGAAATTGAGAAAAAGAATGCGATATACCGGCTAACTGATACAAATCTTGACAGTATTTACAAGTTGACCGGCACAATCTGTAACTTAAAAAAGATGGAATGCGGCTGGACAGACGAACCCGTGGCGGAAATGGCGGAAAACATTATCCAGAAATATTCTAATGGACGCTATGACCATAACATTGATGCGCTATATGATGCGTATATCGAGGCAAAGCAGGCGTATAAGCAGACCGGAGACCAAGGGCATCGGGATAAACTGATGGAATCGGTCGGCAGACTCATGGTTGAGGTCTACGATATGCTCTCATCTATGGTTGTAGATTCGGACTTCCAGGACGAGCGAAAAGAAATCATGCGGCAGATCCGAAAACTGTCCGATATGTAAAAGTGGGGATGAATTAAAAAACAAGGATATATTATAATAAAAATGCAGAGTATTTCTGCCATTTTGCAATCCTCTAAGTATAGTGTGCGCGCCCTTATGAGAAACGGATAAATCCGGAGGTTGAAAAGCGGGTGCAATTCCCGGAGCGCACATCGGAACATAGCTCAGTTGGTAGAGCAGAGGCCTTATAAGCCTTGTGTCTGAGGTTCGATTCCTCCTGTTCCGATTACCCCGCCAGAGGTTGTATCTGGCTTAATCCAAACCGCGGACGGAGCGGTTAATAAGTTACGTTTAGGAGGATAATATGAAAAATTACGAAGAAATCTTGACCGATGCGGGAATTGAAATCCCAGCAGACAAAAAGGACACCATCAAAAAAGCGATGGGGGAAAACTACAAGACCGTTGAGGATTACAACAAAGCCTCAAGCGCCAGGGATAAATACAAAAAAGACCTGGAAGATGTCCAGACAAAACTGGATGGATTTAAGGATATCGATGTAGAGGATCTGAAAAACCAGATTGCAACGCTCACTACTGATCTTAACAACGAGAAAACAGCCAGAGCTGCAGAAGCAAAGAAAGCGGAGATTGAAAAAACGGTCGGAACCTTTTTGAGCGGAAAGAAATTCGTAAATGCGCTCACAGAAAAGTCCATCAAAAATTCCCTGATCGAGGAACTGGACAAGGACAGCGCAAAAGGTAAGTCCATCGAGGATATCTTTAACGGACTGATCACCGGAGAAGATGGAAAACAGATGGAAAACATCCTTGCAGATGATGTCGGAAGCGGAAAAAAGGCACATTTTACAACAGCCTTCAAGGGAAGTGGAACCGGCGGAACATTAACCAAGGATGACTTTAAGAAAATGTCGCTTGATGAGAGAATTAAGCTGAAAACAAAGGATCCTGAGCTTTACAAGACACTCTCATAAGGGCAAAACCGGCTGCATAACTGGATTGCAGTCGCTTACCTAACCCCATTAAAAGTTATAGGCAGATGGGACTTTTACGTCCTCTCTGCACAGAAAGGACGTATTTTTTATGGCAAAGACAAGCGGATTATTCGGAGGTTTTAGCTTTGATCCCGAAGTATTTTCTAACTATATGACAGAACAGCCTACATGGAATGATGCAATCCTTGCCTCTGGCGTACTGGTGCAGGACAACACCATCATGGATCTGATCGGCAACAAGGGCAACGTTGCAACACTGCCGTTTTACACTCCCATTGATGCAGAGGAATCTCCTGCACTCAACAACGATGGTAAGACGGATAACGTGCCTGTAGAGATCACCGGAAAGAAGCAGACCTGTATGCTGATCCAGCGAATGAAAGCTTGGAAGGCTCTGGATTTTACAAAGGAGCTCACCGGTGCGGATCCTATGACCCACGTTGCAAACAGTGTAGCTGGATTTTATCGGCAGGTGCGGACAAAAGACCTCATGGCGATTGTTGATGCGGTGCTGTCCGTAACGGCTCTCAAGGATCATGTGACCGATATCACCAGCTCCACCACCACGGCAGCTGATGCAAATAAGATTGATGAGACCTCTCTTATTTACGCACAGCAGAAAGCTCTGGGAGACGCTGCGGACAATATGGGCCTGCTCTTTATGCACTCCATGATCTACGCACGTTATAAGGCGCTTGGCCTGGTTGATTATAACAAGTACACCATCACAAACGCGCTGGAGCGTGAGGTCAACCTGCCGACTATTAACGGATTTATCCCTGTGGTATCTGATCGGTACACAGTCGATACCTCCGGAACGCTTCCCGTGTATAAGACTTACATGGTTGGTACAGGCTCTATTTTAACCTGCGACAAGACCAACTACGAGAATCCTTATTACACGGATTACGATCCTGAGAGCAAGGCAGGTATCGAAAAGCTGTATACCAAGCAGGGGTATGTGATGCACCCCAATGGCCTCTCGATTAACACAAGCAAAATTGTAGAGGAATCTCCGACAACCACAGAACTGGGGACCGCAACAAACTGGTCGCTTGTGTACAACCACAAGAACATCCGTATGGGAATGATTAAGTCCAACGGTTAAGGAGGTGATCCGGCATGGCGTATGCCGATTATGATTTTTATGCAAATGATTTTCTTGGCTCCGCCGTGCCAGTTGATCTTTTCCCGCAGATGTCCGAGAGGGCGTCTGCATGGATCGATACTCTCACAAATGACCGGCTGGCTGATGGACTGCCGACAAATGCGCGCCACCAGAAGCGTATCAAAATGGCGGTCTGTGAGCTGGCAGAGGTCTATTATCAGCTGTACCTTGCAGAGACGCAGGGCATAGCAATGGCCACAATGGAGCAAAAAAGTGACGGAACAACCGGTATTATTACCTCTAAATCCGCCGGAAGCGAATCTGTGTCCTACGCCACTCCTCAGCAGATCGGGAGCGGCGCACAGTCATGGAGCAAGGTTTATTCTGTTGTAGGCGATAGGCAGAAGACTAATGACTTACTGCTTAAAACAGCATTGCCGCTGTTGATGGGTATAAGGACTGATAACGGGATACCAGTATTATATGGAGGATTGTAAAAATGAAATATAGAAAAAAGCCTGTAATTATCGAAGCATTTCAGTTTGATGGCGATTTACAGGACAGAGCCGGAACATTTTATGTCCCCGAGTGGGCGGAAAAGGCATATAAAGACGGAACAATGTATTTTACTGGCCCGGCGCTGGAATTGTATATTGATACGTTGGAAGGTACCCACCATGCTTCAGTTGGCGATTATATCATCAGAGGGGTAAACGGGGAAATATATCCTTGCAAACCGGATATTTTCCAGAAAACCTACGAAATGGAGGATTAAAAATGGAAATCCAGGTATTTGACAGCGAAAGCGGAGAAATCATAGCATGGATTGACACGAAATCCGGCGAAACAGTCTGCAAGGACGGCTACGATGTGAAATCCGGTGAAGATTTGCGGGCAGTCGAAGTCGGAGAAGATTTGCAGGTCACAGGAGAATAGTATGGGCGGTAGAGGCGGAAGTAGTGGTATAAAATCGCAAGGCAAAATTATAAAATTCCCAGGAAGGGGAGATGGCGGAAACAACCCAGCTCCACAGAGTAACAAATGGGATTATCAGGGGATTACAGGCCGCGTGGATGATCTGGAAAAAGCAATGAAAACAATGCGATCCGGAAACAAAGCGGCTGCTATCTATCGAGCGTTGCAATCACAGGATAAACTTATAACCTCCGAGATGGAACGGAACAAAAACGGAACCGCAGACCTAATAGGCGATGACAGAGTTTTAATGAAAGAGCGTAGGCGGGTAAGAACGCTGCTTAAAAAGCTTAAATCGATGGAGATGTTGTAAATGGCAGATAAATCAAACTATAAAGAAGGGGTGATCTTATTTTGGGCGGTAGAGGTGGAAGTAGTAAAATGATAAAAACGCAATCCCTTGATGAATATTTGGGAGAACGTGGTTTATCTTCTCCCATAAGTGATTACATGGTTGATAAAATGCGAATCCCGCACGGAATGACATCTCGGCAGAACAAACAATTTCTAAAAGATGCTGAAAAAGCGAGAAATGATTATTCTGATAAAAGAAACGCCGCTATAAAAGAATACAATTCAAAGATAGCGGCGGGAACGATAAAAGCTCCTGGGAAATACGATAAGCTTATCAAGACCGCAAGAGGCCACGAAGATAACCCATCAGTTCAGGCGGCACGTAGAGCATTGAAGAAACGAGGAATCAACTGGAAATCGGGGAAGAAATTATAATATGGCAGACAAATCAAACAGCATAGCATACGAGAATCTGAGCCGCCGCCTTTTTGTTGGTGTTGGGGAGTATGACATTCCCAAATTAAAACCTGAGACATTCGATGGAGAATGCGAGTTTGTAGGCTTCAATTATGCCAGAGGAAAAGTAAGTAATCCAGAAGAGAAAGCTGTTCATTTCTTCCTTGACGATTACCAGTTTAATGCACTGTGGTCAAATATCGACCGATATGTGGACAAATTGAGCCGGTTTCGATATGTGTTAACTCCGGATTTCAGTATGTACACCGATTTCCCAAAAGCAATCCAGATATACAATCATTACCGAAAACACTGGTGCGGCGCGTATTTGCAGGAATATGGGTGCAAGGTAATCCCAACAATCTCATGGAGTACGCCGGACAGTTATGAGTGGTGCTTTGATGGTGAGCCGGAGGGCGGAACAGTGGCTGTATCATCGGTAGGTTGCATGAAGAATAAGCGGTCAAAAGAGCTGTTTTTGCAGGGATACAAGGCTATGATTGAGCGATTGCACCCGGAAAGCATTATCTTTTACGGTAGTGTGCCGGAGGAATGCACCGGAAACATTGTGAGAATCAAAGCATTCCATGAAAAATTCAATCATGCATTATGCGAGGTGTGAGCATGTACGATAAAACCGTGACAGTATGCAATTATTACGAAAGTCCAACATCCGGCGAAGCAATATGGATTCCACACACATTGAAAAATGTCCATCTGGACACCGACAGGGGCGCGATCATTAAGAAATACGGCGCAGACAGCACGGATAATGCAGAGCTGCATATTCCATACACCAGAACCGATGTAAAGCTGATTGCTGGCCTGCCGTGGATGCCGCCGAAAGCGTGGAAAGCGCAGACGAACGATCTTTTAAGCCAGTCCATCACATTTTCCACCGATGACTTTTTTATGCTGGGCGAATGGGATGGCGGGACTGTAAACGATGAGGATTATCGGGACGGGTTCTATCACTACATGAACACGGTAAAAGATTTTGTGTTTAAGATCACTAGCGTAGGTGGACCATATACCGTAATCCCGCACTTTGAGATCCTAGGAAAGTAGGAGATGACATGGGTGGACGTGGAGGATCAAGCTCGATCGTACAGTACAAACCACTGCATAGAGGGCAAATAACAAGATATGAGGCTGGGATTTTTTTTAAGGCGGCAAAGAATGGCGATATCACACCTATGCGAGAAACAACATCGTTATTGTACAACGAAGCCGATAAAAGCATCAGATTTGCTGATGAACGATATAATCAAAATTCCAGATTTTATGATAGGGTAGAGGACTTGACATCAAACATCCTTAACAAGAATTTTAAAAAAGCCCAAAAAATAATAGAAAGCATTGAAAAAGACGAAATACGTCTTGCAGGAAGAAGAAGCCCTTATTATAAATACAAGAAATAGAACAGGAGTAATGATATGCCGATCAAGCATTACGAGAAATACTCCGAAATCGTTGGAGAAGTGACGGTAAAGGTTGACTTGTCCAGGTTTTCCGAACAATTCAAGCGTGCACAATATGAGCTGGATGGAAATGTCATGAATAGCATGGTGCCATTTATGCCGATGGAAACTGGCTCCTTTATCAATGTGACACGTGCTCACAGCTCCGCAGTGCAAGGCTCCGGAAAAGTTTATGCGGCTTACGGTCCGCAGGGGCGGTTTTTGTATGAGGGTAAAGGAATGGTCGATGAAGAGACCGGAAGCCCATATGCAAGAAAAGGAGCCAAGAAAGTCCTTGTAAGCCAGTATGGCGGCAAGACAAACGCAAAAGAATACCTTGCTTACACCAAAAACAAACACCCAGCCGCACAAAGCCACTGGTTTGACGCTGCAAAGAGTGCAGATGGTGACAAGTGGATCAAGAAAGCAAAACAGATCGCAGGAGGCGGATAATGGCAGACAAAAAAAAGCCAATAGGCAAGGATGCAACAGGGTATGAGATCCTTACAGACGCTATGAAAAGCCTGTTGAATCAGTATCCCGGATTATACCAGGGCGAAACAATCAAATTTGAGGAGCTGGCAGAGGACCGCGGAATCTGTTTTTCCGCCAACAATGGAGCGCTGGTGTACACCGAGAAAGAGGATGTCTGCGGTTATATGCATCAGCTTTGCAGCTATCCATTTTTTGTAGTGTACCGTACCGCCTCCAATAAGGAGCGGCAGAAACTGTCCGCGCAGAAGTTTTTGGACACACTGGGGAAGTGGATCTGCCGGGAGCCGGTCAACATAGATGGCACTGAGACGCGCCTGAATGCGTTTCCTGCCCTTTCCAGAGGGCGAACGATAGAAAGAATCACCCGTGACAATGCTTACGGACTTGAGCCAAATAACAACGGTGTGCAGGACTGGCTACTTCCTGTCACCGTGCGTTATAAATATGATTTTGAAAAATGGTAACACAATACCGACGGCATAAATGGATTGCCGCCGCTAACCCAAATCCCTTTTAAAAGTTATGGGTAGAAAGGAATTTTTTTATGATTGAGAGAAAATATCTCGCGCATTACCTTGATTCTTCCTTTGGCGCTGTGTCCGCGACCTATGTGCGGCTTGGAAAGAACTTGGAAGAATACAATGAGGAACTGAATCCTGATGTTGAGGTATCGAAGAATATCCTCGGAGAACAGTCTGTAAAGCACTCAGGGTATGAAGTGCAGGCTGATGTAGATCCTTATTACTTCGAGTCGTACGAGGATACGTTATCAACGAAACTGATGGAGCTTGCCAATGAGCGGGCAACTGGTGACAAGTGCAAGACAACAATGGTTGATGTGCTGTTAAAGCCCGGAGAAACAGAAGATGCAGCGCCTACATCCGTGTGGGCATACAGGGAAGATGTGTATGTAATCCCGAACAGTGTCGGCGGTGATACGTCCGGAATCCAGATCCCCTTTACAGTTTACAAGGCAGGAAACCGCGTAAAAGGAACCTGGGACATTACCAAAAAGACTTTCACACCGGCAGGATCACTTTAAATTTTAAGGAGGAAGCAAAATGAAATTAACAGTAAACACCGGAGCGATGACCATTGATGTTGAAAATGAAAAGGGTCGGAAGATTGGGGAATTTGAATTTGTCCCTACCGACTCCAACATCCTCCAGCGTTATGAATCCGTTGTCGATTTTTTCAATGGAATTAAATTTCCGGATGACATGAGCGAGGATCAGAGCATTGAGGAGATTAAGAAACTGGACAAGGAGATTAGAGATCAGTTTGATTTCTTGCTTGGCTATCATGTTTCGGACGGACTTTTTGAGCAGTGCGGTCCGCTTACGTCACTGTCAGACGGAGATTTTTACTTTGAGAATGTAATGACTGGTGTAGCAAATCTGATCAGCAGTATCCAGGGGCAGCGTGTAAAGAAAAAGATGGAAAAGATCAAGAAAGCAACAGCTGCCTACCATAAGTGATTGCTTGGGAGCTCCCTGTGTCTCTTGATGTGGGGGGCTCTGCTTGGGATATACGCTATGACTTCCGGGCAATCCTTGATATTCTGCGATATTTTAACGATCCGAATTATGAGCAGGATGAAAAATGGCTGATTTGTCTGGATATCCTGTATAAGGATTTTGCTGTTATGCCTGCTCAATTTTGGAAGGAGGCCGGGGAAAAGGCCGTTGATTTTATCGACATGGGAATCAAAGATGATGGACGCCCGAAACCCCACCTGATGGACTGGGAGCAGGACGCTCCGATCATCATTCCGGCGGTAAATAAGGTGATCGGGCGTGATGTCCGGTCATATCCAAAGGGTGAGATGCATTGGTGGACGTTTCTTAGCGCATATATGGAGATTGGTGACAGCCTGTTTTCGCAGGTGACCAGCATCCGGCAGAAAAAAGCAAAGCACCAAAAATTGGACAAGCAGGAGCAGAAGTGGTACCAGGAGAATCGGAATCTTGTGGACTTAAAGCAGAAGTATACGGAAGAAGAGTTAAAACAGCAACAAAGAATGATGAAGTGGCTTGATTAAGGCGGTGAGTGTATGGCGGCAGACGGACATATCATAATTGACACAAAGATCAACGAGGACGGATTTGAGGCTGGTAGCAAGGATATCGAGGCAGCCGCCAGAAGAATGGCGGCGTCTGTTGGAGACATCGGCAAAAAAGCACAGATTTCCCTTGAAAAACAGCTCAATGCTTTTTCCAAACAGAATGCAGCTTA
This sequence comes from Bacteroidales bacterium, assembly GCA_003150235.1. Lineage (GTDB taxonomy): Bacteria > Bacteroidota > Bacteroidia > Bacteroidales > Muribaculaceae > Muribaculum. Next base: position 10,384 of record QAMW01000011.1, read on the forward strand.
TGCGGCACAGGAGCAAAAAGTTGACAGCCTGCGTGCAAAAGTTGAAGAATTAGGAAATCAAAAAATCGAAACGGAAGCCTTTACTGATCTTGAAAATCAGTGGAATGAATTGAATCAGAAATACATGGAAGTCTCCCAAAAACAGCAGGAACTGCTAGATATGGGATTCCCCGCGGATTCTGCCGGAGTCGCGCAGTACACAGCCGAAATGGATCGACTTGAAGCCAAAATTGACGAAATAGAGCAGAAACAGCAGTCCATGAAAGATTCCGGCGAGGCATATGTTGACCCTACATCAACAAATGAATACACAAATGCGCTGAGTAGATTAAACGCAGAAGAAACAAAATTGGACTTGTCCGGGAATAACTTGCAAACGTCATTTTCTTCGCTAAAACAAAAAACAGAAGAATTGAGTTCTTCCGTTAAACCGGCACCTGGTAAATTCTCTAAATTTGCAAAAGCGCTTGGAGTCACCTGGACAGCTGGAAAAAAATGCGTTTCTATCCTCGGAAAGCTGGCTGGAGCTATTGGAAAAGGTGTAGGGAAGATTGCCAGCTTTGCAAAGCAAAACAATAAAAGCAACAGCTCTATGGGCATGTCGCTCAAAAAAATTTTGAAATATGCGCTTGGAATCCGAAGCTTATTTGTCCTCTTCAATCGGCTCCGGAGCGCGGCAAAAGAGGGATTTAACAACCTGGTGCAGTATTCCAGTGAGGCGAACAAGTCTGCGTCCATGCTCAAATCCTCGTTTACCAAGCTGAAAAACAGCTTTGCTACGGCTTTTGCGCCGCTTTTGTCCGTGGTAGCTCCTGCCATCACCAAGGTTGTCAACCTTATGTCTGCAGCAATGACAAAAATCGGAATGTTTATTGCGGCACTCACTGGGAATAAAACTTTTGTTCAGGCCGTAGATGTGCAGGAGGATTATGCGGCGTCTCTTGATAAGACGTCATCAAGCGCAAAAAAAGCCGCGAAATCGCTTAAAGGCTATCTGAGTCCTCTTGATGAGATCAACAGGTACGATGACGGAAGCGATAGCGATACTGACGCGGGATCCGGCGGTTATACGGGCGTGGATCCAAAGGATATGTTTAAGACTGTGGACATCACCAGCCCGATCAAGGCCATTGCAAACAAGATCCGTGAGCTGATTAAGGCGGAGGATTGGGCAGGGCTTGGAAACTATATCGCTGATGGAATCAATATCGGAGTGGAGAGGATTAAGCAGATTGTGAGCTGGGATAATGTAGGCCCCGGAATCACAAAGTTTTGCACCGCAATCACGGAAACTCTCAACAGCCTTGTCGATGGCGTTGACTGGGATAACCTGGGCAAGACCATCGGTTCCGGAATAAATACGATTATCAACACGATTTATCTGCTCATAACCGGAATCAATTGGAAAAATATCGGAAAATCCATTGCAAAAGGAATAAATGGAATCCTGAACAGCGTTGATTTTAGCAAGCTGGGAGCGACCATCGGTGCGAAAGCTATGATTTTGCCGTCTCTCCTGTATGGTGCGATCACAACACTAGACTGGAGCATGGTGGGGCTTGCTATCGCCAACACCCTGAATGGTATTTTATCCTCATTTGATTTAACACTGATTGCGGGAGGACTTGCCGCTTTTATCAACGGAATAAGCGCCGCCATTATCAGTATGGTAGCAAATTTTGATTGGGAAGGATTGCGTGCGGAGATTGCGACCGGAATCAATACATTTTTGTATAGTGTTGATTGGGGAGATTTTGCGTCTGCGATAAGTGATATGTTCGTAAGACTGTTGTCAACTCTCGTAGATTTAATCGAAACTATAGACTGGGAGCAGCTTGGTATGGCTATTTGGGATTTTATCGCTGGTATTGACTGGATTGGTCTTGTATGGAATCTCTTTAAACTTATTATTGATGCAGTAGGAGCCGCTCTTACTACTTTGGGCGGCATTGTGTATGGGTTCCTGTCTGATTTATGGAGCGGAATCAAATCACTTTTTGCACCGGTTGGCGAATGGTTTATGAGCTGGTTTAGCCCAATTGTCGACTGGTTTGACGGGATTCTCAACGGGATTGTATCGGTTATTAGTGGTGTATTTACTGGGAATTGGGAGAAAGCATGGGAAGGAGTAAAATCAATCCTCGAAGGCGTATGGAACGGTATTGTAACTGTAGTTAAAACACCAATCAACCTTGTTTTCGGACTTATCAACGGAATGCTCTCCGCCATTGCAAACGGTCTAAATGGAATTATCCGTCTGATAAATAAACTTAGCTTTACGGTTCCGGATTGGGTTCCAGTTCTCGGAGGAAAAACATTTGGATTTAATTTAAGCGAAATCACGCCTCCGCAGATCCCTTACCTTGCGAAAGGTGCAGTTATTCCGCCTAATGCTCCATTTACCGCAGTTCTCGGCGATCAGAAGCGCGGAACAAACATTGAGACGCCGGAAAGCCTCCTGCGACAGATCATGAGGGAGGAACTTGGCCGAAGCAGCGGCGGAAGCGGCGGATCGTATACATTTATCGGCCAGATCAACCGGCGTACATTGTTTGAGGAGGTCATCAACGAGGCAACGATCCGGCAGACAGTGACCGGAAAGAATCCGTTTGAATTGGCATAAGGAGGACATATGGCACAGGAATACATCAAATTTAACGACACGATCATCCACCAGCCGGATGAATTTTCAGAGTCCTTTGCGTCCACCTCAACGAATGATTCCGGGCGGACGCAGGACGGAGTGGCACACAATACATTTATGTTTACGGTAGAGAATTTTTCTTTCAAAGCCACCCATATGCACCCGTGGGAATCGGCACAGATTATGCAGATGATTGTCGGCCAGCAAAGGTTTAAGGCACATTACTTTTCTCCGTATTACGGAGCATGGCGAGATGACTATTTTTATGTGTCCCAAGGGTCGATTTCGGCAAAAACGCTCGAATTAGGAGCTGAAGACCTTACAGATCTGTCTTTTAACATGATTTGCATAAATCCTTTGTAACGGATGTAGGAGTATGTTGCGATATGAGGAATGTAAGTAACGGATTTAAAAACACGATGGAGACACGCCGGGATTTTTATTCCCGTGCTGTGTTTACCTTTCCGGATGGAGACAATTTGACACTGGGCAAGAGTGAGTTTTCCATCTCCGGAAATGGAATTGTGGACGGAGCTGGAAGCAATGCGTTCCCTTTGGGTGCAGTGATTGCAAAGCAGGTCACATTTTCCATCAATAACGACCGTGGGCAATATGCAGATTATTCCTTTTATGGGGCGTCCGTGGTGTTATACCTGTGTTTTGATATCGAAAGTGGGACGGAAGAGTTAAAAATCGGCACGTTTTACGTTGTAAGTCCAGAAACATATGGTTCCACCATTACGCTCCAGGCGATGGACGATATTCACAAGTTAGATATTACTTACACCACATCACTGTCATTTCCGGCAACACTAGGGGAGCTGATGGTGGATGCCTGCGGGACCTGCGGCGTAACTCTGGCGACCTCTGTTTTCCCAAATTCAGACTTTGCTATAAAGAAAAAGCCATCCGGGATCACGTTCCGGGATTTTGTAGGCAACGTTGCTATGCTTGCCGGTGGAAACGCCAAAATGGACGAGGAAAACCGGCTGTACATCGTCCCTTATGATTTTTCCGAGGGATTCTCAATCC
>QAMW01000013.1 GCA_003150235.1 Bacteroidales bacterium
GAAAATCAACCGCTTCGGTGGCGGTCTCTGCGCCGGAACCCATCAGAATGATGACGCGTTCTGCATCCTCTGCACCGTAGTAGTCAAACAGCTTGTGCGGACGGCCGGTAATCTTGCCGATCTCGTTCATGTAATGCTCTACCGCGTCCGGAATGGCGGCAACCTTGGTGTTGCATGCTTCACGGCACTGGAAGAAGATGTCCGGATTTACGGTGGTGCCGCGGGTTGCCGGATGCTCCGGATTCAGCGCGTGCTTGCGGAATGCCTTGAGGGAATCCATGTTGACCAGCGGGCGCAGATCTTCGTAGTCCAGCGCTTCAATCTTCTGAATCTCGTGAGACGTGCGGAAGCCGTCGAAGAAGTGCAGGAACGCCATGCGCTGGTCAATGGCAGTCAAATGAGCAACGGCGCCCAAATCCATAACTTCCTGCGGGGAGGAAGAAGCCAGCATAGCAAAGCCGGTGTTGCGGACTGCCATGACGTCGGAATGGTCACCGAAGATAGACAGTGCATGCGCAGACAGCGTGCGGGCGGAGACATGGAACACACCCGGAAGCATTTCGCCTGCGATTTTGTACATGTTCGGAATCATGAGCAGCAGACCCTGCGATGCCGTGTACGTGGTGGTCAGAGCGCCGGACTGGAGAGAGCCGTGCACGGTGCCGGATGCGCCGCCTTCCGACTGCATTTCCACAACGTGTACCGGCTGGCCGAACAGATTTTTTTTGCCGTTTGCTGCCCACTCATCCACGTGTTCAGCCATCGGGGAGGACGGTGTGATCGGGTAAATGCCCGCAACCTCGGTAAATGCGTAAGAAACGTACGCAGCAGCCTGGTTGCCGTCCATGATTTCGATTTTCTTAGACATACAATTCATCTCCTAAAATCAAACAGGATTCAATATTGATTACAAAAGTTTAATAAGCTGACTTCAATTCATTGACTCTCGGTCAACGTTTCAATGCCTGCATTATACTGATTTGCCGTTTTAATGTCAATGCGTAAATTATCTTTTCTACAAAACGGACAAAATATTTTCGCTTTGATTGTGCAAGATGTACATTTCGCGCGGGAGACGGAAAAAGCGGGAAAAAATCTTAGTTGACATCGGCAGAAACAGGGTGTATATTGGTAATACCATTCAAAACGGATAAAAATATGATATTTTGATATAAAAAGGAAAGAGGTGATGCGCTTTGAAAGGCAACACGGAAACGGGAAAAAAGAAATCCGTGCGGGCAGTAAAGACCATCGCGGTGAAGCCGACCAAACGGCAGCTGCAGGCGATGGAGACGAAAAATAAGATTTACAAAGCGGCAATAGAAGAAATCAACAAAAAAGGGTTTAACAATGTCAACATAGAGGACATCACAACAGCCGCCAATGTGGCAAAGGGCTCGTTTTACACGCACTTTGAATCCAAGGAAGCGCTGGTGTTCTATACGTTTGAACGCTCGGACAAGTTGTACAAGGAAGCCTATCAAAAGATACAGGATCGGAATTTCCTCGATACGCTCCCGTGCTTTGTGGGATGCTGTTATGAGGAATATGAAAAACGCGGCAAGGGCATTATCCGCGCGATTATCTCCAATTACTTCAACACGGACGAAAATCTGTTTTACAACAAAGACCGCGAGCTGTACAAGTGTTTGTACCAAATCGTCGAGCACGGAAAACAAGAGGGCGTGCTGGATAAAGAGACCGACAGCGACAGCTATGTTAAAATTTTGCTGTCCACGATGATCGGCATCGAGGTGCTCTGGTGCTTCGACGATAGAGACCGCAGCCTTGCCGAAATGATGGTCAATGCCATCCGCATTACCGCCAAGGGCATGGTGTGCGACGCAAACGGCAAATAATACCTGAGAAATGGAACAGCCTTCCAATACGGAACACAATCCGTATTGGAAGGCTGTTTTTTTGGTGCTTTTTACGGGAAATGTGCAATCAAATCAAGCGCATTTGTTGATGTGCACAAGAAAGTTTGCGTTTTTTTGTGGGAAATTACATCTTTACAATTGGCGGACTGAAAAGTATAATGACCTCAGGTCAATGACCAAGGGTCAACGAAAGAGACGTCCCCGATCATTGCAAAATTGTATTGTTGTAGAGAGGCCGGAATTTCCGGCTGTACATTGAAGGAGGAACCTAAAAATGGATATGAGTTATCTGAAGGACATGCCGATCGCGGTTCTGGGCGGCGGCGCAGTAGGCAAGACGATGGCTGCGGACTGTGCACTGGCGGGAAAGGAAGTTCGCCTGTGGGATCAGCCGAGATTTGCTAAGACCAATTTCCTCAACATTGAAAAGACCGGCATTACCCTGAGCGGCAACCAGTTCAGCTTCTTCGGCTACCAGCGCAGAGGCATCGCACACGTTGCTCTGGCTACCGACGATCTGGCAAAGGCTGTCAAGGGCGCAGGCATCATCATCGTTGCCGCTGTCGCTCTGGGTCATGAGGCAATTTTCCGTGAGCTGATTCCGCTGCTGGAAGACGGTCAGGTGATTCACATCCTGCCGGATAACTGCGGCACCTTCGTATTCCGCAAGCTGATGCGTGAGATGGGCTGCACCAAGGACGTTGTTGTCGGCGCATGGTATACTGCTCCGTACGGCATCCGCGTGGTACGCCGCGGCGGCGTTGTCACCAACGAGTGCAAGGTAGAGGACCGCATCACCACCATCCGCGGCTGCGCGCTGCCGATGAAGGACAACGACAGATTCATGGCTTCCGCTTACTACATTCCGGCATTCGGCGCAATCATTGACGCGGAGGGCGAAGTTACCATCTCCAAGAAGGGAGAAGAGTTCCACCACGGCTTCGTAGAAGGCAACACCGTACTCGACATCAACCTGTCCAACGTAAATCCGGTTATTCATGTTCCGGGCACGGTATTGGCAGTTTCCACCATGCAGAACTTTGACACGGTTCTGGGTCAGAACAAGGCAAACTACTCTCTGTATGCATTCGGCGCTTGTCCGGCAATCGCTGAGGTTCAGGCGAAGTTCTGGGAGGAAGAAAAGGCACTGGCTAAGGCTATGGAAGTCGGTCTGTGCACCGTAAACTATGAGGACTTCTTCTCCCGCACCACGATGTACGGCAAGGAATACATGGGTCCGGATTTCGCAGTACCGTATGAAGAAAACTACCAGAACTTCTGGGGCGATGGTCCGTTCGATCTGGAAAACCGTTACATCACCGAGGACGTTCCGGTTGGCTGCTATCTGATGAGCCAGCTCGGCAAGAAGTACAACGTTCCGACCCCGATCATCGACTCCATGATTCTGCTGGCATCCACCATGCTCAAGCGCGATCTGGCAGGAGACTCCAAGTGGACGCTGGATTACCTCGACATCGACCACATGACCCACGACCAGCTGCAGGCTTATCTGCGCGAGGGAACCTATACCCCGAAGGCATAATCTGCGCTGGAGGATTTACACAACCAACTTTCATCAAAACCAAGGATACTTTGTATCTTCCCGAAGCATCTGGCATAAGTGCGGCGGGATGACTGAAACAAAATTTTATTCGTAAAACAGCAATTGTAACCAAACATGATATTTGGCAAGCATATCGGCGGGTTTGCTGCCATGCAATCATTCTTCATTTAAAACCACCTATCTCAAGTAACCTGCGGAATGCAACACCCTTTGCATTCCGCAGATACTTTTCTGGCGGAGATGCGCGGCGGAAAAGGACAGAAGTTTGCATGCAAAAAAACTTGCACTGCATGCAAAATGTTTTGCGGATAAATTTTGCGGGCAAAGTGCTGAGATGTTTTGCTGGAAGTTGGTTGTTTTATACAAAAAAATAGAAAACGATTGGCAGGTTGAATAAATTTAAGAATAAAAAATTGACAGATTCATCTGAGAACCTGCAAAATGCAGAAACCTGCCTGTTGGAGAGAGCGCATAGAAAAAACGCGGAAACACAAGAATTTGCGGTGAATATGCACAATTTTTTGCAAAAAAACTTGTGCACAACAAATGAAAACAAAATTTTTCTGTGTATTTTCTCGAATTGGCATGGGATTTGCATGTATATCCGTAAAGAGATACGACAAAGAAAAGCAGAGAAGAAAATCGAAGGAGGAACTTTTATGGCTAAGGAATACATGAAGAGAATTGAAGCGCTGCGTCAGCAGTATCTGGCAACCCGCGTTGACATGGACGTATACAATGCCAAGTATCTGACCGAGGGCTTTAAGGAATCGGAAGGCGAGCCGTGGATTATTCAGAAGGCAGTCGGCTACCGCCACATCTGTGAAAAGAAGAATGTATATATTCAGGACAATGAGCTGCTCGTTGGCGGCGTAGGCTTCAAGCCGCGTGCCGGCATCCTGTGTGCAGACAGCTCCGCCGGCATCATCGCGGACGAACTGGACACCATCTCTACCCGTAAGTTTGACCCGTTCTATCTGAGCGAGGAAGGCAAGAAAATCTACACCGAAGAAGTCAAGGATTATTGGACCAATAAATGTTTGCTCGACCGTTGGAAGAAGATGACACCGCAGGATATGCAGACCATGAAGGACAACGGTGCAATCTTTATCGACCGCAAGGCCGTGCGCGGCTACGGTGAAACCACGGTTGACTGGCGCATGATTCTGAGTAAGGGCATCGGCGCCATTCGCGATGAGGCGAAGGAAAAGCTCGCGGCGCTGGATGATTCCGTACCGGGAGATCTGGAAAAGAGCTTCTTCTATCGTTCGGAAATCATCGCAGCGGATGCGGTCATTCATCTGGCACACCGCCATGCAGATCTCGCAGAACAGCAGGCGGCAGCCTGCACCGATGAGAAGCGCAAAGCAGAGCTGCTCAAGATTGCAGAGGTAAACCGTCATGTTCCGGAATTTCCGGCACGCAATCTGTATGAGGCCATGCAGTCGCTGCTGACCTATGAGTATGCGTGCTTCATGGAGCAGAATGCATCCTCTTATAACATTGGCCGTCTGGATCAGTACTTCTATCCGTACTACAAGGCAGATAAGGAAGCTGGCATCATCACGGATGATGACGCACAGGAGCTGTTTGACTGCTTGTGGATTAAGATTGCAGAAATGTCCCTGTTCCAGGACGA
>QAMW01000035.1 GCA_003150235.1 Bacteroidales bacterium
AGGGATGCATTGCCAGGAAATTTTGAAATCAGGGTAAACCCCATTTTCACTGCCTCAAGGGCAAATGTCTTGCGGGAGAAAAAGGCGTCTGCCACTAATTTGTCGCTGATTTTCAGCAGTTCTTCACGCCTGGATTTCAATGCGTCAAGATAGCATTCAGTCATGGTCTTCCTCGTGCCTTCACCATCGCCGGGCAGTGTCTGTGAGGCCCCGAGCATGACACAGTCGCCTGAGACGTAGTCTATGGCTGCAAATGCAGTGAGTTCAAGCCCATGGACACTCTTACTAGATGCCCCGGACCAATACATCCCTATTCCGGGAGTACATCTGCCACTTTTTGAAATATGTGCCGGGGCCATGGCTATGACCAGGCGGTCCGGCGAGACCGTGCCGGAGATAAACATTTTGTTTAGCCTCAGCCAGTCAATTCCATCCCGGCTGAAATTGTTTCTGAATGTCTTTTCATTCAATCCTGAATAGCGTTGCAGCTGCAGGAAATTTACCCGCCCGCGAATGGCGACTATGGTGCCTGCAACATTTTCAAGAAAACGACTCAACACTTTGCCTATGCCAAGTGTTTTTGCTGAACGGGACAGTAAATCCCTCAACATGGATTTAAATATTTTCAAGGCGGTCAGGGCGTTCATATAGAATCTAATTTGGGAAATTATTCTATTTAACGCGTGACCGCCATTTTTGTTCCTATTTTTTACCGAACCATTGTTAAGGTCTTTAAGGTTTCTAAGGACTTTAAGGTCGCGCTTGGCGAGGATGCTGACTCGTTTGGCATGCGGGCGACCTTCCAGTCGCCCCTACTGCTACGCGCCTCTCCCCTTTACCCTCTAATAAGCGATGTAGGGGCGAGGGAAGCTCGCCCGCACTATCGCCTGTAAAATCCGAGGGGTCAGTCGAGCTGGCGGAGAAGCTCGGTGACGGCGCGGTGCAACTGCGCGTCCTCGCCTGCAACAGCATCGGCGGGGTCATTCGCCACTTTGATGTCGGGTTCAAGTTGGGTATTTTCAAGATAATTGCCCTCGGCGGTGCGATAACCGATAACCGGCACACCAAACACAAGCGACGGATCCTGAAGTGTAATCCAGTTTACACTGGTCATGGTTCCCGGGACAGGCATACCAACGAGTTTTCCAAGTTTCTTGTATTTGTAGACCCAGGGAGTGCCATGGGCATTACTGTAGTTTGCCTCACACTGCACCATGATACTCGGCTTGTTCCACCGGCGGCTCGGCATGTCGCACACCTCTACGCCCCTTATCACCTGCGTAAGGTATTTGTCGCCGCTGAACAGCACCTCGATATCCTCGTGAAGACGACCTCCGCCATTCCAGCGGGTGTCAATCACGATGCCCTCCTTGTCGACATATTTGCCGAGAAGGTCGGTGTAGATGGTGCGGTAGCTTGCATCGTCCATCGATTCAATGTGCACGTAGCCGAGACGACCGTTAGACCACCGGTCAACATCAGCGGCACGACGCTTTACCCAGCGGCGATAGAGCAGATCGTTCATCTCCCCGGTGCTTACAGGCAGCACCACCTCTTCCCAACGCTTGCCCGAAGCGGGGTCGGAAAGAGCGACAAGGGTCTTTTTGCCGCGTATGTTATTAAATAATGTGATGAAGTCGATGGAGTCGCCGATTTCCTTGCCGTCGATTTTCTCGATAATCACACCAGGGACAACATCGGTTGACGCGTTGTCAAACGGGCCATCCTCAACCACTTCGCTCACCTTCAGCCCGGGACCGTCATAGTTCCAGTCATATATGAGTCCGAGCGATGCCGTGCGGTCTACTGCCGACGGTGCGTAATACCTGCCTCCGGTATGTGAGGCGTTGAGCTCACCGAGCAGTTCACTCAGCAGTTCGGCAAAATCATGATTGTTATTGATGTGGGGGAGGAAGCGGCGGTAGGCTGCGGTCATCATCTCCCAGTCGACACCGTGCATGTCGACAGTATAGAAACGCTCTTTTGCCTCACGCTTCACGTAGTCAAACATATATTCGCGTTCCGCCGCCGGGTCGATATCCATGCGGGCGGAGTAAGTAATCAGTTTCGTGGTCTTGCTCGACAGCCCCATTTTTGAAAGCATGTCGGGACCGAGCAGGAAGAGGTTGTCGCCATCTTTGTCCATTTCCAGCGAAAGCATCCCGGCATCGAGTTTGTCGACGATACCGGTGTCGCGTTTGCGGAGATTCATCGACCAGAGGTCGTAGCCTTGTTCAAATGCCGAGAGGTAATACAAATCCTCGCCATCCTTGGTGATGATGAAGTCGCAGATATCTGAGGAATTGGGCGTTACGCGCACTATACGGTCGCGTATGCCGTCCAGCTCGACCTTGATATCCTCGGTCTTTTCCTCGTCATCGTCAGTGGAGGCACTATCTTTTTTGCCTTTCTTGCCTTTTTTCTTGTCGTCGGCTTTCTGCTTGCGCTCTTTCTGCTGCTTTTCAAGCTCTTTGCGGAGTTCGTAATCCTCTTTTGACAGGCAGTATTTGTCGTAGGCATCCTTATTGAGGAATACCATCATGACATCGTTTAGCGAACCCCATGAAGCGTGATTGCGCATACCGTAGCGGTCAGACAGAAACGCGATTGCATTGCCGTCGAGCACCCAACGCGGATGCAAGTCAAAATATGATGACAAAGTGATATTGGTAACTTCCGGAGTGCCGGTAGTGTTGACGATGGCAATGTCACTGTAAGGTTCATGACCGTTATTGGTAAGTTCCATCACAATCCATTTCCCGTCGGGCGACCATGAATACTCAAAGCCTCCGTCGCGCTCGGCATAAGTGGAGCCATCGGTTATCTGGCGCACCTGTTTTGTGGCGATATCCATCACCATCAGTTTGTTACGGTCAGCTATGAAAGCGAGTTCCGTGCCGTCGGGCGAATATTGCGGATAAGTACGCTCTACAGAATCGAGCGGGAGCAACGGCTGCTCGTCTATTACCGTGGCGTTGGGGAAATTCAGGTCATCGTCGCGCCCTATCATTGCACGGTAAAGTGCCGGATACCCGTCGCGTTCGCTGACATAGACAATCGCCCTGCCGCCGGGAGCCCACGTGAGTTGCTTTTCAGCAGCAGCGGTATGGGTAATCTGCTTGGTGGTCTTATAGTCGGTCGAAGTCACAAAGAGTTCGCCGCGGTCGGTAAACGCCACCTGCTTGCCGTCGGGCGACACAGTAGCGTAATGCGAGCTGCCGACATTTCTTTTCTCGATGACATTCTCGTAATTGTCAACGATAGCTATATCAAGCTTTTTTGGAGCAGCACCCTCGGTCATGGTGTAAATCTCACCGTCGTAAGTGAAAGCGAGACACCCGTTGCTGCCACGCGACAGGAAACGCACCGGATGCACGGTGAAATCGGTAAGCTGCTTCGCGGCGGAAGGATTGTCAAGCGACATGGAATATACATTGAATGTCTTGCCGTCGCGCTCGCTGAGGAAATATATGGTCTGACCATCGCCCGACATCACCGGGTTGAGGTCTTCGCCCGGGCGCGAAGTAAGGTTGCGATGACGCCCGCTTTCGGTGTCATACGCCCAGATATCGCGCGTCACCGACGAGGTGTGATGTTTGCGCCACGTGTCTTCGAAACCTTTTTTATCCTGATAAATGAAACTCTTGCCGTCGGGAGAATAGCTGACATTCTGTGCCGGCGACGCTATGACGCGTTCAATCCTGCCGCCGACGACCGGAACACGGTAAAGCTCCGTAAGACGACCGGAGGGGAAAAGCACACTACCTGCAGGATCCTGCCATGCGGCTGAAAACACCACATATTTTCCATCGGGAGTGAAAGTTTCAGGCGACTCAGTTGCCGAGTGAAAGGTGAGCCTGCGTACATCTCCCCCGTCTGCCGCCATCAGGTAGATATCCTGTGCACCGTTGCGGTCACTTGCAAAAGCGATATGGCTGCCATCGGGCGACCATACCGGTTCCGACTCGATGGACGGAGCTGTGGTAAGCCGCACAGCTGTACCCCCGTCGGCACTTACCTTATAAATATCTCCCTTATATGTAAATGCTACCTGGGTACCATCAGGTGAAATCTTGACATCGCGAAGCCACAGCGGAGTGGTTGCCGAGGCTCCAAATGCCGTCAATGCGGCTATTATCGGTATATATACTTTCATGGTCGGGTAGTTGGAGTTGTCAGTTGTCAGTTGTCAGTTTTCAGTTATTAGATTTTAACTGTTGGGAATTTTAAGCTTTTGACCGGCGCGTATGTTGGTGCCTTTGATGCTGTTGGCACGTTGGATGTCGGCGATGGTCACGCCCTTGTAACGACGTGCGATGGTCGACAGACTTTCACCTTTTTTCACAGTGTGATAACGGAACTTTGGAGCAGGGGCGGCTTTCGGTTTTGCCTTTGCCTTGGGAGCAGGTTTCGCTTTTTCGACCGGGGCAGCGGCTACTTCAGGAGCGGCAGCCTTCGGTGTTGCCGCTATGGCGGCAGAGTCGACAGCTGCGGCGGCAACCTCCACGGCCGTAGTGTCGGCAACCTGTGTAATCTCCGTGTTTTCAGGCTGCTGCACACTCTTTTTCTTGCCTGTCGCCACGCGCTGATAGGTATGAATCTTGAGTACCCTGCCGCGGGCAACGGTGTTTTTCTTCATACCGTTCCATTTCTTGATTTCCCCTACGGTGACTCCGTATTTGGCGGCAATCTTGGATAGTGTCTCTCCACGGCGCACCTTATGTTTTTTCACTACAAGCTTGGTAGTGTACTCCATATTCGGGTCAATCTGGTCAAGCGGTGTAGGCTCCACGACAGTGCGTTGCGCATAAAGCGATGCATCATGGCTGATAATGCTATCCTCACTCATTATGTAGCTATACACCTGCATTGAGGGCAGCACGAGTGAATAGGGGCGGATATCACCGGGGATTATATCCTTGCGATACTGCGGGTTGAGCACACGCAGCTCCTCCACCGGGATGTCGAGCACCGCCGCAACCTGATTGAAGTGGACACGCTTGTTGACGTGTATCGAGTCAGTTATGATAGGACGCTTGGCAAGCGCGGGACTGATATTGTGCTGATTGTAATAAGTCATCACATAGTTGGCTGCGATAAATGCCGGCACATATCCGCGAGTCTCCTGCGGGAGGAAATAATATATGCTCCAGAAATCCTTGTTCTCGCCCCCGGCACGGCGCAACGCCTTGTTAACATTGCCCGGACCGCAGTTGTAAGCGGCGATGGCGAGCGACCAGTCATCGTACATGCCGTAAAGCTGCTTCAGATAGGTTGCCGCCGCCTCGGAAGAAGCGTACGGGTCGCGACGCTCATCGACAAGCGAGTTAATCTCAAGCCCGAGGCCCCTTGCCGTAGGCAGCATGAACTGCCACAATCCGGTAGCACCTACGCGTGACACGGCATCGGGGTTAAGTGCCGACTCTATCACGGGAAGATAGCGCAATTCCAACGGAAGTCCGTGCCGTTCAAGAGCCTGCTCGAAGATAGGCATGTAGTAGAGGCTCATTCCGAGCATGCTTTCCACCAGCTCGCGACGACGCTGGGTGTACATGTTGATATAGGAGCGCACAATCTGGTTGTAAGGCATTTCGATTACTGTAGGCATCTGGCTCAGACGCTTGATATAAACTTCGTCGGATGCGTCAATCACCGGGACTTTTGAATAGTTGGTGTTGAGCACCATATAGTTCTGCAGATACCAGTTCTGCATCATCTTGTGGGTGTCGGTCTCGAAGCTTTCCGGATAAATGATCGAATTGTCGGTTATCGACTGCTTGAGAGTAAGTATTGAAGGAGCTGCCGCCGCTGCCACGACAGTGCATCCTGCAAGAAAGAGAGTTACTAATTTTTTCATTGACCGGTTCATTATTTAAGAGAGAAAAAAGGTTAGAAATTCAACGCCCACTGCAATCCGATTCCCGGTTTGTCAGCCATCCTGCTATCTTTTATCACGGCAGGATGCACCTCCATCGACAAGTCGGGCGATATATCGAAATGGGCGAGCGACGCATCGACGTATGCGTCGACCATCGCTATGAGATAGACCCCTATCATGCAGATGATACAGAGGTCGCGGTTACGTCGGTAAAAATCTTTTTTCGACTTGAACGTCTTTTCAAGCCATGTACGGTTAAGACTCTCCTCCTTGGTGTTAGGAGGATAAAAATCCATATAGCTTTTTGTCGACGGGTCATTGTCCATCAGGTCACGGTAGGCTTGGGTGTAGTCATCGAGCATACGGTTGTTCCAGTCGGTAGCGTATGCAAGCCCCATGAATCCGCCAACTACGATAGGCAACTTCCAGTAACGGCGATTATAAAGCTGTCCGAGTCCGGGGCAGAGTGCGGCAAGCCACACGGCACGTGTAGGACTCGGATTGAAGTCAATCGTGCGGTAGTCGGGGTCGAAATCCTTGGGCAACCCTATAGTGTCGACATACTGATGGACAACCGTGTCAACAGGTACCGCTCCAACTACATCGGTGACAATGAGACTGTCGCCAATCACGGCGATAGAATCGCCGGTGACCATTGCGGGTTCATCTTTCGGCACCGAGAGGTATATCGAGTCGGGAAATGCGTCAAGCGCCTCGGGGGCAATGCGGCTAAGCGTGGCGGTAGAGTCGGCGACACTTGCTCCATCAGCCGGCATGGCAGGGAGCTCTGCCGCCGTAATCAAAGTGCCGTAATCAACGGGGGCAGCAGAGCCGCCAGGCGAGTCATAACCTGAAGGCAAATTTATTGCTGAAAAAATGTTAAAAGGAAATGCGATTACCAGCGTAAGCGCGACAATCACGACGCGCGTCGCGAAATCCAGATTTGAGACATTACCCGTTTCCTTTACTTTTTTCATTATATAATCGATTGACCTTCAACAGGTCAGATGAGATTTAACAGCAAAACAAGCCACACCGAGGCTAACGCATGTCAGCCCTCGGAGTGCTTTATCGTATCAAAGATAGCAATTAATTGCACAAGTTCCTCTTCATTTTTGAACGGGAAGGTGATTTTTCCCTTTCCCTGAGGATTGCAGGTGAACTGGACCTTTGTGCGGAAAGATGCAGAAAGATGCTTTTTCAGCAGGTCGTAGTCGCGGTTTGTCATGGTGGTGGTCTTCGGCTTTTCCGGCTCAGTGCCGTTTTCAGCGGCAAGCTGATATGCCTTTGCAAGTTCCTCGACTTTTCTTACCGACAGCCCGTGTTTGATAATCTCGTTGTAAAGCTTCAGCTGCAACGACGGCTGGTTGATGGTGAGCAGCGCGCGGGCATGCCCCATGTCGACCCGCTTGTCGCGGAGACCAAGCTGCACTTCGGCGGGAAGCTTGAGCAGACGCAGGAAATTGGCGACGGTGGCGCGTTTTTTGCCTATGCGCTCGCTCAGACGCTCCTGGGTGAGATTGTACTGGTCGATGAGCTTCTTGAACGTGAGCGCGATTTCGATGGCATTGAGGTCCTCGCGCTGTATATTCTCGATAAGCGCCATCTCGGTAAGCTCGCTGTCGTTGGCGGTACGTATGTAGGCAGGCACCGATGTCAGCCCCGCTCTCATTGCAGCGCGATAACGGCGCTCTCCGGCGATTATCTGGTAAGAGTTTTCTCCTGTTTTTCTGAGAGAGAGCGGCTGTATTATGCCGAGCTCCCTGATTGACGCCGCAAGCTCGTCAAGCGCCTCCTCGTCAAATGTCGTACGCGGCTGCTCGGGATTGGGCGATATATAGCTCAGGTCGATGTCGTTTATTGCCGATGAACCTCGCGCAGGCACGTCATCCATCGGTATCAGAGAGTCAAGTCCACGACCGAGCGCATTACGTTTGTTAGATGCCATAAAGTGTCTTTAAAGTGTTGGTTAAGGTTATTCGGCATGAGCTGCCGCACGGCGATGTTTCGCAATAAGTTCCTTGGCGAGCATCGTGTGGCTCGTAGCGCCGCGGCTTTCAGGATCGTACAGCAGCGCCGGGAGCCCGTGGGAGGGCGCTTCGCTTAGTCTGATATTGCGCGGTATGACGGTGTTGAACACCATGTCGCCGAAATGTCCCTTCAGCTCTTCATAAATCTGATTGGCGAGTCGCAGACGCGCATCATACATTGTCAGCAGGAAGCCTTCGATTTCAAGATGCGGGTTGAGCTTCGACTTTATGATGCGGATGGTGTTGAGCAGTTTGCTGATGCCTTCAAGGGCAAAATACTCAGCCTGGACAGGGATGATTACTGAATCGGCGGCTGTGAGGGCGTTGACAGTAATCAGTCCGAGCGACGGGGAGCAGTCGATAAGTATGTAATCATATT
The DNA here is from genome assembly GCA_003150235.1 of Bacteroidales bacterium. GTDB lineage: Bacteria > Bacteroidota > Bacteroidia > Bacteroidales > Muribaculaceae > Muribaculum. The sequence goes on from QAMW01000035.1 coordinate 8,288, forward strand.
TTCCGGCGATAGGTGAAAGCACGTTGAGAAGCACCCGCTCGCGGTTGGGCTTGTTGACAAGCTCCAGCTCTGCGCCGGCAAGGTCGATGCGTGACCCTACGAGGTCAAGCCCGTCGACACAGGTTGCCACCTGCGACCCGTCGACCGGATAGTTGTCGACCAAGCACTCGTAGATTGACGATGACATTGTGCGCGGATCAATACCGTAGCCGGAAGTGGCGTTAGCCTGAGGGTCGGCGTCGATGATAAGCACTTTCTTGCCCTGGTTGGCGAGAGATGCCGCCAGATTTATGGTAGTTGTCGTCTTACCTACTCCACCCTTCTGATTGGCTATTGCAATAATTTTACCCATAAGCAGTTACAATTAACTACGCAAAGATAATTATTAATATTCAATTACGGCAAAAATCATAGCCATCATTTTGCGTTAAATGTTGATAACTGACGGTTTGTGTTAATAACATCGAGCCGGTAGCATGTGCCGCCATGGCTCTTTTACGAATTGAAGAGGTCATCCATCGTGACCTCACTGTGTACGATGTCGTGATGCCTGCCTTCACCCAAGCCGAAGGTGGTAATGAATGTATGGACGACGGGCATCTTGTTTTTTGTTTTCAGGTCAAACAGCCACATCCTGTCGCGCAGCTTCTTTTCGTAATCGCTTGAAATATTGTATGCTTTCTGTGAGAACTTCATTTCACATAGATGAATCATGCGGTCGGCTCTCTCTATAATCATGTCAATCTGTGCTCCCGGAAGTTCATCCTTTTCATCGGGATAGCATCGCCATGTCGATACCGACGTGGCTATCCCCGATATGCCGAGTGCTTCCTTTATCTGTTGATGATGTTCCATGCAGATGATTTCAAACGTGAGACCTTGCCACGCGGCTATCCCGCTTGAATCGAGGTGGTGACTCCACCAGATACAATCCAAAGTAAGATTTTTCTCTATGAATTTGAAATAGAAGAGAGTGTAAAAATCAATCAGACGATAGATGGCGTCGTTCTTTTTGTTGCCGAATTGCGCTCGTCGGCCTATGAAGTTGCATTTTTCAAGATTGTCTATGATGCGGGTAAGGTTAGCGCCAGTCAATCCTGTGGCTTTACCGATTTCTCTGCGGGTAAGCCCGTTCTTATGCGTTGAAAGAGCGCGAACAACAGTAATATATGTGTCGGCTGTAGGGAAGACGGCATTGTACAATTCGTCAAATTCCTTTCTTAACGCGCCGTCATCGGCATAGCATAGGCGGTCAATATTTTTAGCCAACGATTCGCGCGGCTCAATCAAGTCAAGATAGTATGGGATGCCGCCGGTCACCATATAGCATTGAAGCATCTCGTATCTGCCCCATGTCGTGCGTCGCCTTTTAAGATATTCTTCCATCTCTTTCAATGTAAAAGGTGACAGATATAGTCGTCGTGTGATTCTGTTGTGGAGGCCGCCACGATTTTTTATGAGTTTGTCGACCATCCATGAGGTAGCTGAGCCTGTGGCGACAAGCACGATGTTGTATTGACCGTTTGCCCAGCCGTTCCAGAAATTTTCCAATGCGCTCAAAAAATTGGAGCGTTTTGAGTCCATCCATGGCATTTCATCAATGA
>QAMW01000007.1 GCA_003150235.1 Bacteroidales bacterium
GGGAGAGTCCCGTCGAGCTGATAGCGGATAATTGCCTCTGTCAACAACCCGGCTTCAGCTGCCGGAAGATTGGCGGTGATATTCTCTGTCCATTGCTTGTCGAAGCGCGGAGGGCGGGATGTGGCGGTAGTTTTCATAGCGGTAACGATTTGGATTTATTGCAAATATAGCCCGGCGCAATGCCCCGCCAATGTACAAATGGGAAATTTTTCGCTTCAGCTGAAGCGAAAACGGTTGAGGGGTCGTCAGGGACAGCTCTTTGGGATAATGTCGCTGATCTAAGGATTTTGCCCGGAATGGGCAAGATAGTGTCATCCGCGGGTAGCCCCGGATGGGGCACCCGTGGAAAGCAAGCCTCACCACAATAACGCAACCCTGAAACGGGTTGCATAAATATAGTCAATCCGGGCGACTATGCAACCCGCTACCGGGGTTGAATCAATGAGGTGGACGCTTGTACCACGGGCGCACCTTCGGCGCTGCCCGCGGTTAACAGGAGGAATCCCCTTTCGGGGATTTATGGTTCAAATCCTTAAGTTAATCGCATTAAGGCACGTGGCTATATCATGACGGTTTTGCAACATCCCCAGGTTAGGAGGTTAGGAGGTTATAGGGTTATAAGCTATTTTTAGTAAATTTTTATGGGCGGTTAAGGATTTGTAGATTTATAATTGTGGAAAAGTGGCGCGAATTGCTTAAATTTGCGGATATTTGATTAATTGTATCTGTTTATGAATTTACTTGAACTGAGCGAACAGGAGATTATACGCCGCGGCAGCCTTGATGAAATGCGCCGTCTTGGCATTGACCCCTATCCGGCAGCCCTTTATCCGGTGGATGCCTACACGACAGAAATTAAGGAAACATTTAAAGATGACGAGCCGCAGCGCGATGTGTGCGTTGCCGGAAGAATCATGAGCCGCCGCATCATGGGCAAGGCTTCATTCATGGAGCTTCAGGACTCGAAAGGTCGCATACAGGTCTATATCAGCCGCGACGACCTCTGTCCCGGTGATGACAAGGATTTATATAATGTAGTGTTCAAGAAGCTGCTTGACATAGGCGACTTCGTAGGCATAAAGGGATATGTATTCCGCACCCAGACGGGTGAAATCTCGGTTCACGCCAAGGAGCTGACGGTATTGAGCAAGTCGCTGCGCCCGCTCCCCATAGTAAAGGTGAAAGACGGTGTCACCTACGACGCGTTTGACGACCCCGAGCTGCGTTACCGCCGCCGTTATGTCGACCTCGTGGTCAACGACCAGGTGAAAGATATCTTCATCAAGCGCACGAAAGTGTTTAACTCGATGCGCAACTATTTCAACGACCACGGCTACATGGAGGTGGAGACCCCTATCCTGCAGTCGATACCGGGCGGAGCGGCGGCACGTCCGTTCATCACCCATCACAACGCGCTCGACATACCGCTCTACCTGCGTATAGCCGACGAGCTATACCTGAAGCGCCTTATCGTGGGCGGCTTCGAGGGCGTATATGAGTTTTCCAAGAATTTCCGCAACGAAGGCATGGACCGCACACATAATCCGGAGTTCACGTGCATGGAAATCTACGTGTCGTACAAGGACTATAACTGGATGATGGACTTTACCGAGAAAATGCTCGAAAAAATATGTCTCGATGTCAACGGCACAACCGAGGTGAAGGTGGGCGACAACATGATAAGCTTCAAGGCACCGTTTAAGCGCATCACCATGATTGACGCCATCAAGGAGCACACAGGCATCGACATCACCGGCATGGGCGAGGAGCAGCTCCGCGACACCGCCCGCTCGCTCGGCATAGAGGTCGACGAGACCATGGGCAAGGGAAAGCTCATCGACGAGATATTCGGCGAGAAATGTGAAGGCAACTATATCCAGCCGACATTTATCATCGACTACCCTATCGAGATGTCGCCGCTCACCAAGCGTCACCGCAACAATCCGGAGCTTACCGAGCGTTTCGAGCTGATGGTGAACGGCAAGGAGCTTGCCAACGCCTACTCGGAGCTTAACGACCCGATTGACCAGTATGAGCGCTTCGTGGAGCAGATGCGACTTGCCGAAAAGGGCGACGACGAGGCGATGATAATCGACAAAGACTTTATCCGCGCCCTTGAATACGGTATGCCGCCGACATCGGGCATGGGCATAGGCATGGACCGCCTGGTGATGCTCATGACCGGGCAGACAACCATCCAGGAGGTATTGCTCTTCCCGCAGATGCGCCCCGAAAAGACACAGCCGCGCGACAAGGCGGAGGCATACACCGCCCTCGGAATACCCGAGGAATGGGTGGCTCCGCTCCAGAAAGCGGGTGTGATGACCGTGAGCCAACTCGCAGGAGCAAATCCGGGCAAACTGTTCCAGGATCTCTGCGGACTTAACAAGAAATATAAACTCGAACTTAAAAATCCCTCGCAAGACGACATAAAGGCGTGGATAGCCGCCGTCGAAGAGAAACAATCATGACGCAAAAAGCTGACACATACGGAAAGATTGCCGTGATGGGCGGCGGCTCGTGGGCTACCGCCCTCGCCAAACTGCTGCTCCAGAATTGCGACGAGATAATATGGTACATGCGCCGAGACGACCGCATAGAGTCGTTCAGGCGCCTGGGCCATAATCCCGCCTATCTCTCCGACGTGGAGTTCCCGATCGACCGCATCAATTTCTACAGCGACATAAACGCCGCCTGCGATGCCGCCGACACCCTTCTCATGGCGATGCCTTCGCCTTACTTCAAGAGTCATCTCGCAAAGCTCACCATCGACATATCGGGCAAAAACATCATCATAGCCACCAAAGGCATTGTGCCCGACGAAAACGAGCTTATAAGCGACTATATGGAAAGCCATTACGGGGTCGACCCGGGGAGAATCGTGGTGATTTCGGGTCCGTGTCACGCCGAGGAAGTGGCGCTCGGGCGACTGAGCTATCTGACTGTGGCATGTTGCGACACCGGAAAGGCGCAGGCGTTTACCAACGCGCTCAACGGCAAGGCGATGAAGACTCTGGTGTCTGCCGACGTGAGAGGCATCGAGTATGCCGGTGTGCTGAAAAATGTCTACGCCATAGCGTCGGGCATGGTTCACGGCTTCAAGGCGGGCGACAATTTTCAGGCAATACTGCTCTCCAACGCCATAAGGGAGATGGAGCGCTTTGTCGACACAATGGCTGAAGGCGAGCGCAATATATGCGACTCGGTGTATCTCGGCGACCTTCTGGTCACCTCCTACTCGCGGTTTTCACGCAACCACAATTTCGGCTCCATGATAGGCAGGGGGTCGGCGGTGAAACGCGCGATGATGGAGATGGAGATGGTTGCCGAAGGGTATTACGGCACCAAGTGCATCTGGGAAATCAACCGCGCGCCGCAGGTTGACATGCCTATACTTGACGCGATGTATGCGGTGCTCTACAAGCAGATACCGGTGTCGCTCGCAATCGAGGAGATGAGCAACAAATTCAAATAACGACCGTAACAGACACATATAACATTATCCTCACTATAATTATTATGAAAAAGATTCAAGTAAAAATCAACTCTGTACTTTCTACAGTACCGGAAAATGAAATTCATGCCCTTGAGTCGGCAGCAGCGAAGCCCGCACTCGAGAAGCTGAAAAGCGGAACAGGCGAAGGCAACGATTTCCTCGGCTGGCTCGACCTCCCCGCACGTACTCCCGAACATCATCTTGATGAAATCATAGCCGTGGCAAACGACCTGCGCAACTCTTGCGACTACGTTGTGTCGGTAGGCATCGGCGGCTCCTACCTCGGCGCAAAGGCTGTGATCGAGGCTCTTGCAGGGTCATTTGACGCTTATACCCCCGCTGTCGCAGGAAGCCCGAAAGTGCTTTTTGCCGGTCAGAACATCGGCGAGGATTATCTCTATGAGCTTCAGGAATTCCTGAAAGACAAGAGATTCGGTATCATCGTCATCTCCAAGTCAGGCACCACCACCGAGCCGGCAATCGCATTCCGCCTGCTCAAGGAGCAGCTTGAGGCACAGGTGGGCAAGGCAGAGGCAGGCAAGCGCATCGTCGCTATCACCGACGCAAAGCGCGGCGCACTCCGTCAGCTCGCAACCGAGGAAGGCTACAAGACATTTGTGATTGACGACAATGTGGGCGGACGTTTCTCAGTCCTCACCCCCGTAGGATTGCTCCCGATTGCCGTTGCCGGATTTGACATCAAGAAGCTCGTAAAGGGCGCGTTCGACATGCAGCACGAATGTCTCAACGAGGGCGAAGACAATATCTGCGAGCTTTACGCCGCCACCCGCAACTGCCTCTATCGCGCAGGCAAAAAGACTGAAATCCTCGTCAACTACAACCCCAAGCTCCACTACTTCGGGGAATGGTGGAAGCAGCTCTACGGCGAGAGCGAGGGAAAGGACCACAAGGGCATATTCCCCGCCGCAGTAGACTTCTCTACCGACCTTCACTCGATGGGTCAGTGGATTCAGGACGGCGAGCGCACTATCTTCGAGACCGTGATTTCGGTTGAAAAGAGCGCCCATGAGAAGGCAATCCCCACCGATGCAGCCAACCTTGACGGGCTCAACTATATCGCCGGCAAGCGCGTGGACGAAGTAAACAAGATGGCAGAGCTTGGCACCCGCATAGCCCATGTAGACGGCGGTGTGCCCAACATCCGTATAATCGTTCCCGAGCTAACCGAAGAATACCTCGGACAGCTCATCTACTTCTTCGAGCTTTCATGCGGTATCTCCGGCTACATCCTTGGAGTCAACCCCTTCAACCAGCCCGGCGTAGAGGCTTACAAGAGCAACATGTTTGCCCTTCTCGAAAAGCCCGGCTACGAAGAAGCGACCAAGGCAATCCAGGCTAAACTCTAAACTTTTAACCATAAACCGACCCACGACCCGACGGCAGCCTCCACGACAACCGTCGGGTCGCCTTTTATTCAATGCCACTAACTTAAGGATTTTGCCCGTTTCGGGCAAGATACTTGAGGAGACTGTGTCAGAATGACACCCCTTTTTATATCCGCATGTACCGGGCGAGTTTCCACTCGCCCTACTTCAATTCTGATTATCAAGCTAATATCTATATGCCGAAGTAGGGGCTTGTGGAAGCAAGCCCGCGTCACGACAGATAATGGCTATTTTGCATTACCCGCGGAAACATGATGAATTCCCTTGCGGGGATTTAGGCTCTTGCGTCTTAAGTTCGTGACATTGCCTTTTGTTTCCACCATACGCACTCTGTAAACCAGCTATTTATGCGAAATTCAACAACGAAAGCAACAAAAAATCACAAAAACATTTGCAAAACCCAAAACAACTTCGTAACTTTGCAACGCAAAACACAAATGGTGCCATAGCTCAGTTGGTAGAGCAAAGGACTGAAAATCCTTGTGTCACTGGTTCGATTCCCGTTGGCACCACAGAAAAAGAGAGTTACAGAAATGTAGCTCTCTTTTTTTCTTTCTATAAGTGGTATAAAAACATAGGGGCAAGCCAAGATTAAGGGTGCATATATTACACTGATATAATGCAATAAGAAAGGCGAACTTGATGCCTGACTTGATGCCAAGACCATAAGTCAGGCATCAAGTTAATTATTATTCAATTCTTAATCGTTATTAAGGATTTGAATTTTCTCCGACTTCATCCCTTGTGCCATTCGATTTGTTTTTTAATCTTCTTTAGGCATCCCAAGAGCATCCGCCGGTTTTATGGTTCATGAATCTCGTTTTTGGATACACCAGGGGGGCCTACCTTGATAATTAAGCTCTTATATCGGCAATATTCGCTGAATAGCTACATTTCAAAAATGTTGTGGCATCAGCCTTGTCGTCTTGCAGCTTTTGCTCCAACGAAAGAAATTTTTCGATACTGTACGCTTAACCGTTGAAACCTCATTATAATTTCATATATTTGTAATCGGGTTGGCGTAATCCAATCCATGACATTTTGAGAATAAGAAGCGATATGCTCTCTTGTAAGTCGAGAACGTAGGAAATTCAAGACACTGCACAAGGATAGCATAGCGGTTCTCACGCATACAGCGTGGGCTGCTATATTACATTCGTGCATTTAGGTTTCCTACGACCTTCGACTTAGAATGATGCATTGGCAGTCCGCGCTTCTGCATTAATAATCCGCCCTGTAAGGACTGCTGGGCAAAAACAAAGAAAATTATAATGGAAAAGAAATTTTGTCAGAGTTGCGGAATGCCGCTCACAAGTGAAATCCTCGGCACGAATGCCGATGGTACCCCTAACGAAGATTACTGCATCTACTGTTACAAGGACGGCAAATTCACGCAGGATATGACCATGGAGCAGATGATTGACCACTGCGCCCAATTCACCGACGAGATAAACAAAAACTCCGGTCAGAATCTTACAGTCGAGCAGATGAAAGAGCAGATGCGCCAGTTCTTCCCGCATCTCAAACGCTGGAAACAGCATAACGGCTCTGACCTGATACGCAAAGCAGAAGCCCTTCTTGCGGAATGCGGTACTGTGACCATAGCATCAGTCAACAGTGATGGATTTCCGCGTCCTGTGCCCATGGCGAAAGGCGATACCCAAGGATGCGGTACTGTATGGATGGCAACCGGGGCTGACTCTGTGAAGGTTGCCGACTTCAAGCGCAATCCGAAAGCCGGGTTATGCTACGATAAAGGCGGTTCAAGTGTATGTCTGCGTGGCACAGTGGAAATTATTAATGATGATAAAATCCGTAAGGAAAAATGGCAGGATTGGTATATAAATCATTTTCCGGGCGGTCCTGATGACCCGAATTATGTACTGCTTCGTTTCACCGGTACTGACGCTACTATATGGATTGACCATGAATTTGCCCACATTCAAATATAATTTCTCACAATGAAGAAAATCGAGGCAAACAAAGAACTCATCGCAGCGTGCGGACTTTACTGCGGTGCGTGTCGGAAATATCTATCGGAGAAATGCCCCGGGTGCCACGACAATGAAAAGGCTACCTGGTGCAAGATAAGGTCTTGCGTCAAGGGTAATGGTTACCATTCTTGTGCCGAATGTTGCAAGAATGTGACTGAATGCAAAATATATTCCAATCTCATCGGCAAGATATTCGCCTTTATTTTCAGGTCAGACCGCCCGGCTTGTATCCGCTATATTAAAGAGCATGGAGAGCAGGCATTTGCCGAAGAAATGACAAAGCGTAAATGTCAGACAATTAAACGGAAATAAAACCATGTTTATTGCAATTCTCTCATATAAGAAGCCTCTTGAAGATGTTGACCGCTTCCTGCAGGCGCATCGTGATTATCTCGCCAAGCATTATGCCGCAGGTGACTTCATCGCTTCCGGTCCGCAGACACCTCGCATTGGTGGCGTGATTATGATTAAAGCCGAAAACCGCGCAGCAGTGGACTCTATCATCGCGCAAGATCCCTTTAACATCAACGGCATCGCCGACTATCAGATTGTGGAGTTTACTCCGACAATGTTCTGCGATGATAGTCTTAAAACCATTCTCTGATTATGCCCTGTATTTCAATATGAGCCTGACATTACGCCCTTATCAGCCTTCAGATGCCGCAGTGATTACTTCGTGGCTTAAAAGCGAACACCTCATGCACCAATGGTGTGCCGACAGGTATGAGCATTATCCTGTCACGCCCGAAGACATGAACTCTTATTATGAGCGGTACATTAAGGGACAAGATTCATGTGCCCTGACAATGATCGATGGCGATGATATAGTCGGATACATCACATTGCGCACTCCGGCAGATGACACCACGGAGCAGCGACTGGGATTCGTTATTGTCGATGATTCAAAACGTGGTCGTGGTTATGGGAAGAAACTTGTCACAATGGCGGTCAAATATGCTTTTGAAGAGCTTGGCGCCACGAAAGTGTCACTCGGAGTCTTTGAAAATAATCCGTCAGCCATTCATTGCTATGAAGCGGCGGGATTCCATCGCGTTTCAAGACCGGAGACAGAAAGCTATCAATGTCTGGGCGAAACGTGGAACTGCATCGAAATGGAACTATTACCATGAGCCAAAAGAATCTTAAGGATATGACCCTGGCAGAACTATGGGAACTGTTTCCGATAGCTCTGACAACCTATAATCCTGATTGGTCGGAATGGGCGAATGAAGAGATATTGAAGCTTTCAACTTTGCTGAGAGATTACAATCCGGTAATCACTCATATAGGTAGCACCTCCATTCCAAATATCCAAGCGAAGCCGATCATTGATATTCTCATTGAAATCAGCCCCGATATTGACTGGCAACGGGTTCGTGAAACGATGGAAACAGCGGGCTACCTCTGTATGTCGGTTTCCGATAGCCGCATGAGTTTCAACAAAGGCTATACCCCTAAGGGCTATGCAGATAAAGTGTTTCATATCCATTTTCACAGAATTGGCGACAATGACGAAATCCTGTTCCGCGACTATCTGATGGCTCATCCGGAGGCTGCCAAAGAGTATGAGCACTTGAAATTATCACTACTGCCAAAATACAAGCACGACCGCGACGGATATACCGAAGCCAAAACCGAATTTGTACGACAGATAATAACACAAGCCTTAAAACAATGAAAAACAAAGCATATCCCCGTACCGGTAGCGGTGTTGCAGAACTCTGAAATCGTAAGTAGCCTCCTCCCGGGACAATGAAGGCGATATCGCTATCGGCACATGGATATTAGCCTGGTAATCAGCGAAGCAGTAAACAGCATTGGGACAAATTATGAGCCCGCCGGTTGGTTTTGTGCGCAGTTATGGTTATCTTTGTGATATTGATAATGCAACCAATGGAAACGGAAACGGATATGGAAAAGGGATTTTACCGGAACTGCGGAATGCGGCTGACGCGGGTGATTTCCGGCATAAATGTCGATGGCTCGTTAAACGGAGATTACTGCATCGCCTGCTACAGGGATGGCAAGTTTACGCAGAATGGACAGGTGATTGATGACAGAAGCATGTCGGATTCAATGAAGTGAGGATGTAACTATGAGCAACGAAATTCTTTATATTCTGCTGCCGGATTATGCGGCGCATGAGGCTGTGTATCTTTCACAGGCTATCGCATCGGATGAGTATGCCATGAAGGAGCATCCGAAGTATGTCAACAAGGTTGTCGCCCCGACCATGGAGCCGGTAAAGTCCATCGGAGGATTTCTGACTTTGCCCGATTATTCATTCGACACGATGCCTTACGACTACGCGGCCTTAGTACTCATTGGCGGCTTTGGATGGGCTACGCCTGTTGCAGAGCAAGTCGTGCCAATAGTAAAGCGGGCAATTGAAAAAGGTAAAATTGTCGGTGCCATCTGTAACGGGGCTTCATTCATGGCAAAATGCGGATTTCTCAACAATGACAAGCATACAGGCAACGGCGCCGAGCAGTTGCAGGCATGGGGAGGCGGGAATTATACCAATCCCGACGGATACATCCACCGGCAAGCAGTCAGCGATAAAAACATCGTGACCGCAAACGGTTCGGCAACCCTTGAATTTGCAAAAGAGCTTCTCACATTACTTGAGAATGACACGCCGCAACGGATAGAAATGTACTATCAGTTTAATAAACAGGGATTCTGCAATCTGTTCCCTGAGCATTAAGACTATGTACGAGCTTGAACAAGCAGGACAACAGAGCTATTATATAAACTGTCCGGCTAAGATTGGCATTTATGAACAGTCTGAGCACGAAGTGTATCTAATTGACAGCGGCAACGATAAAGAAGCAGCAAAGAAAGTGCTGAAAATAGCTGATTCTAAAGGCTGGTCTATAAAAGGGATACTCAACACTCATTCCAATGCCGACCATATTGGCGGCAATGCCTTTATTCAGAACAAAACGGGTTGTCCTGTGTTCTGTTCCGGCATTGAGGCTGATTTCACCCGTCACCCTGTTCTTGAACCGTCATTCCTCTATGGCGGTTATCCCTGCAAGGATTTGAGAAACAAATTCCTGATGGCGAAAGAATCCAAAGTCACAGACTTCTCTTCTCCTGAATTTCCGAAGGAAGTGGAGATTATTCCTCTTCCCGGACATTTCTTTGATATGGTAGGGTTTCGTACTCCTGACAATACGGTATTTCTTGCCGATTGTGTCAGCAGTCAGGCAACATTGGAGAAATACGGAGTGACATTTATCTTTGATGTTGCCGCCTATCTTAAAACGCTGTCAGACATAGAAGAATTACAAGCGGAAATATTTATTCCTTCTCATGCCGACCCGTGTAATGATATAAGCGAACTCGCGGAGATAAACCGGCAGAAGGTGTATGAGATTGAACAGGTAATCAAAGCAATATGTGATACGTCGAAGACTACCGATGACATCATCAGTGAGATTTTCAGAAAATTCAATCTTACAATGACTATTGAGCAATATGTGCTCGTAGGCTCTACCATAAGGTCATATCTGTCGTGGATGAAAGACCGTGGTGTGCTTGATTTTGCCACCGATAATTGTATGTTGTCATGGAAGGTCGCAGAGTAATCATAATTTGGATTGCCGTTACTGTTGCGGTGATGTTCGTGTTTCCGTTTGCTGTAGCACGACTTGCTTCGGAATGTTCGGGAATGGCATTGTGCATGATATTGTTTTTCATTGTAAATCCAATATATTCCGCCATACTTGGATTCCGATGCGGCAAGGATATACGCAGAATGTGGAATCTACCTTTGATGTCGTCCATCGCTTTTCTTGCCGGAACATGGCTGTTCTTCGACATCAAGGAAGTATGGTTTATCATATATGCTTCAGTTTATCTGATTATCGGGTGGACTGCAATGGGAATAAGAAAATATCTGAATAAGCGTATTCAGAATAGTTAAGTTGAACGCTAATTAAACTGAGGGAATCTTCAAGATGAAACAGAATAATATTTTATATTTGTTAATGGGTTGTGCCATGATGATGACATCATGCAGCCAATCAGCAAATAATAACCAAAGCTCGGCATTAGCAGATGATGACCGTCCTCCATTGGAATATACCGATGCTGACAGGACGTTTGGTGTTGTACTCGAAATTACAAGCGACAGCTTGATGACATGTAACAATAATTTCTCTGGGCAGGACAGAGATCCTTTGATATTGGATACAAGTAATCCCGCTTTCCCGGATTTACTATCCAGTTGGTTTGCATCAATGGATTCTGTTCAGATAAATCGACTCAAAAACGGCTCTGAGCTTCATATATCTGCAAGAGATGGCGTTACGGAAGCAACAGTTGAAAAGGTGAAACGTAACGTCAAAATATGTGGAATCAAAGGAATGTCAATATCCAATTTTTGACCTGTCATGAAGAGAATATGTATTGCATTTATAGCACTTGTGAACTTGTCAGCACCGTTTTCTTATGCGGATACCAGCAATCTGACAGGAGCTTGGAAAGGGCCGAAGGATTTGATGATTAATGTGTGTGACAACAATCAAAATCAACAATACGTTTGTTCGTGCGGCATTTTTCGCACTTGGGGATGGGTGAATCTTTCCACAACTTTTTCAAACGATTCAATTATAATAGTATCTGAAGAAATAGATAACCCATTTGAGGGAAGATTCAAGATTGAATCTAATGACCGTCTTGAGGGGATCCTGACCATGGGGAATCCCAGAGACGAATGGTACTACAACGACAAGTGTGAACTTATGAAACAGAAACCTGAGATGCCCGACAACCTCAACCATGCTCTTGAAGGAACTATTTTTCCTGAGGATTATGGTGTACTCTCGCTTGACCGGGAAATGGCACAGGAGGTATTGTCGACTGTTACACCGGGTTCAATCGGATATGCGGAAAAGAAAGTTGTCGAAAAGTTGCTAAATGCAAAAACGTATCCCATATCGCCCAAGGAAATGATTGGGTTCAGGCGTGTGCGTTCAATACAGATTGATGCCCGCGATGGCATTTTCTCATATCCATATTTCAATTGCCGATTCAAAGAGATTGACGGAAAAATATTTTTTGAGAAAACAAAAGGGAGCCAGCGCAAATCAGGATTTCTGTATCAAAACAGTCCTGAATCACTCATATTCCTTGGCGGATGGAGCGTGAACGAAGACTCTCAGACCACTTATGGCAGTGAAAACTCCGTAGCCGGCACGGTTTACAAAATCGGCACTAATAAAGCGATAATGATATTTCCCACAGAGAAAAAACGCGTGGAAATTTATGAGTTTATAAAATAGTAACGCATAAAGAATAATCATGCCATATATATCAATCGAGAGCGGCAGACTCACCGCTGAACAGAAACGACAGCTGATAGAGCGGCTGACAGCAACGGCATCCGAGATAATGCATATCCCGGAGCAGTTCTTCACAGTCACCATCAAGGAACTGCCTGATGAGAACTTCGGTATCGGCGGCAAGTCCATAGACGAAATAAAGCGCAATTACAAGGATAAAATTTAACAGATCTGATGAAGATTATACGACCGAGGGAGGAATTGCGCCCCTATGTGCGCTACTATTGGATACTGGAAAGCACTGAGCCTTTCAGTGTCCTGACATTTCCCATCGGTTGCCCGCAGATTATATTTCACAGGAAAACTCCCCTGTATATTCCTGAATTATCCTCCCGTCAGGATAAATTCACTATCAGCGGACAGGTGAATTTCCCGGCGCATATAGTCTCCGACGATGACACGGAAATGATTGTCGCCGTTTTCTATCCCCATACTATCGGTAGGTTCATAGGCACTCCCCCGTCGGAGTTTTACAATTCCGAAATATCGGGATTTGACCTTGGCAACCGTAATCTTAACTCTCTCGCCAACACGATATTGGATTGTGATGATACATCCCGGGCTGTAAGAATCATTGAGGCGTGGCTGTTAGCGCGATTGAGCCGTCAAGGAGCGGAGCTGTCATATCAACCTCGTATCGGATATGCTGTAACGAGACTCATGGCAGATCCGTCGACACCCGTCACGCAACTTGCCGACGGCGCTTGCCTGAGTCCGCGGCAATTCCGGCGAGTGTTTTACAGTCAGGTAGGGATGCCTCCGAAAGAGTATGCGCGGATTGTCCGCTTCCAGAAATCGATGTGGCTGTTACAGTGCGGCAAACATGAGTATGCCGACATCGCATATTCCTGTGGCTACTCCGACCAGTCGCATTTCATCCGCGAGTTCCGTCAGTTCAGCAGCGTCACTCCGACCATGATAGGCAATCCTTATTCCGACCTGTTCACGGTACCGGTATAATGTCCCTTTTCTTCTATCGGGATAGAAACGGGAGAGGTAATTTTGCATCAAAAAAGATGATGCAAGAAGTAAACCCACAGGCGACCACACGTGGATACGCATTCGAGATGTGGATGAAAGCACCGATGCCGATGGTGACACTTTTCAAGACGCTTGATGTGACACGGCTCCGCCACATCAGCTGCCGGCGTGGACTTAAATTCAATATGCTGATGTGCTGGTGTATAGGCAACGCGGCGTCACAGGTCAAGGAGTTTTACATGCTGCCGGTCGGAGAGAAACTGATCAAGTATGATTCGTTGGCGGTAAACACTATTGTACTCAATCAAGAAGGCGAGGTCAGTTCATGTGATATACCGTTTTCAGATGACCTTGCCATTTTCAACGCCGAATATGTGCGCCTCACCCGTCAGGTTGGCAAGACTTGCAGAAATCATGACATCACCGACCGGATGGTCATTGGCACTTCGGCTCTTGCCCGATATGAGATTGACGGTGCGGTAGGGATGTACAGCGGCATCTTCAACAACCCGTTCGTGATATGGGGACGTTACCGCAAAAGCCTGTTCAAGACGCGGCTCACGGTATCATTCCAATTCCACCACACCCAGATGGACGGCGCTCACGCCGCCCGCTTCCTCGCCCTCCTCCAGCAAGAAATCGACCGCCTCCGGTAAATACTACATTTTGATATTTGAAGCGTTATGCGTATCTTTGCCATGTAAACCTCTCATGTGTTGCAGACAACGCATAAAATGTCACAAAGCCTCAAAGATAAGACGGTAAAAGGACTTGCATGGAGTTCGATTGAGCGTTTCTCTACAATGTTCATACAACTGACTGTGAACATTGTGCTTGCCCGCATACTCATGCCTGAGGATTTCGGTATGGTGGCAATGCTTGCCGTCTTTATCCAATTTTCACAGGTTTTTATCGACAGCGGATTTTCTAATGCCTTGATCAGAAGAAAAGACCGTAGCAATACCGACTATTGCACGGTATTCTATTTCACGGTAACTGTGTCGATAGTATTATATCTGCTGCTGTTTTTTTCAGCTCCATATATTTCGGCATTTTACAAAATGCCGCAGCTGACCGAGATTGCAAGAGTGCTGGGGCTTGGTCTCATAATCGGCTCCCTTGCAGCGGTACACAAGACTAGGCTTTCCATTGAGCTGAAATTCAAGGTTCAGGCAGTCATCTCACTACTCTCCGCCATCATATCAGGTGCCATAAGCATCTCGCTTGCCTATCTCGGATTCGGTGTATGGGCACTCGTGATGCAAAGTCTGGTAAGTCTTGGCGCCCAGACATTGCTCGTGTACCTGCTCGGCACGAGATGGATACCGTCACTGATATTCTCGATGCGCTCATTCAAGGAGCTTTTCGGCTACAGTTCCAAACTGTTACTGTCATCAATGCTTCATCTGCTCTACCGCAACCTTTACCCGATAGTCATAGGAAAGCGATATAATGCCACCGATTTAGGATACTATAACCGTGCCGACCTGCTTTCTACGATGTCAATCACATCAATCACCCTGGTATTATCGAAGGTAGCGTTCCCCATATTCAGCTCAATCCAGGATGACAATGAGAAATTACGTCAGGCATATTCCAAATATGTCATATACGCATCACTGGTGGTGTTTCCTGCCATGATAGGCATCGCGGCTCTGGCAAAGCCCCTCATAATAGTGGCAATGACCGAGAAATGGCTCATAGCAGTGCCGATGCTTCAGATACTCGCCATCTCATGTCTTTTTGACCATATTACTTCGATAAATCTTAACGTACTCTACGTAAAAGGGCGTTCCGACCTCGCGCTGAAACTTGAAATAATAAAAAAATCAATAGCCATCGCCATATTATTCGGCATGATGCCATTCGGTATCATAGCAATCTGCTGGGGGCAATTCATTTACAACATAATCGCCACGGTGTTAAATACGCGTTACACCAATATGCTGATAGGATTACCCTTCAAGGCTCAGATGCGCGATTTCCTTCCCTATCTGGGATGTGCGCTTTTTATGGGAATCATGGTATGGCTGATGACATTAGTGATTCCATCCTACGCCGGTCAACTTATTGCCGGTATTCCTCTTGGAACAGCAATTTACATTTCCACAATATACATATTCAAAAAATCGGCATACATTGAATTTTGTGGAATGATAAAAAATAATTTCGGACATTTGTTACATCGAAAAAACAGATAGATAATGAAAACGCCCAAAACCTTTGTGAGCGAGACATTACAAGAAATACTTTCTTTAAGAACTCCATTTGTCACACATAACCGTCTTATGTTTATCCCACATCAGGGGATGGCAAGAAATGACAGGTACAATCTTATGAACTGGCGTTCAGACAATGCCCTGACACTGGCACAATACATCCTTTCCCACGACCTGCAAAAAGATAAGATTCTCACCATTGCAGTATCGGTTAACGACAATCTCGACACACTAAACAGCTACGTCGCAACTACCTATCCGGGAAGGAAAGTGGAGTTTGTAAGATTTTTGGGCAATATCTCCACTTCGGAACGCTGGCATTTCTATCGTCTTCTGACAGAATGCAGCCATGTTTTCACCTCGATTACCTATCCGTTGCGCCCATTCAGCAGAAGAAAATCCGTAACCTACGTAGACCTTGGTTATTTTCCGATGCCATTTAAAAACGATATCTTTGCGAAAACCGACCCGCTTTACATGGGACTTGACCGCTTCAACGACAAAGACCTCGACTATTATATCTGTAACTCGGAACTTGCCATACGTCTCATCATGCCCTCTATGAACGTAGACTACGGTCACTATCTCAATCTCGGTAATTGCCGTAACGATTATTTGCTGTCGGACGAGTATCCATCAACTGTAAGGAAAGTACTGGAACAGTCAGTCGACTATCCGGTCAAAAAGATAGTGCTCTACACTCCTACTCACCGCGATTATGAAGAAGGACAAAAGGAAGCGTCACGTGAGCTTTTAGGTTATGACATGGACTTGAAACGATTTGGTGACCGACTGAAAGAGAACGGTATACTGATAGTGTGTAAATTGCATCCGAAACAAAATATCGCCGCAATCAAACGCTCCCTGCCTCCAAGCATCATGATTCATCAAGCAACTGAAAAATATGGTCTCAGTGAACTGATGAAAGCGAGTGACGCCCTGTTGACAGACTACACATCGGGATATTACGATTATCTGCTTTTGGATAAACCGGTAATATTTAATTTCCACGATGTCGAGCTATATAAATCTACGCGTGGATTCACATTTACGCCAATAGAATCGATATGCGCCGGAGAAATCGTCAAAGATGCAACCGGATTGGAAAAAGCATTGTCTTGCCTCGATGAAAATGCGGACAAATTTGGCGCTATGCGCCATTTTGTAAAAAACCTGGTTTACTCGTACTCCGACACAGGTTCAACCGAGCGCATCTACAACAGATTCTTGTAATATGATGCTTCCTGTAACTATGTAACCAAATGATAATTTCCATGAAAGATGCAAACAACAACATTAACGATAACGCCCAATTGTATGGGGACAATGAAATAATTCTTTACCAACCTGATTCTACCCTATCATTAAATGTGAGAGTAGAAAATGAAACTGTATGGCTAACGCAAGCTCAGATGACAGAATTGTTTCAAACCACTCGAAACAATATTACACTCCATATACGTAATATATTTAAGGAAGGAGAATTAGATGAATTTTCAGTTAGTAAGGAATCCTTACTAACTGCCTCCGATGGTAAACGATATAAAACCAAATTCTATTCGCTTGATGTAATAATATCAGTCGGCTACAGGGTAAAATCAATCCGCGGTACACAATTCCGAATTTGGGCAAATAAAATTCTGAGGGAATATCTTTTGCGTGGTTATAGCGTCAATCAGCGTCTTCTTTATATGGAAACCAGAATTGACCACCGCTTGACAGAGCATGATAAACGGCTTGATGATCTGACAGATAAAGTCGATTTCTTTATCCGCACTTCATTACCACCTAAAGAAGGAGTATTTTTCAATGGGCAAATATTTGATGCTCATGAATTTATATGTCGTCTTATAAAAAGTGCCAACAAAAGGATTATTTTAATCGATAACTACGTTGATGAATCGGTACTGGTTCAGCTCGACAACCGACAGTCGGACGTATCGGCAATAATATACACAAGTGAAATCAGTGCAATCTTTAGGCAAAGCGTCAATCGACACAACCGTCAATATACAAAGATTGAGGTTAGAACTGCACACAAAATACATGACAGATTCATAATTATAGATGATGCGCTCTATCACATTGGGGCATCGGTCAAAGACCTTGGGAAGAAGCTATTTGCCTTCTCAAGACTGGAAATATCTCCTGAATATATTTTGGACAACATATAGCATCAGTGTACTATACTCAGTTACCATTTTTCGCAGCTATGGGATTTTGTGCGCTTCCCATTTACCGGTGGAGTGATTGAAACGACGGATGACACGTGCCGGGACTCCCACAGCCACACAATAGTCGGGAATATCCTTTGTCACGACCGAGTTAGCTCCAATCACACAATGCTTACCTATATTCGCACCCAAAACAACCACTCCAACACCGAGCCATGAACCCTCCCCTATCCTTACTGTGCCAATCTGTTTTACCGGTTGGTCCATCACAGCAATATCAGGATTCTCATAAGTGTGGAGATTGTCGGATATGTACACGCGGTCGGCAGTCAATACCTTGTCTTCAATCACTATACTTTCCGTTGCGTAGATTTCGTTAAAATGCCCAATCACGCATCCTTTACCTATTTTAAGTTCACAACGGGAAGCTCCGGTATGAGGCACAGCGGCAAGCCAGCTCTTGTACTGGATAAGCGTGTTATCACCGATTGATATATTTTCCTCTCCGTAGATATGTAACGGAGAATGAATCGA
Organism: Bacteroidales bacterium; assembly: GCA_003150235.1. GTDB lineage: Bacteria > Bacteroidota > Bacteroidia > Bacteroidales > Muribaculaceae > Muribaculum. The sequence goes on from QAMW01000007.1 coordinate 18,156, forward strand.
CACCCCTTTCCCGAAATATCCAAACCGGCGCGAATAAAAGATATTAAAAAGGAATTTTCTTGCTTTACGCGTAATGCTACTTATCAACGGCTCCATATTTCAGATATGTGTTATAGACAGCTGCAGTGTTGTCTGATGACAAAAAATGAGACTGAGAAAACTTCCAACCACGCCCGGCAATATCTTTCATCTTATCCTGATGGTCAATGGCGAAAGCCATTTTATCGGCAAGCTGCGATACATCACCGGTTTTAAACAGAAATCCCGTTACACCGTCATCAACAAGCTCACTGTTAGCCCCGCCATCAGAAGCGATAACGAGAAGATTAGCTCGCATATATTCGATTGTAACGCGACCAAACGCTTCATTTGTCGAGAGCATAAGTCCACAATCCATGTCAGCATAAAGAAGCTGCGGATCTTTCACCCATCCGAGAAATGTCACAAATGAACCGAGATTATAGCTTTTTACTTTTTCTTCAAGCAAAGTACGGTCTTTTCCTTCTCCGATGATTGAGAGGTGTAAATTTTTGTAACCCCGTTGATTTATCAATATATTCATCGCCTCAACGGCATCATACTGACGTTTGGCTTTATTCAAAGCGCCGGTAATACAAAATCTTACCACCTCGCTGTCATGTTTGCTAACCGGAGCAGAAGTATCCACAGGAATACCATTATAAATCACATCAATCCTGTCCTTATCAATAAACGGCACAAACCGGTTCTTAACATTTCCCGATATAGCTATTATCCGTGAAGCATCTCTATAAACCGACATTTCCTGCACCCGACCGAAAATAGGCTTAAGATTGAAATCCCAGTCACCAAATTCACGGAAATGCCAAATATGCGGCACCCCAAGCCTCCGTGCAATCAATGCCCCAATATTGAAAATACTACTATTTGAATGCACGAGATCAATCTTCACGTCTTTTAGTTCATGTAAAATTACGTGCAAATTCACTAAATTGGTAGTGTACCGGACAAAATTTAACGGACTGCGCGATTGATATTTAAAGGGATAAAATCGGGAAGCGATACATTTTATCCCGTATTTTTCAGCCTCACGCAAAATACTTGAAGAGGAATGCTTAATCTCAATAGGAGTAAGCAATATTGGAGTCACTGAATATGGAGGCTGTTGCAATTCCACCATGAGCCGAAGCAGCGAATGATTTCCACCATCCATCGGAGTGCAGTGAGTAACAAACAATACATTCATGACCGGACTATTCTAATATGTCAGACAGACAGTGCCTGAGACTATAATATTCGTAGAATCCAGCATCTTGTCCACCCTCTTTTCCTAACTCCAGGACAGGCTTATCCACATCAAGGACTGTGAATGACGAAGGAGAAATATGTGGAGCATTTTGAATTTCCCGATTCGTCGTGTAAAGATGCTTTCCCATAGCCAATGCCTCGATAGTCCGCATAGTGAGTCCCGACTGATTTTCCTCAACTATATCCAGCACGGCTTTCGAACTATCAGTAACCTGACAAAACTCATCATAGGGCAACTTCAAGTTGTTGCATAAACGGTGTCCGGTAATTTTATCGATGACCGTGCGTAACACCGATGATTTCAACCTGAAATAGACATTCTTGTCTGACGGCAAAAGTGATGCAACTTTTTTTAAGAAGCGATATCTCCCCGGACGATCTTCTCCTATAAAAGAGATATCATATTTATAAGAAGCGCTTCCACTCCCTTTCTTCTGATAAAACAACGGGCGGAAAAAAAAATCTTTATGGCATAGGCAATCCGACGGGTCGAAGCTGGAAATCTTATCAAAATAAGGTAGCAATATGTCGCGATTATGAATTTTATCAAGATTATCCCAAAGGTATAATACAAATCGCGCTTTAGGATTTTTCTGTTTTAAATATTCAAGATGTCGCCGGGTCAGGTTTTCGCCTTTGATTACAAATATAATATCGTTATCCGTACGGGAGGCAAGGATATTTTGCCATACACGATTGTCAGCCCGACGCCGGTTTATGGCACCGAGACAAAGCTTTTTAAACAATTTACCGGTCACACCTAAATCCACCAGCGATGTAGCATATACGGTATCATAGCCCATTTCGTCAAGTGTGGCTTTAATGGCAGAATCGTAATTATAAAATCCAAGTCCGACAAACAATACCTTCTTCCCGTCCATAACTTACTTAAAAAGACCCTTAGACTTCATTTCTTCCAAAGATTTTTCGTAACCGTCAGCCGTGATTTCCTGGGTATTCACCCAATCGGTAAATTTTTTTAATCCGTTTTCCAAATTCCATTTCGGCATGTATCCCAACTTTTCTTTAGCGAGAGTTATATCGGCAAAATTATGCCTGATATCTCCAAGCCTGTAATTGCCTGATACGACAAGGGGCACTTCCATACCGTAATTTTTACACAGTGTGCGCGCGACAGTCATGACATCGGTAGCGACCCCGGAGCCGATATTAAAAGCGAGACCGCTTATATCCTTTGCGTCAAGAGCAAGTATTGTAGCCTCGACTACATCATCAATATATACAAAGTCACGGCTCTCCTTACCATCTTCAAATATATTTATCTCTTTTCCCTGCTTTATCCTTGTAGAAAAGATACTCAATATTCCTGTATAAGGATTAGTCAAGGACTGCCCAGGGCCATATACATTCTGATATCGGAAAGACACCGAATCTATGCCGATGCTTTTGCATACGAGATGTACCAACTGACCTTGCACTTGCTTAGTTATGCCGTAGACTGACGTAGGATGGATCAGAGAGTCCTCCGTAGTGGCAACAAGCTTCAAAGGAGAAGAAGCACCGGGATAAACAGGGTCAAAGTAGCCTGCAGACATAGTGTCATCAGTACGGTCATCAGGATATACATAGCTATTAAGATCGCTGCTCCAATAACGGCCTTCACCATATATGGCGCGTGACTCTGCAACTATGACACGTTTTACACGGTGGTCGGTATTGGTCAATAAATCAAGTAAAATAGCGGTACCACCTATATTAACATCAACATATTTCTCAATTTCATACATCGACTGTCCGGTTCCGGTTTCAGCAGCAAGATGTATAACTGCATCGGCATCAACGAGGGCTTTCTCCCAGTCGGCGCGGTTTCTTACATCGCCTTTTATGAAATCGACCTTGTCCATGATAGACCGGTATAATGGAGATGTAAGTTCAGGCTGTTCACCATGAATCTGCGGAGACAGATTATCCAGCACCGTCACCTTTCTACCATGTGCCAAGAGTTGCAAAGCAATATTGGAGCCAATGAATCCGGCACCACCGGTTATTAAAATTCTATCCATTTTTTATATGTGTGCATTATTACATTTCGTCTTGTGAATATACCGATTTATCTACCGCATCATCAAATATCGTGTAAAAATGTTGTATCTTGAACATTTGATGAGCCTCACTCTTGCCCGACATCACTAAATAGTATTGCCTCAAAGGCATGATGAGCATCAATGATATTATTGCGATGGATATATATTTCGGGTATTCTTTCCAAAGGATTCTCATTGTAATAGGAATTGTCATGCAGTTAAACATGGTATAGTACCATGCAAGACGCCACATATCGGCAAAAAGGATTGCCGAGAGGAAAAATCCACCGATTGAAAGAATAGTCAACTTATATTGGGAATCGGTCATTTTAGGTATGCACCATAACATGCTAAATAAAGTCACGATTCTATAGAACGCTTCAACAGGACCTATTCTGAAATCATCCAAATCGGCGCTGTCAAGCACGTCAATATAATACTCATATTTTCCTGCCATTCCGGTAATAGACAACAGATTGTAAAGCATTTTGACATTGCTGACAAGCAGACCGGAACTACCAATGAATATCACACCTATGACAATTATTGCAAAGCGGTTAGGACGCCATTTAATAAAAGGCAATGCGAAAAACAAAATTGCCATATAAGCGGCAGAGTGAATGTTAACCGCTATCACCAGCAAAATAATCGCATAAATAAAACGTGCCTTATCAGTTCTTGACAACAGGACATACGGAATCCACATCACGACCGCCATTGATATGAACTGACGTTTTACAGTCATGAAATTGAACACTGTATTCGGATCCATGATAAACAATACAATAGCAAGCCAATACCAACGCTTATCCACATATTTTTTTATCATGAAACACAAAGTGTACATCTCAAAAGCCGCCATGCAGGCATTAAAAAAGACGTAACCGAATGGCTTGAATATCATGACCAGAAGCATATAAAGGGGTTCCCACACCCCTTTAGGCGGAAACTGGAAATTTTCGTAATATACCCTGTAGTCGATTGTGGTATAATATTCTATGGAGAATATCATCCACAATCCGGCAAAAATGAGATTTATATACTCAGTTTTTGTATAGTCACTTTTATAGTAGAGATATAAAAGAATCAGGGATAATAACACATAGATATTATAAATCATAATACCGGCATAATTTATTACCTCAAATCCACGTCATCAATGCGGATAAATCTGAGACGGTTTAACTCCGTTAATAATAAGTCCAATGCGCTTCAACGGACTGATTAACGAAAGTTCACCGAGCGAATTCATTTGGGCGAAAGTAGTATGATTTATCCTACAAACAATCAAGGTTATATCAGCAACCCTGTTTAATGAGGCAGAATCACTTATTTGTCCCAGCGGAGAGCTATCTACAACAATTATGTCAAAGCGACGCCTAAGCTCTTCAAACAGCATATCAACGCGTTTGGACATAAGCAATTCCGAAGGATTAGGCGGTATGATTCCTCCAGCTACAATGCTTAGATTCGATTCTGACTTTACCTTCTGAACCAAGTCATTAATCGTTACATTATCATCAATAAGATATTGAGATATTCCAACACTCTCAGGCATATCAAAAAATTCAGCTATCTGAGGATTTCTGATATCCATATCAACAAGTACAACTTTTTTACCGGTCTGAGCAATGCTGGCGGCTAAATTTGCAGCGACAAATGTTTTTCCGGAACCGGATGACATTGATGTTATTTGAATCGTCTTATTGTCGGCTCCCGCCATAAGGAATTGCATGTTTGTGCGTAACTGACGGAATGTTTCAGCGGTCTCATTGCTGTAATCAAATGATACGCGCTTGTCATTTGACTTATTCTTGCTAATCGAGCCTATAATCGGGAAAGACACAGAATCAGCGACTTCCTTTCTTGATGAAATTTTATTTCTGAATAAATCACGGACATACAACCATACCGGTACAGCAATCAATCCAAGTATAAAGAACAGAATCATAATCTGTACTTTAGTCAGATTTGCCTGACCTTCAAGAGGATATGCGCGATCTATCACCTGACCCTTCGGAATAGCATTTGCTATGCGGAGGTTAGTTTCTTCCAATTGCTTTAACAAAAGAAGATAGATGTTTTCCTGCACCATCTGACGGCGCTTGATATTGAGATATTCTCTTTCCTGACGAGGAAGTTCACCGAGGCGGGAGTCACTCTCGTTCATCTGCTCACGCAAGTCGTGGAGTTTCACGCGTGCCGAAGCGAGTGAGCGGTCAAGAGTGGCATTGATATTATCGCGCATTGCATCGAGCTGACCGGAAATAGTGCGCAGCGCGGCGTTATTGTTGGTCTTCGCGTTGTTTATGAGTTTCATGCGCTCGAGCACGAGCTTGTTATATTCCGTAATAGCCTCCACAGCAGCCTCGGCACCGTAAGGCGTGGGGATAAGGTCGTATTTATGACTGGGGTCATTCATGAGTTCACGTGTCATCTCCAGAATTTCATACTCGGTCTCCGCCTTTACAAGCTCTTGGTCGATGGTGCCTTTCTTTGTAAATATGTATTGTGCGTCAGCAGTCAGGTCAACAATATTATTGTCCTTCTTATAGTTTTCGACCGTGCGCTCAGTTGAATTAAGTTCTTCCGTAAGGTCGGTAAGACGCTTTTCCACAAAGTCGGCAGTAATCTGATTTCGCACACGGTTTTCGTGAATACCGCGCTGATTGTAGCCATCGACCACAGCATTCACAATTTTTTCGGCAAACGGAATGCTCGTTGAATTTAGAGAAACAGTAATTACACGTGCTTTCTTATTTGGGATGGCACACATCACATTCTTTTGCAGACTTTCCGTGGCAGCATTGTAGCTTGTCACTAAAACAGTCATATTGAGCGATTCACCTTCCTCATAATATTTCGTCGTGTTAAACACAAATTCACCATAAGAGGTTTTAAACCGCACCGGAAAAGTCTTGTCCTTTGTCTCCGCAATAGTTGAAAACCTGTCCTTTTTCATTTTCACATCAACCTTGCCATTTTTTGACACATTGAGCTTGAAAATCACCGGCTCTGTCAGCGTGTCAGAAAATTCCTGCGGGATAATTAACTCAATAGGACTGTCATCATACTTGCGTACTTTTTTTAAAAGATTTTTCTTTACAATGTATTGTTCATTGAGCTGATATTCCCTGACTATATTATTAAACAAGGTGTGAGAATACATTAGCGCAATCTCGTCATCGACTGCTGCCTTTCCACCAAACATATCCGCCATGCTGAAGTTGCGTAGAAAGTCGTTCTTGGTGTCATTATCGGTGATAAGTACATTTGCCTGGACTTCATATATCGGGGATTTAGTGTAGGCGTAAATACCGCCAAGTATCATGAATACGATTACCGACACGAGGATGTATTTCCATTTGGTAGAATAGAAACGCAGGAGTGATATGATGTCAATCTTCTTATCCTTTTTCTTGTCGCTTTGAGTGTTTATCTCTCTCATGGCTGCTGACGGTTATTTGTTAATAAACAGGGCGATACAAAGTGAGGCTATTACCGAGCAGGCGCTTACGATGGCGCTTACTACCTGGATTTTGAACGAATTGTTCTGGTTGTAGGTGGCGACATCTTTCCTGATGGCGTTGGGTTCTACGTAGACGACATCGTTTTGCTGCAGGTAGAAATAGGGCTCGGTCATCAGGTCGGATTTGTTCAAATCGACGTGATAGAATATTCTCTTTCCTTCCACCTCACGGATTATCAGCACATTGTTGCGCTCGCCGTACTGGGTGAGGTCACCGGCATCGGCAAGTGCGTCAAGCACAGTGTAGCGTTCGCGTGTGACATTGTATGCCCCCGGTTTCTGAACCTCTCCAAGCACATTGACACGGAAATTGGCAAGCTCGACTTTCACGTAAGGGTCCTCGACATCGCGGCTTATGCGCTTGGTGAGCAACTGCGTGAGCTGTTCGGTGGTTAGTCCTGCCACATGGATTGTGCCGAGCTGCGGGAAATTGATGTCGCCTGCCTTGTCGACGCGATAGGTAAGTGTGCGTGGCTGAGTGGTGGTCAGCAATGTGGTCGACGTGGCAGGGTTGATGAGAGGGAGGTTATACTCGAGTGTCGCTTCAGGCACAAGCGAGGTGACGGTAATCATCAGCTCATCGTCGGGGATGATTTTTATCGCGTAATCCGACGACGGAAGCTCTCCGGTGACCTGTGTCTTTATATCCTCAAAATAAGGAAGCGAGGTCTTTGATGAGGTACACGCGCCGACAGTCAACAGCACTGTGCAGATAATGAGGTATTTAAATGATTTCATTGTAAGTTGTCTTGATATTATATTGAATAACGGAGTGATAAGGTGCTTTATTATCTTAATTTAACATTTTTTTGAGACGAAAATCAACTTGTTGTCTGCCAGGCATATTGCGCATCATGTATCTTCTTGCTTTTCAGGAGATAAACGAAGTTCAACATGGGGCGCCACATCATGAAAAACGGCACAGACAGGAGGAATCGGCGGCTGCCGAGGGCTTTTGCGGCATTGTTCCACGCTATCATGAACGGAGTCCACAATGCGACAGCCGTCACAGCCACAACACCGATTACCACCGGATTGAGAGGGGCGGTTGCGACTGCGGCGACACTAAGCGCAAACCAGCACCAGAGGAGCATGGAGCCTATGCCGTAAAACAGATGCTGCCGTGTGCCGGCAAATTTTGCCGTGAAGGCGTGGCGGAGCTTGCTGTACATATAGTCGTCGGCGGGATTGTTGTTGACTGTCTCGACCTGCGCTTCACGGGCGATGACCACCGCGGTATTTTCGGCTGTCGAAGCGTCGGCAACGAATATGTCGTCGTCGCCGTAATGAAGGTTGATTGAATTGTTGAAGCCTTTCATGCGGAAAAAAAGGCTCTTGCTATAGGCGAGATTGTCGCCGTCGCCACGATAGGCATTTCCGCATATCGCCGATGAAAGGTAGTGTACGCTGTCGATGAGCCTGTCGTCGTCACGTGACCGCGAGCGGTTTCCGCCGGCTTCTACAACCGAGGCGTATCCTATCACCACATCGGTAGCACTATCGGCGAGCGGGTGAGCCATCAGGCGCAGCCAATGTGGCGACACTACTCTTGTCGACGATGTGACATGGACGATAGCGTCGTGTGACGCCGCCTTTATGCCAAGAGTGAGGGCAAGCTTCTTGCGTGAAAGATTGCGTGTGTCACGCGGGGTGAATGTGTGATAGATCCTTACCGCCTCTCCTTCATGGGAGTTTACAAGTGCCTCGGTCAGATAGTCGCGCCCGTCGTTGACCACAATTATCTCAAATTCTTCGGGATAGTCCTGTGACAACAGCGATGGCAACAGTGCCGCCAGACCGTCGGAGTCATTGTGGCAGTATATCACTATTGATACTTTGGGATAGCCGGATGCGGGCATCGGCTCGTCATCCTGACTTTTTACCGCGCGCGACACCCTCGTCACTTTCGGGAGATATGCCGCAAGCTCCACTATTGCTATCACCAGCGCGAGGCAGGCAAGCAGCAGCGGCAGCGCGGTGTCTTGATTTATGTAGTGTGTCACGTCAACTGTCTCTTTATCATTTGCCCTGCAAAATTACAAAACCTTTTGCAATAAGCAACGATGTCACGGACAGAAATGGAGATACAGGCAGACCGGTCTATCGCATGATACCGCTTTTCTTGAGGTAGCCTTTGGCGATTGCCTTGACTATCAGGTCGGCTACATTGACCGCGCCGAGCTTTGCAAAGAGTGCCTTGCGATGCGCTTCCACAGTATTGTCGGTGACAAACATTGCGGCGGCGATTTCACGCGAGGTCTTACCCTGCGCTATCTGGTACAGCACCTCAAGCTCCCGCGTTGAGGGATGCTCGTTGCTGTCGCCTGCGGTTTTCAGGGTTTCATGCACAGCCTTGCAGTAGTAGTTGTTGCCTTTCAGTATTTCATGTATTGCGGTTACTATCTCGTTTCCGTCGCCCGACTTGTAGATAATGGCGTTGACATCGCGGGCGAGCAGCTTGCGGAGAGTCCACACCTCGTCGTGGACTGTACTGATGATGATGTGTGCCACCGGATTGCGGGCGCGTATCATCTCAATCAGCACAAAGCCGTCAAGATCTGGCAGTTCAAGGTCAAGAATATAGAAGTCAAATGATTTGCCGGCATCGAGCTGTGAGATAAGCTCCATTGCCGTGCTATATTTTTCCACCTTGTCGGCACCATTGCCGGAAAGGATTGCGTTCAGTCCCTCCCTTACAAGATCATGGTCATCGACAACGGCTATTTTCATCCTGGACAAGATTGTTTTTTCGGTCATTGCAGGTGGCGTAATTTTTGAAAACTATTTGTTTTACAAAATTACGCCACCTTCTGATGCGCGTCAATTACGGAATTCCGTGATTTTTATTTCCCGGAAACAAAAATAGCGAATTATATTGAATAAACCTCTACGATATGCCGCAGTTTTGATTTCCATGAATCACGACTTCTTTTTTGCGTACAGGAATTTCCCGGAGAGCCATGCGCGCACAGGTATGTCGTAGACTTTCACGCTGGCGTAGGCTATTGCCACCGATGCAATGAAAATGCTTACCGCCACCCATATATGGGTGCCGAGCGGGGCGTCGGCATGATGTGCCGCCCAGTTCATCTGCACATATATCATAGGATAATGGGTGATGTAAAGCGGATAAGATATAAGCCCGAGAAATTTGCATACGGCAGTCGTCTTCTTACCTGTCAGTGGACTCCCCGCACCTGCCGCGACTATAGCCGGATAGACAAAGAGTATGACCACCGCGCAATAAAGCCCGTTGAGCCACGCATGGGTCTCGCCGCCGATATGAGGCACGACCAGTGTGACAGCGACAGCCAGCGAGCACCACAACATGCCGCCACGGCGAAGATTGATACGCCATTTGCTCAGGCGATACAGCAGCAATCCGCCGAAAAACGGGTAAAGCAACCGGCAGATACCGATGTAAATCTGGTCGGGTGTCAGTCCGAAACCGCCTATTACGGTATATTTGGCGTATTCACGCACCGCCAGCAACCCTGACACATCAAGATTCAACGCGAGGTCAACCGTCAGAAACGCCGACAGAAACACCAACACGGCAAGCGCCACGGTCGAAAACCGCCTGATGACCAAGGCATAAAGGATGTTGGCGATATACTCCCACAGTAGCGACCACTGCGCGCCGTTAAGCGAATTGATTTCCTGCCATCCGCGTATATCCATCGAAGGAGGCGTAGGAAACATGATGCAGCCGAGCAACATTATAAGGAGCAGTTTCCACCAGGGTGTCTGCATCACCAGCTCGAAGCCCGGCGCTCCGCTGAAGTAAAACCAAAACGCACCTATAAGACATCCGAGCACGACCATAGGCTGCAACCTTATCAACCGTCGCTTGAAGAAATCCCATGTCGTCATCCTGCCCCAACGGTCATCGTAGGCATATCCGATGACGAAGCCCGACAACACGAAGAAAAAATCGACAGCAAGATAGCCATGATTAAGTATCTGGTAACTCGGACCCTTGGAATAAGTTTCGAAAAGGTGAAACGCCACGACTATCATAGCCGCCACGCCGCGCAGCCCGTCAAGTATTTCAAATCTCGGTTTGGAGGATAATGGGATAGTTTCTGCCGCCATAATTCATAATGTTGGTTTACGGCTGCAAAATTACGACATAAAATTTCAACTTATTTTATCAATATTCCAAAATAATTGAACAAAATTTGCAAAACGGGAGAATCTCCATTCTGCACCAGCCTCCTAATGTTACATCTTGCCTCAGCGTATGTAGAAACGGAAGCGACGAGCCGTGTGCCATACGGCGAGTGCTATGAACAGGAATCCGAGCTTGCCGTGTACAGCCCCGATTTTGGAGTGTTCCGGCGATACAATCCATCCCGCGGTCGCAACAAGTGCCGTCACAAAGGTCAGGATTCCCACAGCGGTAAGCCACTTCATGTTTGCGCTACGCTGCTTCCATAACAGCCGGAGCCAGTTGCGCCATTGGAAGTGCAGCTGCAGATGCCACAATATCAGCACAAGAAACAGTGTGCCCGAAACGATATGCACCCATACCCACCACATCGATTGCCCCGCAATCACCTCAAGCTGCAGGCTCGACGCAAGCATAACGACCGCAACTGCAAGCAGCATAAAATCACACAATCTCAATTTCTTCAACTTACTCATATCTTCACTTTATTCAGAATAAACAACTTTTGCGGACACACCCGCTCACACTTTCCACACCCGACACACGCATCAGGATTTACTATCTTCACATGCTTGTGCCACAATACGCGGACTTTCCCGAAAACCTCCCCGGGACATGCCTCCACACATCGCCAACACGCCACACATCCGTGCGTTCCGGAAAATGTCACATACTTCGGTAGCTTGACTCTTCTTTTCATCATCGCTTTTTTTATGCAAAATTAGCGACAACTATGCCTGCCGGAAATAGTCACTTCAAGGCAAAGATAGCACTATTCAAGGTTTTTACGGAAATCAGTAGGTGTCATTCCGGTAGCCTTCTTAAACAGGCGCGTAAAATAGGAGTAGTCGTCATAGCCGAGGGAAGCGGCGATTTCGCGCACATTACGGTTGGTGTGCATAAGCTGCCGTTTGGCATTGACCGTCACCTGCCCCCTGATGAAATCGCTTACGCTTGTGCCGGTCACCGCCTTAACCGCCTCGTTAAGATAAACGCCTGATATATTGAGCATAGAAGCATACGCTGCCGGACTCTTTTCTTCAGTGAGGTGTTTATCCATCAGGCATTTAAGCCGCAAAACGATTGACGCATAACGGTCACTGCCACCGCTATCGGATGGCATGACGGCGTCGCAGAACAGCGTCACAATAGCCGTCACCATCGCCCGCGCAAACTCAGCATTGTCGCTGCGACCGCGCAAAAGTTCAAACAAGCGTGTAATGTCATCGACATACTTTTCACTGAATTTCATAGGAACAGTATTCAATGAATACCTTGTCAGCTGCTGCCGTTGCGATTCGGTCAGATGATCGGGAGAGACAAAAAGACACCATGCAAGCGGATAGCTACCGGAAAACTTTGAAAAATGCACCTGCCCTGGGACTATGACGATTCCTTCTCCGCCATGCAGGGTGACATCCCTGAAATCAACCGCCGCGTCGGCAACACCCTCAATCAGGAGCGTAAACATATAGTAGTCGTCGCGATGAGGGAAGTCAATCGAGCCTTCACGCTGCCAGTCGGCGGTATGTTTGAAAAATATCCCGGTGTCGCTCTTCGCCGATATGTGGTGCAGCGGCAACCCTCCTTGCTTTTTTGTCATCTGATATGAATTTATACGTTATATGACAGTTAGACTCCTGCACAAATTTAGCAATAATTCCTGATACCGGCGCCACCGGGTAATGCCGATGGATTCATGGCGGCAAATAGCATTAATTAAGTGAAACATGTTAAAAATCGTGGTCAAATGCACGAAATAGATGTACAACATACGCTTGTCTATTGATTTGTCTATCCCGATTAATGCTCAAAAAGTTTGATTTCGCTTTAATTTGTATAAAAAATTTAAACCGCTCTTTCTTCCGTGTGCCAAGACTGCACAAACTGTCCTGTCAGCCTTCATAAAACGGGATGAAAGACATAAAAGAGAAGAGATAAAGTTGATAACATTAATGTGACATCGCCACAATCATGCAGAATGCCTAAATGGAGATGAAAAGGTATTGGAAAGAAATTAGGAATAGTGCAAATCTCTTGCCAAGAGATACTTAATCAATGCAAAGATAACAAAAAAACTTAGGATTCAACCATATTGTGAGTGAATAAATAGTCAAAGACGCGCTTGTCAAGACGTGTTGTTTTGCAACCGGCGGTATTGAGCGACTGCGAAATGTTGATATCCAACAAATTGCAAACCGTCAATATCTCTTGGCAAGAGAATACGGCAATCTATTGTTGATAAGTTATATGCCTGTCTTTGCTTTACTGCTTGTAAGCCTGTCAGCATAGTGAGTGTAAATGTCACATTATTATAGGAAAAGTGCAAAAGATGCCGTCTAAACGGCGGCTGACATATTAATACAATATTAAACCAACATTATTTGATCCAATGAAGTATCTATACAGTTTACTGTTGATTTTGATGCTACCGACGGGAATATATGCTCAGATTGCAGTGAAGACCAACCTGCTGTATGACGCAACAGCCACCGTCAACCTCGGCGCGGAGGTAGCGGTCGCTCCGCAATGGTCGGTCGAGCTGTCGGGCAATCTCAATGCATGGACTCTTTCCGGCGAGAAACGCTGGAAACATGTACTCATCCAGCCCGAGGCACGTTACTGGCTGTGCGATGCGATGGCGGGGCATTTCTTTGGCGCCCATCTCCTATGGGGACAATACAACATAGGACATATCGATGTAGGCGACTTCACTTTCCTCGGCACTGACTTCGGGCGTCTCAAGGACCACCGTTACCAGGGATGGCTTGCAGGCGCAGGCATCGCCTACGGGTACTCATGGATACTCGGCAAGCATTTCAATCTCGAAGCGGAGATAGGAATCGGATGGACCTACAACCGCTACGACGTGTATGAATGTGCGGGTTGCGGACGACGCACCGAATCGGGACGCGTCCACAACTATGTCGGTCCCACCAAAGCTGCCGTAAACCTTGTATATATCTTTTAATCACTCACTCCGATGAAACATATAATACTCTCGATCATATCATTCATCACCATAGCCGCCTCATCGGCGCAGACCCCGGTAAAGGATGTCAGTGTCGGTCGCACGGCAAGCAATCTTTTAGTGAAGATGACTGTCATCACCGGTGCAGCCGGTGATGAAGCCAACAGCGAGCTGTGGCTTCGCCCCCTCATCACCGCCGGAAGCGACACTCTCTGGCTGCAGCCTGTGGTAGTGGCAGGTCGCACACGCTACTATCAGCGGTTGCGCCGCGACCGCGATGCAGGTGACTACGTGATGCTGCGCGCCGGTAAAGACCCCGACTACGCCTATACCGCCGTAGTGCCTTATGCCGGTTGGATGGAGCAGTCGCAACTGCGCATAGTGAGCCGTACCGACGGCTGCTGCGGCTCACCCACTACCCCCGAGACCACCGCCGACATTGCCGCAATCGACTTCAAGCCGAAAGTCTACGAGCCCGCGATTGTCTACGTAACCCCGGCAAGAGAGATGGTGAAGACACGCGAGATACACGGCTCAGCCTTTATAGACTTCCCCGTCAACAGCACCCGTATACTCGAGGATTACCGCGACAATTCGCGCGAGCTATCGGCGATACGCGCCACTATCGACGCGGTGCGCTCCGACAAGGATGTCACCATCACCTCGCTTTACATCAAGGGCTTCGCCTCACCGGAAGGACGCTATGCCGCCAACGAGCAACTGGCGCGCGGACGCACCGAGGCGCTTGCCTCATACGTGCGTGACCTCTACAATTTCCCGCCATCGGTGATGCACACCTCATGGAAGGCGGAAGACTGGAGCGGACTAATCCGTTGGGTCGAAAACCACGACATTTCCAACAAAGAGGCGATAATGTCGCTGATTTCCGACAATGCAATCGACCCCGACCGCCGCGACCAACTGCTTAAGAAGCGCTATCCCGCGCAATATGCCATGTTGCTGCGCGACGTGTACCCCTCGCTGCGTCACAGCGACTACACGGTCAACTATACCGTGCGTGACTACGCCACTGTCGAGGAGATAGCCGCCGTAATGGCGACAGCACCGCAGAAATTGTCGCTCGACGAGCTTTTCCGTCTTGCCCGGAGCTACGACAGCAACACCCCCGAGTTTATGGAAGTAATGGAGGTGGCGGTAAGGATGTACCCCGACTCCGAGACAGCCAACCTGAACGCAGCACTTACCGCCGCATCGCGCGGTGAGACCGACAAGGCGCGCCGCTACCTCGCCCGCGCCGGCAAATCGCCTAACGCGCTCTACGCCGCTGGAGTCACAGAGGCACGTGACGGCAACATCGACGCCGCAATAGCCCTTTTCAGTCAAGCAGAGGCTGCCGGTGTAACCGAAGCAAGCGGCGAGATAGCGAAACTGCGCGCACTGAAATAACCTGCCTAAATAATATAATCAACATAACTATCAAAAATCTAAAAAAATGAAACAGACAAAACTTTTATTCGGTTTCGCCATATTCCTCGCAGCAGGAATCTCGGCATGTTCCGACGACACCCCCGCCCCCGACACCGGTGAAATCGCACAGAAAGACGAAATGCTCTACATGCGTGTGGCAATCTCACAACCATCTGAAGCATCGTCACGTGTTGAAAACACTTCAACAAATTTCGAGGATGGTGTCGGCAACGAAAACGAGGTAAAGACTCTATATTTCAAGTTTTATGATACAAATGGAGATCCCGTTTCTACCAAGCCTGTCACTGATTACACTTTTGTCACAGCCACAACTGACCAAAAATATCCGAGCGTCGGCAAAGTAAAAGAGGCAATCGTGTCATTGGGACTGAACAAAGGCGATACGTATCCTGCTTATGTAATGTGCTTTATCAATCCGGTAAATTTCAACGAAGTTAACGAGGAGTCCAACACCAAAATGGGAGATTTGAGAGATAAGACTCGTAATGATTATAAAGCCACCGACGGTTCTTTCGCAATGAACAACTCGGTTTATTATGGAACCGATGTCGTGACGGGAGCAGAAAATGTAAAAATTTCCGGTACCCCAATCAGACCAAACCAAATTTACACCTCTGAAGAAGATGCCAAGAAATCAACTGCAGCCGCTATCGACATATATGTAGAACGCTACGCGGCGAAAGTGAAATTCACCATCGCACAAAATGCAATCCAGACATATACTTTAGACGGCTATACCCTTACCTTTAACCCTGAGGCATGGACAATAAATGCCGATGCTGCAGAAATGTACGCGGTAAAGCGTTTTGCCACATCAGCCCCTGTTGATGGAGTAACTCAGCCTATTCCTACTTACTCGGAAGTTAACACAATGCTTGGTGGATGGGATAAATGGAACGATTCCCCTCTCAGCAGAAGCTATTGGTCATGTTCACCCTCTTATTATGCAACTGCGTTTCCGCAAGTGTCAGACAATATCGCAGATAAAGCGACATCCGGAACCGGAGCCGGTAGCACAGTAGGCGATTATAAGCTACGATATTACAGCTATAATCAAGTATTGGGAAATAATGACTATGACGGAGCCGGGATAGGTGAAACTCATTTTATCGATTACACTCCGGAAGGAGAAACTGAAGCCATTACACCTCATAAGTACACGCTTGAAAACACTATGGGCAAATCGGCATTTGAATCCGTCAATCCCAAGGCTGCAGCCCCTTCAGTATTGGTTGTAGGAAACTATACATTGAAAAATGGTGAAAATGCCATTCAAGCCGGGACAAAATTCTACATTTACCAGGATAAAATATATTTTGATGCTTCAGTTCCTGAAAACGCTGCTGCAGGAGCACAGACTATGCTTACTAAATTTCTTGATGCAAACCAGATTTTAGCAATAGATGAAAAAGGGACTTTACTTAGCAGCAAAAACGCCTCAAGTGTGACAAGTTATTTCACCGTGAAGCATCCCGATTTAGCTGTACGTGGAGACATTGCCGTACCTCATCGCTATGTCACCCTCCAGCTAAATGCAACAAATATCCCGGAGAACACTCCGTTATATTATAAGCCAACTGGAAGCGATAAATGGATTCAAGTGACCAATGGAGTTAAAAATCAAATCAATACCCTTCTTTGGCAACAGTTAAGCAACGCGCGGGCATTTACTCAAGGAAAGGCTTATTTTTCCATTCCTATTGCCCACATCGGTCTGACCGAAAATACCACAGATGAATCCCCGAAAGATGAAAATGGCAATATCGTATGGTCAAAAGTGCGTGTAGGAGATTTTGGTCTGGTACGTAACCATGTCTACACCTTGACAGTATCGCAAATCAAGGGATTAGGTACAGGCATTGAAAACCTCGACTATCCCATTGTTCCCCCGATGGAGATGGATGACTATTATATCAAGTACCGAATCAACATCCTTAACTGGAGGATAGTGCCCGAGCAAAAGAACATTATTCTCTGACGACACCATCAACCATTTTCAACACCATCAATGAAGATGCAGAATATACGACAACCGTTCACCCGCACATGCCTCCTTGCCCTGGCTGCGATAATGCTGACAATCACGACAGCATCGTGCCGAAAGATGCTATACGAATATGAGGGCGACTGCGACCCGCGCTACCGGGTGCATTTCCGCTATACGCGCAACATACTCAACACCGATGCTTTCGGCTCACAGGTGTCGCGTGTGTCGCTCTACCTCTTTGACAGGCAGGGAAACCTTGTGTACCGCACCACCCGGCAACGCGCCTTGACCGCCGACAATGACTTCTATATCGAGGTCGACGTTGAGCCGGGCGTCTACGACATGCTTGCATGGTGTGAGGGAGAACCGCTGACCGACGACCCTGTATCGTTTCTCATCGGCGGTGGCGAAAATCCGGCATCAATCGACGAGCTTTCGGCTACCCTCCCTCTCGAAGGGAGGGAGCCGCAGCTCTATTCCGGACGCGACATCACGAGGCTTTATCACGGCATCGCCACCGGTGTGGAGTTTCCCGACACCTTCGGCGCCATAGACATCGCCCCGATTGACCTCACCCGCGACACCAATCATCTCACCCTGCAGATATTGAACACTGACGGCAGCACTATCGACCCCTCCAATCTCAGCGTGGAGCTTGAAGCCGAAAACAGCTGCCTCAACTACCTCAACCGTCCTGTAGGCGAGCGGAAATTTGTCTACACACCATGGTCGCAGAAGCCGGTCAACGCCGACATCGCCGATGAAAGCGGTCGCGCCGGAGCAGGCAACGGTGTGCAGTTTGAGACTACCACCGGAAGGCTTATCGCCGATATGCCGCAGCGGCTCACCATACGCCGTGTCGACACCGGCGGCACAGTGATTGAGATACCCCTCATCGAGTATCTTCTTCTGGTGAGAAGCGAGTATGAGGTGGCTACCTCCAATCAGGACTATCTCGACCGCTACGACGACTATTCGATGGTATTTTTCATGCAGGGCGGCTACAACTGGATAAAGTCGCGCATACTCATCAACGGATGGCGCCGCGTACCCCCGCAGGATGGTATTCTTTAAGACAACTTTATAGCTACCGTAGCTATCTTAGCTAAATCAGCTATCCCTTTAACGAAATGGCTCTCAGAAACTTAAATATATTATTGCTAATGTTGCTGTTGCTGCTCGTATCGTGCGGCAGCGGGCATCAAGCGCTCCCCGGCAATCCCGAACCGATGCCGGAGGAAGAAAACATATATTTGCGTTTCACCATCATGACCCGTAACCAAGGTCAAAGCCGCGCCGCCGACATCGATGGCGATTATACCGGCTCCGGCGCGGAAAACTATATCGATGTCACCGACATCCAATATCTTCTCTTTGACGCCGACGGCAATTATCTGTATAATGTCACGCCAATGACCCGCACCCTGGCGGCAAACGACAATTACATCGTATATGACGTGACCGCACGTCTCTACCACTACTATTTCACCCGCAATATCGACAATCCGCAAATCGGATTCTATATACTCGTGCTCGCCAACCTCGACGGCTGGGGCATCACCCTCCCCGACACGGAGCCGGGCACATCGCTTCAGCAATATTTCACCCTCACCTCCTGTCTGCCCACGGGAGGCACCCTACCCGATGCCGCCGCTCTCATGAACGCGGCACGTGAATCGGCAGGCAACACACAACGCTTCCACATGGCGGGACTCCAATATTTTTCAGTGTCGACCGACAAGCTGAAAGCATCCACGGCGACCGACCCTTACGACATTTCCGATGCCGCTGCCGGGGGCAAAGATATCAACCTCCTCCGCTCACTCTCCAAAATCGAGGTGATTGACAAAATCGGCATCAGCGACGACGCGGTATTTAATCCCGCAACCGACGACACCGGTGTAAACAGGGTGTTGCGCATAGGCAGCGTGGCTGTCAACGGCATCATGGACCGTGGCACTCTCCTTCCCTCCTTCACCGAATGGGTAAACGCCGACGCCTCCGAGACGCAGCAGGTCGACAATCCCACCCTACCCGCCGCAGCGCGATACATAGCCCCGGCACCCTTTGCCGACGGTACGGAGCCCGGTGCGGAAATCGCGGCAAGCTCGCTCAGTTTCGTCTATGACCCCATAGCTACCGAGGCGCGCCCCGACAAATGCCCGGTCTACTCGGCGTATCTCTTTGAATACTCGAAGACAGGCATCGGTCAATCGCTGCAACCTTACATGCGTGTCACCACAAAAGGTGGCACAGAGACGCGCCCCGACAACACAACCGTAACCCATGCCCCCGTCACCTACTATCTCCGCATGGCGCAGTACACCGGCGGTCACGCCACCTCAGCCGACAACCTCCCCGCACTGCTCCGCAACCACATCTACCGCTTCGAGGTCACGGCTCTATCACAGTCAATGACCGTACACTGGACCGTCTGCGACATGGATACCGGAGTGTCAGACATCACTTTTAACTAAAAAATATCTACGAATCCACTGCAAAAAATGAGTCTTTTGAGACTGATACATATAATAATGAGAGCTGTCGCCTGCGCTGCACTGCTTGCAGCATCGGCAGCCTGCACCGACGATACCTTCGACGATATGCCCGATTACACCGTATCGGGAAAGCCGGTCACGCTGTCGGTCAAGCTGCAGCTCCCTGAAATGGAGGCGAAGAGCCGCGCCGACCTCCCGGTCAATGACATAAACCGGGTGCAGACACTATGGGTGCGCACCTACAGCTCCGTCACCAAAAAGGCAACAAGCGACTGGACCAAACTCACCCCCGGCACCGTCGTGATCGAGGGTACTCACGACGTGACAATCAATATCAACACCCTCAGCGGCTACAACTATATCGTCGGGGTGGCAAACGTGGACAACAAGGCAATCCTTAAAAGCAATCCCGGTGAAGAAAAGACTCTCGCCCAGCTGCTTGAAAATGCCGATACGTGGGATGATTTTCTTGACATCGCCGTGGTGTCGCCCTCCACTTTCAACTCCATGTACGCCCCTTCCGTGCCACTTCCTATGGCGGGGTGCTATGTCGACATCGACCCCGGAGACACCCATCCCACAGCTCTCAGCGAATGGCAGGAGTTCAATTTCACGCCTCACTTTATTCCCGTAAAGAAAGGTGTGGTAGAGTTTCAGACAGGTGCCATCCACCTTCGCCGGCTCGTGTCGCAGGTCACATTCAATTTTATCCCGGGCGACAAAAACTTCGACCTTACCGTCAACAGTTATACCATCTACAATGCCCCGAAATATTCATGGGTCTACGAGCGAGGCACAAAAGACGGCATGACCACCAATTTCGGCGATGCGGCAACAGAAAGCACCACCGCCGCCTATTTTGCCGGCCCAATACAGTACACGGCACAGTATATCTCTAAAGATGACAAGACCGGCACATCGACATTCAACTACTGGCAAGGTGAGAGCAAGCACACCGGCAACGCAACTAAATATACCGATCGCGATGCCTGCTCGGGCAACCTCTTCACCTCGCTCACCGGCAGCGCGTGGACCCCTAACAATATGGCATCGTATGTAAGAGTACAATGCACCATCGCCTATAAAGGCACAATCAAGGTCGACGGTGAGGGTGCAACCGACAAGGGTGGCAATATCAGCGTACACCGCGTGGGAAATGCCGACTATATCATTCACCTCGGCAATATAGGCGGCATCGCTTCCGACTTCAACTGCTACCGCAACACCCGCTACACCTACAATGTGACTGTGAACGGTGTCAACGACATACGCGTCGATGCATACCGTACCGATGAACTATATCCCGGCGAAGAAGGCATAGTAAGCGACATGGACCAGATAACCGTGGAACTCGACTCCCACTACAACACTTATAATGTCCAGCTGACAGAATCAGAACTCAAGCAGCCTAATTTCGGTTTTCTCCTCACCACATATTACGGAGGCGTACAGCGTAATGTCGACGAGTCCAACTACACCGACTATGATTCCAAATTTTACGACTGGGTGGAGCTACGTCCCACCACCGGGCGGTATGTCCTTGCCGAATACAAACCGAAGGGGTACCGAAACGACAACAAGACATTTCTTCTTGCCGACCTTGTGAAAGGCACCCACGACAACGCCTGGGACAACATGCAGTCGCAATGGAAATCCGAATCGGGATGGTACACCGTATTCGTCAAGGAAAACACTTACGAGACATCCGGCGATGAGACTACCGGCGCAGCCGACCCCACATGGCGTAACTACGTGAACCAGAACCCGCGCCGATGCTACATAAGGGTTACGAGAAAAATATCGCCCGACGGCAACAGCGTCTATGCCCGCTCAAAATACGGCATCTCGCAACGCTCAATCCAGACCTACTACTCCAGTCATGCCGAAATCGCCACGGCTATCGGAATGGAATCATTCAACGAGACCGAAGGGCTCAATATGCGCAGCTCTTTCACCAAAGGTGGCACAAGCGGCTCCAACGGCAGATATAATATGGCGTTATGGCTTGGCATTGCTAATGGAGGAAACGCCGACTGGAGTACATTCATCGAACAGACAGAACCATTGGAAGTGCCGGGGGTAGGCAAAGACAGAGCACAAGGAGGGCCACCAATCCCTGAGAGAATAATTACTGAAGATGGAAGCGGCAATCCCTATCCAATGCCGAGAGTGGTCTACAAAGCAAATGAATCTTCTTACTTCAATGACCCTCAGAAAGACAGCAAATATACAATCGAATATCTCAATGCATGCATGAATCGTAACCGTGATAATAATGGTAATGGTAAAATCGATCCCGAAGAACTTCGATGGTACTTACCTGCCATGGGAAAATATCTTCGTTTACTTCTCGGAAGAGAATCGTTGACCGAACCACTTATGGACTTCTCTGCGGTTAATCAGTTACCCTATGTCTACAACCAGGATTGGTCAACCTCAGATACTGAGGGAAGTAAAATTGACAATATATATTATACTCGCTATATGTTCGGGACAAGCGATGTATATAACGGGTCAATCCGCGTACTTTGGGCGCTGGAAGGCATGTCGACATCTACATTAAATCAAGTGTACGACTGGGGTAAGTGTGGATATCCGTGGCAAGTAAGATGTATCCGCAACCTTGGTACTGACCTGACTACCATATCTGGTGAGGAAAAAGTGACGGCTGCATACGAGGTAGACACTAAAACACGTACTGTCGAGATGAAATATTACGATCCACGTTCGGTTAGACAAGTCGCATATTCCGGCAATGGAAATGAAGATAACAATATGCCCATTCATAGTATTACCGACCCGTATAATATGCCTTACAAAAAATTTGAATATTATAGAGAAGATTTGACAATAACAAATAGCTATCCTAATTATTATTGGAATCTATATAATCTGCAAACTTACATCAATTCAAATCCATGCAAACAATTGGACACCCCGAATAAAAGCGGTTGGAGAATACCGAATCAAAAGGAAATTGCCATTCTTAAAAATTACGGGAGTATCCTCACTCAGGGAGGTGTAGCATGGCTGTCATGTACATATTCCTATTATAATTTAACGAATGGTATTGGAGGAGAATATAGTAACGGTAATAATGTATTTTTAGCGATGCTGAATGAGCGGGGCACACAATTGTCCGCAGGCAATATCGCCGCTTTCGGAGGGCGCGTACGTTGTGTCCGCGATGTACCGTAATAGTGTAATTATGAACGATATAGATATTGGGAAATGGCGCAATACCGGCAAAAGTGTAAAGAATGGCGCAAAGTCAAGGATTTTGCTCGGAATGGGCAAGATTGCCGTAACCGCGGGCAGCGCCGAAGGTGCGCCCGTGGCAATGATACACCCGACACATTGCTACCCCAAGAGTGGGTTGCATAATCAGTTGCAAGTGATACGATTATGCAACCCGCTTCGGGGTAGAGACCATGGTGAGACGCTTAGTCCACGGGTATGCCTCCGGCATTACCCGCGGTTACGGAGATGCATCCCCTCCGGGGAATACTCAGAGTTCAGCATTCTATCCGCTCCCCGCTACATTACACATCTCCTGATTTTGGCGGTCGTGATGTGGCTTGCCGCGTCATGCCGCCATAACCCGACTTCCAGTGATGCAGGCGCGGATGACAGCGTGGCGGAGCTGCCCCTGCCCGCGCTGCCTGCGGGACTGACTCAACCCGAAGAGAGAGCGGCGTATCTGCTCGCCCACTTTTGGGACGACATGGATTTCAACGACTGCCGGTTAAGCCTCGACACCGCCTTCATGGAACAGAATTTCGCCAACTTCGCCGCCTTGTTTGACTACGCCGACTCTGCCGCAATGGCGCACGGCGCGTCGGTACTGCTCGACAAGGCGGCGACTTCGGGCGAAGCGTTTGACTTCCTCAACGCCATTATCGACAAGTATCTCTACGACCCGGAATCGCCCATGTACAACGAGGAATATTACACCCACTTCCTGCGCGCACTCCTTGCAGGCAACCGCCTTGATGATGCCGGGCGTGAACGCGCACGGTACCGCCTTGAGGCGGCGATGAAAAACAGCCGTGGCACCCGTGCCGCCGATTTCCGTTACGTAATGCGTGGCGGGGGTGAGGAAAAACTCTCGGAATTTTGCCGCGACCATGAAATGACCATGCTCCTTTTCTACGACCCTGACTGCGAAAACTGCAAGGCGATGATAGAGCGGCTACGCCATGCCCCACTTCCTCCCGGCACCGCCATCCTGGCGATAGACGCCGAAGACGACCGCCGGCAGTGGGAACGCACATGCGCGTCGCTTCCCGCCGGATGGACAGTAGGATATGCCCTCGACCCCATCCTCGACAACGAAACCTACGTGCTTCCCGCCATGCCCGTCATCTACCTTCTCGACTCCCGCGCCACTGTCCTCGCCAAAGACCCGCGCCTCCCCTGACCACACCGGCGACAGAATCTAACCGCGCTCGCGGTATTGGCGCGGGCTAAGGTTGACCTGCTGCTTGAAATATTTGCCAAACGCCGACTGAGTGGGAAAATTCAGGGCGTAGGCTATCTCTTGCACCGACATCTGCGTGTAGCGCAACATCATCTTCGCCTCCAGCACCACATACTCGTTGATCCATTCAAGAGCAGCTTTCCCGCTGTAGCTTTTAATCATGCCCGACACATATTTCGGGGTAAGATACATCTTGTCGGCATAAAACTGCAGGCTGCGTTCCTTCTCATGATAAGCCTGTAGAAGCGTCATGAATTTATCAAACAGTTGCTGTGCCCTCGGCGCATCCTCCTCCCCGTCGGCATGATTCTGCCCCTGGTAGCACTTCACCATCAGCAGTATCGTGTGGGAGAGCGCGAGAGCAAGTCCTTTAATCACCTCCGGATTGCCCGCCTCCATGTTTCTCTTGAAAAGGTCATAATAAGGCTTAAGGTTGACAATTTCCTCATGGGGGACACTGATAGGCCCGTTGCCTCTGAGCCCGATATAACTCTGCGCCCTTAGCCGGAAATCAAGTTGAAGCTGCTGCATGTAATCCTCGGAAAGCATGACGGCATATCCGGCGATATTGTCGGTACTGTGAATCTGTATTATATCGTTGGCAAAATTCACCAACAGGTGATTTGCCTCAATTTTGAACCGGCGCAGATTAATACTGCAATCAATCTCTCCCTGCAGGCACACAAGCACAGTGGTGGCCTTCAGCCTTGTGGGATGGGAAAACAATCGCATACCGTCAAGAGAGTTTATCATGACGATGTCCTTGTGAAATTCCACAAGCTCCGGGATATCCTGTTCAAGAAGTCGCTCGATAGAGATGTCAGTCAGGGTCTTATACATATATAACTAAGATTAAACCCTACAAATATAACAATATTATGCCTTTAGTTAGTACTATTACGTCTTAAAAAGCGAAATATGCTCCAATCAACCCGCGAAATACGACTTTTATCGCCTTTCATTTGTAGCGAACTTTGCGTCAAAGTTAATTCGCGATGAAAATGAACAGACGACATCTGACAATTCTATTATTATTACTATCGGGCATATCGGCAATGGCAGCCGACGCACCGCTCTCCCTAGACAGCTGCCGCACACTTGCCGTTGACAACAACAAAGAGCTACGCAGTTCGGAAATGGAGATGCGAGCCGCGTACTACAATCGAAAGTCGGCATTTACCAATTATCTCCCGAAAGTTTCCGCTACAGGCATATACATGCACACAGGCAAGGAGCTTTCCCTGCTGAGCGACGAGCAAAAATCAACACTGTCAGGATTGGGGACCGCCCTACAGATGCCCGCACTTAACCCGGTGGGGCAACGGCTTGTCGATGCATTGCGCACCGATACCCGCAACATGGCGGGAGCAGCAGTGATGCTCACCCAGCCTCTCTATATGGGCGGCAAGATAAGAGCCTATAACAAAATCGCCCGTTACGCCGAGATGATAGCCTCCGACAAGCACGACCTGAAATACCAGGAACTTATAGTGGCTGTCGACGAGACTTACTGGAACATCGTGGAACTTTCGGCACGCAAGCGTCTCGCCGAAAGCTATCTCAATCTTGTCACGACACTCGACGGCGACATCACGCAGATGATTGCCGAAGGATTTGCCACGAAATCCGACGGACTAAGCGTGAAAGTAAAGGTCAACGAGGCTAATGTAGCAATCATTCAGGTCGACAACGGTCTCGACATCCTGAAGATGCGTCTTTGCGAACTATGCGGGCTGCCCCTTGACTCAAAAATAGAGCTCGCCGATGAAAACAGCGACACTGTCGACCTTACGGAGCCGGATGTCATGGATACCGGCGATATCCGGGAAAACCGTCCGGAACTTTCGGCTCTCGGCACTTCGGTAAAGCTGTTTGACGAAAAGGTCAAGGTAGCGAGGGCGGAGTTTTTGCCAAGCGTGGCACTCACCGGAGGTTACTTTGCGAGTTATCCTTCCATGTTCAACAGTTTTGAAAAAAAATTCAAAGGCACATGGAATATCGGCGTAGCCGTGAATATCCCCATTCTCACATGGGGCGACAGGAGCTACAAGGTTAAAAGCGCAGCCGCACATGCCGCCGCTGCAAGATGGGACTATGAGGCTACACGCGAGAAAATCGAGCTGCAGGTGAGTCAAAGCCGGCAAAAAGTAAGAGAGGCCCGCGAGCGGTATGCCGAATCATTGAGCAGCCAGGCGGCAGCCGACGAGAATCTCCGTTGCGCCACATTAGGCATGAAGGAAGGTGTGATTCCCGTGAGCAACGTGATCGAGGCTCAGACCGCATGGCTCTCTGCAAAAACCAACCTCATATCGTCAGGCATCGATGTACGGCTTGCCTACGTGTATCTGAGAAAATCATTAGGAACAATAAAATAACCCGGAAATGAAAAAGAAAAATCTTAACGTGATAATCGTCTGCACGTCAATCATCCTGGCTGTCATTGCCATTGTGGTAATAATAGGGCTCTGTATACCTGAGCAGCCTGAGGTGATACAGGGACAGGCCGAGACATCGGACTACAGGGTGTCAAGCAAGATACCGGCAAGGATTCTTGAAATAAAGGTAGAGGAAGGCGACATGGTCAACAAAGGCGACACATTGGTGATACTCGAGGCACCTGACATTCAGGCAAAGCTCGCCCAGGCAGAAGCCGCATTTAAGGCTGCACAAGCGATGGAACAGAAAGCCCGCACCGGAGCGCGTCGCGAGCAGATACAGTCGGCTTACGAAGTATGGCAGAAAGCAGTTGCCGGACGCGAGGTGGCGGAAAAGACATATAATCGTGTCAACCGCCTGTTTGAAAACGGGGTGCTCGCCGAGCAGAAGCGCGACGAGGCATTCGCCAATTACCGTGCGATGGCAGCTTCTGAAAATGCAGCCAGGTCTCAGTATGAGATGGCGGTCAACGGTTCGCGGCATGAAGATATAAACGCGGCACAGGCCCAGGTGTCACGTGCCGAAGGAGCCATAAGCGAGGTGTCATCGTATGTCAACGAGACCGTGCTTCTGGCCTCCGCCGACGGTGTCGTGACTGAAATATTTCCGGAGACGGGCGAATTCGTTGGTTCCGGCGCTCCTATCATGAATGTCTCGAAGATTGACGACATCTGGTTCACGTTTAATGTGCGCGAAGACCTTTTGCCCGGTCTCACAGTGGGTCAGGAGGTGTCGGTCTACGTACCTGCCTACGACAAAAATGTCACGGTGAAAATCACAAGGATAAAGGAAGTAGGCAGCTTTGCCACATGGAAGGCGACAAAAGCGCTTGACAAATTTGACCTGAAGACTTTTGAACTGCAGGCATACCCCGTCGAACCGTCGGAACTTCTCGGATTATGCGGCGGCATGTCGGCTATAATGAAACGATAAGATGATAAGTGATATGACTGTGTTACAACGCGTAATGGCTATTTCCCGCCGGGAGCTGAAAGGCTATTCCCGTCGTCCGCTCTTCCTGTTCTGTATGGTGGTGGCCCCGGTGGCTTGTGCAATATTTTTTGCCACACTTATGGACAAAGGATTGCCCACGCAGCTCCCTGCGGGCATAGTCGACGAAGATAACACCAACATATCACGCACGATTATACGCACTATCGACGCGATGGAGGAAGCAGATTTCGTTGCCTCATACCCCACCTTTTCCGCGGCAAGAGACGCCATGCAGCGCGGAGAGATATTCTCCTTTTTCTATATTCCCAAGGGAACGACTGAAAAAGCGCTTTCCCACCGGCAGCCGAAAATATCGTTTTACACCAACGAGGCATATTTCGTGCCCGGTTCATTGCTGATGAAAGACATGCGCACCGCATCGGAACTGTCGGGACTTGCACTGACGCGCGAGACACTGTATGCAAAGGGGGCGACCGAAGATAAGGCGATGAGTATCATACAGCCCATAACCATAGAGACCCACCCGCTTAACAACCCGACGCTGGACTATGCGGTGTATCTCAACAACATCCTGGTGCCGGGCATACTTATCCTGCTGATAATGCTGTCAACCTCCTATACCATAGGCATGGAGTGGAAATTTGACTCACAGAAGAAACTGTATGAGATGGCGGGAAAATCCTCATCGATAGCACTTGCAGGCAAGCTGTTGCCACAGACGATGCTTTTCACGCTCATGTTCGTGTTTTATGACGTGTATTTTTACCGCATACTCGGATATCCGTGCAATGTCCCGCTATGGCATATGATGTTGCTGGGATTTGTGACGGTCCTCGCCTCGCAGGCGTTCGGAGTGTTTTTCTTCGGCGTATTCCTCGGTCAGATGCGCACCGCCATGTGTCTCTGCTCCCTGTGGGGCATCCTGTCGTTTTCTGTCGCCGGCTTCACTTATCCCGTCATGGCTATGAGTCCGTTTTTTCAGCATTTCGCATGGTTGTTTCCGCTACGGCATTATTATCTGATATATGTGAATCAGGCATTGAACGGTTATCCGGTAGCCTATGTGTGGACATCTGTAACCGCTCTTTTCTGCTTCCTCCTGCTGCCGCTTGCCGTATTGCCGCGTTACCGCACGGCATTCCTGAAATATAAATATCAAGAATAACCGACATGAAATCAATATTGAACATATTCCAGATATGGTATCGCGAAATCGGCAATATATTCCGCGACAAGGGTATCATGATATTTATACTTTTCGTGCCCCTTGCCTATCCGTTGCTCTACTCTTATGTGTACACCGATGAAGTGGTGCGCGACGTGCCGGTAGCCGTGGTCGACGAGAGCAATTCGCCGCTGAGCCGCGATATCCTGCGCAAGATGGATGCCTCGCCCGACCTGAAAATCGAGACATATTGTCCCGACATGAAAGAGGCGGAAGAGCTGATTCGCCGCCAGAAAGTCTACGGGATAGTACGGATTCCGGCATCATTCACCAACGACCTCGCCCATGGCAGGCAAGTCCCGATAGGATTGTACTGCGACATGGCAAGTATGCTCTACTACAAGGCACTGCTTGTCACCGTAACCAATGTGTCGCTGGAGGTGAACAAGGATATCAAGGTGGATTATTATGTCACAGGCACGACCGACCGTCAGGATGAAATCAACAAACTGCCCATCGACTACGACTATGTGGCGCTTTATAATCCACAGAGCGGTTTTGCAGCATTTCTGATTCCGCCCGTGTTGATGCTTATTATACAGCAGACACTTCTGCTCGGCATAGGCATGTCGATGGGTAATTCGCGCGAGCGTCATAACGGAAGCGTGATTCCCTTTCATCCATGGTATAAAAATCCTGTACATATCGTGATCGGCAAGGCTCTTCCCTATTTCATGCTATACATGGTGCTTGCCATATACATGTTCACCGTGGTCACCGACATGTTCACACTGCCTAAGTTAGGTCATTACGAGACTTTCGTGGCGTTCGTCATCCCTTACATTCTCGCCTGCATATTTCTCGCTATGGTAATCTCGACATTCATCTACCGGCGCGAGGACTCGATTCTGCTGCTCGTGTTTCTCTCCGTTCCTATGCTGTTTCTTTCCGGATTGTCATGGCCGGCGCCGTCGATGCCACTGTTCTGGAAATACGTGTCGTATCTTTTCCCGTCGACTTTCGGCATGAACGGATATGTGCGCATAACCTCTATGGGCGCGTCGCTGAGCGATATACGCACCGAATACATGGCATTGTGGATTCAGGCGGGAGTGTATTTCTTGCTCGCATGCTGGTTTTATCGGCGGCAGATAGTGAGGTTGGCAAAACGACTGAAACCGCGTACACAAACTAAATAACCAATATTATCATGACAATTGACAACATCAGCCGTAATGCCCTACGCCTGTGGCAAATAATGAACGACGGCTCTATCTGGCATTATGACAGAATCATGGAGGAATCGCATCTCTCCGACCATGAGACAGCCTTGGCTCTCGGATGGCTTGCCAGGGAAGATTCCATAGAAATCATCCGTGACGAGAGTTCGGACACAGACACCTGGCGCATATGCCAATTTTTGGAAAGAGGATATTAACTGCCATATGCGGCACATCGGTGGCATCGTCTAAATCGACTAAGACATCAGCAGAAGGGTCGACCACTGAAGATACAGGTTTGAATCCTGTTGCCATCACCTGCCGGAGGGCTTCAACTTACACTAGAGACATTGACGAGATTTATAAAAACACGGGGATTGTTATCGGCGTTCACACTGTTTTTGACGGCGGCAGGATGCGGGATGCTTGACAGTCATCCCTATGATGTAAACATATCGGGAGCAAAGCATCTGACAGAGAAAAATGTCGCCTTGATAGAAGCAGTGACTCTCAACCGGGAGACCATAAAATTTGCGATGATATCCGACACACAGAAAGGTTGTGACGAGACTGCCGATGTTGTCCGGGCGATTAATGCGCGTGGCGATATCGACTTTGTAGTACATGGCGGCGACTTGACTGAATTCGGCTCTACAAGGGAATTTAAGTGGCAACGTGACATCCTTGAACAATTCACTATGCCCTACGTGTGTGTAATCGGCAATCACGACTGTCTTGCCACAGGTGTGGATGCCTACCGTTCGATGTTCGGCGACTTGAATTTTTCTTTCACGGCGGGAAATGTAATGTTTCTGTGTCTTAATACAAATGCGCTCGAATTTGACCATTCCGTTGCAGTCCCCGACGTTCAGTTTATAAAGGAAAAGCTGAAGTCACTGAGTCCGGCTGTCAGGAAAACGGTGGTGTTGATGCATGCCGGTCCCTTCAGCGAGCAGTTCAACAATAATATCGCGGAGGAATTGCATCGGCTGCTGTGCCGCTTTCCCGGCGTACAATTTTTCCTTTATGGTCATGGGCACCATGTGACCGTCGACGACTTTTTTGATGACGGCATAATTTATTATCAGTGTGCCGCCATAAAAAAACGCTCCTATCTTGTATTTACCATAACAGACAACGGATATGAATATGAAGTGGTCAGGTTTTAAGGTGATTCTGTTAATACTTTTCTTCAATTTCCAGTCTTTATCGGCGGTAAATCTTGCACCGCATCATGTCTCACTGCAATCGGGAGGCGGAATGGGCGTCGTATCGGTCGGAACAGGGTGGTGTTATGGGGCAAAAGACCGTTGGGAAACTGATATAATCGCCGGACTTGTACCTAAATATGACTCCAATTCCGCGAAACTTGTTGTGGCACTTAAAGAGAATTTTGCCCCTTGGGCAATTGCCATAAACAAGCACATCAGCTTCACCCCGTTGACGGCAAGCCTCTATTTTACCACTATCGTGAGCAAGCATTTCTGGGCATCGCAGCCCGACAGATATCCGTCGGGATATTACGGACTGACGACAAAGATACGTGCCAACATTTCCTTCGGAGAGCGGATTGAGTGGTGCTTCCCTTCATCTGCACATATCAGGTCGGCAGGTGTGTTTTATGAAATCGGCACCTGTGACATTTATGCGCTGAGCGCATTTGACAACAGCGCCCTGGCGGTAGCCGACTGGCTTCAACTTTGTATCGGGATGCTCATCACCTTTTGACTCCCCTCACCGCCCCCGGTTGTAACAAACAGCCGCCCATCTTATGACATTATTATCTATATACTCGGCAATCCTGTTGCCATCATTGATTCCGCGTATTATGTGATCATGGAAACGCTTTTGCCATGCAAACTCAATATTATTCCTACGCGCATACCTTGTCACAGCCTGTTTATATCCCCCAACCACCACTCCCAACGCGGTCCTGATTGTAGGGATGCTCCCCGGAGCATCCGCCGATTCAAATATGTGAATAATTGCATGAATATGATTGGGCATAACGACGAATATCGGAACCCGGACATACTTATAATGAACCGGCAGTTCTTCCAGACATTTTTTCGCATAAATGCCTATTTCGCTAAATACCATGTCATTATTTCGTATTTCTCCAAAGAAATGTTCTTTTCCATAAGTGCAAATTGTTACGAAATAATCACCACCGGAATAATCATGAAACACCGCCCGTATATTTTTATGTTCCGGTAAACGACCTGAACAAACTGCATCTGGATTATCGGCAGGATAGGCGGATGCTTTCTCGGCAGGATGGGCGGATGCTCCGGGGAGCATCCCTACAACTGTGGACATGTTATAAGATTATATTATTTGACCTGGCGGATGAAGTTTACGATGAGGTCGAGGACTTCGGGGGCGATGGTCTCGCGTATCTCGCCATATTCGGCGGTCTCGCCGGTGACGGCGTGTTGCATGAGGTGGTTGAGTCCCGGCATCAGGCGCGTGTCGGCATTCGGGACGAGTGAGTGTATCACCTCCAGATTATCCGCCTCGACCTGAGTATCCTTGTCACCGTTTATGGCAAGCACCGGACAGGTGATTTTAACAAGATATTCACGTGGATTCAGGCTTACCAACCCGTCAATCCAAGGTGTACGGATCTTTTGCGTCATCTTTAGCGAAGGCATAATCTGCGGAGGTGCCTCAACTCCGGAAGCTGCGACAAGCGAGTCGACATCAATCGGCGTGTAGACACCGTCACGATGCTGCCGTGCCATGGTATCAAACACCCGGTCAACTATCTTCAGGGCATTTTCTTTATCCGCACCGGTGATTCCGGAAAGGTCAAGTGCGTGAGCGTTCTGCCTCATCAATGCCTCTTTGCCCGGTATAGCCACCCCGGCAAGGGAGATTATGAAATCGGGAGCGCCGTCGGCAGCCATCATAAACGCGATTGTACCGCCCTCCGAATGACCGAGCACACCGGCTTTGCCGTTTGGCACGACCGTGCGGAGAAATGCAAGTGCGCTCGCGGCATCGTTTTTAAGCGTGTCGGTGGTTGCCGTCAGGAAATTGCCGCCGGAATCTCCGGTGCCACGGTCATCATAGCGAAGCGATGCGATGCCGTTGCGGGCAAGACAGTCGGCGATGACCGCAAACGGACGGTGGTCAAACAATTCCTCGTCTCGGTTCTGAGGACCGCTTCCCGTCACCATCACAACAGCGGGGACGCGGGTGATGTCGGCGACCGGCGGAAGCGTCAGTGTCGCGCCCATGACCGCGCCGTCCGGTGCGGTGAACATCGTATCGACAACCGTATATGGGTACGGCGGCTTCGGAGTCTGCGGTCGCCGCTCCTCAACGAGAGCTTCCGGCTGCAGGTTGAGCGGAAACGAATAACCGCGTTGCATGAATGTGCCACGGATTTCGCCGGGCATAATCTTTCCGGTGTAGGAAGCCCCTATCGCGACACATGAAAGCGACAGAGAATCGGCACTGCACAGGGCGACTGTAACCGGTATCCCCTTCGCGCCCTGATTGGGAGAATCCATTGTACATTCCGTCACCCCGTCGGTACGTTCAGTGAAGTTAAACACAAGCGGCAACCTCGTTTGACCCAAGGCAAGCTCGCCGCGCCATGCTCCCGTCATGCCGGAAACCGTTACGGGCAGCATAGCCGCCATCGCCATACACAGACATTTGATATATCGCTTCA
Organism: Bacteroidales bacterium; assembly: GCA_003150235.1. Taxonomy (GTDB): domain Bacteria; phylum Bacteroidota; class Bacteroidia; order Bacteroidales; family Muribaculaceae; genus Muribaculum. The sequence goes on from QAMW01000007.1 coordinate 52,030, forward strand.
TAATCAGGAGAGGTAGGGGGCGATGTCGTCGAGAGTGAGCTGGAGGAGGCGCATACGGTCGCGGAGGTCGGGGAGCGTCTCGCGGAAAAACTCGGCGCGGCGAGCCTCAAGGATGAGCGCGGGTGCATCGGGCGACACATAGTAGCCCAGTCCGCGCTTCGAGTAGATTATGCCCTGCGCCTGAAGCTCCTCAAATGCTTTCAGCACCGTGCGGTTATTTACTGCAAGTTCGACCGACAGCTCCTTTATGGACGGCACACGACCGTCGACATGCCACACGTCAGACACAATCCGTGCGTAGCATAAGTCGACGATCTGCTTATATATGGGTTTATTCTCGTTAAAGTCCATAGGATAGGGTTATATCTGTCGGTTCTTGATTACCTGGCAAGCTTTTACGATTACAAAGATAGTACAAATTACGAAAAAAATCGTCAGGGGTATCGACCAATCATCAATTTGGGTGACCACCATGCCGGGCAATTCATCGGATTGCCGCTCCACACCGTTGAAGCCATCCTCAAATCCCTGGCGGAAGGCTGTCAAGCCTCCGATGATGCCTCCGATGAATGATTCCACCATCACTACAACAATAGTCCACACGACTGACAGGATTATACGGTTGTGCTTGATTGCCATAACGCAGTAAAGACACACTGCCATAGGGAGAAGTGTCGTGACCACTGATAGCCAGATGAATCCTTGGGTCATAAACATGTCAACGAGAGGGGTAAGCCCACTTATAAACGGATTAACCACCATCCACTGCTTTGTACAGAGATAGCAGACTCCCATCGGCACTGCGATAAGCAGCGGTACCGCGATAAATGTATAAAGCAGGATGAACGTGGCTTTCTGCCGCCAGTCAACGGGGAGGGCGGTGTCAATCTCCATGCCGCTGCGTGAGGCGAAAATCAGTGCGCCAAATACCAGCATGAGATTAAGGATGTTGGACACCATCGCGCCGATTATTATCACTCCTTCCCACCTCAAGGTGACGAATATGAGCAGGTAAAGGACCACTGCTATCACGGGATAAAATATAAGCTGCTTTTTCAGCCTGGGCATATAATAATTTAACAGTTGCATCGCTATCGGGTTTTAGAGTTTTACGTTATGGTGAAGGGCATTGAAAAGCAGCTCATAGTCTATGTCGGCACTCTCTTCGGCATCGTCGACACGCTGTATGGCATGGAACTGGTTAAAGCGGCGCTCCATGTAAAGCGGATTGACCGGCGGCACTGACGTGACAGTGAACGACACGCGACCAAGCAAGCTGTCGGCGGTGTCGGCAAGTAACAGCTTGCCGCGTGACAAAACAAGTACCCCGTCATACAGGTTACGCAGATCCGACACGATATGGGTCGACACAATCACGGTCTGCTCCTCGTTGACACACTCGGCTATCATTGTCTGAAGCTGCTGGCGCGACGGGATGTCAAGTCCGTTAGCCGGCTCGTCGAAAAGCAGCACTTCGGTACGCAGCGAAAGGGCGTAGGCGAGCTGTGCCTTGTGGCGGTTGCCGAGCGACAGTTTGCTCAGCCGCTCCCTGCCGGTCATGCCAAACCGCTCAAGGTTGCGCTGCAACATTTCGGCGTCAAATGTAGGGTAAAACACAGCATGGCATTTCACCATCTCCTCGATGGAGATGAAAGGAAATTTCATGTTGTCGCCGAGAAAAAATATGCGGCGCATGGTTTCAGGCTGACGCGCCGACACCGGGCTTCCGTCAAGCTCGCACTCCCCTTTCGAGGGATAAAGCAGCCCGGCGATTATGTGCAGTAGAGTGGTCTTGCCGGCACCGTTTTCTCCGAGAAGGAGATAGATGCCTCCGCCTATGGAAGCGGAAGCGTTGCTCAACGCCTCCGCTCCCTTGCGGTAAACATAGGTTAAATTATTCAGAATTATCATTATTGAAAGTATAGAGTTCTACAATGTTATTTTACAGCTGTCACTTCATAGCCTGCCTTGCGGAGCTGCTCCACGAGCCCCTGCTCGCCGATAAGATGACCCATACCTACTACCACCATCACATTTTCGGCGGGAAGCACCGTACGAAGCTCCTTCATCCAGTTGTCGTTGCGGTCGTAGAGCATCCGCTTTGCAAGCTCGGGTGACATGCCCACTTCCGGGTCGTCAAACATCTCCTGCATCTTGGCGAGGTCGCCGGCGAGATATGCCTGGGCGAGTGTCTTGGCGTATTCAATCGATTTCTCGTCGTTGCGTACACTCTTCATCAATCCTTCAGCCTGCTCGCTGATAGGCGCGCCCATAAGCATCCCCATCTGCTGTTCAAGGGTTTCAAGACCTTTCACTGTCTTGCCGGCGGCTATAGCCTTGTCCTGGATAAGCTTGTCAAGCTGCTCCTGACCGTTAAATTCAGGGAAAGCGATCATGCTCTGAAACACTCCGAGCTGGGTGTCGAGCACCACCGGCTTCATCATGTCGACTGCAGCCGCCGTGAGCATACCGCCGGTATATTTTGCCAGAATGGAGTTTACCGAGTCAAGTTGCGCGGTGGTGAGCACCTTGGAAAGAGTGCTGTCGGCGGGAGCCATCGAGTATTTCATTACAATCTGCTGTGTCGCGGGCGAAGTCATTTCCGACATTTCCATTTCACCGTAGACGGTCGACACGCCGTTGAGCGCTTCGGCAAATCCTGCGGTTGAGTCCAAGATTGACGCGGGTGCGATATGGTGGGTACCGAAAAGATAGGAATCACCTTTAGCATCGCCGCCCGACACTTTCCATAACAGTTGAGCCTGTGAGGAGAACACTGTTGCTACAGCAACGAGAGAGAAAATAAACTTTTTCATTTATCAATAATTTAATAGTTAATAATCGGTTTTGCATTGTGGTAGTGTAGTCGTGTACATCACTATCACGCCACAAAAGTACAACACGTTTTTTAATCTACAAAATTTTTTATAAGTTTTTTTATCACTTTTTTCATGGGGGCATTATGTTTATTAATTAGAAATTGCTAATTTTGGTGACATACATAATCAAAACACTATTATATTATGGACAACATCTTAGACACATCTTACTTATTTCTCGCCGATGGGTTTGAAGAAATAGAGGCACTATCGACAGTAGACGTAATGCGTCGCGCCGGAATGAAAGTATATACCGTGGCAGTAGGGGGCAAGGACAAGACCGTAAAGGGAGCCAACGGCATCCAGGTCATAGCCGACAAGGATATTAATGAAATCGACGGCTACGATGCAGAATGGATTATCGTGCCCGGAGGAATGCCCGGCGCATCAAATCTCGCAGCAAACGGCAAAGTAACCGACATCATCAACAAACAGTGGATAAAAGGTGGCAAGATTGCCGCCATCTGCGCCGCTCCCGCCGTCGTGCTCGGACCTATCGGCGTACTCCGTGGACATGAAGCCACATGTTATCCGTCGTTTAAAGACGACTTGTTGAAAGCCGGAGGCAAATATGTTGACAACCGCGTGGTAATCAGCGGCAACCTCATCACGGCAAACGGTCCGTCATCGGCACTCGTATTTGCATTTGCAATCGTGTCGGAGACCCTGGGCGACGACGTCGCCTCCTCCGTCGCCTCCGGCATGCTCGTATAATCTAACCTGACCGCAATAAAAAGGGCGCTAGTGGAGCGCCCTTTTTTATTGAACTCACATCTGACAACTCTCCAAATTTATTCGTATATTTGCATCCATGAAACAACGTGTGCTACTTGTAAATAAGTTCTACTATAGGCGTGGAGGCGACTGCGTGTACCTTCTCAATCTTGAGGAGATGCTGCGCAGTCGCGGTCATGAAGTAGCGGTATTTGCCATGGATTACCCTGAGAACTCCCCCTCGGAGTGGTCACAATATTTCGCTCCTGAAATCACTTTTCAGGGAGGCGCGTTGCAAAAAATCAAAGCCGTGGGGCGTACCCTCGGCATCGGCGATATAAACGCCGCCTTTACATCGGTGCTCGACAAGTTCAAGCCCGATGTGGTCCATCTCAACAACATACACTCCTATCTGTCGCCTCAGATTGCAAGAATAGCACGTCGGCGTGGAATAAAAGTCGTGTGGACACTGCACGACTACAAGCTGATATGCCCCTCATACTCATGCCGTTGTCACGGCGAGATATGTGAACGCTGTTTCACCGACAAGAGCCAGGTCGTGCGCCAACGCTGCATGAAAGGCTCCCTCGGGGCAAGCCTAATCGCGTGGCTTGAAGCAAAAAAATGGGATACTTCCACCCTTTCTGCGGCAGTTGACAGCTTTATCTGCCCGTCGGAGTTCATGGCGGAAAAAATGGCTCAGGGGAGATTTCCCAAGGGGAAAATTGTCACCCTCAACAATTTTATCGCCCCCGAAATGTGGGAAAAGTGCAGCTCCGCCCCCGTCAACACCGACCGCGACGATTATTACTGCTATGTCGGTCGACTGTCGGAAGAAAAAGGGGTCGAGACTTTGTTAAAGGCGGCATCCCGCCTGCCCTTCCACCTGAAAATAGCCGGTGGCGGACCGCTCGCCGAAGAATTGAAGAAGCGTTACGCAGGTTGCGACAATATAGAGTTTCTCGGACATCTTGACGGTGACGGAGTTAACAGGCTGCTTGCCGCCGCGCGTTTTTCAGTAGTACCGTCGGAATGGTATGAGAACAATCCTTTCAGCGTCATAGAGTCGCATTGCGCAGGCACTCCTGTCGTAGGAGCCAACATAGGCGGTATTCCGGAACTTATCGACGATACCGACGGCATCACCTTCATGTCGCGCGACGCCGAAAGCCTTGAGGAGGCAATCCAGGAGGCATGGAACATGACATGGGACTACGAAAATATCTCCCGCAAGGCACTCGCCCGATTCTCACCCGAGCAACATTATATCGCCCTTCATAAAATATACGGTACCGGATCCGCGTTATAATTTATATAATGACCAAAATACGGAAGCGCATGGATGTACAACTACCTACTGATGCCTCTATAATATTGACTTATCGCTGTCCGATGAAGTGCAAGATGTGTAACATCTGGCAAAATCCCACCGACAAAAAGGAAGAGATTACCGCCGATGACCTCAAGACACTTCCGCGACTGAAATTCATAAACCTTACCGGCGGAGAGCCCTTTATCAGGGAAGACCTCCCCGAAATAGTCGAAGAGTGCTACAAACACACCTCCCGCATCGTCATATCCACCTCCGGATGGTATGAAGACCGCGTGATTGCCCTCGCAAAACGATTCCCCTCGATAGGAATACGCATATCTATCGAAGGTCTAAGCGCCAAAAACGACGAACTGCGGGGAAGAGAGGGCGGCTTTGACAAAGGATTGCGCACACTGCTCACCCTCAAGGAGATGGGGCTGAAAGACATAGGCTTCGGCTGCACGGTATCCAACCATAACTCCGGCGACATGCTCTCGCTTTACAAGCTGTCGTGTGAGCTGGGCATGGAGTTTGCCACCGCCGCGTTCCACAATTCCTACTATTTCCACAAAGATGACAATGTGATATTCAACAAGGATGAAGTGACCGAAAATTTCAAGAAGCTCATCACTATGCAGCTGAAGGAAGCTCATCCTAAATCATGGTTCCGTGCATTTTTCAACATGGGACTCATAAACTATATCGAAGGAGGCCGTCGTATGCTTCCCTGCGAGGCAGGCACCACCAATTTCTTCATCGACCCCTGGGGAGAAGTCTATCCCTGCAACGGACTTGAGGAAAAGTTCTGGAAAGAGTCGATGGGCAATATCCGCAATGCGTCGTTTGATGAAATCTGGCATAGCCGTCAGGCGCAAAAAGTAAGGGAACTTGTGCGCACCTGTCCCAAAAACTGCTGGATGGTAGGCACAGCCGCTCCGGTGATGAAAAAATATATCAAGCATCCCGCGCTATGGGCGATAAAAAACAAGCTCCGTGTCGTACGCGGTCAGGAGCCGTGTCTTGACAAGCGCTGGTATGACGTAGGGCAAGACCCTCATCAGGGCGACCTCGGCAAACGATAAACCGATAAACAATCACGCCATGAAGATAGTGGTAACAGGCACACGCGGCATCCCCGGCATACTCGGAGGGGTCGAGACCCATTGCGAGGAACTTTATCCGCGCCTCGCGGCGATGGGGCATGATGTAACCGTGATACGTCGCAGTTCCTACATCACCGACAACAATCGCATAAGCGAGTACCGTGGTGTAAAACTTCTCGATGTATATGCCCCGCGACGTAAAAGCGTCGAGGCTATTATCCACACCGCCCTTGCCATATTCAAGGCGCGGTCGCTTCATCCCGATATATTGCATATCCATGCCGTCGGACCCTCACTGCTGGTTCCTCTTGCGCGGCTTCTCGGCATGAAGGTGGTCATGACCAACCACGGTCCCGATTATGACCGCCAGAAATGGGGACGGCTGGCAAAAACCGTCATAAAGACCGGCGAACGGTTTGGCACCCGCTGGAGCAACCGCGTAATCGTCATTTCCAACGTCATCGCCGACATCCTTAAGCGAAATTACGGATATACCGGCAGCCGCCTCATATTCAACGGCGTAAATCTTCCGAAAAAATCCGCATCAACTGAATTTCTCGACCGTCACGGCATAATTCCCGGCAAATACATACTCACCATAGGCAGATTTGTCAAGGAAAAGGGATTCCACGACCTCATCAGGGCGTACTCTAAAATACGTGACTGCGGCTATCAGCTTGTAATTGCAGGCGACGCCGACCACGAGGACAATTATTCGCGCGACCTGAAAAAGCTCGCCGCCGACAACGGCGTAATACTTACCGGATTCATAAAGGGCGAACCGCTCAATGAAGTGATGACCAACGCCGCACTCTTTGTGCTCCCCTCCTATCATGAAGGATTGCCCATAGCCCTTCTTGAGGCAATGAGCTACAATCTCGATGTTGTGGTAAGCGACATCCCCGCCAACCGCCTGGACAGCCTTTCGCCCGAAGATTTCTTCCATGTGGGCGACATTGCCGGACTCGCCCGTGCTATAGACAGTAAACTGTCGCAACATACCGCAGAGCGCAACTACGACCTGTCGCCCTACGATTGGGACAACATAGCGCGCCAGACTGAAGAGGTTTACCGCGAGATTTTGGGTGATTGAATTATTTTTGCTACATTTGTAATTGCAAAAATTGTCAACCTTTATGAGAAAGATTCAATTGATAGGCGCAACTGTGCTGTTCTTGTGTTCCTGCGGCGGTCTGTCACGTCAGGAAAAAGAGATTGCGGGTGACTACTTCAATGCCCAACTGTCTGACGAGCTGCCTGTCCTGGAATTGAATGAAAACAGAAAATCGGTCGTGCGTAATATTGCCCCCGATGTACTTGTGATGGAAGTCGACGGCACATGGAGTATCGTCGGCGACTCTCTTATCATCATCAATAACCTCAACACTGTCCGGCTCAAAGGTGACACTTCGATTGTAGGGAATATCGCGCCACGCTTTTCCAGAAAAATCTCCGGTCATGACGCCCACTCGATTACCCTGAGCAAAGATAACATCGACTATCTTTATATACGCCATCACAAGGAATCCAACAAATAACCATCCACGACTATGAAATATCACTTCCTGACCTTGATAATCACGCTGTCAATGCTTCTCACCGTGGCATGTGACAATGGAAGCACCAGAGAAAATCTCGAACACGCCGAGCTGGCAATCGAGCAAAAAGATTATCAGGCGGCAAGAGGCATCTGTGACAATCTCCGCGAAATCCAGAACCACGCCGAGACAATGGATGCCGTCACGCTATGCAACCTCTCCATGCTTTACATGAAACTGAGCGATAACACCGACCGTGAAGACAATATCGGGCTAGCACGCCAATGCTATATTGATGCCTACTCGACCGATTCCGCGCAGGCTCATGAATATTACGACCATGTACCGGTAGAGGATTTGCCTCATCTGTCACTGTTGTCGTCGATAGTCAAATCGACCACCGGTATCCGTGCGGAGGCTGTCGAGGAGTATATCGATGAAGGCGACAGCATCAGCGGATTAAACTGATTAACCCCATCATCTCCAATATACTGAATCCATGAAGTCCAACGACATGCAAGAGGCATTACGTGCCTTTCTTGACGCTAATCCCGACCTTCCCGAAGGTGAGTCAGCCGAAACCCCGGATGACGCATCAACCGCTATCCCCGCTTTCCGCCTCGACATAATCCTTGAAAAGAAAGGTCGCGGCGGCAAACAGGCTACTATCATATCAGGGTGGCAGGACTCCGACGAGGCATTGCTCGACCTTGCCGCCACGCTAAAGAAACGCCTTGCCACGGGAGGCTCGGCTCGTGGAGGGGAAATTCTTATCCAGGGTGACCGGCGCAAAGATGTGCTCTCCCTGCTGAAGGAGTTGGGATATAAGGCGCGGATAATCTGACCCGCTGCCCTATGCTTACCATACACAAAGCGTCGGCAGGCTCGGGAAAGACCTACACGCTTACTTACACATATATCAAGATGCTCCTCGGTGAAAAAGACGACAGTGGCATCTATCATCTTTCAACCGACAGAAACCGGCATCGCGCCACTCTCGCCATCACGTTCACCAACAAGGCGACCGACGAGATGAAACGCCGCATAATCCATCAGCTCGCCTGCCTCGCCGGGATAGGCGATGAAGAGAGTCCTTACGAAAAAGACCTCTGCTCCGAACTGCACACTGACAGCTATCATCTGCAGGCACAGGCTGTCGAGGCTCTTCACGAACTGCTCTGCGATTTCAGCAATTTCAATATCAGCACCATCGACTCGTTTTTCCAGACCGTGCTCCGCACCTTTTCACGCGAGGCGGAGATAACCGGCAATTATGAGGTGGAGCTGCGCGACGACTATGTTATCACCGTCGGTGTCAATGAGATGCTATCGTCGGTCAACCGCGCCACTGACCATGAATTTGCCACACGGCGCGAGATGATAGCTCTCGTAAGCTGGATAAAACAGTATATCAACCATAATATAAGCGAAGGCAAGAGCTTCAATATATTCAACCGCAAGTCAAATCTTGTCGACACTCTCGTCACCTTCACCTCGAAAGCGTTGACCGAGACCTACAAACTAAATGCTCCGGCAATCGACACGTATCTGGAGGATATCTCCCGTACCCTTGATTTTGCAAGAGAGATAAGTGCGTTGACCCGTCAACTGGAGAGCGACTTCTTCAAGGTCGCAAAGCACGCCTATGACACCCTTGAGGCAGCCGACGGCATTGACGGCATGATGAAAGACTGCAGCAAAAACTTCTTGATATGGTCGGAAGGAAGCTGGGGGAGCGGACCCGGGAAAAAGATTCGCGCATCACTTGACGAGCCGGCGGTGCTGTACAAGAAAAACCGCTGTCCCGATGACAACGTGCTTAATCTTGCCGCCGCTACGGCAGCCGAGGCAGTACGCGTCTATGACTCCATAAATCTGCTGAAGACCTTGCGCACCAATGTCTACAGCCTCGGTGTCATCGGCGAGATACAGCGTCAGGCGGCTAAGTTCAAGAATGAGAACAACGCCATCCTGCTCAGCGACACCAACGACATACTGCGCCGCATAATCAGCGAGGCGGAAGCACCGTTTATCTACGACCGACTCGGAGTGAGACTCCGGCATTTCCTGATTGACGAGTTTCAGGACACCTCACGCCTGCAGTGGGCGAACCTCCGTTCGCTCGTAAGGGAGAGCCTTTCCACCGATAACGACAATCTTATCATCGGCGACGAGAAGCAGTCCATTTACCGTTTCCGAAATTCCGACCCCGACCTCATTGTAAAGACTGTACCGGAGGAGTTTGCACGGCAATCGGTGACGCGAGGCAACAACCCGAAGGAAAACACCAACTGGAGAAGTGCCGCCGAGGTGGTGCGGTTCAACAACACCCTGTTCAGTTACATGTCGGAGGCAAAAGACCTCTCCGGCATATACTCCAATGTCGTGCAACGTATCGCGAAAGCGGATTTACACGGATATGTCAAGGCGACGGAATATGACAATGCCGAAACCGCGCTCGACAACATGACCGACGAGATTGTAAGACAACTTAACGCAGGCTACAAGATGGGTGACATCGCCATTCTGGTATCAACCAATACCAACGGCAGGGCGGTGATTGACTATCTGCTGGCGCAAAAGACCCTTATACCGGAACTGCACGACCTTCAGATAATGTCGGATGACGCGCTCACCCTTTCATCATCGGGAGCGGTGAGAATCATCACGAGCGTACTATCGTTTCTTGACGCGCAACAGTCGATGTTTGCTCCGGTCGAAGAGGAGACTGCCGACACCCGAAAGCGTCTGCCTGTAGCCACTATCCAGAGCCGCTACTATTACCATCTTTCAAGAGGCGTTGACCGGCTGAAGGCTATTGAACTGACATTCAACGGCGACGGTGCGGAGGGTGACACCACCGCCAATGAAGCCGCCGAGATGAAGTGCATCAACCTGCCGTCGATTGTCGAGCGTATAATCAACCGCTACCTTACCGATGAGATGCGCGAGGCGGAAAATGTATATATCAGCGGGTTCCAGGATGTCATCGCCGACTTCTGCGAGGGAAGCGAGGGCGACCTCCACGCCTTCATGAAATGGTGGAGCGGCTTCGGAAAAGAAAAATGTGCGCTTGCCATCCCCTCGGAGGTAAACGCCATCCGCGTCATGACTATCCATAAGTCAAAGGGACTGGAATTTCCATGTGTACACGTGCCGTTGGTCGACTGGAGCTTCAACTCTTCAAAAAATATCGAGTGGTTCAAGACCACTGACGACGATGGCAAGCCGCTGGGAATACTGTCGCGTTTCAGTCCCCACACTCTCCCGCCCTTCATCCCTCTCGCCACGACAGCCGTGCTTGAACGGGGCGAATTTGCCAAACAATACGCGGCTTTCGCAAAAAAATCCACCATAGACATCCTGAACAAGACATACGTGGCATTTACCCGTGCCGTCAGGGAGCTGATAATCGGCTATAAAAAGGTGGCAAATCCCACTGATTCCTCTGTTCACGGCATGATGAACATAACGCTTGGTGACGCCACGGAGCAATGGATTGACAAGTTCGGCGAGAACAGGGGCTACCACGTGGCGCTTGCCTCGTACACCGATGAAAACGGCACATTCACTTTCGGTGCTCCCACCGTGCCCGAGGCAAAAGAGAAAAAGAAAGATGCCTCTCCGGTGAAAATGCCTCCCTACATGTCGCTCGACAATGACCACATCTGGGACCTCAGCCGCATCGAGGACCTTGATGAGATGTCGCTGCCGCGTCAGAAAGGCATCATCCTTCACAACATAATGAGCCTTATACGCACTCCCCGCGACATCGACCGCGCAGTGAAGCGTCACGCCATGAAAGGATATATCACAGATGAAGAGATTCCGGAATATGTCGGTCTTATCTCGACGGCATTGTCCGACCCGGCTGTCTCGCCGTGGTTCAACGGCTTCACGCGGCTGCTTAACGAGCGGGCGTTTATCGTCAACGAGCGTGGCGGAGAGGCGCGACGTTACCGCCCTGACCGGGTCGTGTGGCGCGCCGACGGGGCAATCGACGTGATTGACTACAAATTTGGCGAGGAGGAGCCTAAGAAATATATCTATCAGGTACGCGGCTACGTCGGGAATCTCAAGAAAATGTATCCGGGCACAACTGTACGGGGCTACCTGTGGTATCCTCTCCACTCCAAGATAACACCGGTAAATTAAGTCCGGTTGCTTTTTAACAATTATAATCTTGGCGTTTTGCAATAATCTCTGTATATTTGCAAGACAAATCATTATTATAATCACTCATGGAAACACCGGTCGACAATAACCTGCTCATAATTGGCAGAATACGTCATCTCATGGAATTACAGCACCTTTCACAGGTGGCGTTCTCGAAATTGATTGGCATAGACCCGTCAAATGTATCAAAATATCTTAGCGGCAAGCTGCCGGTAAGCGATTCACTGCTTAACCGCATAGTGGTAAACCTCAATGTGTCGAAGGAATGGCTTCGCGACGGCGAGGGGCTTCCCTTTGAAAAAACCGGTCACGCGTCAAAAGTGGAGGTCGCCGAAATCTGCACCGATTACCGCAGTGAGGGCATCCCCGTATATGATATCGACGTTGCGGCGGGATGCACCGAGATGACGCGCGCCTTCACGGAAGAAAATGTGATAGGCAAGCTTAATTTCCCGCAGCTCAACCCCGACTGGGTGGTGGTCCGTGCAAAAGGCGACTCCATGAAACCTAAAATCGACAACGGGGGATATGTGGCGTTTCTGCCCCAAAGCGATACGGAAAACATACTATGGGGACAGATTTACGTCGTGATAATGGAAAACCGCAGGGTGGTAAAATATGTGCGCCGCCATCATGACCCTACAAAGGTGATACTGCGCAGCGCCAATTCGGCATACGACGACATGGATGTGCCGCGTAAGGACATCGTGGCGCTGTATGTCGTGGAACGCATAATCAATATTCAGGATTGTTTTTGACAATGATTAAAGAGAAAATCAGGCGCATCACCTCGATGCCCACATTTCATGTGCTGCTTGCGTTAAGTGCGGCTCACTGCCTCAACGACCTTCTGCAGTCGGTGATTACAGCGGTATATCCCATGCTCAAGACCGACCTTGGCATAAATTTCACGCAGATAGGACTTATCACCCTCGTATATCAGCTTGCAGCCTCGATATTTCAGCCGGTGGTAGGGTATGTGTTTGACAAGCGTCCATTTGTATGGAGTCTGCCGGCGGGCATGATAAGCACCTCGGTAGGTATCGTGCTGCTCGCCTACAGCAATTCGCTTGCCGGTGTGCTGCTTGCAGTGTTCATGGTGGGACTCGGCTCGGCGACCCTGCATCCCGAGGCGTCGCGCATCACCTCCCTTGCGGGACATGAGCGGCGCGGCTTCGCCCAGTCGGTATTTCAGGTAGGCGGCAATTTCGGCGGCTCTGTTGGTCCGCTCCTTGTGGCGTTGATTGTCGCGCCCCACGACCGCCGCTACATCATGTGGTTTCTGCTTTTCGCAGGACTCTGTTTCTGGGCGATGCGCCCAATATGCCGGTGGTATCGCGGATATCTCAACTCATTGAAGCAAGCCGAGCGGCGCAAGAAGAGCCATGCGGCGCTTCCATTGTCACGCGGCATGACCATCTTTACCATCTGCGTGATTATTATCCTGATATTCTCGAAGTATATCTATATGGCAAGCCTTTCGAGCTACTATACCTTCTATCTGATTGACAAATTCGGGGTGACGGTGTCACAATCGCAGATATTCCTGTTTGTATTCGTTGTGTCGACAGCCGCCGGCACTTTGGTAGGTGGTCCCGTAGGCGACCGCTACGGAAGAAAGCCGGTGATATGGGTATCCATTCTCGGTACAGCGCCGTTCAGCCTTTTGATGCCTCATGTCAACCTGCCGCTCACCGTGATACTGAGTTTTTGCGCCGGATTCATGCTCTCGTCGGCATTTCCCGCCATACTGCTCTATGCTCAGGAACTGCTGCCCACGAAACTGGGCATGATTTCAGGATTGTTTTTCGGGTTTGCCTTCGGTGTGGGCGGTATCGCATCGGCAGTGCTCGGCGACTTTGCCGACCGTTACGGCATTGAGGCGATATACAATTTCTGCGCCTATACCCCGCTGCTCGGCATAATCGCGGCATTCCTCCCCAATCTCAAGAATCGCCCCAAAAGCCGTGACACGCACTCGGCATAATGCCATTGACTCAACCCAAAGTGCCGGAGCAATAAATCCCCGAAAGGGGGATTCATCATGTTATCCGCGGGTAATGCCGAAGGCATACCCGTGGACATGGTATCCGCTCATTGTCTCTACCCCGGTGCGGGTTGTATTGTTGTGGTGGTATCGCTTTCCACGGGTGCCCACTCCGGGGCTACCCGCGGTTAACTTTATCTTGCCCATTCCGGGCAAAATCCTTAAGTTCGCGACATTGCAATGCCATTGACTTAACCTCTAACCTTTTAACCTATTAATCTTTAAGTGAGCTTGCGAAACTTAAATAAATAAAAAAAGGAGAGCAGGGATATCACATCCATTTCGCTCTCCTTCCCCTTATCAATAACAATTTATTTGGTCTTTCTTACAGGGTCGCAGGTAAGTCCCACACCCAGTTTCTTGAATATCTTGTGGTCGACCTCGCCAAGCATCACTGTCGAGTGAACCTGACATCCGTTCAGTTCGGGAAGCACCTCAAGCGCCCGGCGGCAATTCTCGTCATCCTTACTCAGCACTGAAAGCGCCACAAGCACCTCATCGGTGTGCAGACGCGGATTGCGACTCCGCAGGTAACATGTCTTCGTGTGCTGTATCGGCTCAATCATCGACTGCGGTATGAGTTTTACCGAATGGTCGATGCCGGCGAGATGTTTCACAGCGTTAAGTATCAGCGCGGCACTCGGACCGAGCAATTCGCTCGTCTCGGCGGTTATGATTGTGCCGTCGGCAAGCTCGATAGCCGAGCAGGGCACTCCGCTGCGCTCGGCGCGTTCTTTCGCGGCAACGGCAGGTCGACGGTAAGACGTGTCAATTTTCGCCTGCTTGAACAGCAGGGCAATCTTGTTGACCTCGTTGTCATTGCCATCGCCAAGCGCAAGATTGTTAAGCGCGGTGTAATAGCGGCGGATAATCTCGTTTTTGGATGCCTCACGACACACTTCGTCGTCATTGATGCAGAATCCCACCATGTTCACGCCCATGTCGGTAGGCGACTTGTAAGGATTCTCGCCGTATATTTCCTCAAAGAGAGAGTTAAGCACCGGAAATATCTCGATGTCGCGGTTATAGTTGATTGCGGTCTTGCCGTATGCCTCAAGATGAAAGGGGTCAATCATGTTGACATCGTTAAGGTCGGCGGTGGCTGCCTCGTATGCGATGTTAACCGGATGTTTCAGAGGAAGGCTCCACACCGGGAATGTCTCAAACTTGGCATATCCCGCCTCGATGCCACGCTTGTGCTCGTTATAGAGCTGGCTCAGACACACAGCCATCTTGCCGCTGCCGGGACCGGGTGCCGTCACTATCACGAGCGGGCGAGTGGTCTCCACATAGTCGTTTTTGCCGAAGCCCTCGTCGGAGGCAATCAGCTCCACATTAGTGGGATAGCCGTCGATAAGATAGTGATAGTAGGCATTGATACCCATGCGCTCAAGGCGTTTGCGGAAAGCATCGGCACTGCTCTGCCCGTTGTAGTGGGTAATCACGACCGAGCTTACCAGGAAGCCCCGATTCTGAAATTCCGTGCGCAGACGCAGCACATCCATGTCGTATGTGATGCCAAGGTCGGTACGCACTTTGTTTTTCTCAATGTCAACGGCACTTATCACAATCACAATCTCGGCACGGTCGCTGAGTTTTGAAAGCATACGGAGCTTGCTGTCAGGCTGGAAGCCCGGCAATACACGGCTCGCATGATGATCGTCGAAGAGCTTGCCTCCAAGCTCAAGGTAAAGCTTGTTGCCGAACTGAGCTATACGCTCCTGGATATGTTCGGACTGAATTTTGAGATATTTCTCGTTGTCAAAACCGTATTTCATAACGGATTACAAAGTTAGAAATTTTCTCCCGAAAATACAAATCCACCGCCCGCTTCCGCATCAAAAACAGTCAGTTTTCAGTTGTTAGAGAGGGACTTTAACGACCTTAGGGTCATTAGAGACCTTAACGACCTTAAAGTCGACAACTCACCTTCGGAGCGTCAATATTTGGGGGTAGAGGTAGGTCATGAAGCCTTCAGTGTCGTCTATTTCGGTGCCGGTGGAGATGAGCCATGCAATCACCTTGTCAATGGATGACTTTATCTCGGCGTGTGCCACGTTGAATTTACGCGCTATGAGGCGCAGATAGGGTCGGTTCTGTTTTAACAGGCAGCCTATGCGCTTGGTCTTTTCCTCGCGGGTCTCCGGGGCAGGCTTTGAGGCGGCGTTTCTGTTCCGGCGCTCGCGCTGACGTGCCGCCACGGCGGCGCGGCGGTCGACCGTACATTTGATTACCATGAATAGTGCCGCAGCCACCGGAGGAAGCTTCGACTCCTCGCCGGTCTGCTGATAGCGGATGATTGCCCCGGTAAGCTGTTGCTGCATTTTCTGTGGAAGCATGCCGATAGCCGCTTTCCATTCCTCGTCAAATTTAAATGTGCGTTTCATAGCATCGTTATTTAGTCGGTTAATGCTGCAAATATAAGCTGCGCCGACCTCTCGCCAATGTACAAATGGGAAATTTTTTCGCGGGAAATCCCGCGAAAAAAGGTTATGAGGTTATGAGGGGAGAGACGAAGCCGGTACAAAATTTCCTACGGAAAAAGGTTTTAGTCATCGGATTGTATCGCGTAGCTGTAGGGGCTGCTGGAAGGCAGCCCGCGTTGCAAGGGTGGGAGCGGGCGAGCTTCCACTCGCCCCTACATCGGCTCGTGAATCAGGTTGTATCGCGTAGCTGTAGGGGCTGCCGGAAGGCAGTCCGCGTTGCAAGGAAAGCAGTGTTGCCCGCAGGGCATCATCTTTGTTTAGCCGGTGGTTGAGCGAAGCGATACCACCGGAAATAAGAGCAAAATCAGATGTTTCCGATAGGAATCATCTTGGCGCACGGTTGATGATTCCCTATCGGGAAACGATATGGGGAAGAAACCGCTGTCCGGGGGTTTCGCTTCGCTCAACACCCCGGCTAAGTTTGGATTATCCCCTTAAACGGGGATAAAGTCGGTGCATGACGTTTGCAGCGTAGTACGTATATGCGGACGAGCTTTCACTCGCCCCTACAACGGTCTGTAAATCAAGACGGGAAGAGGTTATTCGCCGAGGGTGAGGGAGCGGATTATGCGGGGGATGTCGGTGTTGTTGAGCACGTGGCTGAACTTCTCCGCGCCCTCGCCGACTGCGAATACCGGCACAGGGTTTGCCGTGTGGTTATGGCTGATGAAATCGGTACCCACCCAATAATTATAGATACGGAAGGTCTCGGTCACAAACTCGTTGAATGTATTATAGAGACCTTTTTCATCGTTGGACTGACGGGCGACAAACGTGCGGTCAAATGCGGCGCGGAGGCGATTGGTCTGCTCCTCGGTCAGCGGCACATTGGTCCAGAATCCGAGTTTGTCGCGAAGTAGCTCGCTCATCTCCTCCCATGTCATCGTCTTACCCTCCTTCACGAGGTCACGGCAGTAGTCGGAAAGACGATCCTTGCTAATACGCTGAGTGTCGACAAGCGCCAGGTCGGCATGACCGTAATGGTCGGGATGACCGATAGCCATGCCGCCGGTGTCATGATCGGCGGTAATGACAATAAGCGTTTCTTCGGGATGTGCGAGATAAAAGTCGTAGGCGACGCGTATGGCATCCTGAAAATTAAGCACCTCCTTTATTACGCCGCCGGGGTCGTTGGCATGGGCGGCATGGTCGATATTTCCACCCTCGACCATGATGAAAAATCGGTCGGGCGATTTCGCACTCACATGGTCAAGCGCCACCTTGGTCAATGCCGGCAGAGTCATTGCTCCGGGGATAGAGTCAATCGTATAACCTATATTGTTGGCGTTACCCCACACGTTTTCAGGGCTCAACACCCATAGCCGGTCGACCTTTCCGGCGAGTTTGGATGCCGGTTCAGTGCCGTATGCAATCTCAATGCCGGCTTCCTCTATCATTGCGGGCACTTCGTTAGGCTTACCATCTTTACCCTTCGTACCGCGAAGAGAACATCCTCCAAGAAAATCGTAGCCGGAAGCGACAGCCTCCTTATCAATGGCGTAATACATATTGCGCGCAGGCTGATGGGCGTAAAACGCCCCGGGAGTGGCATCGTCGGGAGCCACAGACGTGAGCACGCCCACTCCCCACCCCGCATCTTTAAGCTCACGAGCGATGGAGACATAGTGAGTCACCGAGTCGGGAGCCATGCCGAGCATATTGTTGTAAGTCTTGTTGCCGGTCGATAGAGCGGTACCCGCAGCAGCCGAGTCGGTGACAGGCGAAGATGCCGAATAGGTCCAAGCCTGTGAGGCTACCGGAAACTGCATCATAAGTATCGGCTCGTCGGCGCCACGCACCATGCGGCTATAATACTGTGCGGCGTTCACATGTCCCATACCCATGCCGTCGCCTATCAGATAAAATACATATTTCACCTCGGCTGAAGCACCGAAGACACATGCACCGGCAATGACCGATGCCAGGATTCTGCGTAATTTCATGATAATAATTATGTTTTATTTAAGTAGTTCCTAACTTTTTACTTTCTCCATGCCATAACAACAATACTTACTTCATGAGCTTCAACATCGGCTCAATCAGATGCCGGTCATTGCTCAATCGCGGCACCTTGCGCTGACCGCCGAGCTTTCCGGTGGAGGCAAGCCACCGGTCGAAGAGTCCCGCCGGTGCCTCGACCACGGAAAGGCGGTCAAGAAAAATATTGCCTGTGCGCTTGGCATCGTAATCGGAATTTACCTCCCGCAACTTATGGTCGAGCATGTCGGCAAACTCCTCTATCGAAGCGGGCTTCCTTGAAAATTCAATAAGCCATTCATGTCTTCCGCGCGTCTTATCGGCAGCATAGACCGGAGCGGCGGTATAGTTGGCTATCTCACATCCCAGCTCACGGCAAGTGGCTGCGATGGCGGCATCGGCGTTATGCACCATCAGCTCCTCTCCGAAGGCGTTGATAAAATGCTTAGTCCTGCCACTGATTGTTATCTTGAGCGGATTGACCGACGTAACGGTCACCGTATCGCCTATCTTATAACGCCACAACCCGTTACACGCAGTTATTACGAGGGAATATGTCGCTCCCGCCTCCACTTCCCATGATGCAAGCGCGCGGTCGGTCTCTTTACCTGTCTCATCAAGAGGTATAAACTCGTAGAATACCCCTATATCCATAAGGAGCAGCATCCCGGGAGTGTCGCGGTCGCATTGCACCGCAAAAAATCCTTCGGAAGCATTATACGTCTCCAGATAGCGCATACGCGCGGGGTCAATTATATGGTTGTATTGTTCGCGATACGGATCAAACGCTATGCCGCCGTGAAAAAACACTTCAAGATTAGGCCACACCTCATGAAGTTCCTGCGCACCCGAAGCCTTCAACACCTCTTTCAGCACTACAAGAAACCAAGACGGCACACCGGACAAATTGGTGACATTTTCCCGCAACGAGGCTTTCACCAGTGCCGGAAGTTTGCGCGACCAGTCCTCCATCAGGGCTATCCGCTTCGACGGGATTCTTACCATATTGGCAAGAGGGTTGATATGTTCTATCAGATTAGCCGAGAGATCGCCTACCACCACCCCCTTTGGAAGCGTCAGCTCATTAGCGAAGCTGCCTCCGAGAATGAAACCTTTTCCGTCAAACATCCGGCTCTCCGGGTAAAGCGTGAGGTAACGCGCCACAACGTCAAATCCTCCCGCGTAATGGTTACGCTTAAATGAGTCGGAGGTGACAGGCACATATTTGCTCTTCCCGTCGGAAGTGCCCGACGACTGGGCGAAATTGCGCGTAACGCCGCGCCACAGCACATTGCGTTCACCCGCGATCATGCGCTCGACCAACGGACGTATGTCGGAATATTCCTGAAGCATGACACGCTCACGATACTCCTCATACGACCTTATATCCTTGAAACCGAACTTCTTCCCGACAACTGTATCTCTCGACGAGGCGATAAGCCAAGTGAGTTCATTGCGCTGCACCGCTTCGGCATCAAGCGCATTGCGATATGCAATCTTGGCTCGACGTGTAAACAATGGGCGTATGAAAGATGTCCGATTCATAAAGTTTTCTTTCGTGTTTCAACAAAGTTACGCTAAATTTGTTGAAAATTTATGTTGAAACTATAAATAAATGACACCCCGATGAAGAAGACCCTGCTACTCAGCCTGCTCCTCATGGTAATGACCGTGACCTTGTCGTCATGTGACCCTGATGATGACTATTATTACTATGACGCCCCGTTTTTAGGCACATGGATGAGAGATGACGGCTCCTCGAGCTTCACCTTTTACAATAATGGCTACGGAGTATTCACCGACTTCTACAACGGCGGCTCCACATTGTCATTCAGCTGGGAAGCAGACGATTATTACCTCACGGTATATCCTGATGACGGCTGGGGCGATGAATGGGATTACCAATGGACCGTCTATGGCAACACCCTCACGCTCTACGACCTCGACAACGGCGGCTCCCTGTACTACTACGCCTACTGACGCGCCCGCTATCTCGATTTCAATATCCGGCGCAACCGCTCTACCCCTGCTTTCCCAAGAATGAGGATGGCAGTATACTGGCATGTTTTGGCAAGTCCGAAAAACAGGGTCCACAGTACCCCTTTAACGGCACCACTCACCGGAAGCAACATTTGCATAAACGACAATATGTAGCACATCACGCATATTGCCGCCACGATAGCCCCGGTTTTGAACGACAGGGACGCAAGCCACTTTTTAATTTTTACAAACGTATCTTTCATTTCATCACAAATATAGGCAAAAACCGGCTTTTGCAAATTTAACAGGGAATGTTTGGAGATTAGTGTGGAATGGCGTAACTTTGCTATGTCATCGATCGAAGAACGAAAGACTTGGTTGACCGCATTACCGTAAATGCGGTTTTTTTGTTACTCTATTTTGAAGTTTACGCATGTAGTATGCGTGATTCGACTGATCCACGCAGAATCCGGTTATTAGCGCAAAATTAGGTTTGATATATTCCACCACTACCATATATTCCTTAGCTCTGTACCAAAAATATTCCCTTTCGCGACCAGAATTTTCAATATATTTGAATCGAGTAATTCGTTTATCAGCTGCATTTTCAATAATAGGTCTTATCCAATGAATCCTAACTGCACGTTCAGACCTGAATTCCCTTATTGATTTGGCGATTTTACGCCTATCTTCTTTTGCCTCTCTTGTTATGACATGCACAAATTTCTCTACCAATCCATTGAACCAATCAGGTAAACCGTCTTTGTGTGACCCATTATACGGATACGGCTTTACGCATAATTTTTCATTATCCAAAATCACTTGTTCACTCAAAAAATCATTTCTGAATTTTTCATGCAATTCTAATATTTTGTCTCTGTCATAAACAGTTAGCTCGCAATCAAAATACGGGCGTAATCCTCCCAAGATATCAGAATCGTCAGCCATTACGCCTTTTAGGTTGAAAGTCGTAAATTGAAAATTTATCATCTCCCGGCTCAGTACCTTCATCAAGACGGTAACCAGACAATTTTTCTATCGTGTCAACAATATGAAGTTTTGCCTCGCTGCCGTCTAAGCCACGTGCACGATAGGTAATGGCACCAATGATTATATCAGCCAATTGTATAAACTGAGATTCATAAGATCGAATATTTTGCAATGTTATGATTTGAGTGGCATTCCCAATCATATTGGATAATTCATCACAGATTGATGCCAATTTAATTTTTCCATGACTATCTTTCAAATCGAGAAAAATCCTGTAAGTATCGAGACCATTGCCATTATGTCGTATTGTGAAACGGATAAGGCGTTCTATCGTAGAATAATAAAATCGATTATACTCCTCTCTGTCAAGCGTATGTGCATGAATATTAGATTTATTTTTTATCAATACACTTCGGAAAGCCATCGGAGATTCAAAGAACAGCTTGATTATCTCATCATACATGGCAATATGTGTACGACTGACTGTATTCCACTTTAATTCATGAAAAATGCCATATTTGTTTTTTATATGTTTCAGAAGGCTTTTGTAATATTCAATATGATTTTCCGGAACTACAATCGCTCCTATGCACATAATATCATTTCCGTCAAATTGGAGATGACAGCTTTCGTCACAAAAAATTGAATATGATGTCTTTGAGGATTCCATGTGTACAAAATTATGAAAATTATAGTTAATCAGCATGATTTAAGCATTATATAATTATAAAAATCCACATTCCGGAATTTTAACAGGGAATGTTTGGAGATTAGCGGGGAATGGCGTAACTTTGCGGCAAAATATCGGGCATGGTGTCCGGGTGGAGAAATTTGGCTGCTTGCAACCACTGAAAAAAATGCTAAAACCGCATGAATTTAAGATAGAATCCATAAGGTTTTTGAATAGAATTTTACTCCGCCCGGCAGTCAGCCGATGTGGAGATTTTTTATTTATACATGCAACTAAACCAATAAATGCGATATGGAAAATTATCTTTTTACTTCCGAATCGGTATCGGAAGGACATCCCGACAAAGTCGCCGACCAGATTTCCGATGCTATCCTCGATGAGTTTCTCGCCCATGACCCCAATTCAAAGGTAGCGTGTGAGACTCTTGTCACCACAGGTCAGGTAGTCGTTGCCGGCGAGGTGAAAAGCAACGCCTACATCGACCTTATGGATGTGACCCGCAGGGTCATCAACAATATCGGCTATAACCGCAGCGAACTGAAATTTGACGGCAACGCCTGCGGAGTCTTCTCCGCGCTTCACGAGCAGAGTGCCGACATCAACCGCGGAGTCGAGCGCGCCAACGAGGAGGAGCAGGGAGCTGGCGACCAGGGCATGATGTTCGGCTATGCCTGCGACGAGACCCCCAACTATATGCCTCTCCCGCTCGACCTCAGTCACCTGCTTCTGCGAGAGCTTTCCGACATACGCCGCGAAGGTGTGGAGATGACATATCTGCGCCCCGATGCAAAGAGCCAGGTAACAGTGGAATATTCACCGCAGGGCGAACCGGTGCGTGTACACACTGTCGTCATCTCGACCCAGCACGACGAGTTTATCCCCGTCGAAGATGCAGGCACCCAGGAGAAAGCCGACGAAATGATGCTCGCCAAGATACGCAGCGACATCGAAAATATCCTGCTGCCTCGCGTCAAGGCAAAACTGCCCGATGCAGTGAAGGCACTCTTCGACGACCGGTTGATACTGCACGTCAACCCGACCGGAAAATTCGTTATCGGCGGTCCTCACGGCGACACCGGACTTACCGGCCGCAAAATTATCGTGGACACCTACGGAGGTAGGGGCGCACACGGCGGTGGAGCGTTCTCCGGCAAAGACCCCTCCAAGGTAGACCGTTCGGCTGCATACGCCGCCCGTCACATCGCCAAAAACCTTGTTGCTGCAGGCGTTGCGCGCGAGGCTCTTGTTCAGGTGGCATACGCTATCGGCGTCGCCGAGCCTGTAAGCCTCTATGTCAACACACGCAATTCGGCGAATGTCGCCATGAGCGATGCCGAGATTTCGGAAATCGTAAAGAATCTTTTCGACATGCGCCCCAACGCCATCGAGAAGCGTCTCAAACTCCGTGCCCCGATATATCAGGAGACGGCATCTTACGGTCATGTGGGCCGTGAGCCACGTAAGGTGACAAAGACCTTCGAGTCAAAATATGAGCCTACCAAGACTATCGAGGTAGAACTCTTCACCTGGGAAAAGCTCGACATGGTTGACACCATCCGCAAAGCATTCAATCTCTAAGCAAGGCACAAAATTTAGTCAAAGGATTAATTTTTGGAGGGACGCGGGCGAGCTTCCACTCGCCCCTACATTGATTAGCACATAATAAGTACCTGTTAATAAGCGCATAGCTGCAGGGGCTTGTGGGAGCAAGCCCGAAGCCTGCATAAGAATTTTATCCCTCCGGAGCGACGCAAACACGTTTTCCGGAGGGATAATCTATTTGTAGCCGGTGGTATCGCTGCGCTCAACCACCGGACTGCAGCCTTCTTCCTTCAATCGTTTCCCGTCAGGGAATCATCAATAGCACTCCGTGATGATTCCTGTCGGAAACATCTTATTATCATCTACTTTCCGGTGGTATCGCTACGCTCAACCACCGGCTACATACAGATTATCCCTGACGGGAAATGCTTATGACCATCTGTCCTTTTGTATCTTTACTTCTGTGGGGCGCGGGCGAGTTTCCACTCGCCCCAACACCGGTTAGCGCATCTAAGTATCTGCGAATCAGTGCGTAGCAGTAGGGGCTTGTGGAAGCAAGCCCGATACATGGATAATAAAGCGGGGTTGCGTCAATATTTGATGCAACCCCGCTTCTATTAATAGGGTAATGATTAAAATTCTGCGTTGTTGGGAGTGCGCGGGAAGGGGATGACATCGCGGATGTTGGTCATTCCGGTCACAAACAATACGAGACGCTCGAAACCGAGTCCGAATCCGGCATGAGGCACAGTTCCGAAACGGCGTGTGTCAAGATACCACCACATATCCTTCATAGGTATGTCGAGTTCCTCGATGCGTTTGCTAAGCTTCTCATAATTTTCCTCACGCTCCGAGCCGCCGATGATTTCCCCGATTTTCGGGAAGAGCACGTCCATGGCGCGCACTGTCTTGCCATCTTCGTTAAGCTTCATGTAGAAAGCCTTGATTTCCTTCGGGTAATCAGTAAGTATGACAGGCTTCTTGAAATGCTCCTCGACGAGGAAGCGCTCATGCTCGCTCTGCAGGTCGGCACCCCAATATACGGGGAATTCAAATTTATGACCTGACTCTTCAAGAATCTTCACGCCCTCGGTATAGGTAAGGCGTACAAATTCATTGTCAACCACAAATTTAAGACGCTCCACAAGTTCGGGGTCATAATGCTCGGCAAGGAAATCTATGTCATCCTTGCAGTGCTCAAGCGCATAGGCTATACAATACTTGATGAAATCTTCGGCAAGGTCCATATTGTCGGCTATGTCGAAGAATGCCACTTCCGGCTCAATCATCCAGAACTCCGACAGGTGGCGCGGAGTGTTGGAGTTTTCGGCACGGAAAGTGGGACCGAAAGTATATATCGCGCCAAGTGCGGTAGCACCAAGTTCGCCTTCAAGCTGTCCCGACACGGTGAGTGCGGTAGGCTTGCCGAAGAAATCGGCAGAGTAATCCACCTTGCCGTCATCGCCCTTGGGCAAATTGTTGAGATCAAGTGTAGTCACCTGGAACATGGCACCGGCACCCTCGCAGTCGCTTGCCGTGATAAGCGGAGTGTTGAGATAGAAGAATCCTCTTTCCTGGAAAAACTTGTGGATGGCAAACGCAAGGGCGCTGCGCACACGGAGTATCGCACCGAATGTATTGGTACGCGGACGCAGATGAGCCTTCTCACGCAGGAACTCAAGAGTGTGACCCTTCTTCTGGAGGGGATAATTCTCGGGATCTGCAGTGCCGAAGATTTCAAGCGACTTTGCCTGAACCTCCACGCTCTGCCCCTTACCCATTGACTCCACAAGAATACCGTCGACCTTTATCGACGAACCGGTAGTGATAGGCTTAAGCTGCTCGTCGGTGAACTGCGCCATGTCAAATACTATCTGCACATTTTTCACCGTGGAGCCATCGTTGAGCGCGACAAACTGCACATGCTTGTTGCCACGACGGGTACGAACCCAACCCATCACACACACTTCCTGTCCGAGGAGCGCGGGATTAAAGAGGTCGGTTATTTTAGTTCTTTTCATTGCAATTTAATCTCAATGTTAATCTATTGAATTATTCAAACGAACCCATCTTGAGGAAATTCACCTCTTCCTGAGTCAGATAACGCCAGCGGCCACGCGGGAGATTTTTCTTGGTCAGACCTGCAAAATATACACGGTCGAGCTTGGTCACATGATAGCCGAGGCTCTCGAATATACGACGCACTATGCGGTTACGGCCTGAGTGAATCTCGATACCTGCCTGATTGCGGTCGGTCTCTGTAGCGTAGCTTATGGCATCGGCATGGATAGGACCATCCTCCAGCTCGATTCCGTCGGCGATAGCCTGCATGTCATCCTCAGTGATATCCTTGTCGGTCCACACGTGGTATATCTTTTTCTTGACATACTTGGGATGGGTGAGCTTCGACGCGAGGTCGCCGTCGTTGGTGAGCAGGAGCACACCGGTAGTGTTACGGTCAAGACGACCTACAGGGTAGATGCGTTCGTTGCAGGCACCCTTTACAAGGTCCATGACTGTTGTGCGACCGTTGGGGTCATCGCTGGTAGTCACGCAATCTTTCGGCTTGTTAAGAAGGATGTAGCACTTGCTTTCCAGTGTAACAACCTTCTCATCATATTCAACGACATCGTTGTGCGATATCTTTGTTCCGAGTTCGGTGACAACCTCGCCGTTGACCTTGACAAGTCCCTGCTGGATAAACTCGTCAGCCTCGCGGCGCGAGCATATTCCGGCATTTGCCATGAACTTGTTGAGACGTATCTGCTCGTTGGGATCGGGTATAGGCATCTCATATTCGATACGCTTGGGACGGGGCACAAAGCTCTTGCCCTGACGAGGCATACCGAAATTGTTCTGGCGGTTGTTGTTCTGGCGGTTACCACCCTGACGGTTGTTATTGTTGTAGCCGCCCTGACGGTTGTTATTGTAACCTCCCTGACGGTTGTTGTTATAGCCTCCCTGACGGTTGTTATTGTTGTAACCGCCCTGGCGATTGTTATTGTTGTAGCCGCCTTGACGGTTGTTATTGTTGTAACCACCCTGGCGGTTGTTATTGTTGTAGCCGCCCTGGCGATTATTATTGTAACCCTGACGGTTATTGTTGTAGCCGCCCTGGCGATTATTATTGTAACCCTGACGGTTGTTGTTATAAGTGCCCTGATTGTTGTAGCGGTTGTTGTAGCCGCCTTCCTGCTGCGTTGACGGGGTATATCCCTCGGATTGGGTATGCTCGGCAGCATTGCTTTCAGCGCCTTCTGTCACCGCAGGAGCCTGATATTGTTGACGGGGCTGATATCCCCCTTGATTATTGTTATAGCGATTGTTGTTATAACCGCCCTGACGGTTGTTGTAGCCGCCCTGATTGCTGTAGCGGTTATTGCCATAGCCGTTCTGACGGTTGTTATATCCGCCCTGACGGTTATTGCTGTAATTATTTCTGGGCTGGTAAGGACGGTCGTAATTACCATATTGGCGGGATCCCGCCTCACCGTTTTGATTATAGTCACCTGAATGGTCACTTTCTACCTTACCATAAATAGCGGTCTCGCCCTCCGACGAGGCAGCAATGCGGTTCTCCCCGATTCTCGGTCGTTTTGGCTTCTTTTCTTCGTTGCTGTCCATAATGCATTAATTCCTTTAAGTAAGTAATTGTAAAAATAGATGTCAAGCCTCTCGGCGTCGTTGGGCTGTTTGCCCGATTAAAAACTTCAGTTTATCGATTAATTATAAGATTTTAATTTACTACTCTTCATATATACTGTATGCCATACACATACAATCATCTGTCAGCAATGCAAAATTAAGATTTTTCTGCGACTGTAACAATTAATTATATAAATAATTCAACTTTCTCAAGCGAAAGTTGATGGTTAAGAGGTTAAAAAGGTTAAAAGAGGGAGAAATCATAGTTTTGCAACACACTCCGCGCTACGTTAACGAAAAAACGGTGTCACGCAACAGGCGTGACACCGTTCGGGAATTATTCTTACTTAGGATTACTTCACAAGCACCTTGGTAGTGAAGGACTTGCCGCCTTCGGTATATTTCACGAGGTAGATGCCCGCAGGAACAGAGAGTGTTGCGCCATCACCACGCAAAGCCCCCATTATCCTGCCATCAAGCCCATAGACGGCTGCATCGGCGAATGTACCGGTAATACCTATGCCTCCGGCAACAGCCTTGACAACGACTTTTTCACCGTCGACAGCGTCAATCCCGACATTCTTGCAGTCAAACTTAAACGTGAACAGTTCGGTAGTAGGCGCGCCTTTCTCCCAGCCTGCCGCCATAATATAGTATTCTTTGTCACCGCGCAAGCCCGGAATCACCACCTCTGCCGCATCAGTAACCACCCTGCAAGAAGGACGGAACTGGTCATATATATAATCATCGATAGCACCTTCTCCGTACTCGTCAAGATACTTCGTCTCGCAATAGTCAAATGCGTATTGTTCTTCAATATTTGAAGGCATGATATCTATTGTGGCTCTATAGGCAGTACGTTTTGATGTAGAATACTCTTCATCAACCTCTACGTTTATAAGCTTGAAGTCAAATGTCAAGTCAGACTTTTCAGGCGCTGCCGTGCGGAAATCATAGAAGAAAATATCGGTAATACGCTCACATTGCTCATTCACCCCGTAAGCATACAATACATAGTCAGTATCCCATCTTAGTTCGGGGCACTTATCAGAAAGCCCCGGATCGGTCGTGCGACCGTCCAATGTCCCCTTGGATAAATCATTGCTCATCAACTCCTGCCAGGAAGGGTTACCCCCATAAAGACCTGACACATACTCATACCATCCACGGTCAAGCTCAATATCGACAGTCTCTTTTCCTCCGCGGAACTCAACCGCAGCGGCTGTAGGCATATACCAATAATAGAGCATGTCTTCACTCGGGGGCACAATTTTCACATGACAGTCATTAGTGGTGATATCAGATACTTCGAGTATAAACTCGTTTTTCTGTGGCTGCTTCTCCTCAGTTCTATACTCAACAATGACGGGGGCTGTAGTAGGAGCGCCATCGGCAGTTCCGATAACCACGATACAATAGTCGCGGTCTTTACGCTGCTGGTCAAACGTGATTTCTGCCTTTCCGGTATGCTTTTCGCCATAGGTCAGCACCATGGAGCAGAATTCCTTTTCTTCTTGCGAACCGGGGGTGAGGTCATAACCATCAACCTCTCTCTTTTCAGCGGGATACACGACATACGGGTCGTCATTTGACGGAGTGACCGACACTGATGTAGTCATTCTCTTTCCATCGGGCAATATCGACAGAATCTCAACCGCAAACGTATTGTCTGATTTCGCCGGTGCATCAGTCTTGAATCCTACATAATTTAATGGAACCGACACCTCGCCTTCCGGAGTCATCCCGAAACCATAAACCACATATTCGGTGTCCCACATCAAACCGCTGTAAAGCTCATCCCTGAAAGTAGTCGAGGTAACACCATGATTTAAATTCATCATCTCCTGCCAGGTCATATCCTCATAAAGTGAGGCATTATTTTTCCAGTTGGTTATCTGATTTTCGATAATATTGTCGGCTCCTATACCGTCAAATTCAGTCTTGGGGCGGAAATACCAGTAATAGCCCACCGACTCATCGGATGGAGTAATCGTAACCGAAGCATCAGTACATGAAATGTCACTCACCTGTATGTCAAGCGACTTTTCCTGCGCTTCTACCGAAACCATAGCCGACGCGGCAAACACCGCCGCGAGCACCGTAACTTTTCGAGTAAAATAATTCATAGCTTAACTTTTTATGTAATGAAATATAATAATATCATTTATGCCCCGTACAACAAGCGTGTCATGGGCAACTGCTTATTCGCAAAAATAGATATTGTTTTACACAAAAAACTTAATATAGATTAAGAAATGGCACAATCCTCGTCTTTTAACACTCCAAATTAACATATTGCCATGTATGAAGGCAATATCCGCGCATTATGTCAGCGTTTTTCCTTCAGAAACGCATTCTTTAGTTTACTAAGATATTCAGGGGTCACCCCGAGATATGAGGCAATGATTTTCTGCGGCACTTTCTTTATAATTTCAGGACGGTCGCCGAGCATGCTGCGGTAACGCTCTGCCGCGCTACCTTTATGCACGACCGCATTACGGTATTCATGATAAAACAACTCGCCGTAAGCGTAGCGCAACATCCATATCGTCAATTCATGATGGCGGGGCACGATATCCCAGAAATCTTCCCTGCGGATGTGCATCAACACCGAGTCGCAACACGCCTCAGCCCTGTAAAACGACGGCAGATTCATGGCAAATGAATGCTTTGACGAAAACATGGTACCGGGAAGCCCGAAAGCGAAGGTGCGCTCCTTGTCACCATTCATATCGGCAAATCTCACAATTCCGTCCTGGATTATATACACATCGGGACACTTCACTCCCTCGGTTATCACGACATCGCCACGGGAGAGACGCAGCATCTCCCCTCGCGAAAACAGTTCGTCAAGCCCGGTATCGGAGGGCAGATACCCAAGTTCATCTTTTAGCAATAGTTTCAGTCTGTCAAATGCCATATCCCGGAGAGGTTTACACCGTGGCGCAACATATTTGCGTCACTTGATAATTCAAAAGTAATGAAAAATATCAATATCTCCAAACATACGACACCGATTTGTTGCATGCCGCGTCCGCAAAAACCGAAAAGTTGCTGCCCATGGCAGGGAATCATCAACCACGCTCCGTGATGATTCCTGACGGAAACATCACATTATTTATTCCCTTTCCGGTGGTATCGCTTCGCTCAACCACCGGCTACATAGAGATTATCCCTATCGGGAAATTCATACCTTTGTCCTTTTGGTGCTTATGCATCTCCACCAACGCTCCGGACAAGTATTGGCCGCCGAAAATGACAAGCCTTTAACCCTATAACCTTCAGATGGCGCATGAAAATGCGCCATCTGAATCACAGGTACTCTATTTTGCACACCAGCTTTCGGCTCACGCCCGGTTCGTCGGTTAACCTCACCGACGGCTGATGGTAGTCAGTCGGGAAAAAGAGGAAAAACGCCTCGGGTCCCGCCACATACCAGTCGACACTGTCGGCATCGAAGTGAGCCACATCTTTCTTGGGATTATATTCATGCTTGACCCTGACATCATGTCCGTAACCCATCTTCTCGTTGCCACGCAGCGTATATTGCAGGTCGATGAAATTATGATGCTGCTCGATGTTGACATCCTCTGCAGCCCTCGGAGTGTACTCACTCATCTTTATCCAGCAACGCCCCGGCACAAGGTCAATGCGTCCTACCGGAAGCGAGTCGAGGTCGAGAGTGGCAAGATAGCTGAAGAGAGTGTCCCACAGCTCCTTGTTTTTGGTGTACTGCCCGTAAAACTCATCGGCGTTGACCGACGGATGTACGGCGACGTTCCAACCATTGTTCCACTCGCCGCTCTCCATCCACTTTCGTGAATCGGCAGAAGCGGGTTTACCTGAAGTCAGCGCGGCGGCTGCGATAAACGCCGCCGCGAGCATAAACATAATCTTTTTCATGGTGTATGGTCGTATATAAATCAATAACCGGTGTAAGTGTGGGGCGACAGACGCTTAAGCTCCGCTTTTACCTCGTCGCTCACGTTGAGTGTGTCGATAAACTCGGCGATGCTCTCGGCGGTCACGGTGGTGTTGACGCGCGTCAGTTCCTTCAGAGTCTCGTAAGGTTTCGGATAACCCTCGCGGCGCAGGATGGTCTGGATACCCTCGGCAACTACATTCCACATGTTGTCAAGGTCACGGTTGATTGCCGCCTCGTTGAGAAGGAGCTTGTTGAGACCCTTGAGGGTAGAAGCAAGGGCAATCATCATGTGACCCAGAGGCACACCGATGTTGCGCAACACGGTGGAATCGGTCAGGTCACGCTGCAGACGCGATACAGGCAGCTTCGTTGCAAGATGGTCGAGAATGGCGTTTGCTATGCCGAGATTACCTTCGGAGTTTTCAAAGTCGATGGGGTTGACCTTATGGGGCATAGCCGACGACCCTACTTCACCCGCCTTGATTTTCTGCTTGAAATATTCCATAGATATATATTGCCACATATCCTTGTCAAGGTCAAGGATGATGGTGTTGATGCGGCGCAGGGCATCGAATATCGCGGCAAGATTGTCGTAGTTGGATATCTGGGTGGTGTATTCCTCACGCTCTATGCCGAGACGTTCGCCCAGGAACTTGGCGGCAAAAGCGCGCCAGTCAATCGACGGATATGCGGTAAGGTGAGCGTTGAAGTTACCGGTGGCACCGCCGAATTTTCCGCTTACGGGCACGGCGTCAAGCATGGCGAGCTGACGGCGAAGACGATAGCTGAACACACGTATCTCCTTGCCGAGACGCGTGGGCGACGCGGGCTGTCCGTGGGTCTTCGCAAGCATGGGTAGCTGCTGCCACTCGTCGGCGCGCGCCTCAAGATGCTCGATAAGCTCCATGAGCAGCGGGCGATAGACATCGCGCAGTGCCTCTTTCAGCGACAGAGGCACTGATGTATTGTTGATATCCTGCGAAGTAAGACCGAAGTGTATGAATTCCTTGTAAGCCTCAAGTCCAAGCGAGTCGAAACGCTCTTTAAGGAAATATTCGACCGCCTTCACATCATGATTGGTCACCGACTCTATTTCCTTTATGCGTGCCGCATCGTCAACGGTGAAGTTTTTATATATGTCGCGCAATTTCTCAAATACGCCATGGTCGACTCCCGCAAGCTGCGGCAGCGGAATCTCACAAAGGGCGATGAAATATTCCACCTCTACCCTGACGCGGTAGCGTATAAGGGCATATTCGGAAAAATACTCGTCAAGTCGCTCGCATTTGCCGCGATAACGACCGTCAATCGGGGAAATTGCAGTAAGTTGTGTCAGTTGCATGAGTGATATTTGAAATTGTAAAATGATTGGAGACCACAAAATTACGCAATAAAAATGAAATTTCATCGATTTTTTCTGCCCAAAATGTTTGCCAGTTCAAAAAATCGTTGTACCTTTGCATC
Organism: Bacteroidales bacterium; assembly: GCA_003150235.1. Taxonomy (GTDB): domain Bacteria; phylum Bacteroidota; class Bacteroidia; order Bacteroidales; family Muribaculaceae; genus Muribaculum. The sequence goes on from QAMW01000007.1 coordinate 84,499, forward strand.
GCTTTCGACAAAGAACACGGGCGCTTAGCTCAGCTGGTTCAGAGCATCTGCCTTACAAGCAGAGGGTCGGGGGTTCGAATCCCTCAGCGCCCACTCAACAGAACTCCGGTGTTCAGAAATCGAAAGTTCCGGTCACTACCGATACCGGGCGCTTAGCTCAGCTGGTTCAGAGCATCTGCCTTACAAGCAGAGGGTCGGGGGTTCGAATCCCTCAGCGCCCACAGAGCCTTCTTCGACAGAAGGCTTTTTTCATACCGAGGGGTATTAGCTCATCTGGCTAGAGCGCGACACTGGCAGTGTCGAGGTGAGCGGTTCGAGTCCGCTATACTCCAC